>CALXQI010000016.1 GCA_944390585.1 uncultured Alphaproteobacteria bacterium | reverse complement strand
ACGCTGGCTACTGTTTATTGTGCAGTTTGCGGTGTGGGTTTTGCAAGTGACGATGCTGTGAATTCTGAGGAGAGTAGACAAATTTTTAGAGATTCATTTGGTAAATTGAAGCATGAGCTACAGGGTGCTGTATGTGCTGGACAAGATGGGGGTGATTGGGTAAAGCGGGTTGAAGACAAAGAAAAAATGAAAGAAAGGATGGGTTTATATATGGAGATGGTAATGGGGGGTGGTCTTGAGAGGGTAAGTAATGTTATAGCGAGAGTGGGGATTGTGCACACAAATTGGCGAAAAATAAGAGAAGAATTAGCGGAAGATGTTAACAAGGATGATGTGCATGATTGTGTACGTTTGTTGGGTGAGTTGGAGAAGGTGTGCGTTATGTGTTTGGATGAATACAAAAAATGTAAAAGCGGTGGGTTGAGTGTTTGGAATGTTTCTAAAAGGGAATTGCGTACGTGTTATAACGGGGTTTTTGTTGCGAAAAAATTGTTTGAGGAAATGTTTCAAGATGGATAAAAGGGATGATGTGGAAGAATACGTTAAATAATAAAAAAGTTGCGTTATAGTATTGTGTGTTTTATATTTAGTATTTTGTAGAACTTAGTTTTAATATGTTGGTAAAAATCAACTAAATTAGTTAAGCTGGTTGTATTGAGATTGACTATGATTATTATCTAGATTCACCAGTTTTGACTTTACTCTTAAAATATTATTGCGTTGTGAAAAATGAAAATAATAATACAGCGCATTTTTATAAAACATGTGTGAATTACGCTAACATTTATGAGAGCACTTGATGCAGCATAAACTGGTTTGCTGTTCGTGTATTAACACACTATTTATGATTATTTTGTTAGAATTTAGGAATAAAAATAGTATTGACATTATGGATTTATAGTAATAATATGGTGCTGCATTGTATTTTAAGCAAATAAAAATGAATAATGTTGTATCAACATTGGCTATTGTTTGTTGTATAACGTGTAATATGAGCTTTGCAAGTGTGGAATGCACAAGGTCTTTTATTGAGCAGAAAAAATCGGAGATAAGGGAATCGATGACGAAGTTGCAACAAGAGTTACAGAGTAATATGGGAATAGAAAAAGTTGGTGAAGTTGTGGAGCTGGTGAGCACTGTATGCGGTAGGTATGATTACTTGGAAAAGAGTTGTGGAAATTTGGGTGTGACTTGGAAGGAAGAACGGAAAAACGTTGTTGATAAACTGGAAGTGTATGATTGCATGCGTTTGATGAGTGGTTGGGGGGAGCGGTGCTATGATCAATTTTGGGGTAGTGTGGACGGAACACGAAATAAGAGAAAATGGCACATGTGTTGGGTTGGTTTGAAAGGTAGCTATGGAATTGTTTGAGAATTCGTTTGAACGATGGGGAGTGATACAATAGGGTGTGTTGTTCCGTTCAGGTGTCTGGATTTGGTTGTTTGTAGTAAATTGTGTTGGATAGGTTAAAAAATTTGTCATTATTTATGTTTAATTTTGGTATGTGTTCCATTTAGTTGGATATTATTTTATTCTTAAAATATTATTGGGCATTGTAAAAATAAAATGCGCGAATATAATCCGTTTTTTACAAAATGTACTCAAATTGTGCTAACATCTGTAAGATCATGATAGTGATCGCTTAGTCGGGAAGTAGCGCAGCTTGGTAGCGCGCCTGCTTCGGGAGCAGGAGGTCGGCGGTTCAAATCCGCTCTTCCCGACCAGGGCGGGAAGTGGCGCAGCCTGGTAGCGCGCTTGCTTAGGGTGCAAGATGTCGTCGGTTCAAATCCGGCCTTCCCGATGTGGTGGGAAATAAATTGTTAATTTATTATGAATCTTATACTTCTCTTTTACTAGCACTAATTAGTATACTGTATAAATCAACTCCGTTATTTTTTGCAATATCTGGGACAAGAGAGGTTGCTGTCATGCCTGGTTGTGTATTTATTTCTATGAATGTCACATTTTCTTCGCAAATTTTAAAATCAATTCTAACTAAATCTTGACAACGGCATGCTTTGTACGCCTTTTTAGAGTATAAGTACAATTTTTGTTGCAACGTATCAGATAGTTGCTCATTGATATGCATAGATCCTCCAGTATCATATTTACTACTGTAATCGTAGAATTTGTGTGCTGGTACAATTTTTACATGTCCGATAATGTTGCCGTTATGCATAGCAACAGTAAATTCATCACCATCTATAAACTGCTCAATTATGATATGAGAACCATGTTTCCACTTTTCTTTTTTTAAATTATCAAAATCTTGCTCTGTTTGTATGATGTGTACACCAATACTAGATCCATTTTGATCAGGTTTTACTACAAATGGAGGTGACATAGGCATTTTTGTTGTATACAATTCTCTTTCTTGCAATGTAATACCACTCGCAACTTTTACACCAGCGCTAGCAACAAGTGTTTTTGCAACTGATTTTGAAAATGATATTGCAGATCCCAAAACATCGCTGTTTGAGTATGGTTTGCCGTACATTTCTAGCACGCCCTGTATAACACCATCTTCTGCTCCTGTGCCATGCATGGCGTTGTATATGTAATCTGGAGATATTGAATATAAATTATCTGTAAATTCCTTTAAATTCTTTTTTACATCAATTAGGGTAACGTCGTGCCCATGTTCTTTTAAACATTTTGCTACATTATTCCCACTGGCTATTGATATCTCACGCTCTTCTGACCACCCACCATACAATACGGCAATACGCATGGTTAAATAAATCTTTAATGTATCACGCGATGATTGTATTTCAAATGTTACCAGAATACAAAGTGGTTGTAAGCAATATTCATATGAGCAATACAATAATGATATGTATTGAATTATATAAACAGACATTATATATTTTTTAACACAGTGTATTGAAAAAAATATTGTGTATATGTAGTATACTCATTAGCTGCAGTGTTTTTAAAACTTGGATGCCTGCTTTATTAAACTTTGTTTCCAGTATCGTTGCATATTACTCAGATCATAAAGAGAGAATTCTCAAAAGCGCTAAAGAATGGGTTATGACAATAGTTGTAATAGTTTGTATTAATTTTGTCGCATTTCAGCCATTTAAAATTCCTTCTGAATCTATGGTTCCGACTTTTTTGATAGGTGATTTCTTGATTGTTAATAAATTTTGTTATGGATATTCAAATGATTCTTTTAGGATAGGTAATTTTACTTTTCCTTTACCAAAAATAACTGGCCGTTTGTTTGCGAGATCTTTACCAAAATATGGTGATGTTGTTGTTTTCCGTAATCCAAATGACAGGGATGTTAATTACGTTAAACGTGTGATTGGGTTACCAGGCGATACTGTACAAGTTAAAAATGGAATTGTTTATGTTAATGATCAGCCATTACAAGTAATAGATGATGGAGAGTATGTAATAAGTGATAATGGAAGATACGTTGTGTATAGAAAATATCAGGAGGTTTTGCCAAATGGATACAAACATGTGATTTTAAAATTTTTTCAATTTGGGCAGGCGCATTTGGACAATGTAGGACCATTTGTTGTTCCTAGTGGGCACTATTTTTGTATGGGCGATAACAGGGATAATTCACAAGATAGCAGAGTGATGGAAAAGGTCGGTTTTGTCCCATTAGAGCGCATTATGGGGAGGGCTGAGTGTCTATTTTTCTCTCTTAGCTGTAAGATCTATGAGATTTTCAAAATTCCTTTTTCCATACGCTTTGAAAGGATATTTACAGCAATACGATGACACAAAAGATCTTATTAACAATTTTTGTATGCATTATAGCAGTAGTTTTATATGCGATGGGCGCTTTATTAATACCTTTTTTACTTGGTAGTATTTTTGCTTATGCTCTGCATGTACCGGTTATTAGTTTTGCAAAGTTTTTTAAATGTTCTACATGGATATCTGCAACTATTTTTGTATTACTGGCGATTACGTTGGTTGCATCTTTTGTATTTTTTCTATCTCCACTAATAAAGCATTCTGTCACAATGATTGTTTATAAATTACCTGATATTATGTCAACTTTACCTAGTACAATAAATACAGCAATAGAAAAAGTTGCAAATGTATTTGGTATACAAGAAGCAGATTTTGATATGACATTGTTTATCAAGAAATGTCTTGATCCTGCAAATTTTGATACAACAAAATATTTGTCACACTTTGTTAATACTGGTGTTGGAATTATTTATACTATTTTATTTGTATTTATGACTCCAATTATAACATTTTACATGCTAAAAGATTGGAAGAGTATTGAAAGGTATATTAATAATTTTGTGAAAAAAAATACTAGCAGAGTATGGTATGAATGCATGATTAATATAAATAAAAATCTTGGTATGTATGTGACTGGACAATTACAAATTTGTTTGATTTTATCAGTAGTTTATACAGTATTTTTAAAAATAATTGGAATAGAAACTTATATTATATGTGGTGTAATTTCTGGAATTATGTCGTTTGTACCATTTGTTGGACCATTTTTTGCTTGTTTGACTACAGTTGCATCTGGGTTACATAGTGATTTGCATATTGTGCAATATGTTGCAATTGTTTTGTTATATGTTGTTATACCATTTGTTGATTCAAATTTTATTACACCAAAGCTTATAGGTGGGCGTGTTGGAATACACCCATTTTGGATACTGTTTTCTATATGCGCAGCAACATCAGTACTTGGTATATCAGGTGTTTTTATTTCTGTTCCATTAGCTGTTGTTGTTTCAACAATTTGCAAAACAGTTACAAGACAATTAATATAGGTTGTAGTTGGAGAAGAAATTGTGTAGCATAATAGTGTATTGGCAGTGTCTTGTCTATGTCTGATCTTGTAGAAAGCGTTAATGTTGTATTGCCAATAAAGATACTGGGTATTGATTTATCGTTAACAAATTCTGCGTGCGCGATGCTGATTGTTACTGCGGCTATTATATGCGTATTGATGCTGTGCACACGTAAACTGGAAGTAAAACCCAGAAAAGCACAATTTTTTGTTGAGAAATTGTTTTATTTTATTGGATCTATTGTTGGGCAAAAATTGAAAAACCAAAGTATCGCGTTTTTCCCTTACATACTGACTTTGTTTCTGTTTATTGCGTTTGGTAACGTATTTGGAGTTTTTCCATTTGGCTTTTCTTTTACAAGTCAATTTATAGTCACTATTACTATGGCATGTCTTATTTTTATTTGTAGTATTATTATTGGTGTTGCTAACTATGGAGTTCATTACTTTGAACACTTTTGTCCAAGTGAACTACCGGGATATATTAAGCCGTTATTTGTTGTGATTGAGTTGATGTCGTTCTTGTTCAGGCCTATCAGTCTTGGAATTAGGTTATTTGCAAATATGTTTTCTGGGCACATTATGCTAAAAATTATCGCTGGATTTGCTGTAACATTATCAACTACTTCTTTTCCTTCTGTTGCTATTTTGCCAATAATAATTGATGTGTTGTTGGATATTTTTAAATTAGTTGTATGTGTGTTACAATCTTATGTGTTTGTTGTTTTATCGTGCGAGTATTTGTCTGAATCTTGCACTATAGGACATAGCAAATTGTAATAAAAAGGAGGGAGTATGGATATTGTAGCTGCTAGATTTATAGGTGCTGGTATTGCTGTTATAGCGCTTTTTGGAGTTGGTTTGGGCCTTGGCAAGTTGTTTGCTGCTGTTGTGGATGCAATGGCTCGTAATCCAGAGGTAAAAGATGAGATTAACTCAAAGGCGATGTTGTATTTCGCGCTGATAGAATCAATCGCGTTACTCGCGTTTATAGTTGCAATGCTGATTTTGACTGGAAAGTAGCGATGTTTGCACAGGGCGAGTTATCGCAAATATTTTGGCTGGTATTGTGTTTAAGCGCCATATTACTGTTTTGCAGGATGTATTTGGTTCCAAGAGTGAATGCTGTTTTTACTACCAGGGATTCGTATATGCACAAATGCAAGGCACAGACGGCAAGAGTACGTGGGGAGATTGAAAAAGTTGGGACAATAATTGCTGCAGCAAAAAAAAGGAATGCAGAGGAGTGTGAGCGTATTGTGCGCTGTGCTAGTTTGGATGCAACAACAAAAACGGAAAAACAGGTCGATATGTTGGTGCAGGAGCAGCAAAAAATTGCTGATGATGTACGGCAAAATACAATGCAAGAGGTACAAAACATTACAATGCTGGATAGTGAATTTGTTAAAGACATGAGTAAATGTATTGTGGAAAAATTTGTGGCTAGTGACACAGGAGTGGGATGACGTCTTACATGGTTGTTGCTGTGTATTTTTGAAGAGAGTACAATTTTTATATATGGCAAGATAAACAGTAGAAAATGATTGATTTAGATTTTGTTAAAAATAATCCTGGTGTGTTGGATGCAGCTTTAGTCAATAGGAATAAACGACCAATTGAGAATGAATTGTTGAATTTAGATGCGAATTACCGTGCTTTATTAACACAACAACAAAAATTACAAGAACAAAGAAATAAAATGAGTGAAAGTATTGCAAAAATTAAAGCAAGTGGTGGGGATGTAACGCAAATTATTGTGGAAGTTTCTGCCATAAAACAGCAGCTGGATAATATTACAAATGATGTTGAAAATGCAAAAAATTTGTTTAATGCCATGATGTTTGGGATACCTAATATTCCCGATGTGGAATGCCCGATAGGCATGGATGAGCGTGCAAATGTAGAGATTAGAAGATGGGGCACACCACGCGAGTTTGACTTTGCGCCATTGCAACACCATGAACTTGGCGCAAAGCTTGGTTTGATGGATTTTGCAAGGTCTGCAAAAATGGCTGGATCGCGTTTTGTTTTGCTATTTTCCAAGCTAGCTAAACTGGAAAGAGCTTTGGCACAATTTATGTTGGATATACATACTAAAGAGAATGGGTATACAGAAGTATATGTTCCATTGTTACTTAATGCTACAAGTATGTTTGGAGTAGGGCAGTTACCAAAATTTGAAGAAGATTTGTTTAAAACAACGGATGGTATGTATTTGATTCCGACCGCGGAAGCCTCTTTGACAAATATTCATAAAGATGAGGTTTTGGATGAGGCTGTACTGCCGCTAAGATATACTGCTTATACACCTTGTTTTAGGTCAGAAGCAGGAAGTGCAGGGCGTGATACTGCAGGGATGATACGGCAACACCAGTTTGGGAAGGTTGAATTAGTTGGTATTACAACGCCAAGCCAAGCAAAAGAAGAGCATGAACGGATGACGTCTTGTGCAGAAGGAGTTTTGCAGAAGTTGGGATTGCCGTACAGAACTGTTTGTTTGTCTACTGGCGATATGGGGTTTGCGTCTGAAAAGACGTATGATATAGAGGTGTGGTTGTCTGGACAAAATATGTACAGGGAGATTTCTAGCTGCTCACGTTGTGGTAGTTTTCAAGCCAGACGCATAAATATCAAGTATAGCGATGGGCAAAAGAGGTATTACGCTGCTACGTTAAATGGGTCTGGTGTGGCTGTTGGTAGATGCTTGATTGCTGTTATGGAGAATTATCAACAAAGTAACGGTTCTATTGCAATTCCAGATGTTCTAGTTCCGTATTTTGGAGAAAGGAGTATAATGGTATAAAACTAACATTATTGAAAGGACAGTGTTACACAAAACATGCTTAAATGCAGTTTAAGTGATTTTTGTTTTGATATGGTACAAATATTGCAATATAGTATTCTAAAAGGTGTTTTGTGAGTTGAGCATGCGTTCTTTTTATATAATAGTATGTGCTGTTGTGTACGTTGCGCCATGTAAAGGTGCTAATTTTGAGGAACAAGATTATGTATATGATCAATTTAGACAACAGCTTATTGGGTTAAATTGTGAAAAAATATCTACTAAAACTATCAAGGATGCAGTAAATGATTTAAAAAATGTTATTGATGATTTTAAAACAAACTGTAGTATTGCTGTTCTAGCTATCACTGTTCTAGCTAATTGCAAAGATGTACATGTTAATGAATGGGAGATAATTGATGTGATGTATGATGTGTATAAGACTATTTATGATGGGGATAAGATTATTGATGACATACTTAATATGCGTGATGAAGTATGCAGCATATTGTCGCGTGAGTGTAATAACAGAGAATTAAACGACAATGACAGTAAATTAATAGAGTTTTATATAGCTTATACTGATCTTTATGAAAGTGTTACAACATTGGAAAATATGTTGTCAAATGTTGAGTGAGCATTCTAATGTTTTTTGTAAAAAAATCAATACTCCGTTACCGTTCATGTAAGATAATCTGACAAAATTTCTATAAATGCTTTGAGTGGTCGTTAATATTTTACATGCGCGGTAACATAACAGTAGCTAGTGGTTAAATTTAATCTATGAATATTAGGTGCCCTTATTGCAATTGTCACTATAATATAGTAGAAACGGCATTAGAAAAGCCTTCTACAGACCCAAAATTAGGGCGCGGCTGGTGGTTGATTTGTTATCATTGTGCAAAAAAGTGGTGGCTTAAATATTATTCTGTACAGAAAGTAAATGCATTGCCTGTTAAAGCAGATAGTCAAGGTATTGTAGAAAAATTAGAAGATTTAAAAATTCGCGCAGAAGAAAAACAGGATAGAACACAAAAAATTGCACCAAATGTCACATATTATTATTTTGGCTTTATTGCTGCATTAGTTGGCACATATTTTGTATATCATGAGTACATTAATAATTTTTTTGATAAAAGAGTCTATACATTACCAAATAATTTACCAAACAATCTACCATTACTTGATGTTAAATATCAAGTTAATAGTTTTAATGTTGATAATAATAACATAGAAATACTTATTGCTGGCAATATTCTTAATAAAGAAAATTATATTGTAGCTGTAAATGGTGTAAAAGTTGCAATACTGGATGAATTTGCAAACAATGTTGTATCATGGGTAGAACCTATGCATGTGCAAGGTGTGTTACCAGGAAGTAATATGAAATTTATAACAAAACGTATTATACGTAAGATAAATAAAAACTTATGTGTTGATGTATCAATAATATAGAAAAATGGTTTTATACCGATTTGTCTTTTAAAACTCGCCTATATGGTGTAGTGTATTTATATGGTGTGTAATAAAATTATTGTATGTCTGATAGTGAGAGATTTGCCTTTAACGAGATAAGTGATCAGGATGTTGCCAATTTTTTAAAAGGTAAAAACCAAACCAAGCATGCTGTTTTATGTTGTGTAATAATTGCAATAGTGATGATTTTGTCTGTGAGCGTTATTTTTTTTAGAAACGAGGAAAGATTATCTATAGTAGAGACCTCTATTGTTGAAAATGAATCAAATATCAAATCTATTGGAGGACTTATTGCAAAACTTGAAACTGATTTAAATAATATTCAAGAAGAAAATGTTAATAACAAGAATGATTTATCATATATTTATGCAAAAATAGACGATATACAAAATGATATTAAAACAATTAAACAAAAATTAAAAATTAATGACAAGAGTGAAAATAATAAAGTGCAAAAAATGCATGATGAAGATATTGCATTTTTAAAGGATCTTGAAACGCTAGTTATAGAAAGGAAACAACCATTTTCTTTGCTTTTTGAAAAATATAAAAATAAAGATAAAGTTATTAGATGCAATTCATGGAAAAAACTAAGTAAATATAAGAATGTTAAATCAATTGATGATTTGAAAAAAGAATTTGAAAAGATTGCAGATAGTGAGTTTGGCGTTACTGTGAATGAATCGTTTTGGGAAAAGCAAAAAAGGGTGATTAAGGAAAAGATTATGAGCGCAATACGTATAAAGAAGGATGGCAAGGATGAAAAAATTGTTGAGAAGAATAAAAGTGATATTATTGTTGATATTGCAGATTGTCTAGAAAACGGTGATATAAAGCGTGCTATTGAGTTGCTGGACAAAATCGATAGCAAGTCAAAAAGTATTAAAGATTTTATTATAGAAGCACAAAAGCGATCAGATTTAAATGATGCATTTTACTCATTCAAAACTGAGTTTATTGCCTCCACTACTCATGAATAGTTGCTTTTGATTGTAGACTTCGCTATTTAAGAGTCAAGCTGGGGCGTTTTAAATATTCCCGTGCACAGGCTAATACTAATTTTTAGGAATAAAAGAATTCAATATTACTTTTTAAGGAAAGATTTTCCGCAGCGGCATTTGATTTTTGCATCATTATTTAAGACAACAATATTTCTACATAATCCGCCTTTTACATCAATAATAATATCATTAGTAATTTTTGTTACATCATTTGATATTGCAATATTGTCAATGATTAATAAATCATTTGTTTTGAGCATCACTTTAAGCGTTAATGTGGTGCCAGCGCATCCACCTTGCTCTAAACAAATAGTTGGTATCATACCATCATCTCTGTGTACATTAATGATCTTTTTTGCCTCATCACTTACTGATAACTTCATTTTGCTCCTCCACATTTTCATGACCAATGATGTTTATTGCTTTCATAAGATTTGATAATTCACGTTTAGCTGCTATGTGAGACAAACTTGTCCCACTAACACTACCAACATCATCAATAAGAGTTAACCCAGATATAAACAGTTCTCTAAAGATAACTCGCTCTTTAAATCCGCTAACAAGTCTAAATCCAATTCTTTTTGATAATGCATTTAATACTCGTTCCAATTCCTGGCGATTTTTTGAGACAACATTACCCATTCTATTTACTAATACTATCCAATCAATAGATTGCTTATTACGCATGGCTTTGTGTTTTTTTTGCTCCCAGACCATTTCTGCATACGTACTTGGCCGAAGTTCTGACATAGCAAGTGATTCATTAATCCTAACAAGCAGGTCCAGATCAATAAAACTCTCGTTAATCGGTGTTATTAATATATCTGCATAGGAATGTGCAAATCTTGATAGATGATTATCGTTACCTGGTGTATCGACTACTACATAATCGCAATCGCTTAAATTATGCATTGCATTCATAAAGTTTTCTTCTTCTTCTTGCTCTGCATTTTCCAAGAGTTTTTGTGTGCTTCTAAAAACTGCACAGCTTTCTGGTAGAGGAATATTTGGCCTCTTTTCATGTGTACGTACTCTATTTTCTATATATCGCGACAATGTACCTTGCCTTGCATCAACGTCAATTACCCCAACCTTATATCCGTCCTTTAAAATACTCGCTACAACATGCATCGCAAGTGTTGATTTTCCTGTGCCACCTTTTTCATTGCCGAATACAATGATCTTTTTTATCATACGGTATGACAAAACAACATACGTAAAAGATTATAACTATCGTGTTGTTGGTGAGCAAGTAATTGATTGGTTGGTGCGTGAGATTAGGGCTGGGGAGGGGATATATCTAGAGGATGGGAGAAGGATTGTTGGGTGCAGCTGTCCTGATTTTGTGAAGATACTAGGGATTAATTGCAGCAGGAAGAAGGTTGAGAGGGCAATTAAGCGTTTAGTTGAGGAAGAACTTTTAGAGAGGGTTCAGCCGAATAAAGCATATCGTAACAGAACTTATTATTATACTTTCGCTTTAGACAAGTATCGTAAATACGTTGGCTGTGTAGA
>CALXQI010000015.1 GCA_944390585.1 uncultured Alphaproteobacteria bacterium | reverse complement strand
TCTCCCAGATTTAATGCCTGTTCTATCAGAGAACATGGTTGTGAGCTCGCGTATGATAGAAGACTTGCTAGAGCCGACAACACTTCTCACAAAAGCTGAAGCAGGAGATGATGGAACACACATGCTACCAGAGTTAAAAGAAGAGAAAGAAGCGCGGCTATCAGACCCAGTGATTCTAAAATTACTACTTCTTGCAGATGTTGAAGCATGGGATGAAGGTGCCAGGCTATCGGAGTGAATAGATGAGAGTGAAGTGCAGTTTCCAGAACCAGTTTTTTTAGAACTACTATTCTTTGCAGATGTTGAAGAGGAGAAAGAACAGCTATCAGAATCAGTTCTTCTAAAATCACTGCTAACCCCTATCTGGCACACAGAAACGCATGTGCACATAATCGCAACATACTTTTTCATAAACATTAACGTTATAGAAACCTTGCCGGGAATCACACCACATGTGTAGCGCTAACTCTAGTTGTTTCTCAATGCACCTTTAGCAACTCAGTTGCATCCCAACCTCTCCACACTCACCTCTCCATTCGTGTAGATGCAGAAGTTAGCAGCTATTTCTAGGCTACGTCTAGCAATTTGTTCTGCATCCATGTTGCTATCGTATAGCGCCATTGCGGCAGCTATTGCAAAGTTACTGCCTGAGCCTATGGAGATATAATTAAACTCTGGCTCTAGTGTGTCGCCATTGCCTGTTAGCAGGTAAGTTGATGTTGTATTTGCTACTATCATCATGGCTTCTAACTTACGCAGTGCCTTATCTGTGCGCCAATCTTTGCCCAATTCTACACATGCTTTTTGTAGCTGTTTATTGTGTTTGCGCAGCTTTTCTTCAAGTCGTTCAAACAGGGCAAACGCATCAGCTGTTGCCCCTGCAAATCCTGCAATTACACTGCCATCACATAGTTGGCGTACCTTTTTTGCTGTTGCTTTAATTACACTATTGCCAAGCGTTACTTGTCCATCACCAGCTATTACTACAGTATTATTTTTACGTACACATACAATTGTTGTTCCTATCATTTCCATTATTTTACCCACCAAATAATATATATTTTACCAAATGGATTACTTAAAGCTACTCTAGTATTGTTTTTGTATATACATGTAACTGTTGCATCTGCTATTTTCTATTACTCTATGGCTAAGCATTGATTATTAATAAATATACAATATACTTTTTTGATATAGATTATAAAAATTTATTACAGCTCTGTTTTTATATATAGTATGTATTATTTTTGTTATTCTGTTTGTTAAATTATTAATTGTTGATAAATATTTGATGTGTTTTTTGCTATAGTATTATTTTTTATGTATATATAATTTATTGTGTTCATTATTGAGATTATTTAATTGTTATTGTTAATAAATATTAAATGGATTTTTTAGCATGGATTATGCAACTATTGGTAGAAAAGTAAAGATATTTTCTACTTTTATTAAATTGCAAGAAGATATAAGGAAGACGTAAATTTAGTGACAAATATGAGTGTGAAATTGTTTTTGTAGTAACTTTTTTACAGTTAACATATTTCTAAATGCAATGAGTTTTTGTGCAGGAGAACGCAATAAATATGCTGGGTGGAATGTCGCAATAACGTCTATATCCATGTACTTGCTAACAATACCTGCCATTTTTGTAATTGATTCAGGCGAGTTTGTAATGGCTTTTGCAGCAACTGATCCAAGTAATAATAGTATTTTTGGGTTGATAAATCTTATGTGTTCATTAACGTATGGCATACAGGCTGATATTTCATCACTAGATGGGGTGCGATTACCTATAGGGCGCCAAAACACTATATTACTTATGTATACGTCAGATCGCGTGATACCTATAGAGCGGAGCATATTGTTTAGGAGTTGTCCGCTTTGTCCAACAAATGGTATGCCTTGTATATCCTCTGACTCGCCTGGTGCTTCTCCCAAAATCATGATTTTTGAGTCTGGATTGCCGTCAGCAAATACAGTGTTGCGCGCTGTATTTTTTAATCCGCAAATATCATGTTGCATGATGTATGATTTTAAATCATCTAGAGTATTAAAGTGTACTTTTTGTTGATTATCTACGATTGATATACTTTCTTTTTTTTGGCAAAACTGGAAAAAGTATTTTACACCAAAATGTGAATACAGATGTTTTATTAATGTAATTCTATTGTTATTCATACGGAAATTTTACAATATATACATTCTGACTGTATGCATTTTACATGACTTTACATCATAAATGCTAGCAAGAGTTTTATATATTCTTATCACTTTGTTTCTTTATCGTTATTATGAATTGCACTGTCAAGTATATCACCAATACTTGCTTTTTTATCTTGTGAGCTTAAGGATTCTAGCGCTTGGCGTTCTTCTTGAATTTCAAGAGCCTTTATAGAAAGATTTACGACACGTGATTTATCGATGCTAACAACAATACCTTCTACGACTGATCCTATAGCAAATAAGGATGATCTTTGGTGTGATCTATCACTAGAAAGTTCTGCACGTTTTATAAAGCCTGGCAAGCCGTTTTCAAGTTTTACATCAATTCCACCATCTGTTATGTTTTCAACTGTAGCTTTGACAATACTTCCTTTCTTTGTATTTGCGATTGCATCAGCGTATGGATCTTCTTCAAGCTGCTTGATGCCAAGGTTAATACGCTCTTTTTCTGGGTCAACGCCTAGCACGATAACATCGATCTCTTGGCCTTTTTGATAATTTTTAGACTCATCATCGTCAGTTCCAGCTTTCCATGAGATATCAGAAATGTGCACCATTCCATCAAGGTTTTCTGCAACCTCAACAAAAATACCAAATTCTGTTACGTTGCGTATGATGCCGTGTAGCTTTTCTCCAACTTTATGCTCATCGGCAAATTTTTGCCAAGGGTTAGGTTGGCAGCGTTTAATACTTAATGATATTTTCTTCTTTTCTTGATTAACATCTAAAACCATTACATCTACTTCTTGTCCAACGGTTAAGACTTTACTTGGGGCAATTGTTTTGTTGTGCCAGCTGACTTCGGACATATGTACCATGCCTTCTATGCAGCTTTCCATTTCAACGAATGCACCATAATCCGTTATATTTACAACTGTTCCTTTGCAGATTTGTCCAACGTGGTAGCGCTCCTCAATATTCTCCCACGGTGTTTGTAACAATTGCTTCATGCCAAGAGAGATACGTCCTGTGGAAGCATTAAACTTTAATACCTGTACCTTGATGTGCTCTCCAACACTTATTACCTCTGATGGTGTACTGACACGTTTCCATGAAATATCTGTAATGTGTAATAATCCATCTATTCCGCCAATATCAACGAATGCACCATATTCTGTAATATTCTTGACTACGCCATCTAACACCATTCCTTCGCTAAGGCCAGAGATAATGCCGTCACGAGCAGCGTTGCGAGCCTCTTCTAGTACATTTCTTCTTGATACAACTATGTTATTTCTTTGCTTATCCATTTTTAGTACTTTAAATGGCTGTTTTATATTTAACAAAGGAGTAATATCCTTTACAGGTCTTAAATCAACGTGGCTGCCAGGCAAGAATGCTTGTGTTCCATCAATATCAACCAATAACCCACCACGCGTGCGTCCAGTAATAATGCCATCAACACTTGTGCCGTCAATCATGTGCCTATTTAAGTTATTCCACACAGCTTCTTTTTTAGCTTTTTCTATGCTAAGTATTGGCTCACCATTTTTATCTTCATATTTCTCTACATAAACGTCTATGGTATCACCTATGTCTACAGTATCCTTGCCTGTTAAAGTTTTGATATCATTTATAAACAGTCTACCCTCTGACTTTAGTCCAACATCAATTACGGCTTTATCATTTTTTAGTGAAACAACAGTTCCCCTAACAACAGACCCCTCAATAGAGCGGTGACCATCCATTGATTGCGATAACATTTCTGCAAAAGATCCGTTTGTCTCATTAATTGTCATAAAAATTACTAGGCAAAATTGCCAAAAAAAGTACTCTCTACAGTGCATAATAGCATATATTGCGAATAAAACAAAATTACCAATTTTTTTAATCATGGTGTTTGTATACAATGTTTTGGCATCAAATTATACAGTATAACAATGTAATTATGATCTATAATGGCAAATTAACATAATCAAATTGTTGTTTTTAATTTATTTTTTAGGTATCATTACAATACATTCTTAGACAGCAAGGAAAACAGCTTTTATAATTGTTGTTACCACTTTCTTCTAGCATTATGGTAATACGTTTCTAATCCTGGATAATAATCAGATTGTACATGCACCGCTTTCACAATTGTCGTTTTGGATTTGTTCTTCTGAGGCGCCATCTCTAGTATTATGGTAATACAATGTTTTGATACCAACTGAGTAAGCAAACAGCAAATCACGGAACAATACTTGCAGTGGAACTTTTCCATCTTCAAATTTTGCTGGATCATAGTTTGTGTTTGTTGAGATTGCTTGATCAACAAATTTTTGCATAATGGCAACCTTTGATAAATATCCAGTATTGTTTTCTATTTCCCATAATAGTTCATATTTATTTGCAAGTGTTTTGATTTCTGGGACAACTTGTTTTAGGATGCCGTCTTTACTTTGCTTAACTGACACGAGCGCTCTTGGCGGTTCTATACCATTTGTGGAATTGCTAACTTGTGATGATGTTTCTGAAGGCATAAGGGCTGTTAAAGCGCAATTGCGCATTCCATACTTTAACACATCCTGTCGCAATTTCTCCCAATCTAGCTTTAACATATCGTGCGGAATGATTTTATCAACATTCTTTTTATAGTATGTATCGATTGGCAAGATTCCTTTTGAGTATTTACTTTCATAGAATTTTGGACATTTTCCCTTCTTTTTTGCCAGTTCTACAGATGCTTCTATGCAGTAGTACTGTAATGCCTCAAACAGCTCGTGCGTTAGTGAATTTCCGGCTTCTCCAGAATAGTTTGCTCCATTTTTAGCTAAGAAATATGCATAATTTATTACACCTATGCCTATTGATCTGCGTTCTTTTGTGTTACTCTCTGCCGCTAAAATCGGGTATTCTTGATAGTCTATTATGCAATCTAATGCACTAACTAGCAATCTTGTACATAGGCGCATTTTTTCTTTATCAAGTCCTATTTTCCCAACATTGACAGCCGCAAGGACACATAACGCAATTTCTCCCTGTGTTGGATCTGCATCGCTTAATGGTTTTGTAGGCAAAGTAACCTCTGCGCATAGATTTGATTGTTTTATTGGAGCAATATCAGGAAGAAATGATGAATGTGTATTGCAATGATCAACATTCATAATATAGATTCTGCCTGTACTAGATCGTTCTCGCATTAATAGAGAGAATAATTCAAGAGCATCAACGCGTTTTTTGTATTTTATGGATGTGTCATTTTCATATTTTTCGTATAGAAGGGCAAATTTTTCTTGATCGGCAAAAAAGGCATCGTATAGGTCACGTACTTCATGCGGAGAGAATAGTGTGATATAGCTTGCATTTTGTAGGCGTTTATACAAGAACCCATTGATTTGTACACAATAGTCCATGTGTCTTGCTCTATTTTCTTCTATTCCCCTATTATTTTTTAATACTAGTAGATCTCCAATTTCTCTATGCCATATAGGATAATATACACTGGCCGCTCCAACTCTAACACCACCTGCAGAACAGCTTTGCACAGCTGCTTGAAAGAATTTTATAAATGGTGTGACACCTGTGTGGTATATGGATCCATTTCTAACTGGAGTTCCTTTTGCGCGAATTTCTCCGACATTTATTCCAATACCTGCCATTCTAGATACGTACTTTAAGATACTTGTTCCTGTTGCGGCGATACTATCTAATGAATCACCACATTCTATCAAAACGCACGAGCTAAATTGTCTAAGCGGAGTTCTGGCGCCAGCCATAATCGGAGTTGGAAGAGAAATCGTTTGTAGTGCAAGTTGTGTATAAAAATCTTTTATAATTTGCGCTCTCTCTGCTTTATTATCAGAATAATTTTGAAATATAGCCATTGATAAACACATCAACGCCATTTGTGGGCTTTCTAGAACTTTGCCTGTTACACGATTTTTAATTAGATACTTTCCTTCAAATTGCTTTGTCGCAACATATGAGAACGTTAGATCTAAGGAGTGATCAAGTATTTTATCAAAAGAATCGATTTCTTCTTTTGTATATTCTTTTAGTAGCAATGTGTCGTACCATTTTTCATCACACATTTTTTGAATATGATCATAAAGACTTGGTGGAAGCCATTTTCCGTATGCAATTTTTCTTATTTTGAAAATATTTAAGTTGGCTGCAACAAATTGGTAATTTGGCGAATTTGCAGAAATTTTATCAGCAGCAGACCTAATCAGTAAATCTTGAATTTCAGCTGTTGAAATACCGTCATATGCTTGTATGCCAGCATGCAATACTATTTCTGAAATTGATACACCTTCTATCCCAGCACATGCATATCCAACTATTTTGTGTATTGTCTCTTCATTGTATGGGACGCGATCACCATTTCTTTTTACTACGCTAATAGTCATAATTACCTCCAAAAATGTTTATTCATGTTAAAGTTACAAATCTATTTCAGTCAGTTTATCCTGATCAATTTTTGCATCAATTTGATTTGTCAGATAAGAACTAACTTCCACTTCTTGCGGCGCTACCTGAACTGAATCAGAGCTAAACCACGTTTCTATCCACGGTATAGGATTTTCTATCTTTTCAAAGCTACAAGAAAGTCCTACAGCGCTCATTCTATTGTATGTCAAATAGCGTACGTAGTCAACTAATATTTTTTCATTTAGTCCAAGCATGGCTCCATCCTTAAACAAGTACTGCGCCCACTCCATTTCTTGATATGCTGCATCCATAAACAATTGTGTCGCTTCTGCTTGGCATTCTTCTGCGATATTTGCCCACTCATTGCCTTCTTTTCCACTTTGCAGATTTTTGATAATACGTTGAGTGCCAACAAGGTGCAGCATTTCATCGCGGGCTATAAACTTTATTATTTTTGCATTGCCTTCCATCAATTCTCTTTCTGCAAATGCAAATGAGCATGCAAACGAGACGTAAAAACGTATAGCTTCTAGTGCATTTACTGCGTGTAATGCTATATAGATTGCTTTCATATGCTCTCTTATATCATAGTGTACATCTGCTCCGTTTGCATATGCATCCATTAAGATATTTTGCATATGCAATCTGTCATAGTGTTTTGAGATACTAACAGCGCGTTTCTTTATTTCTGAATTAATGACTATATCATTAAAAACTGTATCAGGATGATTTTCTATTGCTCTTATAATGTGGGTATAGCTTCTGCTGTGGATTGTTTCACTAAATGACCACGTTTCTATCCATGTCTCTAATTCTGGTATTGATACTATTGGTAAGAAAATAACATTTGGAGAACGTCCTTGTATACTATCCATTAATGTTTGATATTTTAAATTACTTATGAAAATATGTTTTTCATGTGCTGGCAATTGTTTATACTGCACACCATCCATGATGACATTAACTTCTTCTGGTCGCCAAAAAAACGATAACTGCTTATCTATCAACTTTTCAAAAATGACATACCTTTGTTGGTCGTACCTGGATACATTAACAGGCTGACCAAGAAACATATGTTCTTTAAGCTGATCATTTTGGATAGTACAAAATGTTTCATAATGCCTTTTCATATAAGCACAATACGAACGACACATCATGAATTATGCCATATTTGATAAGAAATTGGAATTTAAAAGTGTAATAGATTTTATATTTACAATTATGGGAAAATATTTATTTTTATATAATTGTATTAGATAATTGTTTTACTTTTGTTTTAAAATGCTTAAAGTAGCAGAAATGTATTTTGACTAATGGATTATTATAAAAGATTAGAAGAATAAAGTAAAAAACTATAGTTTTGCTTTTTTAAAGCAGTTGAAGAAATTGGTTGTTGTTTGTTCAGCAAATTGTTGTATTGGAACATTTCTCTCTGAGGAAAGAACAACTGCTATCTGCTTGACATATGCTGGCTGGTTTACTGTTCCTCTAAATGGTTCTGGAGCTAAGAATGGGGCATCTGTTTCAATCAAAATTCTATCACATGGTACGTATTTTGCTACTTCTCTAAGAGCACTTGCTTTTTTAAAAGTGGCAATGCCAGAAAAAGAAACATAAAACCCTAAGTCTAGTACTTTTTTTACGTTTTCTAAACTATCTGTATAACAATGAAATACACCATGTGCATTTTTATTATTTTTTATTATATCTAAGATTTCTGGTATACAATCTCTAGCATGTATAACGCGTGGCAATTCTGGTGCTATATTTAGCATTTGTTCAAAAACATTGATTTGCGTTTTGTGGTCAACTGTATCGTAAAAAAAGTCAAGACCAATTTCTCCAATTGCTACAACTTTTGGATTTGTTGTATGTGATTCTATTGTTTTAATATCGTAGTATTCTGCAGCGTGTTCTGGATGGATACCAACGGCGCAAAATACATTTTTATTTGCATTAGCTACTTCAATACTTGTATTAATATCATTACTATTTGTTGATACTGTTAAAATATACTGTACATCGTGTTCTTGCGCTTCTGTAATTACACATTCTATGCTTGTGTTAAGGTCATTGGAAACTTCGTGCAAATGACAATGCGAATCGACTAGTATCATGATGGTACGGATAAAGTATAACAATAAGATTATAACAGAGATTAAGTTGTGATAACTATCTTATTTAGCTATGTTGACATCATTTTGATGGCAGAGCTTATTTGTAAACTTAAGTATCAAGCAGATCCAAAATTGCTTATGCTGCAACGTATGATGGAGAGCCAGTTTGTGGCGTGACTGTATTTCTGTCAAAATTTTGTGCTTTTGCTGTAGTGCAGGCTTTTATAATATTTTTTAATGTGCATTTATCGTGTTGATATTGTTCCAATAGCAGAGCTTATTTGTAAACTTAAGTATCAAGCAGATCCAAAATTGCTTGTGCTGCAACGTATGATGGAGAGCCAGTTTGTGGTATGACTGTGTTTCTATCAAAATTTGGTGTTTTTGCTGTAGTGCAGGCTTTTATAATATTTTGTGATGTGCATTTATTTTGTATTAATTCTTTTACAATTTCTTTTTGCATAATAATATTTGGTAATGATATATATGGAGTTTTAACAATATGTCTTAGAATATTGAATGTAATAGGGGACATTTTATATCCAACTACCATTGGGCACCCACTTAGGGCAAGCTGTAGTGTTACAGTGCCGCTTGCTGCAATAGCAATCTTACACGTTTGAAATAGTTGTTTCTTTATATTTTCATCAGTTTGAATTTCTATATTTTGTGTATTAAATAAATATTCAAAACGTTTTAATGTTGCTACAATAATTTTTCCATTTTGTGCAATATGCTTTGCTGCGTGCAGAAAAACAGGAAATAATCTTTTAATTTCATGCGTTCTACTACCTGGCAAAATCAGAATGTCTTTGTTACGTTTTTCTTTTGTATTAATAAATTCTTCTGCTGCTGGATGGCCTACAAAAATGCTTTTTAATCCTTCTTTTTCAAAAAATTGCGGTTCAAAAGAAAATAGTGTGAGAAGTGCATCGTATATTTTTGCCATGGCTTTAGCTCTGCCACTGCGCCATGCCCACACAGTTGGTGCTACATAGTGTACAAGCTTTATATTTGGCAGGATGTGCCTAATTTTTTTTGCTAATGGAATGCAAAAATCTGGTGAATCAATAGTAACTACAATTTTAGGTTGTTTTGTTTTTATATCGCGCAAAATAAAATCAGAAAATTTTTTAATTTTAAACAAATTTGGTATCACTTCTGTTATTCCAGATATGCCAAAAATGTCAGAGAGCTTGGTATTTTTACATACATTACACAAGCTTTCTCCACCAACGGCATGAATCTCAACATTTGACAAATCGTATAGTGCGCGAACGAGGGCAGCTGCTATTTTGTCACCTGATGCTTCAGTCGCAATTATATAAATCATTCGTTAGAATTTTTTATTCTATTTATTTCTAATGTTACTTGTTTATTAACTTCGCTTTCAACAATATACTGTAAATTATTATCCAACCACTTTCCGATCTCATTGCGAACAATTTCTTCTAGCCACTCATCTATTCCAGATTTTGCATGATGTTCAGGTTTTTTTCTTTCCACAATAGCGCTAGCAAGTTTGGAGAACGGGTTACTGCTTTTACGCTGTTGCTCTTCATGTGGTTTTGCTGTAGGAGAGGATGTATGCTCAACTGCTTTAACGTCTGTTGCGTTGGTCTGATCTTTCTCAGAAAACTCATCAACGTTTTCTGCAACTTGCTCTTTTGTAAGATGGATAACGGACTGTTCATCATCTTCTACTTGCTCTGTTTTTGAATCATCTTCTGCAACGTACTTGCGTATAGAAGCAAGTATGTCTTCTATACTCATATCGTCTTTTTCATCGTATATCACAGTTATCCTCTAACAATAGCACATGATAATCATAAAGCAACATTTGACAATTGCAACTGTTTTTCATTGAACTCACCTATCAATGCTTGCAGTTTTAATAAGCTGTAAGCCATTAAGCAATACATACTTGCATACTCTAAGCTTGCTTTAAACAAATGCGTCTGGCTCTCTAAAACATCATTCATTGTTTTTATACCGTTTTGGTATTCACTAAATGTAGAGTCACATACCTTACGTCTTGCAACGATTGCTTTTTCTTCCAACACAATATTCCTTTTTGCCGCTACATAGTTATTAAAGTTTTCTTCTACTTCTTTTTTGACACCTTTTTGTTTTGATACAACATCTTCTTTTGCAGCACCAAACATTATCATGGCTGCTCTTGTTGACGCTCTATTAGCTCCACCAAAATCGATAGGGATTTTCACATCTATGCCAATAGCGCTATGAATTTGCGTTTTTCTGTTCTGACTATTTTCAGATCTTTTACTATTATTTAAATATCCAGTATAATCAGCCTTAACAACCAAATCCACAGAAACCCCATCACCAGCAGACTTTTGTTTAAATTCTTTCTCAGCTGCTTTGGCTTTATCTAGCGCTGCAATAAGATCCGGGTTGTTTTTTACAGCTTTATCAAGCAACGTTTTAATATCCTTTGGCATGTCTTTACCTAAATTTTCTGGTACTGTAATATTCTCTGGCAAATCAATACTACACTTCTCTTTTATTGCTGCTCTCATAGATTCTATTTCACTTTTACACGTTATATACTGTGCCTCTGTTTCATTATATGCAGCTTGTGCTTGTAAAACGCTAGCTTCCTTTTCACTTCCGGTTTCTAGCATAGCGACAGCAGTATTCAACACGCATTTTCTAGCCTCAAGCAATACGTGTAAATATTTATATTCTTGTATCTTTTTATATAAATCTAAGTATAATTTAGCGACACTAAGTAATATTTGTTGTATATTTTGTGCAAGCTCACTTTCTTTGGCAGCGACAGAATATACAGCACGATTATAGTCTGCAACAGTACGTCCAGAATTATATATGTTGTATGTCACAGCAACTCCAGGATGCACATTCCACCCCGCATCTTTGTTTGTAGTGTTAGCTGGATTATTGGCATTTGCACAATTGACAGTACGCTGGCTTTCACGTGATACTCCAAAGCTAAGTTCTGCTTTTGGCAAAAACCCAGCTTTAGCAATTGAGATCTCTTCTTTTTTTGCTTCTACCTCTTTTTGCCATATCTTTATATTGTTGTTGTTTCTAAGAGCAGCAGCTAAGACGCGTTTAAACAAGTCATCGCTCTTGGCAACAGTTTGTGGTTTTGGCTTTTGTACTTTTGCTTTTTGTGTGACTTTAGGTTGTCTTCTATGCGCGCGACCTTTTGCTGCATCAGCTTGCATAAGGCATGATGCGCATATAGAGCATGTACAAAGCAATAAAATACGATGGAACATAATACTTTTCAGCAATATCTCATTCCATAAGTGTATCAGAAAAATACATCTATACAAGACAAAACTCATAATAGAGGTTTTAACAGAACAAAACAATTGCTAGTAAATCTTGTTATGTAACTGGTGAAATATGCATAATCGTGTAACTAATAAAATGGATGTTGCTAATAAGAAACATGTTATGAAAAATTTTATAAATGCAATGCAGCACGTACAAGTGCATTAAAAAGTGGATGAGCAGCAAACGGACGCGATTTAAATTCTGGATGAAATTGTGTAGCTATAAAAAAGTCGCAATCGTTACGTTCAACAATTTCTGGCAAAGTTTTATCTTCTGACATACCAGAGAATATTAGGCCAGCTTTTTTAAATACATCACTGTATTTTTTAATATTTATTTCATACCTATGTCTATGTCTTTCATTAATTTCATTACAGTTATAAATTCTATGTGCAAGTGTATTATTGGCAATTACGCATTTATATGCGCCAAGTCTCATAGTTCCACCTTTTTGATTTTGTGCATACGTTGTTGTGCCATCATGATCCCAACTTTCCATTGCATCAACAACATACTCTCCATCTATTTCAAACTCTCTACTTGTTGCATTTTTTACATTGGCAATATTGCGGCAAGATTCTATTACAGCTAGTTGCATACCTAGACATATTCCTAGGAATGGGATATTTTTTTCTCTGGCAAATTTAATTGCTTCCATTTTTTCTTCCGTTCCCCTTGTGCTAAAGCCTCCAGGGACAACTATTCCATCAACGTCAGAGATATGTTTTATAATATCTCCATTATCAGTATCAACAAGTTTTATATTTGTTTTTACAGAATTGGCAAATCCAGCATGTAGTATAGCTTGAGCAAGCGAAATATAGGCATCCTTTGCCTTAGTATATTTACCAACAATTGCAATTGTAATACTTTGTTTTGGTGAGACAATTGTATTTTTTAATTTGCCCCATTTTTCGTACAGTGCTTTATTAACGTTTGTTTCGTTATATGCGATTTTAAAATGTTCGCAAATCTGTTTATCCAATCCTGATTCATGGTACATTTCTGGAATTAAATAAATACTTACTGCATCAACTGCTTGGATTACATTTTGTTCTTGTATATTACAGAACATAGATATCTTTTTTCTTATATCATCATTTATTGCATGCTCTGTTCTGCACAAAAGAATATCAGGTTGTACACCTAGGCTTTGCATTGTTTTTACTGAATGTTGTGTTGGTTTTGTTTTTAATTCATCAGATGTTTTAATATATGGTAAGTATGTTAAATGTATAAAAATTGTTTTATTAGCTCCAAATTCTAATTTCATTTGTCTTAATGCCTCAATAAAAGGTAGCCCCTCTATATCTCCTATAGTGCCTCCTATTTCACATATTATAAAATCTACTTTATCTTCTCCTGCTTTAATAAAATTTTTAATTTCTGTTGTTACATGAGGTATGATTTGAACATCAGATCCTAAGTATTCACCTGTTCTTTCTTTTGTCAAGATTTGTGAATATATTTTGCCTGTTGTTGTAGAGTCTTCCTTTGTGCAACAAACATTTGTAAATCTCTCATAATGACCAAAATCAAGATCACCTTCACACCCATCATCCATGACATAAACCTCTCCATGTTTATATGGGCTAATCGTGCCTGGATCTATGTTTAAATACGGATCTAATTTTTTGATCCTAACAGAAAATCCATGCGCCTGAAGCAATGCACCAATAGAAGCGGAAGATATGCCCTTTCCAATAGAAGACATAACCCCACCAGTTACAAATACAAAACGAGCCATACAACCTCACAAAAATTACATACCGTAATTGTACAACAAGTGAATTTTTGTCTCATGTTTTTTATTTGCTTGTTAAAGTATATTATTTTTTAGCAAATTGCTTGTCTATATTAATATTTACACCGTAAGTTATCATTTTTCTCTAACTGTACATAACAGTGATTTTATGTTAAAATTCGAGCAAGATTTTCGAGAACGGAGTTTTTATGCTAGTACTTAGATCTGCCATGACATTTTTGTTTTTTGTTATGTTGGAATGTAATGCTTGTGCACAATATGAAGCAACAAATGGAATGTTGCAGTGTGGTTTTTCGAATTTTGTGTATGAAGTAAAATTGACTGAAACAAAAAAATTGTCACACGGTGTTTGCCTGTTTTGTAGCATTAAAGATGAATCTGACTGTGGAAAAACGAATTTGAGTGAAACAACTTATGAAGTAGACGATGTTCCATATCTTAATGATGTGTGCTATGGTATACTGTTAAAAAGATTTGTGGATAAGATTGTCGAATTGGAGGGGGGGTTGCCTAGCATTATGTGCGTAAAAAGCATGATGGATGATGTGTGTAAAAATGACATTTGTATCGATTGTAACAAGAAATTTTTGTCTATGAATGGACACGATGTTGATGGCGTTAAAAATTTGGTGTTTCAGAAAATAGTGTTAGATGAAGATTTTTATTATCATTTTGCTAAAATAATAGAAGGTGAATTCGATAGAATAAAGTTTATTGATTGTAAATTAGACGAAGGTGTAACTTTTTCTAATATTTTAGATAGTTGCAATGTTGTAAATTTGGAAATAATTAATTGTGGTATCACAGAAGCTGATGCTTCTGAATTGCTGATGCGTATAAATCCTTACTGCATAAAAAGTATTAATTTCTCGAACAATAATTTTTCTAAATCCATTGTGGAAGCATTGAAAAATGTAATTTGCGGAAGGATAGTTTTAGATGATATTGACTTGGGCAATGAAACTCTGAATGGTATAATTAAACCAATAATCGGCTGTAGGTAGGTGTTATGGAAGCTGGTTGTTTAAAGAAAGTAGTGGTTAGTGTTTGTTTGTTAGTTAATTGTGCTTTATCTGATGTTGTTTTTTTATCTAATAAAATTTTAATTAATAGTATGTATGAGTGTGGAAAGGGTATAATTTCTGGTACTTTTGTTGATTTTGTCTTGAAGAGTGAAAGTGATGAGTACGAAGGTGTATTTTCTGAGCAACATGCAAGATGGCAAATGCTTGGTTTTGCTGTATTGTTTGACAAGAGTGGTGAACAGAAATTATACGTTGCTAAAAAACGCTCGTATGTGGAAGGAGTATCACAAATCCCAAATAATAATCCTGGTATTGATGGCAATTTTGTAAATCTTTTCAATTATAGTGCATACATGCATACAGAAAGACAGTTAGTTATAGCAGCTTTACAACATAAAATTGGGTTGCTAACAGCCACCACATTAAACTCCGAAGCAATGGATATTCAGAGTACAATTTGTATGGATAAACTAAATATGATTTCTGGATTGCAAGGTGATCTCCATATATATACGCTGCAGAATCCTTGTCAAAATAGTGTTAAAGATAATGGGAATTTTTCATGTATTATGTACTATAACGCTCTAGCTGGGTTTGTTCGTAATCTAAATTTGCATATTTACTTTCCAAAAAACAAAATGCGGTTGAATAGGGACTTTTTTAAAGGTAATCCGTGTGCAGTTAAGAACTTATGCAATTTTATTAAGAATAACATAATTAATACAGGATTGCAAATGAATAATGAGTGGTTGCAAATGTACAGTGCTAAGTCGAATGGATATGAGAATTTGATTGAAAATAAAAACTCTGATTGGGATGTTGTAAGCGCACAGAAGGCTGGGCAACGTTAATAAGATTGTAACATGTGTGAATAATGTTATTGCTAATTTTAGTGATACACAGTTATGTGAATTATTTAATACCGTACATAATACAAACAACATTAGTAATGTTAAATATTATCCGATTTAATTGCTGTGGAGATAATTTATTTATATATAGCAGGAATGTTTACGTGCCTGAGGCAATGCACAGATAGAAGCGGACTATATGCCCTTTCCAATAGAAGACATAACACCACCAGTTACAAACACAAAACGAGCCATACAACCTCACAAAAATTACATACCGTAATTGTACACCGGATTTGTTATTTGCGGTCTAAGATATTTTTTACACAACTATAGCTGTAAACCTTCGTTATAAATCTTATTTAGCACTACCAAGTGGAATATAAAATGTAGATAAAAAACTTACATTTTCTCTGTGCTTAATAACAAGTTTTACTGTTACATCATCTGGTGGATTATTAGCTTGAATATCATAATCACTGGTATTGCTATTCTGCTGTTGTATACAAGCATTTATATATTTTTTGAATTCTTCCTCTTCCTTAGAGGAATACACTCTAGTTACTACTAACTGTGGGATACTTTCTTTGGACTCCGCTTTAGTATCGATGTTATTATTAGAGATATTACTATCTGATAAACTATTTTTATTATTTATAAATATACTAATATCATTAAATATTGATTTAGCTGGATTTTTTAGTTCTGGCATAACAAAACTATCAACATCTTGCACCTTTTGCGTAAAGGATTGCATTAATTTTATTACCCTTGATTCAAACAAATCCTCTATCTTATGTCTTAACTCTAATATTTCATCTATCGATCCACTCTCACTTAAATTAATAATAGAATTCAGTAATGCATTAATGTTAGGTATTCTTAAATAATTTGCAAACAGCTTTGATATTTTATTAACAATTTTTTCATTGCCACCAATCTGAACATTTATATTCTTAGAACCTGTTTCTATCCTCTTTGGAATATATCCTAAGTTTTTAGAATTCAATTTATCAGTTATTTTTAGTAAATCAATTAATACGCATACAATACTGCATTGTACAGATAATGCTGCGCCATTAAAATCTTTCATAACTTTCATTTCCATTACATTTTTTAGTGATTCTATCACTGGATCAAAATTTCTGAGTGTACCAGTTGTGAATTCACAAATTCTTGGAAAAACACTTAGTATAGAAGAAAATTCTTCCATGTCTAATTTACATAATTCATCTATTTTTTTACCTTTTTCTAAGCCCTGCAATCTATTAGATAACATAATATAATCAACAAGTTTTTCAGATAAACGTATATTTCCATCATTATCAATTCTTTGTGAAACAAGAAAATTTTTTAATTTTTGAACTTCTCCCGTATTATTTTCTTTTGAATTGTATGTAATCGAATAGAATTGCTTTACAAAATCAAAAAGATCACTTCTCATATCAATCGGTAAAAACTTTGGTAATAGTTTGTTTGATTTTATTTGAACAATATTCTCAATAGGAATTGCATGGCCTCTTCTTATTATATGTTTTGCAATATTTACTAATTTGTTTTCATCTTGAAGTATGTTATATACCTTGTTCAATAATAAATCTTGCTTATCGAAATTGTTAGTGCACTTCGTAATATCATCAAACGGAGCATTTGCATTATCAGATGAGTACAATTCATTTGTTGTTAATAAACAAATACACGCATACAATATTTTTTTTAATAAATAGTTAACGTACATTTTCATACATTACACTCCGAAAATTCATTTTGTAATTCAACAAATCTGGAAAATAAATCTTTGTTCTGATTATCGCATGAATTCATTGCAAATATATTTATACAAGTGCGTAAGTTATCTACCAATACTTCAATTGATCCGGCAATAGTGCGTGGATCTGAATCTTTCAAAACATAAAGTGCATCATAAAAATTTACTAAATCATCGTAATTAAAGAATTCCTCATAGTGCGAAAAATTACAAGTAACTGTACCAATCCTTTTTATAGCATTGTAATAAGGATTTAATGCACTACATTCATCAAGAAATTCTGTAAACCCAGTATGGTCTTGTAGTACAGATTCTGTCACAATGGACTCAATTTTGTTTAAAGTTGATATACTTTGCTTATTTCCAACAATTGACAATTTGTTTAATATAAAAATTAAATTTAACAATTTACGTTCATTACTATCAAGTTTAGTGAACTCTAAAAATTCTTGTCGCATGCTAAGTATGCTATCGTCGTGCATCTTTAATTTAAGTGAATTGAACACGGAACTAATATCAGTGTTACCAAAAAGTTGCGAAAAATCAAGAGATTTTTGGTCGGATATACTTTGAATCAACATACCTGATATAAATTTTGAAGTATTCTTTATATCATCAATTATGCAATCAACAGTTTTTACGAACATTTTATGTTTATATTCATTCCTGCAGTATAATATTGCATCATCTATCTCTTTATTCATACACTTCATGTCGAAAGATATTGAATAATGGTTGAATAGAGGAACATTATGCTGTTTTACATGCTCCTGTATGCTACTGGTTTTTTGGTAAAAAGTACCTACCAAACAATTATCATCTTTCCAATCTTCTAGTTGTAGTAACTTTTCCTTATATTTGTCTAAGTACGATTTAATAAAATCACCAAAGTCAAATATAGATTCACATTCCACATTGCAAGATCCTTCTGTGACGTAAGGTGAAGCACAGTGCACACTAGTGCAACTTACAAATGCTATCATAACAAGCAAAACTTTATTCAAATCCACTACAAAATCCATCAAAATTAACGCACGATACCACTATAACATAGTGCAGCAAAAAATCAAATTTTGGTTATAAACAATAATAATTTGTTGTTATACTAAAATTTTATAAAATTATAAAAATCTATTCATCTACATTATTTGTTCTACAATTATTTTTATTATGCCATTTTTTGCGTTGTTGTTTTTTTATTTCTTCATGTTGGTCTGGTTGCTTTTTTTCTGTATCATTATTTGAGGTAGATTGTTTTTCTTCATGTTTTATATTTGCTGTTTCGTTTACTTCAAACTTATATTTTTGTGTATCAAACTCATGTTGTGTTTTGAACATTATACATACATTCATAGAGTTTTCTAATTTTCTAATTAAATCTCTTTTTTTATTCAGAAAATACAGTGCTATATCTTGCGATGTATGTACAGTAACTGATTTTGCATTCTCTAGATATATAAAATATTCCAACTGCCTTATAATTGACATTGCGATTGTTTCTATTGCGACAACTTTTCCAGTGCCGTTGCAGCACGGGCATTGAACAAAATTGTGATCAACGTAGCTTTGTTGAATGCGCTGGCGGGATAGTTCCAGCAGCCCTAACGAGCTAATTTTTAGTATATTAACAACAGCTTTATCATTTGCCATTGCGTTTTTGAACTCTTTTTCTACAAGTTTTAGATGTTGTTTATCATGCATATCTATAAAATCAATTACAATTAATCCAGAAATATCGCGTAATTTTATTTGACGCGCTATTTCTTTTGCTGCTTCAAGATTAATTGCAAGTGCTGTCTCGTTTATATCACTTGTACGGCGCATTTTTGCAGAATTTACATCAATTGCTGTTAGCGCTTCTGTTGAGTTAATAATTATATTTCCACCGGATTTCATTGCAACGTACTGCTCAGAAATTTGCCTTATTTGATTTTCTATAGAATATTGCTCAAAAATAGGGATTTTAGATGTGTGTAGGATTACATTTTTTTGTGAACGTGGAGCGTAGATTTTTATAAAATTTTTTACTTCTTTATATACCTTGTCCCCTTGTACAATGATTTGCTCAATATTTTTTTGGTACAAATCACGTATAGTACGTTTAACTATATTACGTTCTTCATATAGCATTGTTGGTTCATTCAATGATGCTGCTGTTGTTTTAATATTTGATAGTATTCTTGTTAGATAAGAAAAGTCACGCTTAATATCGCGTAATTTAACACCATCGCTTGCTGTTCTTATAATTATTCCAAAGCCATTTGGTATATCAAGATTTTGCAAAAATTCATCAAACTGTTGTTTATCATCAATTTTTGTTGAAATACCTGATAATTTGTTTGAAGTTAGAAGTATGCAATATCGACCAGGCAGATTTAAATATGTAGAAAATGCTGGACACTTGTTGCCGCGCTGCTCTTTATTTGCTTGTACAATAATCATTTGTCCTTGTTTTACAATATCTTGTATTTTTGCATTTTTTTGTTCACAGTTTTTAATATAATAATTTGGGTGAATTTCTGACACAGGTAAAAACCCGTTTTTTTCTTCTCCATAATTTATAAAAGCAGCCTGTATTGATTGTTCTATTCTTTCTATTCTTGCATAATAAATATTGCCTTTTATTGTTTTGTGATGTTTATATTCTGTTTCAAAGTAAGTTAATTCATTATTATCACATGTAATTGCAACACGAATTTCATCATCATACTGTGCATCTATTAAAATCTTATCTGCCATAAATAATTTTTAAAACTCCTAGAAAATTTTATACAAATTTAAAATAACAACAATCCAATTACAAATCTGCTAAGGACCTAGATTCCCAAACCTTGTAGTCTTATGGTTAAAGAATACATCTACAGAGCCAATAGGACCATGTCGTTGTTTGGCAATTATGATTTCAGCCTTTTTTTCTATTTCACTCATATCTTTTACCCATTGATCATGTTCTGTAGTGCCTTTTTGTGGCTCTCGTCGTGCCTTATAGTATGCTTCTCTAAATACAAACATCACGATATCAGCATCTTGTTCTATTGCGCCTGATTCTCTTAAATCAGATAACTGAGGCTTCTTATCCTCCCTCTGTTCTACAGCACGTGATAATTGTGATAATGCAAGAACAGTCACATCAAGTTCCCTAGCAAGTGATTTTAACCCTCTGGAAATTTCAGATATTTCTGTGACTCTATTTTCTGAAGCATACCTTCTATTTCCATTATTAAGTAGTTGCAAGTAATCAATAACCACAAGCCCAATATCATACTTTCTTTTTAACCTTCTAGTTTTTAATCTGATTTGATTTACTGTCAAATTAGCAGAATCTTCAATAAATAATTCCAATCCACTTATACGCTCACTAAATGTTCTAATACTTTTCATTGCTTCAGAATTTATTTGTCCTTGTCGTACAGAATGTGGTGAAATAAGAATTTTTTCGTTTGCAACTTCACTTACCATAATGCGTGTTGTTAATTGCTCAGCTGACATTTCCAATGAAAAAAAGACGACACCAGACCCACCATGCCTGTTATCAAACTTATTTTTGGCAACGTTAAATGCAATTTTTGTAGCAAACGCTGTTTTCCCCATAGATGGTCTACCAGCAACAATAACAAGATCAGATTTATGTAACCCGCCTAAAATAGAGTTCAGTTGGGAAAATCCAGTATCAAGCCCCACTATTTTGCCGTCGGAGTTGTATGCATTTTCTATCATTGTCATAGACTCTGACACAGCTCTGTTAAATGAATACAGCCTATTTTGTTCACTGTATCCAGATGATAGATCGTACAGGTCTCGCTCTGCATTTTCTATAATCTCTGATGCATGTATATCTGGACTTAAATAATCTTCATTATTGGCCATATCATTTCCAATAACTGCAATTTTTCGCTTAACATACATGTCATGCAGAATTGTTGCGTAGTGTGCAACGCTTGACATGCCGAGGACACTTTTAGTCATGTCAATTAAGTATGCATCACAATCTTCCTCAATAAAAATTGGACTATGTTTTATTTTTGCAGCCACAGTCATGCAATCAGCAACGCAACCATTATTGGTTAACAATGATATTGCATCAAAAATTTCCGCATGTGGCTTTGCTGAAAATACATCGGAAGTAAAAAAATTAGGAATTTCTTCAAAAATTTCATTATTAATCAATAAAGCGCCTAAAACAGCACGCTCCATTGCAATATTACATAAACCAGCTAATTTTGAACTCTCATGCTGCACTTAATACGCTCTCCACCTTTTTTACTGCATCTTCTTCTGCAATATTTTCTAATACTGACATTTCACTTGAAAAACGTTCCATTGCATGTTTAAAGATTTGTCTTTCACTAAAGGATTGAGTTTGATCATCGCTACTCCTATATAGGTCGCGCAAAACCTCAGCAACAGCAATTGGGTCTCCAGAATTGATCTTTTTTTCATATTCTTGAGCACGCTTGCTCCACATCATTTTTTTCTTAGCACCCTTTTGCTGCATTACAAGTAATGCTGCATCCATTTCTTTTTTTGTAAAAATACTACGCAGACCAATACTTGTAGCTTTTTGTACAGGTAATTTTAAAACAAGTTTATTGCGAGCAAAAGAGATGACAAAAAATTCTACCTTTTCTCCATTTATGTCAAACTTTTCAATTGCCTCTAATTTACCAACACCGTGCGAAGGGTAAACAACCCAACTACCAACAGAGAAAGCATACTTATCCATCTTCAATCAATTTGACATTTTTGGCATTATAACATATATTGCATTCAAAAATCAACTTGCTAATGTTTTATGTTAATTTTATTATTTAATACAGAATAATACATTTAAAACACAAAGTATTAAAAATAATAATGCAAAATTGTTTTTATAAATCTATGTTCAAGATTTTTAAAAGTGGTTTTATTATATTTTGTCAGTATTAAATATAAAAATAGTAAAATACAATTGTTATTTATATAAAATAAGTGTTAATATTTTTTAGATTTTCTGTGATATTAGATGCAATGCAAAGCGTATAGCATAATCCTTATCAATTAATATTTCATTATTTTCATTAGTATCATTCATAAATTTTACCTTTATTTTATTTGTTTTTATTTCATCCTCTCCTATAATAAATGCTATACTGCAGTTAAATTTATCTGCCATTTTCATACGCTTTTTTATATTTCCATCATTAAAGAATTCAGCACATATATTAGCATCATGCAGTTTAGTAAGTAGTGAAAATGCTTCCATATTTTCATCGTCAGAAACTGGAACGACAGCAATTTTATTTTGCTTTATGGAGCAATTTTCCATTATAGACATAATGCGCTCAGCACCATACGCAAAGCCTATTCCAGAAACTGATGGCCCGCCAAGCATTTGAACGAGCTTATCATATCTTCCACCTCCACAAACTGAGCCAATACTTTTATCATCAGTTTTGATTTCAAATGCTGTATGACAATAATAGTCAAGACCACGCACTAAGAATTGATCAATAATAAATTTTATTTTGTAATATTCTAGTAATTCACAGACTTTATTAAAATACGCTTTAGCATCGTTTGTTAAGCTATCGGATAACTTTGGTGCATCTTGCGCTATTTTTTGATCACCACGATCTTTTGAGTCTAAAATGCGCATGGGGTTTGTTTTTAATCTACGTTTAGAATCTTCTGACAACTCATTTTCATATTTTGTAAAGTAATCAATAATTTTACTTGTATATATACTTCTTGTTTCTTCATCTCCTATAGAATTAACATGTACTTTGATGTTAAAAATACCTACACAATTTAATATTTCAACAGCCATTGCAATCGTCATTGCATCTTCATATTCTGAAGAAAAACCTATGTTTTCAAATCCAATTTGGTGAAATTGGCGATATCGTCCTTTCTGAGGTCTATCATATCTAAACATAGGGCCATAATACATATATTTTACAGGTCCTAAATTAATAATATTGTTTGATATTATAGCACGCACAACACCAGCTGTTCCTTCTGGCCTTAGTGTGATTGATTCACCGTTTCTATCAGAAAATGTGTACATTTCCTTTGATACTACGTCAGTTTCTGTTCCTATTGCGCGTGTAAAAACATCTGTGTATTCTACAATTGGAGTTTCAATTAAATCATACCCGTACTTTTGACCGACCTTAACTGCAGCATCAATAATAGAAATATATTTGCGCATTTCATCGCTATATATATCTTTCATTCCTCTAATTGGCTGATTTTTCATAAAAACTAGAATTATATATTTCTACCATGCTATCACATGTATGCAAAAAAGCACAAACAACAGCTTACCTACACTTTAATCTACTACACATATGGCATGCGTTAACAGAAAATTATCTCTTAGAGAACTGGAATCTGCGACGCGCTTTACGCTGACCGTATTTCTTTCTTTCAACAACACGTGGATCGCGTGTCAACATTCCTGCTACTTTTAGTACTGCATGCAGATCTGGCTCGTACGCAACCAATGCCTTGCTTATTCCATGCTTTATTGCTCCAGCCTGTCCAGATAATCCCCCACCGCGTACTGTGCAGTATACATCGTATTGATTCTCTCTAGATGTTAAGACAAGTGGGCTTCTAACGACCATTTGCAACACGCTTCTAGCAAAATAGCTTGTGTAATCAATGCAATTTACTGATATTCTGCCAGCTCCAGGCTTAATCCATACGCGGGCAACAGCATGCTCTTTACGTCTTCCTGTACCATACGCACGCCCAAATTCATCTAATACTTGTGTGCGTTTTTGTGTTTCTTGTGTATTATTCTCAATCATACGACACCTCTTTTATTTTTTTGGTTAAGTGTGGCAACATCTAAAACTTCAGGTTGTTGCGCAGTGTGTGGATGGTCAGCTCCAATATATACCTTAAGCTTTCTCAAAATATCATTACGAAGAGGACCTTTTGATATCATACGACGCACAGCATTTCTAATCACAATATCTGCCTTCTTGCTGCCTAGCAATTCCTTCATTGTTCTACTTTTTATTCCACCAGGATACCCGCTATGCCAGTAAAAAGATTTATCTTCCAGCTTATTTCCAGTTAATTTTACTTTCTCTGCATTTATAACTATAACATTATCACCACAATCAACATGTGGAGTAAAGAATGCTTTGTTTTTGCCTCTCAGGATATTGGCAATAATGACCGCCAACCTCCCTAAGACAACGCCTTCAGCATCAATCAGAATCCACTTCCTTTTTACATCAGAAGCTCTGACAAACGGCGTGCTCATGAGTAACTCACTACATAGTAACCATACATGTTATCGTAACAAATAAATAGTAAATAGTCAATTTTTGCTGGCTAAAGTGCACAAAATTTATAAACATAAATAAAAAATATTTTTTGCTTTTTATAAAACGAACAATTAATATAAAGAACTACAAATATGTAATAATTTATAAATAAAGTCATAAAATTATCGTATATATCATACCATTTTTATTTTTTACTTTATAAAACATATAATGATTGAGTATGAAATACTATATGACAGCGATTTTTGGATTATGTACTGTATGTATATCAATATTATACATATTGGAAAGATTGTTAACTAACATATATCATATGAATAGGCTTTGTTTATGTATTAGTTTTGTGGGGTGATATTATGGATTTAAAAAAGTTAAAATATGTTGTAAAACGCGATGGTAGGTACGTTAATTTTGATATTAATAAAATTATAAAAGCCATTAATTCTGCTGGGCATGAGACAAGAGAATTTGAAGATGCAATGGGACAGTATCTTGCGCGTTGTGTTGCAGAATCGATTTTAAATAAGTTGCATGGTAAAGCACCACATATAGAAGATATACAGGACATAGTTGAAGATATACTTATCAAAAACAATTATGCAAAGACTGCTAAAGCATACATTTTATACAGAGATAAACACGCAAAATTGAGAATTAACAATGCCGCTATGATAGATGCTATTTCAAGTGTAGATGATTATTTGGAGCAAAACGATTGGAGAGTTAATGCAAATGCAAATCTCGGATATTCACTTGGTGGTTTAATTTTAAATTTATCAGGAAAAATAATAGCAAATTATTGGTTAAATAATATATATTCTGAAAACATAAGTTCTGCACATAAAAATGGATTTATACATATTCATGATTTAGATATGTTATGCGGATATTGTGCTGGTTGGTCATTAAAGATGCTGCTACAAGAAGGATTTAACGGTGTTGGTAACAAAGCAGAATCAAACCCATCAAAACACTTATCAACTGCCTTGTCACAAATGGTAAATTTTTTAGGAACATTGCAAAATGAATGGGCAGGTGCACAAGCTTTTAGCTCATTTGATACATATCTTGCCCCTTTTATTAGGCTAGAGAAACTAGATTATGAATATGTTTTGCAAGAGATGCAGAGTTTTGTGTTTAATTTAAATGTTCCAACTAGGTGGGGTAGTCAGACTCCATTTACAAATCTTACTTTTGATTTGGTTTGTCCAGATGATTTAAAACAAGAACATCCAATAATTGCTGGAGAAGAAATGCCGTTTTGTTATGGTGATTTACAGGATGAAATGGACATGATAAATAAGGCATACATCTCTATTATGACAAGTGGTGATGCTAAGGGTAGGATTTTTACTTTCCCAATTCCGACATACAATATTTCAAAGGACTTTAACTGGGATGGTGCAAATGTTGATGCTTTGTTTGAGATGACTGCAAAATATGGAGTGCCTTATTTCCAAAATTTTATTAATTCCGATTTGAATCCAAACATGATTAGGTCAATGTGTTGCAGATTACAATTGGATCTTAGAGAATTGCTAAAACGTGGAAATAGTTTATTTGGATCTGCAGAGCAAACAGGATCTATAGGAGTTGTAACAATCAACTGTGCAAGGCTTGGGCATCTTAATGTCAAGAGCAAGAGTACGTTATACAATATGCTGGATGATTTGCTTGAGTTAGCAAAAGCAAGCTTAGAGATTAAAAGGAAAGTTGTTGGGCGCTTTTTAGAACAAGGGTTGTATCCGTACACAAGAAGATATCTTGGAACATTTCGTAATCATTTTTCTACAATAGGTGTAAACGGAATCAATGAAATGATACGTAATTTTACAAGGGATATGGATGATATTACAACTAGTAGCGGTAAAAATTTTGCTATAGAATTTTTGGATCATGTAAGAGAAAAATTGATTGAATTTCAGGAAGAAACAGGAAATATGTACAACTTAGAAGCAACTCCAGCGGAAGGTTGTACTTATAGATTTGCAAGAGAAGATAAAAGAAGGTATAGAGATATTATACATGCTGGGACAGAAGAAAGACCGTATTATACAAATTCTTCGCAGTTGCCTGTTGGTTATACGAATGATCCTTTTGCAGCTTTAGATCATCAAGAGGAGTTACAACGTAAGTACACTGGAGGAACTGTTATGCATTTATATATGTCAGAAAGGATATCAAGCTCTGATGTATGTAAAAATTTAGTAAAAACGTGTCTTACGCGATATAAAATTCCTTACTTAACTATTACACCTACATTTTCTATTTGTCCAAAACATGGCTATATATCTGGTGAGCATAAATTCTGTCCAATTTGTGATCAGGAAATTCTTAATAAGAAACATAAATCTCAATAAATTATTAGATATTTTTATTAAAATCAATTATATTTTTAATTTTTGTGATACCTATATCAATTTGGTTATCAAAATCTTCTGTTTTATATGAACAATAAATTTCTGAAAATCCAAGTTTTTTTGCTTCCTTTGCACGTATATATGCACAATGTGATTGTCTAACTTCTCCAGATAAACTGATTTCCCCAAAGAATACGCTACCTGCAGACAAAGGCTTTTGTTTATATGCTGATATTATTGCTGCAATAACAGCCAGATCTATCGCAGGTTCTACTATGCGTAGACCACCAGCAACATTTAAATACACATCACGGTTGGCAAAACTAAGTCTACACCTGCTCGATAATACTGCAACTAGCATTGCAAGACGATTACTATCAAACCCTATTGATGAGCGTTTTGGAATTGCGACATTTGTATAAGAAACTAGTGCTTGAATTTCAGAAAGTATTGGTCTTGTTCCCTCAATTCCAGCAAATACAGACACTCCACTGACATTTTCATTATGTTCTGATAAGAAAAACGCTGATGGATTTTGTACTTCATGTAATCCATCACTTTCCATAGAGAAAACGCCTATTTCATCTGTTGGGCCAAAACGATTTTTTACACAACGTAAAACGCGATAGTCGTACGCCTTCTCTCCTTCAAAGTACAATACACAATCAACCATATGTTCAAGCGTTTTAGGCCCGGAGATTTCTCCATCCTTTGTGATATGTCCAACAATTAGAATAATAATGCCTTTTTTCTTTGCAATATTAATAAGTTCTTGTGTACAATATCGTACTTGTGAAATACTTCCTGGTGGAGATTGTATTAAACTGCTAAAGATTGTTTGAATTGAGTCAATCACAACTATAGAATGTTCACATGATTTTTCAAGTGCGGCACAAATTTGTTCAAGACTGCTTGTTGCAGCAATGAGCAACTGCTGGTTATCAACACCTATTCTTTTTGCACGCATGCTAACTTGTGTTACAGATTCTTCTGCAGAAATATACAGATAAGTGTCAATACATGAAATTTTATTTAGCAATATTTGTAATAACAGTGTTGATTTGCCAATTCCTGGAGAACCACCAATTAATACAACTTCACCACTTACAAATCCACCACCTAATGCTCTGTTTAGTTCTTCAAATACTGTTGTATTACGGACATAATCATCACAACTATTACTGACTGTTTTAAAAAAATCTGATGGAACTTGTGTTTTATGGCGAGGTGTGTCATGTACTTCTTCTATCATTGTATTCCATGATTTGCATACTTCACACTGTCCAATCCATTTTGCAGAAATTGCCCCGCAGGATTGACACACAAATTTGGAAGTTACTTTTGACATGGTGATTCTCTATTTTTGTTGCCTACACTGTGAGTGCTTGACTTTTAGCAAAACTGGCACACCAGATAAAATAAAAATTATTAATGTTATAAAAGAACTCAATATACAACTGTACATTACAAATACACAAAAACAGATAGCCAATATAGCTAGTAAATAATCTATGCATGATGCATTTAATTTTTTAGCAAGTTTAATATATGCAAAACAACAAAATAAATAAACAAACAAAAATATACTTACAAGTAAATCGATTAAATAATTAAAGCTATCCAATCCATTTATTTGTTCTAAAATAAAAAATGGCACAGTACCAAATGCCGCAATCCATAATGATACAACTGGTGCATCATGTTTATTAGTTTTTTCAAAAACATGCGGAAATATTCCTTCTTCTGCTGCCGCACGTGCGATTTGCCCACCTGTTAATGTCCAAGCATTGAGTGACCCTATACAAACAATCATTGCTAAAATTGACATAAAAATGTTACCAGATTGCCCAAAAACTTTAGAAATTGCGATTGTATAAGGTGCTTTTGCATTAATAAGTGCATCAAAACCAGTAACACCAATAACTGATAAAATATTGATAATGTATATCAACGCAACAACACTTGTTCCAATTACAATTGCCAGCGGAATCGTTTTAGAAGGGTTGTTTACTGTGTTGGCTGGAGCTGTAGCGCATTCTATGCCTATAAATCCCCAGCATGTAAGCAATGCTGTTTGAGCGATAATTGATGCGTTGCTTGCTACAGGTTTTTGTGAGATCACAAAATTATCAGAATTAAAATACATTATAAATATAATTGGAAAAACAATAAGTGGTAATATTTTTAATACAACCAAAAATGTTTCTATTCTTCCTGAAAACTTTGCTCCATTTGCATTTATAAAAGTTACAAAAAATAGAATAATAGTTTCTAGTATAACAGTCATAACAGGTGATATATCACCAATTAAAGATGTTAAATACTGAATGATAGTTACCAATAATACAGAATTACTAGACCATGAGATAATCCAATAGATCCAGGCTGTAAAAAATCCCATACTTCTGCCAAAAGCCTCAGTAACATACACATGCGGTCCTCCACCTTTTGGAAAGTTTGCTGCTAATTTAGCAAAAATTATTGCTAAAGAAATTGCACCTGTTACAGATACTACCCATCCAAACAATCCAACAACACCAAATGGCGCTAAAAGTGAAGGAAAAATAAAAGTACCAGATCCAATTTGGCTTCCAATAACAATAGAAAGTACTGATAAAAAACCAAGTTTACCAACAGTATTAGTCATTGTTAAATTCAGAGATGCCTACAAATAACAAAGATATTGTACATAATTTTATCAAAATGATTCCAGCATTAAAAAAATATGCTTAATAAAATTGCAACACTGAAGTGCTACAATTTAGATAAAATAATAATTTATAAAAATGTGATGTATATAAATATTTTTTATGTATTGTATTAAAAGCAAATTTTTGTTTTACATGTTGCTCCTTAGATAATACAATAATTATATATGTTAAAACGTTTTCAAATTTGTTGCATACAGAAGTTGACATACGGAAAGAAGTTGCTGTGCTTGACATCGGAACATCAAAAATCTGTTGTGCTATAGCAAAATGTGATAATAGGCGGGGCGGAGATAATGCAAGATATGTCAAAATTCTTGGTGTTGGTGTACAACAAGCAAAGGGAATTACAAAAAATGGTATAACAAACCTTGAACAACTAGAAAGTGCAATAATAAATGCAGTATCTGATGCTGAAAATGGAGCACAAAAAAGAATAAAGTCTCTTTTTATTTCGATTCCAGGGTGGGCTGTTGATATTTGTTGTGTAGATTCTTCTATTAGTCTTGGAAAGTATCCAATTGATGATATGCATATACAATCGTTGTTGAAGATTAATACACCAGAGTATATAGATTCATCTTCAGAGATTATTCACATGTTTCCAATTGAATATACATTAGATGGGGTAGGGTGCATACAAGATCCAGTTGGAATGGTAGGTAATGAACTTTCTGCGTTAATTAATATATGGAATTCTAATTCTTTATTTATCAATAATATTAAAAATTGTATTACAAGAAATAATATAAATGTTAGTGGATTTATTCTTTCAAGTTATGCATCTGGACTTGCTGTATTGCTACGTGAGGAGATTAGTACTGGTGCAACATTGATTGATATGGGTGGGGCTGTAACAAATATAGTATTTTTTAAAAATGGGATGCCTCTATACACGGATACAATTAAGATAGGGAGCAAAAATATTACAAATGATATATCAACAACTTTAAGAACATCTGCAATCAACGCAGAGCGGCTCAAGATTATGTATGGTGCAGAGCAGATACGTAATATGGATGAGCAATCCTTTGTTACTGGAATTGATGAGTATGGAAAGGAAGGAATACAGACTGTTTCTAAAGAATTGCTTGATACTGTGATTAGCGCGCGTCTTGCAGAAATCTTAGAACTTGCAGAAAAGAGGGTACAAAAACTTGGCGCCACACAGGATGTTCTTCAAAAAGTTGTTATTACAGGTGGTGGTAGTCAAATCTCTGGATTGATGGAGTTTATCAAAACTAGGAGAATATTTCGTGATTCTGCGATTAGACTTGGCAGGCCTGTTGGAATACAAGGCGGATACGATTATGTACAAACTGCTGCATTTGCATCAACTGGAGGTGCAATAATTTACTGCTTAAATGAAATGTATAATAAATCATTTATTACTAAAAAATCTATTATGCAACGTATCGTAAATTGGATTAAACGCGGTATATAGCTATATTTTGATATATTAAATAGTCTTATCTTGGAGGCCTATTCCTTTTATGGATTCTTGTGTTAAGTATGTTCTTATAAATGAAATGTATAACAAATATCATATAATTGTATTTGATATATTAAACAGTCTTATCTTGGAGGTCTATTCCTTTTAGAGATTCTTGTGTTAAGTATGTTCTTATAAATGAAATGTATAACAAATATCAAATAACTGTATTTGATATATTAAATAAGCTTATCTTGGAGGCATATTCCTTTTAGAGATTCTTGTGTTAAGTATGTTTTTGTAAATGAGGTGCACAATACTTGTGTTATAAATTTGATTAAACGCTGTATATAATTGTATTTAACATATTAAACAAGTTTATTTTGTGCGTCTATTTCTTCCAGAAATTCTCGTATCGCTGTAGCCATATATTCTTTAGTATTTTTTGGGTAATGATATTTATTAATAAAAGTATCTAAACACGAGTACAACATATCAAAACTTACTTCTCCTTCGTATTTTTGGAAATCTTCTATATCAGTACGTGAAAATTCTTGTGCATTATAATATTGTACAAGTATCTCTATAGTTTTATTAATTAGCTCATCATCACTCATTTTTGTATTAACATATCTTTTTAAGATTGTACAAAAATCATATCTATTGCAATATTTCTGTAAAAATATTTCCATATGTACAAGTTGTTCTATAACAGAATTATCTGCTTTTTGTAAAGCTAACATGGTTTTTGCAATATCACAATTTAACTGAACTATGTCAGGCATTTTTGCAATTTTACTTGCAAGCTTTTTTGTTTTTTCTAAAGTTTTAGTGTTTTGTTTGCTATTCAATAATTTTATCGCATGTTTGATATCAGTTTTAGCTATTCTTTTTATAAGTTCCTTTTTACTGCTATAATTGAGGAATGGAAGTATATTATTGTATATATTATATATAGTTTCAAAAAATTTAAATTTTTTACTATTTGCTGCATGCTTGTATATTAGATTTTTACAGTTATAACAATCTGTTACCAAAAATTCATAAAACAACCTTGAACCAGGAATTATTGCAGAAATATGCGAAAGTCTTATGCTTCCAGATTCACGCAGTAACGCCATATTTTCACATGGTAACACAAGTAATTTACCATTATTATCAACACGTAATCCTGTAATTGTAGCTAATTCTTCTGCATTATCAAACAACATTAAGGCATTTAGTATATCAGAATACATTGATTCATAATTAAATTTATTCAAATTATGCATTATTGCATTACTCATTAATTTGTCGCAAATTTTTCTACAAATTATGCGGAAATCATTGACATAATATATGCCTTTTGCTTCATTGATTTGATACTCTACATGCAATAATTCGTGTAATGCAATAATTGGAAGATGATAATGCTCTGTTGCAACAACATTAATTATATTATTGTATACAGTATTTTCTGTATAAGGAATTTTTTTTACATCTTTTTTTATAAATACTAATATTATAGTTATTTGCAACATGACTAACTTTTCTATTATACTTGTTATTATCCTGATCATTGCATTTATTAATGCTTATATTGTACAATCTATGTGTTTGTACTTTATTACAAAATAGTTTTAATTCTGGCAAACATACATCTATAAGATAATTTTTAGCATCATATGCATTCCAATATTCATGTTTTGTTTTTTGTTTTTGTGCTTTTTTTCTTAATATTTTATGCAGGACAATATCTAGCATATCTACATTGCGTATTATATATTCGATTGAATAATTTTTTACAATTTCATTAATATTAAAATCTTTTGTAACAAAATTATATACGTCATTATCTGTAAAAGTAATTATATCATGTAGTTGTAATTGTGCATTCATGTTATTTGTATTATTTATATTATTTATATTACGTATTTTACGCAATACAAAGCCAATTTTTATAACTTCACGCAAAACATCTTCTTGCCAATTGAAGTTGCATCCAATACTTGCAGCAAATACCATATCATGCATTTTTGTATCCAGAATTGTACATTTTTCAATATATTGTGAGAGATTATCTGTAGTTACATATTTGCTATTAGGGTAGTCTAGTTTATTTTCTTTAATATCTTTTACTAATTCTTTTAACTTATTTTTTATATTATTTATATCACATTGTTTTGAACAATTCAATTCTATACTCTTAAGCTCATATATTAATTTTTCATAATATTCAGCACGTTTTTTATTTGATGTAGTATGATATCGTTTGACATATTCTGTATTATCTATTAATTTTTTTCATTCTGTTCTTATATTAGTAATATTATAATCTGGGCAATCTGGCTTAATATTTTCAATATCACAAACTAATTTTGCTAAATATATTTTAGTATTTGTTACTGCTTTACTATACGGATTTGAGTCATTTCGTTGAATGTATTCAATGGTATCTATTAATTTATGTATATAATTTAAGTTATTTTTTATTTGTGCAAAATGCTTATTTAAACGGAGGATACAATTTATACCTTCTTCATTTTTTGTTAGCCAAGGTACGATTTTATTTTTTATATCTTCATCAATATTGTTACGACATACATCTTTTATTAACATATCAGATAGCTCTTCAGGACTATACAAATTCTCTTCTATCGATGCTTGAGCATAAAAATTTATACAAATTGTACAAATTAATAATAAAACCTTTCTATTCATTTCTTGAATTACAATATAATAATTCGTACACAATATTGAACTATTTTTATAAAATAGTCAAATGCTTTTTATTACCATACATCATCGTATTCTACGTATTGCATTACATTTTGTATAACATTCATACAACTTTCCATATCAAATGCTGAAATAGGGTACACATTTTTCCCTATCTGATTTTGTATTTGTTTGTATATTGAGATATTATCAATAGCATCAATTTTATTTAATACGATAATTTCAGGCTTATCTATTAACGATTTATTGTACATCTCCATTTCGTATCTTATTTGTTTATAGTCTAATACTGGATCATGGCTTGTAATATCTATAATATGAATGATAGCACTGCACCTTTCAATATGTCCTAAAAATCTGTTACCTAGACCTTTACCTATATGGGCGTCTTCTATCAATCCTGGTATATCAGCAATTACAATTTCTCTATCATGTATTTTGCATACTCCTAGTTGTGGATGTTTTGTTGTAAAAGCATAATTGCCAGTTTTGGCGTGTGCATTTGTTATTGTTGAGATGAATGTTGATTTACCAGCATTTGGTAGGCCAACCAAGCCAACATCAGCTATTAATTTTAACCTTAGCCAAATCCACTTTTCTTCTCCTGCCTCTCCATTTGTTGTCTTTCTAGGTGCACGCATAGTGGATGATTTAAAAGCTGTATTACCTAATCCACCATTACCTCCTACAGCCAATAATGATTTTTGCCCATCTTGTATCATATCTACAATCATTGTTTCTTTATCGTCGTCAAAGATTTGTGTACCAACCGGTACCTTTAATACAATATCATCTCCAGATTTTCCAGTTTTATTTTGTCCTGCTCCGTTATTTCCATTTTTGGCCTTGAAATGCTGTTTATATCTATAATCTATTAGTGTATTAACATTTTTTACTGCCAAAGCATATACAGAACCACCGCGTCCACCAGCTCCACCATCTGGACCACCAAACTCTATAAAACGCTCATGGCGAAAGCTTAAACACCCATCTCCCCCATCTCCAGCTTTTATATAGATTTTTGCTTCATCTAGAAATTTCATACACTGTTTTTATTTGTAAATTTTTTATAAAACTTAACACAGCTAACAGCCAATACAATTTTTAAAACATCTGGGATAATAAAAGGCAGTAATCCAAAATGAACTGCATCATTATTGTCAAAAAACAACCTTAACCAGATCGTTCCAGAAGCTAAAATTACAGTTCCGCCAAGTAAGCAAGGCAGTATCAAATTTATCTGTTTTGTTTTTGGCAATTTACACTTTAAGATAGCAATTAATGGTGCAGCAATGAGCATGCCAATAACATATCCTATAGTCATTCCACCTGGGACAAGTAATCCTGTACAAAATAATGCCGCATAACATGCAAATACTGACATAAAAGATTGCAATGGAGTACTTATTAAAGAAATAAAATATATACCAAAAACTCCTAACGTAATAGGGACTGGCCACATTGGGATTTTAATTCTGGATGTAATGAATAAGAAAGTCGTTGCTAAAACAAAGTGACGTACACTGTTTATGATTTCAGATTTAGTCAGTACAAACATACACGCTACACAACTAACCATGCTACTGAAGTGTATAATATTGCATTACATATCGCAAGTTAGATAATGTTAATATAAGGCTGATTTTACATAAATTAATGCTATACAGTTATATTGCGATACAAAATAATCAAATAAAACGTGGCTTGTGTTTTGCAAAAGATGAAGAAGAGCTAAAATTGATGGCCAGTTTTAATGGGATAAAAATTGTCAAAAAGAAACAAATTAAATTAAAAACAAGAATGTTTAATGCAGAAGTTTTTACAATTCCATTTTTAAAAAATATACAAATATTATTACAAAATAGATTAAATATTATTGATACGCTAGAAATTATAAAAAATTCTTTTCAAAATCCTGAGCATATAGCTGTAGTATCAAATATTATATACAAAATAAAAATGGGAAATAATTTACATATAGCCTTTCAAATTCTTGAAGAAATTAAAGTTTTAAATAAGACATTTATTGCAATGATAAAAACAGCAGAAAATGTTGCGACTCTTCCAGAGGTTATACAAATGATTCTTCAAACAATTGAACAACAAAACCAAAATCATAAAAAACTTATAAAAGAATTAACATATCCAATTTGTTTATGTATTACAATTTTTAGTGTAGTAATATTTTGGATTTTTAATATTATACCAACATTTTTGCAGGCTTTACCTGCAGAAGTAGAGCTTAATTATTGCACAAGGATTTTACTATTTTTTAGATCAATGTTCATAAATCACACGATATTTGTTCTTTGTTTTATATGCACAATAATAGTTTTGTTTGTGTATTTTCGCAAACAAATATTCATTAAAATTCCTTTTATAAATAAAATAATACGTGATAAAAATGTATTAAATCTCATGGAAAATATATCTCTAATGTTAAAGGCAAATATGCAACTTCCGGAAATTTTACATGAAGTATCAAATATATGTTTTCAAAATGAGCTTACAAATATTTCGCTAATGATAATGTCAGGTAGTGATATTGCTACAGCTTTTAGTAAGGCAAACATTTTTTCCAAACAGGAAAATGCAATTATTGCTGCGCATTGTAAGATAGGAGAATTGGATACAGCGTTTTCAACAATAACTGCACTACTTAAAACTTCTCTTGATGCACGTATTACAAAATTAATTTCACTAATACCACCATGCCTAATTATCTTGTTTGGAGTTTTATTACTTGTTATAATTTCGTCAGCATTTGTTCCATTATACTCTTATATTACAACTATAGCACTGGGTGTTTAATATATTATTTACTGTGGTGTTATTTTAATGCATAATACAGATATTATATTTTAAACGCCTTTATCACTATAATTCTACCATTACTGCAACTACAACATCTAATATTATGTATCACACAGCTAGTAGTTAATTCAGCTTATTATCCCTGCTTCTGTGCTTGCTTTTTTTCAATATATAGTGCGGCAAAGTCAATAGGTTCTATTAATAGAGGAGGGTAACCAGCTGATCTTGTTATATCACAAATCATATTCCTAACAAATGGGAACATTAAAAACGGGCAGTGTACCATAAGCACTGCCTCAAGTGCCTGCTCATCTAGGCTTGGATTTGTAACAATAAGAGCGCAGTATATCATTTTACAGTCAAACATATCTTTTTGCTGCATCAACGATTTGATGCTTACTTTCATCTCTACTTCATAATTTGTGCCCTTAATGCGATTAACTGCAGTTTCTACATTAACAGATACTTGAGGTTGCTCTGCCTGTTCTTTGTATTTCATGATAAAGCCAGGATTATCAAACTTTAATTCTTTGACATATTGATCCGTTATTATAAACGGAGCTTGGGTGTCATTTCCTTCAAATGTTTCGCTATGTGTAGCATTTTCCATGTTATCAGACATATCACAAAATCTAGATCAATATAGACATAGTCTATCAAAAAAAATTACACAACATAAGATAGAATGTGCTAAAAAATTTCAATATCACATTAAATTTACATATACAATATAAATTGCAATAACTCTATTCATATACATCAAACGTAGCGTTTTCATCAATTTTTGGAAATAATACAGAATCAAGTGCTTTAATAGTAATGCCTTCACTATTTGCTGTAATGCATTGTAGTACTTTGCCGCAAGCTATTGGTATTACAGGTTCAAAATATTTTGAAATTTTTTGTATAGCATCAATTAATACATATAAAATGTTGTTCAAGATAGTTTGATTATCCTTTATTCTCCACGGCTCTTTTCTATCAACAAATTTGTTTGCATACGAGATTGCTAATTCAATTTTTTCTAAATATTTACTAAATGAATATTGTTCAATATATGATATACTTTCATTTAACGCAGAATCAACAGAATTTGTAAATTCTACTAAATCCTCATCAATATTAGATGGTATGCTTAAATTACCATTACAATACTTTGTTATAAACGATAGTACTCTACTACATAAATTTCCATATGCATTTGCTAATACACTGTTATACCTGTTGATAAATCCAGTTAAAGAAAAATTACCATCATTACCAAACGTCAATTCACGTAGAACAAAATATCTGAGAGCATCAGATCCAAATAAGGAGCAATACTTAATTGGATCTTGCACATTACCAACAGATTTTGACATCTTTTCACCTTCACTAAGCCACCACCCATGCGAGATGACTTGTTTAGGTGGGTTGATGCCTGCTGCAATTAAAAATGCAGGCCAATAAACAGCATGGAATCTTACTATTTCTTTACCTACAAAATGGTGTACATTTAGCCAATAATTATCATTATTTTGATCATTATTTTCAGGATAACCGTTTAAAGTTAGGTAGTTGACTAAAGCATCTAGCCATACATAAATCACATGTTTTGGATCATTTGGTACGGGAATTCCCCACTTAAATGTTGTCCTGGATACAGCCAAATCCTTTAATCCACTTTTTACAAAGCTAACAACTTCATTTTTACGCTGTATAGGGAATATAAAATCAGGATGTTCATCATAATATTTTAGTAAAATATCAGTAAATTGTGATAAACGGAAAAAGTAACATGGCTCCTTCATCAACGTAACATCTCCGCCTAAAGGCGATTTTCCATCTACTAACTCATCATCACTAAAATACGCTTCATTCCTGATATCGTACCATCCCTCATACTCACCTAGATATATGTACCCAGCGTCATATAATTTTGTCCAAAATGCAGTGACGGCCTTTTTGTGGCGTTCCTGAGTTGTTCTTATAAAATCGTCATTTGATATGTTAAGTACAGGTAGCATATTTCTAAATAATTCAGAGATTTGATCAGTAAATGCTTGTGGTTCAATACCTGCATTTACTGCACTTTGCTCTATTTTTTTCCCATGCTCATCAGTGCCTGTAACAAATTTAACATTGTTTCCAAGCATTTTATTAATCCTTGCAAAAACGTCACACACGATAGTTGTATACGCGTGCCCAATATGTGGCTTGGCATTGACGTAATAAATAGGTGTTGTAATGTATATATCTTTCATATCTGCCTCAATTGATTACACTTAGATGCTATCAAAAACGCATTGCGTGTCAACTATGATTTTTATTTTGCAAATAGTATTGTATGATTGTTGTGGTATTAAAAAACTAAATAATATATAAAATATAATTAAATGTTATTCTATGTGTCTTTTGTATTTACATAATTTTTATACCGTGATAAAATGCCAGAGCTTGGTTACATATTGTATTTGCGTGGCTAGTATTTCTTCTGCAATAAATTGTGCTTTGCATGATTATTTAATTTTGCAAAAAGATCTCAGTAATGTAAGCGGTTTATATGATATTGTTATTTCTGAAGTTGAAAAAACGTTAATTACCAAAATTTTAAAAACTGCTAGGTATAATAAAAATAAAACATCAAAAGTACTAGGTATTAGTAGAAATACATTAAACGCCAAGATTGATGCGTTAGGAATTTCTGTGCCAAAGATTGCTAATTAATTGTTGTGTTTTTTTGTAACTTAGGATAGCATCTTGATTGGATGGGGCATAGCCAAGCGGTAAGGCAACGGTTTTTGGTACCGTCATCCCCAGGTTCGAATCCTGGTGCCCCAGCCACTAATCAATAGAAGTGTATCCAAATCAGTTCAGTGTGTTCTTATATGGGTATATTATTCCATATGTGGCGAGTGTTAGTGTTCAATTATTACAATTCCTGTAAGGGGAGTATACAACAATTTGGTGGTCACAACAGGGATCGAACCTGTGACCCCCACGATGTCAACGTGGTGCTCTACCGCTGAGCTATATGACCATGCACAAATTGTAGCATAATTTTGTAGAGATGATACATATTTTTTAAAAACAAAATATTATAACAGTATGAAAAATTAAATTATATAATTAAATAAGTGATGTTGTTTATAATTTATATAAACAAATAATAGATTAAATTTATAAAATCTTTTTTCTTATAGATAATCTTATGATATGATCGATTCGGTTTTCTGGTGTGCGTATTTTATGTTTATACAGATTATTGGTGTTGTGCTGCTCTTGCTGTGTGCTTTTTGTCTTTCATCTGATAAGCGTGCTGTAATGAAGCATTGGCATTATGTAGTTTTTGCTATTTTGTTTGAAATTTTTGTTATTTTTGCAATGACGCATATAAGTTCAATTATTAAAGGTGTAGAGGCTGTTGCGTTTGCTGTTATGAGTTTAAAAAACCATGTTGTGGAAGGGACAAAGTTTGTATTTGGCTTTTTGGGTGGTGGAGATGCTCCATTTGAAGTTACTAATGGTGGAAATTTGTTTATCTTTGCATTCCAAGCGCTGCCTATGATCATTCTTGTAAGCGCATTGTGTGCTGTACTCACGTATCTGCGTGTCATACCTGTGTTCTCAAAAATTATTGGAACGGCTTTTGGAAAAATCTATGGTATTAAGCAACAACTTGGTATGTATTCTGCTGTAAAGATATTTTTAGGACAGTTTGAAGCCCCAATGGTAATAAAAAATAGCTTGCCTCATTTATCGACAAATGAAATTTTTATACTGGTTGCCGCTGCATTTTCTACATCGTCGGCGTCGTTGATGGCGGTGTACGCCTCACTTGTGGAACACATTTGTAGTGATGCAATTACTCATGTCATAATGGCAAGCGTTGTTGGGATGCTGTCAACAATATTGGTATGTGTGATTATGATGCCATGTTTTGATAAAAGCAAAATGATGTCATATGACAATCTAGTCTATACTGATTTTATGACTTCATTAAATAAAGGAATATCTGATGGTGCAGCTGTTTGGTGGGCGATTGTTGGTTCATTAATAGGGATGGTTGCGTTGGTATCGCTGGTAAATTACCTGTTGGCGTTATTTCCAAACGTATGTGGCGCACCTCTTTCTTTACAACGTATTTGTGGCATAATAGTAAAGCCTTTATCTCTATTGTTTGGTATACGCGATTGTGATGTAGAGCAGTTTTCGCAGATTTTAGGCCTGAAGTTTGTGACAAATGAGATGGTGGCGTATTTTGATTTAGCAAAAACCACTATGAGCCCAGAGAGTGTTAGAAAAGCAATCTATGCAATTACAAATTTTGGAAATTTTGCTTGTATTGGAATGACTGTAGGTGGGCTATCAGCGATGTGTCCAAATAGAAGTGATATAGCGCTAATTGGTGGTAGAGCATTTTTGGCAGGAACCATCGCTACATTTATTACTACGACGTTAATGTGTATGTTTATATAGGTGTGGTTAGTATGCGTGAAAATTTTTTTAATATACATACTTTATCAATACATGATGTTTGTGCAATTATTGGTGTGCAAAAACCTGATAATTGTGATGTATTGTTAAATGGAATTGCAACTTTGCAAGATGCAACAAGTAGTGAGCTCTCTTTTTTGCATAATACAAAATATGTAAATGCGCTAAGTCAAACGCAAGCAGCTGCGTGTTTGATTCAACAAGAGTTTGTTAATTATTTGCCAAAGACATGTGTGCCGATTGTCGTTAAAGATCCATATCTTGCATTGGCAAAATTATTGCCAAAGTTTTATTCTTCAAAGCAGTCACTTGGTATATCAAAAGATGCATGCATCTCAAGTGATGCGAATATTGGTAAAAATTGTTCTATAGGTAGTTACAGTGTAATAGGGCAGGGGGTTAGAATAGGCGATAACTGCATTATAGAAAATAACGTTACAATTACAAACGCTGTCATAGGAGATAATACATGGATAAAAAGTGGTGCTCGCATAGGACAGCCTGGATTTGGTTTTGTTATTGATCCAGTACCAGTAGATATATTGCATATTGGTAGTGTAATTATAGGTAATAATTGTGTTATTGGATGCAATTGTACAATTGATAGGGGTAGTATTGACAATACAGTCATAGGAAATTATGTACGTATGGATAATATGGTTCATATCGCTCACAATGTTCATATTGGAGATTTTTGTATATTTGCTGCGCAATGTGGAGTAGCAGGAAGTACGCAAATAGGTAAGGGATGTGTATTTGGTGGACAAGTTGGAATAGCTGGACATTTAGTCATAGGAGATGGGGTAAAGGCTGCTGCGCAAACAGGCATAGCATCATCTGTTGATGCAGGAGCTGTAATTGCCGGCTCCCCTGCAATAAAAGCAAGTTTATGGAGACGACAGTTTGTAATGTTAAAGAAAATGGTGATGTCAAAGATATAGAACTAAATGTAGAGTCATTAAGAAATTGGCATAGTTTGTTAATGTGTACTATTTTATAGAAGTAAATGGTTAACAGTATTAAAATGTAATACTTTCTGTTTACATGTAATGTATCGGATTACAAGTAATAAAAGCAAGCATATGGAGACGACAGTTTGTAATGTTAAAGAAAATGGTGATGTCAAAGATACAGAACTAAGTGTATGTTCATTAAGAGATTGGCATAGTTTGTTAATGTGTACTATTTTATAGAAGTAAATAGTTAACAGTATTAAAATGTAATACTATCTGTTTGCATGTAGTGTATTGGACTACAAATAGTAAAGGCAAGTCTATGGAGACGACAGTTTGTAATGTTAAAGAAAATGGTAATGTCAAAGATGTAGAACTAAGTGTATGTTCATTAAGAGATTGGCATAGTTTGTTGATGTGTACTATTTTATAGAAGTAAATAGTTAACAGTATTAAGATGTAATACGATCTGTTTACATATAGTGTATTGGATTGCAAGTAATAAAAGCAAGTCTATGGATACAATAGTTAATATCGTTAATGCATGCTATACTATAATAGATGGAAATAAAGCTGATTTATAGAGATAATAATTTATAATATAAAGATATTTTTCTAATATCTTTATAAAATAGTATTGACGATATTCAATATATCAAATCCAGTTATTCAATCATATACAATCCAACATTGTATTGGATTACAAAGAACTAATTTATAAAAAATAATAAACTAGCTTGTGGAGTTTGTAGTTAATAAATATAATAGTAATATAGATTACTTTTTATTTAGTTTGTTAAGCTGGTCACGATATTTAGCAGCTTCTTCAAATTGCAGATTCTCTGCAGCGTCAAGCATCTTTTTTTCTAATTCTGCGGCTGTTAATGCAATATCTTCTTCTTTTGCTATTTTACTAGTTGTACGCGCTATTGCTTTTGGTACTATGTTATGATCTTTGTTAAATTTAGCTTGAATTTCTCTTCTTCTATTTGTCTCTGCAATTGCTTGTTCAATCGATTTTGTTATTGTATCTGCATATAAGATGACCAAGCTGTTAGGATTGCGTGCAGCTCTGCCTATTGTTTGCACCAAGGACGTTCTAGAGCGCAAAAACCCCTCTTTATCAGCATCCAAAATTGCAACTAATCCGCATTCTGGTATGTCAAGTCCCTCACGTAGTAAATTAATACCGACCAAAACATCAAATTCTCCATTTTTGAGATTTTTTATTATCTCAATTCTATCCAATGTTTCTGTATCAGCATGCATATATGCAACACTTATTCCATTTTCGCTTAAATATTCTGTTAACATTTCAGCCATTTTTTTTGTCAGAGTTGTCACAAGAGTGCGATATCCTTTAGCTTTTGTCTGCAATATTGCGTCCATTAAATCATCTATTTGATTTTCACAAGGACGTACATCGCATATTGGATCTAAAATGCCTGTTGGTCTGATTAACTGTTCCACAACATGTGTGCCAGAACGTTCCAATTCAAAATCAGATGGTGTGGCTGACATAAAGATTGTATCAGGGCGCATTCCATCCCACTCTTCAAAGCGTAATGGCCTATTATCCATGCAGGAAGGTAATCTAAAACCATAGTCCGATAAATTCTTTTTCCTTGCAGCATCACCAAGATACATTCCTCTAATTTGAGGAACAGTAACATGGCTTTCATCAACAATTAAAAGTGAGTTATCAGGTAAATATTCAAATAATGTAGGTGGTGGTTCTCCAGGTAATCTGCCAGAAATATATCTTGAATAATTTTCTATTCCAGAGCATGTGCCAGTAGACTGCATCATTTCAATATCATATAAGACGCGTTGTTCTAGACGTTGTTTTTCTACTAATTTACCATCTTTTTCAAGTTCTTGTAATCTAATTCTCAAATCATCACGTATTTGTGTAATAGATTTGAGTAAAATGTCATTTGTTGTGACGTAATGACTATTGGAATAAATCCTGATATTATCTAATTTTTGTATTTTTTTATTTTCTGGATATGAGATTTCCCATATACAATCAATTTCGTTACCAAAAAAACAAATTCTCCAGTATTTATCAGATAAATGTGATGGAAATAAATCTATTGCATCTCCGTTTGATTTAAAACATCCTCTTTTAAAATCAATATCATTTCTTTGATACTGTATATCAGCTAATTTACGTGCTAAGAGCTGTGGCTTTATAGTAGCTCCAACGCTTATGTCTATAACAACGTCAGAATAACTTTCAATAGGTCCCAATCCATATATACACGAGACGCTAGCAACAACAATTACATCTCTTCTTTCAAGCAGAGAACGTGTTGCAGAATTACGCATTCTATCAATTTCTTCATTAATTGATGATGTTTTTTCAATATATGTATCAGAATGTGCAACGTATGCTTCTGGCTGATAGTAATCATAGTAAGAGACAAAGTATTCAACAGCATTGTTGGGAAAAAATAAACACATCTCTCTATATATTTGTGCTGCGAGTGTTTTGTTATGCGTCATAATCAAAGTTGGGCGTTGCAATTGATTTATTACATTTGCTACAGTAAATGTTTTTCCTGATCCTGTAACTCCAAGTAGCACTTGATCATGTACGCCATTTTTAGCATTTGTTACAAGACAGTCTATTGCCTCAGGTTGGTCACCAGATGGTGTAAAATCTGAAACAAGCTTAAATTCCATAAATGTATTTTATAACTTATGATTTATTATTAACCAAATTATAACAAAATAAATTCCAATCCATAAAATTATTTATCTTATTGTTGTGAATGCAATTACAGTTAGTACTTGTATAAGGTTTTTTTCTACTGCTATTCTGCAGTATAATTATATATTGGATTTCTTCTGTCAATATTTTGCGCGCCTATTTTACAAAATCTTTTACCGCATAATGTAGCAACAGTCTCATGATCATTAGATGTAAATTTTTCCAATTTTGAAATTTCATTAATTACTTCATCATCTGGCATAACATAAAGTACATATACATGACAAATATCTTGCATCATTTGCGCAGAACAGAGTTTACTTATCAATTTATCGCCCTCCAATTTTTTTATGCACGATATGCGAACATCGTCCCAGTATCCAAGTACATCAGTTAAATATGATTCTCTTCTTCTCAATCTATTTAATATATCTTTATTCTTACTACACACTTTTCTTTCTTCTTTAATAATATCGCACATATATTTCAATGCAAGATTAAACATTTTACTTGCTTTTACGATGTTTTTATAGCTTTCTTCAAGACTTTCATTTTCTGCTTTATGGAACTGCTCTAAACACTCATCTGCACGTTCTATACTTTTACGTATATTTCGTACTTCTTCATGGTATTTTTGTTTTTCACTTGTTGCAAAGCAATTTTGTACAGAAACAATAGATTGCAATGCACCAAATAAACAATAAATTAATACTCTTTTCATAATTAATTATCTATTAAAACAAACATTCATATTGTATAGTAATTTTATTATATGGTCAATATATGAATCAAAATTATATATTTATCAAAAAATGAATAACATGCTTTTATAAGCAATATGATAAGATGATCAAGACAATAAGTTGATATTACTACAATTGAGTGACTACATTCTAAATATAGGACCACACCACCCATCAACACATGGAGTTTTAAGATTTATCTTGCGCATGAGTGGAGAAATTATAGATGAATGCAGAGCGGATATAGGATATTTGCATCGCAGTGTTGAAAAATTAGCAGAAGAACAAAAATGGATACAGATTATACCTTTTCTTGACAGGTTAGATTATTTAGCGGTTGCAACAACAGAGCATGTATACGCAATGGCTGTAGAAAAATTGTGCGATATAGTACCAACAAGGCGCTCACTATTTATTAGGGTAATTTTTGATGAATTAAACAGAATAGCTAGCCACATCATGGCAATTGGGTGTCAGACGCATGAGCTTGGCATGTTAAGTGTATTTTTATACAGCATTGAAGAAAGAGAAAAAATCATGAAAATTTTTGAAATAGCAACTGGAGCTAGGATGCATTTTTCTTATATTGTACCAGGAGGCGTTTTTCACGATATATGTCATGAGGCGATTGATTTGATAAAAATATTTATTTCAAATATTAATGAATATTTAATTAAAATTGAGAAAATGGCATTAAACAATAAGATATTTCAAAAAAGAACGATTGGAGTAGGAGTTATAAAAGAAAATGATATTGCAGAATGGGCATTAACAGGCCCTATAGCACGTGCGTCAGGAATTATTAAAGATATTCGCAAAGATAATCCATATGCTATATATGATGAAATAAATTTTAACATTGTAACAGATAATAATGGAGATTGTTATGCAAGAATGCTTGTTAGGTATAATGAAATTAAACAAAGTTGTACAATCATTGATCAATGTATAAAAATGATGCCAGATGGGGAGCCCAATGCTTTAAAAGAAATAAATGCAATCTCTCACAAAAAAGATGGTGCCATGTATTCTTATTTTTGGTTTAGGGGGATACAGGCAAAACAGAACTCAAAAAGCTCTGCAATGGTTGATGGCCCGCGTGGCAATCTTGGTGTATGGTTAGAAACAGAAAGTGAACCGTCCATGCCATATCGCATGCATGTCAGATCTCCAAGTTTTGCGCATATACAATATCTACAAAAATTGCTCAGAGGTGTTACTATACAAGATGCAATTGCGATAGCAGGGTCATTTGATGTTAGTGTTAGTGATTGTGATAGATAAAAATAATCTCATACACGATTTTGCAAAAAGACTGTATACTTTTATATAGACAAAACATTATTCAAATATTGTCTTAAATGGATAATTTTAAAATAGTTTCTAAAAACAGAAAGGCATATTTTAATTATGAAATACTAGAAGAATTTGATGCTGGCATAGTTTTAGTTGGTTCTGAAGTAAAATCTGTAAGAAATGGAAATATTAACATTAACGATGCTTATGCTGGAACAATGCAAAATTCTGGTGAAATTTTTTTGTTTAATGTTGATATTGCGCAATATGATAAGGCGACGTACAACAATCACTCTCCAAAACGTCCTCGCAAATTGTTGCTGCACAAAAAACAGATAAAAAAACTGCTTGGAGCAATTGCAAAAAAGGGATTGACAATTGTACCTCTTAAAATGTTTTTCAACTCTCGTGGATTTTTAAAAATAACAATAGCACTAGCAAAAGGCAAAAACACAATTGATAAAAGAGAATCAATAAAAGATAGAACATGGAACATACAAAAGCAGCGCATATTTAAGGAATACAACAAGAGAAAGAACTAATTAATGCAAAAATACAATTAAAAGATAAGATATGTAACATATAAAAGCAGCATAATTAATAAATTAGTAAAGATAGAATATGGAATGTATAATAGCATAGTATATTTAATTATTGTTGTGTTCATTACACTAATAAATGATGATGTATATCAATATAGATAGATTATTGAATGTATAAAGTAGTTTATATTTTTTGATACTGACAAACCCTACTTGCTATTTATGCTCAAGAACACTACAGTATGCAAATCTTAAAAAAAGGAGGCCTTTCTTCTGGGTTTGGGTGGGAGAAGAAAGGCCACAACGAGCGTCTTATTTCAACATTGCAGACGCCCTACTACTTAATGCTATCACAGCAATATAAAATGGTCAAGTATTTTTTATATCAGTGACAATATCATAAGAGCTTGATTGTTTGCGAAAAACAAGATAAATTGGTTATGTTACCGTGTTGTAAAATTTTATGAGTGATAATATTTCAAAAATAGCGCTTGCGCTGTCATGTGTTGCTATCGTTGGGGCTGGTGTTTCTATTTTCTTGCCAAAGAGTTTGGTGATAAATGAGAAAGATGATGCACAAGTTGAAGAGTCAGTAAAAAGGATTTTTCAAAAAAATCCGCAATCGTTACTGGATGTACTGAATAATGCTGTCTCTATGAAGAATAAAGAAGCAACAAACCAAATGTGTAATGATATATTTACAAATAGAGAAAGTATTAAAAAGCAAGCTATAGTGTTGGGAAATAAAAATGCAGAAAAATACATAATTGCATTTAATGATCCGTTATGCCCGCACTGCCGTACATTCCAAAGAGAAATCGTTAAACGTATAGAAAAAGACGGGGATTTGTGTGTATATATACTACCTGTTGCTGCTATTAGTGAAGATTCAATCACAATTGCACAATTGTATTATGCGGTTAATGAAAAGAAGCCAGATCAGATAAACAAATTCTTAAAGGATGTTGCTGATATGCGTGACATCAATAATAACGGAATTGTTGCATTATTAAAGGGTGTTGGATTAACACAGAGTGATATTAGCTCAATAGTTAATAGTTGCAGAGAATGTGTTTCACAAAATGGTATGTTGGCGGAAAAATTGGGAATTCCTGTTGTACCAGCAATCTTTATTGTTGGACAAACTTCTGCAAATATGATGCAACCTGGTCAAACCATTGATGAAGTTATGAAAAGTGTACAATAGTTTGTGAAAGCAGTATGGAGATTGGTGAACTAAAAGACGTACTTTTGCTTTGTCCATATGATGATGTTTCTTATATCAAGAGTATAGGAGACGAGCTTAAGCATTATAAGGATGTTCTTATATTTGGGACTGGTGGTTCTAGTCTTGGAGCAAAAGCCTTAATTGCTTGTAAGTCTGGAATAGACAATTGTAAGAACAATTTTCATCTTTTTGAAAATACAGATGCGCAATCTTTTTTAAATAAAGTTGGCAATATTGATAAGAAAAATGCATTAGTTATCGTTATTTCTAAATCAGGCAATACAACAGAAACAATTATGTTGTTCTTAACATTAGTTGAATTGTGGAAGGATTTTGACTTTCAGAATAATGCAATTGCAATAACAATGCAGTCTGATAATGATCTTGTAAATATTGCTAATACACTTAAAATGCGGATTATAGAGCATCCACAGTACATAGGTGGGCGTTTTTCTGTGTTTTCTATAGTTGGCCTTTTACCAGCGTATATCTTTGGAGTTGATATTGATGCATTTTTACAAGGCGCTAGAGATGCAATAGAAAATCCTGTAGCAACGCGTGATGTAATACAACAAATAAAGCATGGTATTAGACAGCACGTTATGTTTTGTTATTCTGATTTTTTAGTAGAATTTGGTAAGTGGTTTGTGCAACTTGTATCAGAGAGCCTTGGAAAGCGTCCTGACTTTGGAATTACTCCAATTACTGCAACTGGCACAATTGATCAACACTCTATGTTGCAACTGTTTTTGGGTGGTCCTTCAGATAAATTTTTTACTGTTGTTACTCAAAGTCAACAACAACAAACTCCACATATAAAAACAACTAAAATGGCAGGGCATAATATTGCTCATCTTATGCTTGCACACCAAAATGCAACAATTGAGGTGTTAAAGGAAAAAGCATACGTGCAAATACTTGAGTACAAAAAATTTGATGAAGAATCAATTGGCAATTTAATGATGCAATGCGTATTGCAAACAATCGCAATTGCCGAAGAATTTAATATCAATCCGTTTGATCAACCAGCAGTTGAAAAATCAAAAATCATCGTTATGGAAAAACTTAATTCATGCAATATGTAGATAAAAAAGTTTTGGTTATAGATGATGATGTTAGAATTGTTGATCTTTTAGCGCAAATTTTAACAAAATCTGGCTTTAATGTTGCAACTGCAGCAACAGCTGATGAAGCAAGAAAAATTTTAAAAGATCAGCATTTTTTTATTTTACTTGTGGATTACATGCTGCCAAATGAAAACGGCTCGGAATTTGTTAAGAAGCTTAGAGAAACAGATACAGAAACATACGTAATCATGCTAACAGCAATTGATTCTATTGATAATAAAGTATTGAATTTTGGCAACGGTGTTGATGACTATATTACAAAACCATTTGAGCCAAAAGAATTAATAGCTCGTATGAATAGAATTTATGAGAAAAAAAATAAAAAGCTTGTTAATTTTCGTGGGTATTTATTTGATATTACAACAAACGTGCTAACAAAAAACGGTAAAAATATACCATTAAGCTCGACAGAATCAATGCTATTGCACGAATTATGTTTAACACCAGACAAGGCAGTTTCCAGATCAAAGTTGGCAGAAAAGGCAGGAATTATAGTTTGCGATAGAACAGTTGATGTTCAAATAGCAAGACTTAGAAAGAAAATAGGTGAAAATACAATAGAGACAGCAAGACATATAGGCTACGTTTTGCGAACATAATTACACTTTTCTACCATAAAGCGTATCAAAACAATATTTTCTAATTGTTTTTTATAACATTGATACTAGCATGTAACACGTGTTTTATAACGCATATTTGCATGATGAAAGGAAAAATAGACACTATTGATGTATCAATTTTGCAAAATCTGCAAGATGATGGAAGAATGACAAATGTAGAATTAGCAAACAAAGCTGGTATATCCGCGCCACCGTGTTTGCGCAGATTACGCAGGCTTGAGCAAGAAAATATCATTATGGGATATTTTGCAACAATAAATGGTGCTGCGCTTGGTTACGATTTTACAGCACTGTGTTTTGTGTCCTTAGATAAACAAACGTCAGATCGTAATAAACTGTTTATATCATATATTAACCAAATAGATGAGGTTAGAAAATGTTCATCAACAAGTGGTGAGTTTGACTTTATTCTAAAAATTGTTACAAAAAACTTTACAGCATATGAGAAATTTTTAAACGATAAAATAAAATCATACCCAAATATTGTAAGTGTAAAGTCATTTCCTATTAGCCAATGCTGTAAAAATAAAAACGGAATCCCCATGCGCGGCATATTAACGTAAATTGATTGCTTTTTGTAGATAATCCAAAAATGTTTATTTAAACTACTCTATCTTATATTTTTTAGTAAGTTGATTAATGGCTCTATCTTTGATAACTCGTATTGTCCATTTGTGACGGTTTTCAAATATTCTTTTAGCTCTGAAACGATCCGTTCACTGTCATTAGAACTCCCTTGCAAAATCAAAGAAAAATCTTTTTTTATAGTTTGTCCATTTCCATTTATCGTTAAATACTTAATTGTTTCTGAAATATTTTTTTCTTCAAAAGAATTTATCACATTTTTTATGAGCCTTCTCATACCAGGAAAAATTCTTCTAGGATTTGGACGCAGTTCTTTAACAGCAGATTCTTCAAATCGTTGTTCAGAAGGCATAACGTCCGTTAACTTGAAATCTTCAAACATAGGCCCAGACAACAACCTATAATCTATCTGCTGAATAAAAAAACGACTATTAAAATAAAGATCATTTGATTCATTATTAATGTATGATTTAACATATTTTGATAACTTATCTGATGTTTTAAAACCTTTTCCAATTTCAGTTTGCTCTATCACTTTACAAATAATATCCAAATATTCATATGAAGATGAATGAGCATTTTGATATATGTACCGAATAGGTAGTCCAGCTGCCAAGCGTAATGTCAATTCGGAAATATCGGCTCCGATTACAGTTTCTCGTTCTTCCAATTTATCACATAAATCCAACATATTCCGTCTAGCAGGTATTCCTATTTCAGGAAATAATTTAGCCATTTCAGGTAATACAGACACAAATTGACGAGCAGACATAGTTAAATTCTCTTTATATTTTACATGGTACCTTTTTAAATCTTTAAAAAATTCATATAGTTTTACTATCGAATCCTCATCACCACTTTTTGTTTTCAATATAGCATCAACTACATCCAAATGAATTTGTGGAGTTTTTCCTAATGGATCTTGTAACTGCTGAAGTTTTTCTGATATCTCTGATATTTTAAATGGTATATTTTCTGCCGTTAAGGTTCCAAAAACATGTTTATAGAAGAAATCATTAATTCTATCTAGCATGAAATGTGTCATATGAATTGATTCATGAGCAACTAGTAACCAAAAAGGATCTGCACAAGATCTTATATGTACTATATCTTTCTTTATAACAGGATGACTTTCAACTGAACTTAAACAAGGAACAAACGTACATAATTCTAACTTTTTATGATAAAACGTATTATCTCCTATTAGATTTAAGTTTATAGCTAACTTAAGCTCTGATAGACTATCTCCTTTTCCACTGAATAATGATGCTCCCTCTCCAAAGCTCACAGCTAATTTAATAGGACTTACAGCAGTAGTTTCATTCTGGAAAGCAGTGTTTATTTTATCTATTAAATCAAATAAAATAACAGCAGTTTGTAGGAGTTGATTCCCTTTAGTGTTTTCTGCAATTTTTTTAAGTTGAGTATCAAAAAAGCCATGAAAATCTTTAAAACCAGGATGTAGATATGAAACTTTAAAAATCTCCTCAACTCTTGAAGAATATTCAGTTGAAAGTTTATCTATTTCTTTACTAAGCATTTCTTTATCAGGCAGCTGATTTGATGTGCCAATTCCTTTGGTATTTTCAATTGCTTTCTTCTCTAACTCAGCAGAAGTAGGACGAAATTCAACTCGTTTTAAAAAATTACTTACTAACTTTTTTGTATCTTGTTCTATTTCCATACAAGAAGCGATACTAATGCTCCTACACAGTAGACAAATCGCTAATACACCCCTGATAAAACAAAGCATATTACTCCTCATTTTCCTATTAAGTTCAACAATCTTCCAACAGCTTCTGTACCAGATTTATATCCAAGATCACACGCAACAAGAGCCCAAAAAAGTGAATGCTCATAATCACCTATGTTTTCATAAAGAGCCTGCAACCTCAAAGCAGCATCAGGTAGTCCATAACACACTTCGACTATCCATTTTACAGCTTCGTGCATGTTCTCTTTTTCCGATTCATATTCTTCATACATTTGAATATCTTCTTTATTCTCAGTACCAAAAAATATTCCCTTGCATTCCTCTATCAAAGGATACACTGTTTCTCCTTTGTTAATCTCTCCTATTCGAAGAATTTTATTCGTATTTTTCACAAACATATCTTGAAGCTTTTGTTCCATAATTGCATCACATCTAGGCCTTAGAATGTCAATACGTTTTTTTTGCTCTTGTAATGCAGAATGATAGCTAATTCCAGAATCCATAGCGTATGCAGATAACACAAAGTTAACTACATAAGCCATGGCATATACTAATCTTTTCATAATACCTTCATACCAAATACACCTACGTTAATTGTATACGATGTATGTAACGTTTTCAATTTTTTTGTAGTATTGCCACTTCCTATAACTAACAAAAATGTACTACTTATCAACACGAATATACACAAATGTTACGCAGTAAAATACGAGTACATATCAAACAACATGCAAAATCACATACACATTACTCTTGCTCATCTTGCTCTGCAGTAAGTTTTATGCTCTCTATTTTTAATTTAGCGTTTTTTAATTTTTCTTCGCATAATTTTTTTAAATACATGCCACGCTCAAATGATTTTATAGCATCATCCAGAGGCATCTTCCCTTCCTCTAGCTTTTTTACAATTTTTTCAAGCTCAGCAATTGCATCTTCAAAAATTATCTCTTCCATATCAATGCATAACCAGAGACATTGTGATTATAGCATTTTAAACAAACAATACAAATGACATTTTATGTTGAATTTTTGCACTTATTTTAATTTTTCTGCTTCATAAATATGTTTTCTATTGTATATTTTGCCGTTTCACATGATAATACAATAAGGGTTATAAGAAGAGTGTTTTTGGATTTACATTGATGGATTGCAATAAAGAAGGTAATGTAACAGAAAATTGTGTTGTTCCTGAAAGGCCAGTTTCTCCTTTGGTGAGCTTTATGCCTCCGCTTCCGCTTGTAATTGTTGGCATTATGGGGTGCGGTAAAACTAGTATAGGAAAGCGTTTGGCTAAACGTTTTGATTTGCCGTTTTGCGATTCAGATCAAGAGGTTGAAGAGGCAGCCGGATGTGCAATAGATGATGTTGATTCATGCTATGGAGAAGGGGCATTGGCAAGCGGTGAGTACAAGGTCATCAGCAGATTGTTATCTTGTGGAGTGCAAGTTGTTGCAACAGGGTGCTTATCTTTTGGATTTGAAAAAACAAGAGAGCTAATCAAAGAAAAATCTATTTCAATCTGGTTGCGTGCTGATTTGCCTACTTTGCTTACTAGGGTAACTGGCAGAAAGGACAGACCAATGCTGGAGGAAGGTAAAGAAGAGGAGATTTTGCAAGATCTTGTTGACAAGTATTATGGAATTTTTGAAGAAGCAGACATCAAAGTACAAACCTATGATGAACCGGCGAATATTACAGTTGATCGTGTTATTATTGCACTTAGCAATTTTATAAAACAAAAGTACCCAAATTACCATGTTTTAAAATCAGTTTAATACGTGTTGGATAGCGAGGTTGGAAAATTAATAGAAATAATAGGACGCTTGCCAACGCTTGGGGAGCGTTCTGCGCACAGGATTGTTGTACATCTCTTAAAAAGAAAACACACTACAATGAGCTCACTGATAAAAGTCTTGCAAAATGTGTATGACACATCAGTTAAATGTGAAATTTGCAATAATATCGATGTATCAACTCCTTGTACCATTTGTTCATCAACAAAACGCGACAAAAGCATTATCTGCGTTGTATCTGATATTGCTGATGTATGGGCCATAGAGAGAGCAGGATTTTATAACGGGTTATACCACGTAATTGGTGGTAAGTTATCAGCAGTTGATGGTACTGGTCCCAAAGATCTTGACATTGATGGACTTTTAAAACGTATGGAAAAAAATAATGTATCGGAAGTTATCATTGCAATGAGTGCAGATATGGATGGAAAAACAACAACATTCTATATACAAAGTCAAATTAAATGCAAAGATGTAAAAGTAAGTATAATCTCACATGGCATTCCATCTGGTGGCGAGTTTGACTACCTTGATAATAGTACAATCATCTCTGCATTCAAAGGCCGCCAACTGCTAAATTAAATACTGATAATGTTAAATTTTTATTGAATTATTACTAATATTTGCTTTATTTCTATACATAAAGCTTTTTGCTAGTAGATGCGTTTTTGATGTTGAAAGGCCACAATAATATAAATGCACATTGTACGTATAATTTAGCCAACTAATCTCAATATAGATAATCTACTAGTCTGCCTCACATGATATTATTTGCAAAAGATATCTGAATACTCTCACCCTACCCGAGCACATCTATCATGCATCATCCGCCTTCCACAGAAGGGGGTACTGCCATGCCGCGTGCATTTTGCTATTTGCAAGACGGACCTAGCTGTACTTCAACATTCACTAGCAGTAACATCACACACCAAGCGTCGTGCCACCACTTACACCTTACCCGAGCACAGCTACGATGCATGCAGCAGTGTACTCTCCGCCTTCCATAGAAGAGGTACATTCAGATCATGTGCATTTCTCTATTTGCACGACTGACCTAGCTGTACTTCGATATCCACTAACAGTAACATCACACGGCAAGCGTTGCGCATACATACACTCGCACTCTGCTGCAGAGTAGTTACGTGCATGCAGCAGTGTGCAATCGCCTTCCACAGAAGGGATACCACTATATTGTGCTGTATTTTGCTATTTGCAAGACGGACCTAGCTGTACTTCAATATCGACTAGTAGTGATATCATACAACAAGCGTCGTTCCACCACTCACACACTACCAGAGCACAGCTACGATGCATGCAGCAGTGTACTCTCCGCCTTCCATAGAAGAGGTACATTCAGATCATGTGCATTTCTCTATTTGCACGACTGACCTAGCTGTACTTCAATATTCACTAGCAGTGACATCATACACACCAAGCGTTACGCATACATACACTCGCACTCTGCTGCAGAGTAGCTACATGCATGCAGCAGTGTACTCTCCGCCTTTACTGCCATGCCGTGTGCATCCTTCCATTTGCACGACTAACCCAGCTGTACTTCAATATTCACTAACAGTAATATCACACATCAAGGCGCATAACACACTCACACCATGCTGGAGTACAGCCATCATCATGACGAAGTTATCATTCGCCTTCCACAGAAGGGGTACCACCATGTTGTACTGCATTCTTCTACTTGCACGACTGACATAGCTGTACTTCAATATTCACTAGCAGTGATATCACACGGCAAGCGTTGCGCACACACTCGCACTCTGCTGCAGAGTAGCTACCATGCATGGTGTTGCGTTTCTGTCACCTTCTGATGAAAAGGTGCAGCAGCTAACCACGTCCCAGCGTGCAGGCTGGGTGGCGCCAAGCACTGCCCAGGCACCCATCACGATGCTGTATGGCATGCAGATAGCAGCATGTACTAGCATAATATTAATGATGTATTATCAGCTCATTGCAGATATTCTTGCTTTATATACTCTCTATAAATAGAATAACACAAAGTTTTTGTAAAGTAAATACTTTTGCGTATAAAAAAAGCGGGACAAAAAATCTTGAAAGCGTTGGTGGATAAGGGATAGGAGGTGATGTAAAAAAATAATTTTGCTATTTGAAAAAAAATTTGACAGGATAAAAGTATGGGGGCGGAAGCGCCCCTGGCAATCATAAAAAGGAGAAAACTATGAACAGCAATAATCAAACAATGGCAAAATGCAACGCGGCATCATACTACAGTGTGCTACAAAGTCTTGGATACTGCAATGATGCGGAGTCAGAGATCGACTACAGAGACTTTGATGATACTGAGATTATGACAGAAAAACCAAATTGTAGTTGTGATAGTGGCGATCCAGGTGTTATAGAGCAATCTATAGAAGGAGATGACAAAACAGCAAGAAAATGTGACGTGGCATCATACTACGGCATGCTGCAAAGCCTTGGATACTGCGATGATGATGAGTCAGAGATCGACTACAGAGACTTTGATGATGCTAAGGTTATAACAGAAAAACCAACTTGTGCTTGTGATAGGAGCGATTCTGGTGTTACAGAGCAATCTATAGAAGGAGATGACAAAACAGCAAGAAAATGTGACGCAGCAGCGTACTACAGTATGCTGCAAAGTCTTGGATACTGTGATGATGAGGAGTCTGAGATCGATTACAGAGACTTTGATGATACTGAGATTGTGACAGAAAAACCGACTTGTGGTTGTGATAGGAGCGATTCTGGTGCTACTGAGCAATCTATGGAAGTAGATGACCAAACAGCAAGAAAATGTGATGCAGCAGCGTACTACAGCATGCTGCAAAGTCTTGGATACTGTGATGATGAGGAGTTTGAGATCGACTACAGAGACTTTGATGATACTGAGGTTGTGGCAGAAAAACCGACTTGTGGTTGTACTTTAAGGGTTGATGAGAAAGCAACTTATGGTTGTGATAGTAGTGAATTAGATGGTGCGTATACTATGGCAAGAGATAGTGCAGTAGAGAACCGTGTTGGATGTTGCGATAATGAATCCAAGACAGACTACAGAGATTTTGATGATGCTAAGGTTGTAGCAGAAAAACCAAATTGTAGTTGTACTCCAGGTAGCATGGATGATAGTAGTTGCATTTCGAAGATTGGTATAACACATGGAAATAGAAAGATGGAAGTAAATATCGTGCATGATAGTTGTATAGAGGAGAAAGTTGTGCAAGAAAAGACGAATTGTAGTTGTATTAACAAGATTGATGGCAAGGCAGGGGAGGGCGATATTGATAGTGCAGAGACTGTAGATTCACCAAAATTACAACATAATTATAATAAAAATATAATGTCAAATCTTGCAAATTTTAATGAATATAAAAACTATTTTTACGTAAATATAAAATTAATGCTATTCATTAACAATTTCTACAGGCATAATTGCAAAGCACGTCTGGACAACACCGTGTTCCTCTGGCTCTATGATTGCGGACGAAGAGCTTTCTGCCAACAACATTTTGACATGAGGAGATTCTATTTTTGCCATAATTTCAAGCAAAAATTTACTGTTAAAGCAGATTTCCATTGTTTCCAGCGCGCTAAAGGAGGCATTGATTTCTTCTGTCGCTTGCCCCAATTCTCTACTTATTGCCGATAGTACAATTTTGTCTGGATAAATCGATAATTTTATTGAATTTTTGTTTTCTGTAACAACTGTGCTTACGCGGTCGATAGCAGCGATGAACTCTTTTGTGTCAGCCTGTAAGATTTTATTGTTTGATACTTGCAGCGCTTCTTTGTACTCTGGAAAGGTGCCGTTTATTAATCGGGTAGAAAATTCGCTTGCAATATTACTGTCTTGCATTTTGAATGAAATTTTTGTCTCAGAAACAGAAACGCTAATTTGTTCAAATTCTTCGTTATCTATCAACTTTGCAACTTCTGCAATAGCGCGCTTTGGTACTATGATAGGTGACATATTACGTGCCTCTTGTGAAACGTTAACACTAACGCATGCAATTCTGTACAGGTCTGTTGAAACAAAGCGCAGTTTGTCTGCACCATTCTCATTTTCGTAATGAACATGTACTCCATTTAGGTGTATTCTTGTACTGTCTTGTGGTATAGAAACTTTTGCTATATCTATTGCTTTTTTAAGAGTGGATGGTGTTATATCAAAACTTACTGGATAGTCTGAATTTGCAATTGGTGGAAACTGGTCTGCTTGCATATAGTGGATGGAAAATTCACTTTTCCCTTGTTTAATAGTTACAGTTTCTTCATCATTGTTAGTAAAAATATCTATTGTCGCATTACTGGCCAATTTTTTTGTAATATCATACAGTAAAAAAGTTGGAAGACAATATTTACCTGATTCTTCTACTTCACAATTAATTTTATCTATAATGGACATATCCATGTTGGTTGCAGTAAAACTGATACTATTTTGCTCTTTTGAAGCATCAACAAGTACATGTCCTATAATTGCTACAGTTGGTCTACGCTCTACAATCCCTACAGCATGTGCAAGAATTTTTTCTAGTACCTTTTTGCTAATTGTAAATTTCATATAAGCACGATAATCACATAACAATACTAATGCTAGCAAAATTTGATAATAAATTGTAGTGTTGTGATTATTTATGCAATATTTATTATTAATTATTTTTTGCGATTTTTTGATTTAATGTGTTGTTTGAATTATTTTTTAAAAAATAATAATTTGTCATATGTTAAAAAAAATGTACCGCATTAAAACATAAAAAGATAAATTATTGATAATATAATTACAAAAAATAACAAAATTTTATATATGTCAAGTGTTCAAAAGTAAATTGGTTTTTATATTTTTGATATAGGTAAGATATAAGTAATAAATACTAAATGTATATTGTTATGGTTTTGATGTATAAAATGCTGGACATAATGGATTTTTACTTTTTTTAACATACATAATTGTGTTATGTTTAAAAATTACAACAGTATTTTGAGATTCAATACTTGGAATTAAAAAATCACCTTTGATTGGTTTTTTAGATATCCCAAGATTATGCGCAATTGATAAAAATTTTGTACGACATTTCTTTAATGAATTAACATATATATTATTATGTTTTATTATAGCTGCATTGTTTCCTGGTAAGATAATCATTTTAGGGATTTCTTGTTTATAGTATAAGAAAAGTGAATATAAAATTGGTATTAAGCCAAAGAATTTTAATTTTGTTTTTAAAATGCATAGTATAATGCCACCAATGACAAAAATATATACCGTGACATTATTTGGTGTTTTTGCAATAATTTCTGAATATGGTAAATTTGATGTAAAATGCATTGCTTTTATTAACAGATTAACCAGAATTTCTAAAATTGGTAGTAAAAAATGAAAGATAATACTTAACATTCCTATTGGTATAATTAAAAAACTAACTATTGGTATTGCAATTAAATTGCCAAGAATTCCTGTAATACTTACTCTATTAAATGTTGCTACACTAAATGGTATTGTGGCAATACTTGCAACAAGTGTTGTAATTAAAGATGTAAAAATATATTTTACTATTGTATTATTTGATGAGTGTGTAATTGGTAAATTATAGACAGATACTAAAGCAATAACTGCTGCAAACGACATTTGAAAGCTAACATAAAATAGAGAAGCAGGATTGAATAAAAGTATAATAAATGCTGCAAGTGCAATATTACTCATAGAAATAATTCTTTTATTTTGTGTTATGGCAATTAGTGCAATTGTTGTCATAATAAAAGCTCTGATGGCTGATGGAGAGCAACCTGAAAATATTAAGTATAAAAATATAATAGGGATAGTACAAATTGCTGCAGTATGCGTTGCATTTAATTTTAAGATAATATTTTTAAGATATAAGAATAATATTTTTAATAGCATAAAGATAATAGTTGCAACAAGACTCATATGGAGCCCAGAAATTGCTAAGATGTGAGCGGTACCTGATTTTGTAAAATACTCACGTATATCATGTTTTATTGCAGATTTATCACCAGTTGCAAGTGCAATTAATATACCGTTTGCATCACCATTTATATATTTTGATATTGTATTTGCAATTTTAAATCTAATATATGAAAAAAGATTATAGTAATTTTTACTTTGTAATTTTTTAATGTATAAAACTACTCCATTTGCGTCTATACCATTTATTACATTGTATTGTATTCTATCAAATGTTCCAGGGAGTAATGGATTTTGCGTTTTAAATAAATTAAATACAACATAAACTTTATCCATAGGTTGTATATCTTTTAATAATTTTGATCCTATAGTCATTTTAATTGTATGTATATTGTGAAAATTTTTGTTATTGTATGAAAGATTTGTTAATACTATGCGTTTCATATTTTTCATTACAGGATGTGTATGTTCAATGTATTGAACATCTGCAACTGCTGAGATTTTTTTGATATCTTCTTGTAAATATTCTATATTTGCTAAATTTGTTGTTTTTAAAATGCCACCTGTTTGTGCAATATAAAAACCTGTTATAGCAATAAAGACAGAGGCTGCAGTTGTAAAATAATTGTTTTTACACAATAAAATTGGTATTATAAGTAAATATAGAATATTATGTATGCTAGAAATTGGAAAGTACACACCAAACAAAATACCAATTCCTAAAAGTATTGAGGCATATATATGTAGTTTTAAATTTTCACGTATTAATAATTGTTTAATTAAATTGTATAAAGAATTTTGCACGTAAAAATATTAATGTATAGATGGTTACACTTTTCCTTGTCCGTATGTATAGTCAAATTCATAAACTGTTTGTCCAGCAGATGTCATAGCGTTTTTACCAGCACTTCCTAGAGTATTGTAGAATGCGTGCTCCCACCTGAATATACAATACATAAATGAAAAGATTGTAAAATCAGAGCCATCAGTAATAACGTTTGTAATATAGCATGATGTAAAGATCTTTTTTTCTGTTATGACTTGTGTAAATTGATCTTCAACCATGCCAAGGTTGCTCATGGTGATTTGTTCTATTGCGCCTTTATGTAAAAACTTGACAAGATTGACTGAGACAGGGCTGTTAACAATAATGCACCACATTGGTGTTGCTATTGTTGCGCCGCTTCTATGCAAGTTTTGTGCTACAAGGCCAAGTGTTGGTGTCTCAAATCCGCTGCGATGCTGCCAGAGGTAAACGCAATTTTCTACAATTGCTATATTGTTATCAGTGTCAATATCTGCTCCAAATGAGATTACCCAGTTTGGTGTTTGAGATGAGTTATGCATTGTTTCTTGTAGATATCTTAAATCTTCAGGAGAAAACGGGCTTCCAAATTTGCCAGATATATTGTTATCGGTACGTGATACAGACATTTATTCTTTTTGTTTGTGTATTACATACATAGATACTACTACTTTTGTGTTAAAAAATAGTTAATTGCGTGCAAAAATTGATTTAATTTTATTAATAAGAATTCATAAGGTAGCTCTGTTGTTGGGAAGTCATATTATTTATTTTGTACAAGAAAAAAAGCTTGTATTTTATAAAATGTAGTATATAATTGCACTGTTAAGTTTTTTAATAATAACATGATGAGGAGTACTTTGTTGTTAGCTTGTTTTGTATGCACAAGCTTAAGCGTTTGTTTGGCAAGCGATTCTGCTGCACAATAAGAGGCAGTTGTGCGGCAAGTACCACAAGGTAGTTTGCCGTGGCCAGAAAATGTAATGAGTACAAAGCAAAAGTTGTCAAGCTATACTGATGAACAGATTGTGCAAAAATTTATTGATGATACGTGTGAGAGGCGCGTTTATAAAGGCGCAAGAGACATTATAGGAGAAGTCGTGTCGTGTACTGATGGAAGAGACTTGATTATCAGTTTGATAAGCTGTTTTGAAATTTTTCAAAGAAGTCACAATAAAATAGATAAACTGTATAACGATATTAAAAATGTTAGTGGGGATACGTTTAATGATGTATTCAAGAGGTGTGTTGAGTTTGCAATGCTATTTTCGGAAGTTTTTAAAAATGGGGGTAAAGAATGGTTTGCTGAAGATGTTGGTTGTATGGTAACAAACTTGAAACAAGGAGATTGAAAAGATTTTTAAGTTTATATTTTTATGATAATGGAAGAGATGATAATGCCAGGAATGAATATATAACAGATTGTAAATGTTGGAAAGGGATTGATAGTAGGCAAATTATTAATAAAATCTGGGAAATCTGTGAATCTTTGTATCATGTATTAGAAAATTATGCGCACTTAGTGATTTTTGATGGTTTTGAAAGATGTGATGAGTGGGGAAGCCCCGAAGCAGACTTCATTCGTGGATACAAAATAAAAGGATTAAAAAGTTTTGGCGGAGAACTTGACGTTATAAAATGGAGGGATGGTAAATGTTATGTTTGTGAAGAGAATGGGCGCAGGCAGGTCATTGTAGCAGAGTGGTGTGAAAGCAGCATCGCAGAATGTTTGTTTCATGAGTTAACTCATATTGAGTATGATATTGGTAAGACTTTTGGCATTAAATATCCAAAGAAAGTTGATGCTGTTGTGGAAAAAATTTGTGAATTCCGTGGAATAACAAGTGAAGAGGATAAAGAAGATATTACTTATGTTATCAGCAATTTCGCAGCTGATAAATTTAACAAAGCAGACAGTAAGTGTGTTGAAGAGTTTCGTGTTATTACTGGTGTTACTGTTTTAAATAATGAATTAGTTATGTTAAGAAGTGAAAATTCGCTAAGAATTAATAAAGGAAATATAAAAATTAGGGCAAATCACATGGGTGGTTTGTGGTTGCATGGGCAACACATTGCTAAGCCTTGCAGTGCTTTGGTGTGTAAGTTTTTGATAGAGAATTGCTATGGCATTAAAAATGTAGAATATGTTGATGTTGGTCAAAGTAGTAGATAGTACTATAGGATGTATGATATTTGTGAAGCATATATTGGTGAAGAGAAGGGAAATGGTATACAGTTGCTTAAGGAATGTATCGTTAATGATGGAGAGTTTGATATTGATGCAAAAGCTCAAAGAAATGATGATGGTGAATATGCAGAATTTGAAGATTATTTGCAAGAGATAGATCAAAAGTTATCTAGCATTGATTATGAATCATTTGACCGTATGAGGTTATGGGGTGAAGATAAAATTGAAAAGAAGGATTTTTTATGTTCGGTACGAGACAGTGGTTTTGGACAATGTGAAAGTAATAAACAAGCTGGTCTTGTATTGAAAGTCTTGGTAGATCTTTATAATAATTTTGTAGAAGAAAAGAAGAAAGAGGATAAAGAATCACTTAAGCGAGCATATGAGAATAGAAAAAGAATTGCGGAAGAAGAAAAATCTTATGAAGAAGCGCTAAAACAATATAATGACATGCGTAAAAAAGTGAAGAAATAAGAAAGAAAATACTTGAATATGAAAAGCAGTTAGAAGAGTTGAAAGAAGCATGGGAAGCAAAGCCAAAAAGGGATCGTATGAACGAAACATCACAAAGGATTCAAATGGACAAAGAGGATTCCGTGTTACGCTGTATTAATAGTGAAACACAAATATTGGAGCATTATAGGAGCATATGTAGTAGCAAAGAAGATATGTTTCCTAAGTTGGAAAAAGGAATTAAAGAGCAAAAAGAACTGAATGAGGAGAAAATAAAGGACTTAACTAGTGGTAAACGTGAAAAATATGATGATAGCAAGGTCGATTTTTGGATGTTGCGTATGGTATTGGTGCGTATATTGCAAACAGATATTAGAAGTGAGGATGAGTTGGTTGAATGTATTAATCATGAATTAGAAGAATTAAATGCAGTAGAAGATGAATTATTGTGATTTTTTAAAAATTAATATACGTGGTATGCTTGATAAGTCGTTTTTAATATTTATCAGTGTAAAGTTTTTTGTTGCAATATTGGTTACCATGTTTAATTGGTCTTTACCAATTTCTGTAAATATATAATTTGAATGGCAATGTTTAAAAATATTACGATATGCATCCATGCCGTCTTTTCCGGCAAACAGTGCAATTTTGGGATCGTACATTGTTTCTTTTGATAGTTTTTCATTTGTTTTTATATATGGTGGATTTGTTAGGACTGCATCAAATTTTTGATTTATATTTGAAAACCAATTTGTAATACAGAATTTGCATCTTTGTATTATATTATGTTTTTTAGCGTTTTTTTTAGCAATATTTAAGGCTGCTGGACTAATATCTGCAAGTAATGCAGTTGCATTTGGGTAAAGCGTTAAAACTGTGATTGCTATACATCCGCTGCCGCATCCTAAATCTAAAATACTGAGATTTGCTGCATGGTCCTGAAAAGTTTGTAAAAAAGCATCAATCATAATTTCAGTTTCTGGCCTTGGATCAAGTGTATCTCTTGTAGTTATAAAATCTAATCCATAAAATTCTTTATTTTGTATTATTTTGGCAATTGGTTCATGATTGGCTCTTCTATAAATATATTCAAGTAATAGGGTATATTCTTTTTTTGTTAATGTAATTTGTTTGGCAAAAAATAGTGATGTATAAGAAGCTTTTTTTATATTACTAAGAAGTAAAAAAAGACTATGCCTATCAATAATTTTTGATAGCCGTGTTAAATCTTGTCTTGTTATGATAAATATACTGGTTTCTCCTCAAATAATTGTATTAAGCGCTTAGAAATACTTTGTTTTGCTGATATAAGTAATGCGTCGTCAGGTTTGATAACGCAATTATGTGGCATAATTTGTACTTCATTGTTGCGCAATATAGCGGCAAGTATTACATCATTGCCAATATCATTAATATTCATGCCTATTGCCCTGCTGTGTTCTAAAACATTGATAGTAAATATTTCTGTAGTATTATCATCACTAGAACAAATATGTAATATATTTTTATTTCTTAGATATTGCAATATTTTATTTATAATTGCTTTTTTGACATCAAAAACTGCATTAATGCCAAGTTTGTAGATAGAGCGTACGTTTTGCTCATTTTGAACAAGTGCAGCAACGCAGCTTGCACCGTATTCTTTTGCCATAAGACATGCAAAAATATTTGTTAAGTCGTTGTCACACATGGCAATGACAGTGTTTGCATTTTTAATATCCATTTCTTCACACAGATCTGGATTTGATATATTACCAGTAAAAACTTCAATATGTGGTAAATTTTTTGATAATTTAGCAGCTTGTTCTGGTGAATTTTCTAGAATTTTAATATGAACATTGTCGGTAGAAAAAAGCATTTGCTCAGCAATTTTTTCAACAACTTCTCCTCCACCTATAAAAATGATATTCTTTTCATTACACACTGGATATTTAAATGATTTAAGAGCATTTTCTAAATCTTGTTCTTTTACTGCTAATTGTAATATGTCATTTTCCATAATAATGTCATTCTTTTTTGGTATAAATGATTCTTTATCTCTTTCTATTGCCAATACTGTTATTTGATAATTATTTGCAATGTGAGATACAAATTTTATTGGTATATTTGTAAAAGGTGAATTTTTATCATTAATAACAGTTACGATGCGCATGCTATTATTCAAACATTTATAAGATGAAAGTATACCTGGTACAGATATAGTATGCTCTATCATGTTTACAATTTCCATATTGGCAGAAATTGCAAGATTAATGGCAAATTTTTGTTCATTTATTAAAAAATTATTTTTGTAATAGATTGCATTATTTATTATGGCAATTTTATTAATTGTCTTTGAGATAGTTTCTGCCACTTGACATATAATGATATTTACTTCATCACAACCAGTTGCTGCAATAATTACATCTGCACTTTCTATTCCAGCGGATTTTAAGACATTGACATCTATTGCATTTCCTACTATTGTTTCAATATCTAATTTATTTTTAACATTAGCCAATATATTTAAATCTTGATCTATTAATAATACAGTATATCCATCAAAGATAATTGATTTTGCTAATGTATATCCAACTGATCCTGCTCCTACAATAATAATTTTCACAGGCACACTAGCTTACACACTATGTCATAAGTATACCAAATTAAATGTTGTTTACATAATTGCTGTTTATATATTACTGTTGAAAATACAGTGGTGGTTGTGCTTTTATATTAATTATTTTATTGTTTATATCATGTAAAGTAATGGTATATGCGTGAAGACACATGTGGTTATATTGACGTCCTCCATATTTTTTGTCACCAAGTATTGGACAGCCTATATACTTCATGTGTACACGAATTTGATGCGTACGTCCAGTTTTTGGAGTAATTTCTACTAAAGATGTATTATTGCAAAATTTTTGTAATTCCTTATAAATTGTAATAGCATGCTTCCCTGATTTATCAATAATAACTGAATTTGCAATTTTCTTTATTGGAATATCAATTTTACCTGAATGTTTTAGATTTTTATTTGACACAATTGCTAAATACTTTTTTGAAATTTTATTTTCTTTAAATTGGTGTAGCACACACCTTGCTGTTGGCAGATTTTTGGCTAAAACTACTATGCCACTAGTTTCTTTATCAATTCTATGTACTAATTTAGCAGAATCGCAATATGCTTTTGCTATTACGTCAATTGAAATATGTGTATCCGTGCCTAATTGTGTAGCTAGACCTGCTGGTTTATTGATAATGATAAAATTTTTATCTTCAAAAATTATCATGTTTTTAAAATTATTAATTAGGTCGTTTTGTATTACTTTATTGCTATTTTGTTCCGCAAAATTACTGGCTATCTGTGTAAAAAATTTACTATATGTAATTTTATCATTCTCTGAGATCTGAGTCGATGCTTTGGCGCGCACGCCATTGATCAGGATATCTTTATTTTTAAATGCTTTTTCTATAATTGACTGTGGTAGTTGTTTACCAAATTGCCTTCTTACAATTTTGTCAGCACGACATTTGTCAAATGACATTTGTACAATTATTATCTTATATGATACATTCCATGAATAATATCAGAGATGCCAAGTTTTGCAAAAGTGCGAGAGATATATATACCAGAACAACGCAATGTTGTGCGCAAAAATGATAAAATTGCTGCCAAAATTAGAGAAAGATTGGCAAGTAGTTTAATAAAAAATGGACTACCTGGAATTGGTGAATGTAATGTTGCTGTTACTTATGTAGACTTATCACCTGATTTAAGAAACGCAAAAGTATATATTATGCCATATAATAAAGCTGATAATGCAAATATTATAAAAATAATGACAGAACATAAATATTATTTTAAAAATGTTTTAGCTAGTACAATAAAATTACGCGTTATACCAGATCTTGTATTCAAAATTGATGAGTCTTTAGATAGGCAAAATAAAATTGAGGAGATTTTGCATTCTTTACAAAAAAATATTTGATTTATATTATTTTTATAATTCTATTTTTTATAATATGGTTGTTGTTTAAAATTTCAACAAGTTTTGGATTAATTTTTATTGTGATGTTTACTGGTGTTGTGTAATTTGCTAGAATCTAAATACTACACATTGTAATGCTGGAGTTTTATGAGATTGCTAAGAGCGTTTGTGATTTGTTCTTTAGTTGTTGTTGGTGGCGTAACATGGGAGATATGTAGAGATGATGTATGTAATCTTTTTAAAAAGAGTGATGTAATCAAGAAAAGCCAGGATGAGGTCAAGGAAGTAAAAGATGTAAAAGTAAATAATGATGTTGTACAACAGCAAGTATTACAAGCACCACAAATAATACAAGATGAGCAAAAACAAGAAAAAGACAGACAAGATGAGATAAGTGCAACGCAAAATGACCCAAAATTATTTGTTAATATGCGTGATGGTTTTTCAAAAATTGTAGAAAAAGCTTTGCCATCTGTTGTCAGCATTGCAACCATGCACGTTGTTAAGATTCCAGGTGGAAAGGGATTTATGGATGGTATGTTTGAAGGTACACCATTTAGCGAGATGTTTAAGGGGATGCCTGGCTTTTCTGAAGGCAAGACACAAACAAAAACTGTTAAAACTCTAGGCTCTGGTTTTTGTGTGGCTATTGATAAAGAGCATGATCGTGTTTACATTGCAACAAATTATCACATTGTTGAAAAAGCAAAGAAAATCATTGTAATTTTGCACAATAGGGTGCGTATTAATGCAGAAATACATGGTGTAGATAAGCGTACAGATATAGCTGTTTTATCTATTAAATATAGTGATTTAGTTGATAGTAAAGAAGAAATACAACCACTAAAATTTGGCGACTCTGATAAATTGAAGGAGGGACATTTTGTTTTGGCAATTGGTAATCCATTTGGGTTAGGTAGTAGTGTAAGTTTTGGAATTGTTTCGAGACGTAATTCTGATATTGGTGGTGATCCAAGTAATCCTGCAAATCTTGTTGGTACAACAATACAGCATGATGCTGCTATTAATAGTGGAAATTCTGGTGGCTGTTTGTTAAATATTGATGGAGAAGTTGTTGGAATAAATAATGCTATTATAACTTGTAATGGTGGGCATGTTGGAGTAGGGTTTGCAATACCGTCAAATATAGTTCTAAATGTTGTTAAAATGTTAATAAAGGACGGTAGAACTTATCGTGGATGGCTAGGAATTAGCGTGATAAATGTTGGCTTAGAACAAGCTATAAGCGTTGGATTAGCAAAGAAGAATACTGTAGATAGCGGGCAAATTTATGGATACTACGTCTCTGATGTTTCAGAAAAAGGTCCGTCAAATGGTAAGGTTTTGCAAGGGGATATAATAACTGGCATAAATGGTAATAAGATTTCCTCTAAAAATACATTACAAGTTCTTACAAGTGAATTAAGAAGTGGTGAAGAAGTGTCATTGCAAATATGGCGCTGTGTTAATGGTAAATGGAATAGCGTTGATGTAAAGATAAAGCTTGGAGATTATGACGAAGCTTCAAATAAAGGATGGATAGTTGATTCTGATGAGAGTGAAGAAAATGGAAGTGACGACAAGACAGATGTAAAAATACCAGAGCTAAACATTTCTGTTGCTCCAATCCCGCAAAAGGAGCGCAAAAATGTTAGAGAAGATTTGCGCAACAGTATTATGGTGACTAATGTAGATGATAGTAATAGTATTTTGTCATTTATTGGCCCACTATTTATGCCTGGTGATATTATTAAAAGTTTCAATAATGTAAAAATAAGTAGTTGTAAGCAATTGCAAGATGAAATAAAAAATGTGCATGATAATCCAGAATTGAGAAATACACCAATTCCTGTAGAGGTGTGGAGGGGAGGTTCTCTGTATATGATTGCTGTCACTCTACAATTTGATGACAAAGCTGTTAAAAAACAGAATGATAGTGAAAGCAGTAGTGATACTGAGCAGTAAAGAATGATTTCTTTAGAGTACGGAGTTCACTTTGATTGGGCTCCTTTTTTTTGCGCGGAAATTAAAGGTGGTTTTGTATTTGTTACAAATAATAATAGAAAATTAAGAAATTTTGCTAGTGTTTTTGCAAAAATTAATGATATTGATTATGTTATATTGCCTGAATTTGAAAATGAAATTTATGAAAAATTACCTTATAACAGGCAAATTGCGTGTGAACGATCTGCTGCGTTATATAAAATTTTTAATAAAAAATCCAATATTATACTTACAACTGCTAAAGCTTTATGTTATAAAACAGCATCTGTAGAGCATTTTGATAATATTATTGAATTAAATATTAATGATAAAATTAGCATTGAATTATTAAAAACAAAATTAAATATGTATTCATATGATTTTGTTTCAATTACAGAACTGCCTGGGCAATTTTCTGTTCGTGGAGGAATCATTGATGTTTTTCCAGTAACATCAAGTATTCCATATAGAATTGAATTTTTTGATAACTGTATTGAACGTATAAAGACATTTTCTACAGAAACACAACGATCTATTTTAAATGTACAAACAATTGTTATTTCAAGGTGTTTGGAATTACCTGATATTAAAGAATATGCATATAAATTTAAAGATCCACATACGCGGGAATTAGTAGAACATGGAATTTTATTTAGTGGAATTGAATGGAAGATGAATATGTTTTTTGATAAAACAATTTCAATATTAGATTATTTACCAGATAATTATATTTTTGATTTTGAATTAGAAAAATATAATTTTGATAAAAATGAAGAAGTTTATTGTGATAATATAACATTACTAAAGGAGAAATGTAATATTAGAGAAATTTGTCCAATATTATCTGAGAATGCATTTGCAAGAAAAAACGATTTTTGCACTAGTATTAGAGATAAAGATTTCTTGGATATTTTTAATGAAAAGGTTAAAGATTTTAAAAAAATAATTATTTCTGTAAAAAGCAGTGGAATGCTTGATGTTGTTACTGACATTTTGCCAAAAAATTATAATATTTGTAGTAACTTTATGTCATGTAAAGATGGCGTTAATATACTAATTTCTAGCTTAGAATCAGGATTTATACGTAATGACACAATTATTTTTACAGAAAAAGAATTAAAATTAAGAACAGAATCTGTCAAACCGCCTCAAAAAAGAAATAGAAGAATATTTGCTCCAGGGACATATGTTGTACATAAGCAACATGGTATAGGTATATTTGATGGAATTGTTAATTTAGAAATAAATGATATTAGTTATGATTTTTTATCTGTTTTATATAAAAATAATGATAAATTGCTTGTTCCTGTGGAACAAATCAAATTACTATCCTATTATGGTGATTCTGACAGTGATGTACAGGTAGATAAACTAGGTGGGGAAGGGTGGGGTAGTAGATATGAAAAAGTTAGAAAGAAATTATTAGTAATTGCTGATGAACTTATTGAAAAAGCCGCTAAAAGGAAAATGAAAAAAATTGCACCGATCAATATTGATTTCAATAGTTATGAAAAATTTTGTAAAAATTTTAGATATGAAGAAACACGTGATCAAATGGCTGCTATACGAGATGTAGAACGTGATTTAACAGCGACATGTCCCATGGATAGGCTGATTTGTGGTGATGTTGGTTTTGGCAAAACAGAGGTGGCAATGCGCGCAGCGTTTATTGTTGCAAATTCTGGTAAACAGGTTGTTGTGCTTGCTCCAACAACAATTTTGGTAAATCAACATTATAAAAATTTTAAAACACGTTTTAATAATGATATTAAAGTAATAGAAATTTCTAGATTTGTTTCTAAAATACAATTAAAAGAATATTTACAGTATATAGAAAGTGGATTACCATGTGTTATTATTGCTACACATGCAATTTTAAAAAAAGATATTCCAAATTTAGGATTAATAATTATAGATGAAGAACAGCACTTTGGTGTTAAGCAAAAAGAGATTTTAAAGAAAGAAAATATACATGTATTATCCATGTCGGCAACGCCTATACCAAGGACGTTGCAAATGTCTTTATCAGGAATTATGGACTTTAGCATGATTACTACACCACCAGTTGATCGTCTGGTTGTAAAAACATTTGTTATTAATGAGGATGACCAAGAAATAGATATAGCTATAAATCGTGAAATAAATCGTGGAGGTCAAATTTTTGTTGTTTCTCCTCGTATAGAATTTTTAGATAAAATTGAGCAAAGAATGCGTAAACATTTTCCAAAAATTAGAATTAAAGTAGCTCATGGTAAAATGGACGACATAGAAGATACGATAAATCAGTTTTGTAATGGAGAGTTAGATATTTTAATTTCTACAAATATTATTGATTCTGGTATTGATATTAAAAATGCAAATACAATTATTATTTATAGAGCAGATATGTTTGGCACGTCACAATTATATCAATTACGCGGTAGGGTAGGGAGGTTGCACGGTGTACAGGGGTATGCATATATGCTTTTGCCAAATGAGGATTTGTCATCGTCAGCAGAAACAAGGTTAAACGCAATTCAGAGCGCTTGCATGTTTGGAGGAGGGTTTAAGCTTGCAAATCTTGACTTAGAAATTCGTGGCTCTGGCAATATTATAGGCAATGAACAGTCAGGACATATAAGAGATGTCGGTATAGAAATGTATCAGAATATGCTAGAAAAAGCGATTAATATGCAAAATATAGAAGAAATAACGCCTAAAGTAAACTTAGGAATTCCAGTATTCATTCCACATTATTATATTCCTGATGAGGATTTACGTATTAATTTATATAGAGAAATAGGTGATGTGGATGATATTTTAGAGCTTGATAATATAAAAGCAGATATAATTGATAGATTTGGCACAATACCAAATGAATTTAATAATTTACTAATTGTTATGCGTATTAAATTAATGTGTATTAAAGCGAATATTGAACAAATTGATGTTGGAGCAAAGGGATATGTTATAAGCTTTTTTCAAAATAATGTAAAATGTGCTGAAAAATTAATACAATTAGTTACAAACACTAATAATGAAATAAAAATCAAGCCAGATAATAAACTTGTAATCTGCAAAACATGGAGAAATATTAATGATAGAACAAGAGATATTGAAGATATGATAAAAAATTTAATGTGAATATTATCCATTATTAAATGTTTGTAATATAGTAAAGTGTTTTGATATGAATATTATTACAAAGATGATAAACTTATACTTGTAAAACATAGAAATTATTAATCGTCTGGTAATTTTAGTGCCTCAATAAAGGCGTTTTGTGGGATATTAACATTTCCAACCTGGCGCATGAATTTTATGGTTGACTGACTTATTAAGCAATTCATGATAGACTAGTACAGGTACTTTAGTAGGTTTTATACCATGTGCAAGGTTGCTTTGTGTATATTATTTGGATGTGTAGTATTTTCGGATAGTTGTATTTGCAGTGAAAATGGTAAGACATCTATTATTTTTACTGTAAATTCTAAGAATGGTGGTAATATTGAGCATTGTGTTGTATATCCACATAATACAAATGATATTAGGAATTTTTTTGTACTGTGTGATATTGCGCAAAAAATTTCTATAAATAATAAAGATGTGGATGAATTTCATGCTATACAGGCAGCTATAGGGAATGTTAGATTGGAAATGAAAGGTGACAGATGTAATAAAGGAGATGCAAAAATGTTAAAGAGGGTGATTGAATGCATGGAATGGATAGGTACGCAAGAAATGTGTAGTAAAAACCCGCAGGCGGCAGGGTTTTGCTTACATGAACTACTTGAAAAGTGTAAGGATAATTATGGAATTGCAAGGGAATTGTTAAGATCACAGTGTGATGGTGCATATATGCCATGTGATAATGCGGATTGGAGAATAATAGGAGATGCTGTTCACTTGTTGAAGAAGTGTGGACACAGTGGAAGTAAAAAAGCAAAAGAATTGCTGCAAAGATTGAAAGAGACCAATAAGTATTTGGCTATTTTGTAGTGTTAAAGTACAATGAAGATACGTTGTGTGCTTGTTGTTGCTGTTTTTCATTGTAGTGTTGCGTTTTGTAGCACACTTAATTGTATGTTTTATAAAGTTGGGCAAGCTAATTTTGTATTGCTAACGCATGATAGTAGAGCGCTTGTTGTTGATTGTGGTGTTAACGATGAGTATTTTGCTGTATTCTGTAAAGATACTTATAAAAATGATATACGAGAAAAATTACGAAATGTAAATGATATAAAAACTGTTGTTACGCATGGTCACATAGATCACAAGAACCGTGTTAAAGATCTGTATAAAATCATTGGAGATATAAATACTGCACGCAAGTTAATGTATGGAAGAGAATGCAGTGAGATAAGCGTTTCGGAATTGTACTATGATTCCAATGCCAGGCGTAGTGTTGTACAAGAGTTTTTGACGGGATCGTTAGGAGATGATGTAAATGTTGTTGCTATTGCACCAGAAGTTGTTGGAGGAACGTTGCTTGATTATGATGATGTGCATCAAGTTAATCTTGTGATTGTTATATCGTATGGAGATAGGTCGATATTATTGCCCGGGGATGCAAACAGTGCATTGTTTTCTTACCATTGTTTATATACATATGGTTTTTGCGAAATGATAAGAAATTGTGATATTATACTGCTTCCACACCATGGAAGTTGGGCGAATGGTGAGCAGTTTTGGATTGATAGTGTATTTCATAATGATAGAAGTAGGTTGTATATAGTATCTAGTGATCCATATACGAAACACTATTTGCAAAAATTAAAATATATAAATAGAATAATAAATGCCGGTGTACGTGCGGAATCTATTGAGCATGATTTTCGTTGTGCTGATTCATATAGTGAGAGGCTTCACATGAAAGATGTACAAGATGAAAGTGGAAATTGGCGTGTTCGTATTGTGTCTAAGAATGTACAGAAAACAATTGTGAATGTACTTCTTAGTGCTGATACTACGTGCAACTTATTTATTACTGCATCTGCTAAGTCACCATGTTATGTAGTAGTTGTGTTACAGGATAGTTCTTTTTGCTTATTTGATGGAAATGAACGTCTTTTCCCAGCGAATTGCTAATCATCTGGCAATTTTAGTGCCTCAATAAAGGCGTTTTGTGGGATATCAACATTTCCAACATGGTGCATGAATTTTATGGTTGATTGACTTATTAAGCAATTCATGATAGACTAGTACAGGTACTTTGATGGGTTTTATACCATGTGCAAGGTTGCTTTGTGTATATTATTTGGATGTGTAGTATTTTCGGGTAGTTGTATTTGCAGTGAAAATGATGGAGAGCATATTGTTTTTACTGTAAATTCAGAAAATGGTGGTAGTGTTACGCATCATGTTACACAACCGAATAATGTAAGTGATATTAGGAAATTTTTTATACTGTGTACTGATTCCTGTAAAATATCTATGAATGGCAAAGATATAGATAGGTTTACTGCAGTGAATACCGTTATAGAAAATATAAAAAGTGCGAGTGATACAGAACAAACAAAATGGAATAGCTTATTATGTTGCTTTGCATGGATTGGTGGACAAGAGATGTATGATGTAGATGCAGAGGTGGCATCTTTATGTTTACAAACATTAGTTAAGGTGTGCAATAAAAATTATTGTATTGCGGATAATTTGTTAAAGTCGCAGTGTAATGATGCATATATTCCCAACAGTAATGCGGATTGGCGTGTAATTTGTGATGCTATATGCCTGTTAAAGAATAATAAAAATGATGATGGTGTGGAAAAACTAATAGGTGTATTAAAAGACACAAAAAGTTATTCCGCTGTTTTGTAGTTTGTGGTGTGTTATGAGGTGTATGTATTGTTTTGTTGCTATAGTGTTGTGCTGTTATGCTGCGTTTTGTGGTACTCTTGATTGTATGTTTTACAAAGTGGGGCAGGCTAATTTTGTATTGCTAACGCACAACAGTAATGCGCTTGTTGTTGATTGTGGAGTGGGTGGTGGCTATGGTCGTATACTGGGTAGTAAGAGTTACATGGATGATATATGTTGTCGCTTACAGAATGTGAATAAAATAAAGATTGTTGTGACGCACAATCATAAAGACCATTATAGTAGCATTAACAGATTGTTGGCTGTTATAACTAGAATAAATCAGGTGCGGGCATTATATAGTGCTAATGTAATAGATTTTGATATGAATCGTGATACATTACTCTATGGTGCTGGCTCTGATTACGGCTATGTTGTAGAGTTTCTGAGTGGATCTTTAGGAGATGATGTTCAAGTAGTTACATTTGTACCATGGTTTGATGGTACTTTGCTTAATCAGAATGACCCACATCAAGCTAATCTTGTTTTGGTTGTTTCATATAATGAAAAGTCAATACTATTACCAGGTGATGCAGATAGTTGTTTATTTTCTTTTTATTGTTTGCATCAATATCAGAATTCGTTGCAACAGAATGTGCTCTATCAAAATTTACTGCACTTTCACGAGATTATAAGAAAGTGTAATGTTGTATTACTTCCACATCATGGAAGTTGGCAAAATGGAGAACAGTTTTGGATTTATGATGCTCTTTGGTGTGTGGATAAAAGTAAGTTATACATAATATCTAGTGATCCAGAATATGATAGTAATTTACCAAAACGTGAATACATTGAAAAGATAATAGGCTATATAGGTAGAACATCTGCGTTGCACGGATTTCATTGCAATGGACAAACATCATGGATATGCAACAATTTGTTTATTACATCATCTGCTAGGTCTCCGTGTTATAAGATTAGTATATCACCACAAGGTATTGTATTAACGGATGGCAATGATGTGTTGTTTATCATATCTAACCTAACTGTCAGGCAATTTTAGTGCTTCAATAAAGGCGTTTTGTGGGATATCAACATTCCCAACCTGGCGCATGCGCTTTTTCCCTTCTTTTTGCTTTTCTAACAGTTTGCGCTTACGTGTTATATCTCCACCGTAGCATTTTGCTGTGACGTCTTTTCTAAATGCAGATACTGTCTCACGAGCAATAATCGTTCCACCGATTGCAGCTTGAATTGCTACTTTAAAAAGTTGTCTTGGTATTAAGTCTTTTAGGCGAATACACAGAGCTCTACCGCGTTTTTCTGCTTTAGATTTATGAATAATCATAGATAAAGAATCAACAGTATCGCCATTAATTAAAATATTAACTTTGACTAAATCTCCTTCTCTATAATCAGCAACTGTATAATCAAAACTTGCATATCCCTTTGTTACAGATTTTAATTTATCGTAAAAATCAAATACAATTTCGTTTAGAGGGAGTTTATATTGTACAATTGCCCTATTTCCATGAAATTTTAAATTAACTTGCTCTCCTCTCTTGTCTTCGCACAATTGTAGGACTGGCCCAAGAAAAGTATCAGGTACGATTATAGTTGCATCAATCCAAGGTTCTTCAATGTGGTCGATTTTTACTTGGTCAGGCATTTCTGCTGGATTATGCAGTAATAATACATCTCCTGTGCGTAAAACAACTTTATATACTACACTTGGTGCAGTCATAATAATGTCAATAGCAAATTCTGTTTGTAGGCGTTCTTGTATAATTTCTAGATGCAGAAGACCTAAAAAGCCACATCTAAAGCCAAAACCCAATGCAGCAGATGTTTCAATTTCATAAACAAAGCCTGCATCATTTAAATGTAATTTTTCAATACTTGATTTTAATTTATCAAATTCAGATGTATCAACTGGAAATACACCACAAAATACAACAGGAGAAACTGGTTTAAACCCAGGTAAGGGTGCAGTACAAGGATTTTTATCATCCGTTATTGTATCTCCTACCATACAATCTGATACTTCTTTTATTCCAGCTGTAATAAAGCCAACTTCTCCAGATTGTAACTTATCAGACATTGTTTTTTTAGGGCAAAAATATCCAACACTTTCTACTGTGCAAACTGCGCCAGTGGCCATCATTCTTATTTTTGTTCCAGGTTTTATCTCACCATCAAAAACTCTTACTAGTACTATTACACCTAAATACTTATCATACCAACTATCAATCAATAATGCGCATAGTTTGTTACTATCGTATTTATGTGTAGGTGCTGGTAACTTTGTTACTATTGCTTCTAGTACAGATTCTATATTTAATCCGCTCTTGGCGGAAACTAAAATCGCATCTGAAGTATCCAATCCAATAACATCTTCGATTTGTTTTTTTACTGCATCTGGTTCTGCTGCTGGCAAATCCACTTTATTTAAAACTACAATAATCTCATGTTCGCAATCAATTGCTTGATAAACGTTAGCCAGTGTTTGAGCTTCAACTCCCTGTGATGCATCCACCACTAGTAATGATCCTTCGCAAGCAGATAGTGACCTACTAACTTCGTAATTGAAATCAACATGCCCTGGAGTGTCAATTAAGTTTAAAATATATTCATGCCCATCTTTTGCTTTATATTTTAGTTTTACAGTTTGCGCCTTTATAGTAATGCCGCGTTCTCTCTCAATATCCATAGAGTCTAAAACTTGTTCTCGCATTTCTCGCTTTTCTAATCCACCACATAATTCTATGAGCCTGTCAGCTAGTGTTGACTTTCCGTGATCAATATGCGCAATAATGGCGAAATTTCTTATATTCTTCACAATACGAAAATTAAAAATATATATTATGATTGTATGAGAGCTTGTTGCATAGCTCAATATTTTTTTGTTGTACACTGTGTTACTATTTAATAATATTATCGTGGAATTCTTAATGGTGGTTTTTATGTTAGTCCGATTTTTAATCAGTGTTTGTGTGTATCTTATGACTAATAGTGTTTGTAATTGTACAATGAGTAGCGATGTATATACAAACAATATGCATTCAATAGAACAAATTGATGAGCATTCGTTTTATAATGGGCTAAAATTGCTTGGCATTACACAAAATGTGCCAAATTTACAGCATGGTAAAATACAGCAAATTTTGTACACAATATGTACACTACTTGATAAATATAGTGATAGTAAATATGATGTACAACAATATATGGAAGATGCATGTTCCGTAACAATTAATTCTTATAGTGGTTTTAAGGCTGCATGTTGTTGGTTGTTTGGGAATGCAAGTGTAAAAAGTCAATATGATATTTTGTTGGAAAAAATTGTTAAGTCTATAAAAGAATCATGTTATACAATTGATGAATTAAACAGTGATGTATGCGTATTTCTTGGAAATTTTATACATGGGAGAGGGAATGATGAGCAACGTGCTGCGTGTCGTAGAGTTATAGTTTATGCTGATTGTATGGTATCTGATGAAAAGTTAAGGTTTTGTCAAAGTGATGAGAAGTTTGAAAAGTGTTATATGTGGTGTGAATTGATTGTTGCGTATAAAATCGCTGAAATGTTAAAATTAAATAATGGGAAAGAGAGTTTTGCTATTAATTGGAGGATGTTTTATGATGTTTATTTACGTAAGTAGAATATTACGTTTTGTTTTACATATTATTTGTTATGTTTGTTTTTCTGTCTGTGCTAGTGAAATGTATAGCTTAGGCGCTAATGCAAAAGTATTTATGGAGCGTTTAAATACTGGTTTACATGAGATAAAAAATGAACTGCATAGTAATTCCTTTTTGGCTTATATGGATGCTATTGGCGATATATATAGAAGTGAAAGTGGGAAGATTTTATTTGCAAGATTACATAATTTATTGAGCAAACACGAAAAATTAAAAGTAAGGTTTTGTTGGGGTGTAAATATATCTTTTGATTCTGCTAATGCTGATAACGGTGTGTTATGTATTTTTGTTCCGGAATGTATAGATGATGTAGTACTGCAAAGTGAAAGTATTGATAATACTGAATATATTGTGAAAGAAAAACCTGATATGAAATTGTTATTTATTGCGTGTATGCAAACTGATATTCATGTAATATTTTTTCATGAATTGTTACATATGAAACATTTTTTAGAGGAGTTTAATGGGGAAGCGACAATTAGTGGTGGTTTTGTGTCTAATGGGAAGGAAAGAAATTTTGCTTACATAAAATATTCAGAAGCTAAAAAAATGGAGAAGATGCATATACAGTCGTGTGAGTATGATTATTTTCCAGAATTTCAGTATAAAAGAGATGAACCACTATGGTATAGCTTTGAAGAGAGGAGAACAGTTTTGGGGCCAGATATTGATGGATTAACAGAAAATGTATATCGCAAAGAAGTTAGCTTACCACTTCGATATATATATCAAGGTGATGAAAAATTTTTTGAATTAGCGGGGTGTGTACAGAATGTACTTAATGGTATAACTGATAGTGATTTAACAGAACTTACTATTGATTGTAGCAAAGAGATTGGTGTATGGTGGTCACCGAAATGTATAAGAGGTATTTATGATGAAAATTATAAATTAAGGGAGAATGTATTGGAACCTGATCCACATAACATGAAAAATCTGGAATAGATTTTATTATTAGTTCAGAACAAGGTTATTCTGAAATTTATAATAATAGAGTAATATTTGTAAGCCAAGATAGTTATCCTGCAGAACCACATGCATGAAATATAGATTGTGGCTTCTCAATGTGTAAATTTTGGTACAATGCACGGAGGAATAAATATATGTATTATGAGGAAAAACAGGCAACGTAATTTAAGACGTGTGATATCGTATAGTGTATAAATTACGATTTATTGTAGGATGCAGGAGTTGACACCAAAAGAGATAGTTAGCAAGCTTGATAGGCACATTGTTGGACAGGATGAGGCTAAGAGGGCAGTAGCAATTGCTATCAGAAATAGATGGAGGCGTATGATGTTGCCAAAAAATGTACGCGATGAGATTATTCCAAAAAATATCCTTTCTATGAGCCTATCAGCTAGTGTTGATTTTCCGTGATCAATATGCGCAATAATGGCAAAATTTCTTATATTCTTCACAATGCGAAAATTAAAAATATATATTATGATTGTATGAGAGCTTGTTGCATAGCTCAATAGTTTTGTGCTACAATAGGTATACGTAGTTATATGTGGTTGTATATGATTGGGACAATGCGTGTTACAACTACTTTTTTATTTGTTTTATTTTTTTCATGTAGTTATGTGCATGCTACTACACATGATGATAATACGATGAGTATGAAAGTGATGTTTAAAAAGGGAAATGAATTCTGGAAAGATGTTTATGAAAATACACTAAAGTACGTGAATGCAGGTAGCAAGGAAAAGTGTGATGGGAAATTAGATGAATTGATTAAGCGTTTGAAAAATAGGCATTACAGAATAGAAAAGGATAAGGCGGGTGTTGATGTACAAGAAATATTTGAACTAGCTATTTTAGGAAATCCAAAGGCACAGTATGTTATAGCTGTAAATGCATATAACAAATATAGAAAAATAGCTCCGTATAAAGTTCCAAATGATGTAAAATATTGTCGTGTTATGCTACTTATGATTTCTGCTGTTGCTGGACATATGGAAAAAAGCCGAGTAGCACTGTGGAAAAAAAGTTTTATTAGTTTGTCGTTAAAAGAATGTTGTGGTTTTGAGAATGTGTGTGATATCGTACAAGAGGCAATGAGAATATTTGTATGATGGATGAAAATTAAAAGTATTACACGTGTTGCTGTGTTTTTTATTTTTTTTGGTGTTAGTACTAATGCTAATGATGTTGTTGGTATGAGGAGGTCAAAGAGTTTTTGTCCTGTTTGTAGAAGTATTGATAACAGGATAAGAATAGAATGTTTTAGTGAAGATAGTGAAGAACGGCATCATGTACAGATATTACAAGAATACTTGAATACTGGACAGAATGATATCAGAAATGAAGGTGTTGTACATGCATATGAGAGCAGCTTTGTGCATGATTTACCATCTTGTTTATTTACTATACATGTTGATATGTTAGATACAATTTATCGAGTGTGGAAAAATATAAGAAACGAAACTCAAAGTTTGCAAAATTGTGCTGCGTATAGCATTGCTGTAATTGATAAAATAACACTTACGAGAGAAATCTTAATTCCTGGATACATTGTTGTTAATAGTATTGATGGAGAAAGATATGGGCTTGGTAAGTGGCATGGACATGGAGTTGGGTATAAGCGTAGTATGCGTGAACACACAGTGCAGCTGCATTATAAATTTTGGAAGAAGCTTGGCGTGTATGGACATGTTAACGAGTGCTGTAGAATGATAGATAGAATTAGGAATTTATATCAAATAGCTGAAAAACAAGAAGAATATTCAAATGTTAGAGCATACCTTTACTGGCAAATATACAAGTGTGATGCTATAAAAAAGACAAAACCTAGTGATGATGCAGTAACAAAACCTATATCCAATGAAAAAATTGCATTATACAATAATGCCGATAATGCACAATTTGGTAAAGATGTTGCTTCGTTTGTGCATTGTGAACAAATGATGTTTGATGAGATGTGTGGAGATGATGAGTTTGTTAAGGAAATATTACAGAGAATGCTAGAAAATGGTATATGTACAAAAGATGAAAATGGTATAATTTCTTTAGATAATGATAAACATCATATTGTAATTAATGTTTCTACTGTATTAGATATGTGCAAGAGGTGCTTTCTTACTTATTATTGTTGTCACGATAGAATGTTTAAAATTTTAAAGAAATATGTAGTATTGAAAAATTGTGATAGGTCTTGTATAAGTTTTATTATTAGTTCAGAACAAGGTTATTCTGAAATTTATAATAATAGAGTAATATTTGTAAGCCAAGATAGTTATCCTGCAGAACCACATGCATGGAATATAGATTGTGGCTTCTCAATGTGTAAATTTTGGTACAATGCACGGAGGAATAAATATATGTATTATGAGGAAAAACAGGCAACGTAATTTAAGACGTGTGATATCATATAGTGTATAAATTACGATTTATTGTATGATGCAGGAGTTGACACCAAAAGAGATAGTTAGCAAGCTTGATAGGCACATTGTTGGACAGGATGAGGCTAAGAGGGCAGTAGCAATTGCTATCAGAAATAGATGGAGGCGTATGATGCTGCCAAAGAATGTACGCGATGAGATTATTCCAAAAAATATCCTTATGATTGGGCCTACAGGCGTTGGTAAGACGGAGATTGCAAGACGGTTGGCTAAAATTACTGATTCTCCGTTTGTAAAAGTTGAGGCAACCAAATTTACGGAAATAGGGTATGTTGGAAGAGATGTTGAGCAAATCATACGAGATTTACTGGATTCTGCAATTAATATGCTAAAAAAGAAAAAATATTCTGAAGTACGTGAAAAAGCTTATGAAGTTGCTAAGCAGCGCGTTTTAGATGTATTGGTTGGGGAGAATGCGTCTGATGAGACGCGTAGCGTGTTTGCAAAGAAAATGGAGTCTGCTGAATTTTGTAGGACAGTGATAGAAATTGATTTGCCAGAACAACAGCAACTTCCATTTGCTCAGATAGATATACCAGGTGGGCAGCTTGGTATGATGAATATAGGAGAATTGATAGGTAAGGGATTTAATAGTAAAGAAAGTAAGTTAAGAAAAGTTACAATAGTAGAGGCATTGGATATTTTAACAAATGATGAAGCAGAAAATATGATGGATAAGAGGAGCATGATATCAGAAGCTATTCAATTAACAGAAAATAGTGGAATTGTTTTTATCGATGAAATAGATAAAATTTGCAGTAACAGTTCTTCACATTCACGTGGAGAAGTAAGTAGGGAAGGGGTACAACGTGATCTTTTACCATTAGTTGAAGGAACAGCGGTAAGTACAAAGCATGGAGTTGTACATACAGATTTTATACTATTTGTTGCTTCTGGGGCGTTCCATACTGCAAAGCCTTCTGATTTGTTGCCAGAGTTGCAAGGACGTTTTCCAATACGTGTAAAGTTAAATTCTTTAACAAAACAGGATTTTATTAAGATTTTAACAGAACCAGAGATGAATTTGTTAGAACAGGCAAAGTATTTGCTTTCTACCGAGAACGTTAAACTTAAATTTACAGATGAGGCGGTTGAGGAAATTGCAAATATTGCAACTACTATTAATGAAGAAGTAGAAAATATAGGGGCACGTCGTTTGCATACAATTATTTGGCAAATTCTTGATGATATTAGCTTTAATGCTGATAGTATGCAAAATGAAGAAATTGTAATATCAAAAGATGATGTGTGTAATAAAGTGAAATTAAATAATATTGATAATAATATAGCACGCTTTATATTGTAATTTTTATACTTTTACTTAACAACAACATGGATATGGATTTTATTTTTCATTGCTAAGTACTTCTTTTACTTTTATAAGAAGGTTTTTCAAAGTAAATGGTTTTTGTACAAAGTGTATATTTGCTTCTTTATCTAAATTCTTTCTAAATATATCTTCTGTGTATCCTGATATAAATATAGTTTTCAAATTTTTGATCATAGTTCTTAACTTGCTATTAAGTGTTGGCCCATCCATATGAGGCATAATAACATCAGTAATTAGAAGGTCAATATTTTGTGCTTGCTCTGCTTCTTTTACAGCATCTTCTCCGCTTCCGGCCTCAATGACTGTATATCCTTTTTCTCTTAACGAACGCGCTGCAAACATCCTGACTGCTTCTTCATCCTCAACTAACAATATTGTTTCTGTTCCTGTTAAATCTTTTGGTTGTACCTCTTGCTTTACTTGTTTATAACTTTCATTTCCCACATATTTTGGTAAGAAGATTTGAAATGTTGTTCCTGTATTGATTTTTGATTTAACTCTAATAAATCCACCTGTTTGATTAATAATGCCGTAAACAGTAGATAATCCAAGTCCTGTACCTGATTTTGGCCCTTTGCTTGTGAAGAATGGATCAAATATTCTCTCTATTTGATCATCCGGAATTCCACATCCATTATCTATTACTTCAATAAGAACGTAGTCTCCTGGTATACCAGTATCGTATACACATTTAAAATTTTCATGTGCTGTAAAATTATTAGTTTTTATAACCAATATTGGATTTTCAACGTTGGCCATAGAATCTCTAGCATTAATTACAAGATTTATAATAACCTGTTCAAGCTGACTATTATCGGCTTTAACAGGCCAAATATCTTTGCCATGTATAATTTTAAAATCTATATTTGCACCTATTAATCGTTTTAAAAGTGCATTTAAATCAGCAATATTATCAGTAATAGACAATACCTCTGGTTTCATATTTTGCTGCCTAGAAAATGCTAAAAGCTGTTTAACTAGGTTTGCTGCTCTATTAGCATTTTGCTTAATTTGAATAAGTTCTGCGTATGAATGATCATTGGGTGTGTGTTTTTGTAATAACAAGTCACAAAACCCTATTATTGCAGTAAGAAGATTGTTAAAATCATGCGCAATTCCACCAGCAAGTTGTCCAACAGCTTGCATTTTTTGTGACTGTATAAACTGTTCTTCTAGCTTCTTTTTTGAAGAGATATCAACAAGTTGTACATAAATAAGCTTTTCATTTTTTGCAGTATATCCTGAAATTTTACTAACAAAAGCAAGTGCTGTAACATTTTCTCCTACTAATTTTACTTCTATTGGTGATTGTTGTTCATCCGATGATGCAACTTTTTTAATATATGAAATAATATCACTATTTCCATTTTTATATATGATATATTCTTTTATATTATCAACATGATTTACAATTTTTGTTTTATCAAATACTACATGTTCATTAATTAAATTTGCAAATGATGGATTTATAGCAACTACATTTCCCAAAACTGTAACAATTGCGGCAGGTACAGATGCTGAAATAAACGAATCTTGTTCAATAAATTTATTAGTATCTTGCTGTGTACGACTTTTTTGTTCTGTACGGCACACAATCCATGGCTGGCCAGTGTAATTTGAGTGCGCTGATGATTTTATTAAAATTGCTTGAAAATTGTTTGAAAATTTTGGCTTAATCATAACGGTTGTAGGTCTTTGCTGTGCTATATCAGGATTAAAGTCATCAATAAAATCACCAATTGCTGCTCCAATAACTCTATCTTTGCTGATCATTAGCATTGATGCAAACGTTGTGTTTGCGCCTATTACTATGCCAGAATTGTTTATATAAAATATTCCAAGAGGAAATTTATCAAGAAACTTTTCTAATTTTAGATAATTTCTATTAATTTTTTCAGTTTCTTCAACATACTTTGTTATTTCCGTCAAGACAACAACAAGCATGCTTCCATTTATGAATGACTCATCTTCTTCAACAAAGTTTGAAACAGCCATCCATTTCTTCTCTGTATTTTGCAGGCCGTTTCCTTCGCCTGTTAATAAGATTGAATAATTATTATTTTGTTCAACATTTGTTTGAAAATTTAGCAATGCATCGGATGCATTAACTCTACTTGATAAAGAACGCAAAAACTCTAATTTATCTCTGTAATAGAATGGGTGTGTTGCATATACTATGCTGTCGCTATCATCAAAAGCCACAATTTCATGATTTTGACAAATTGATTTTGATACAGTTCTAATTGTATCTAAGTAATATTTATTCTTTTTTTTTATCTTAAAAAGTTTTATACAAAGATAACTAAGGCCACAAATAATCAATAAAAGAAAAAGTATTACATACAATAAAAGATCAGTATCAACGCTTTCAAGTAATGCAAACATCTAATCTAAAATAACAACAATTACAACTGACGATAGCAAAATTTTAATAAAATTCCACTAGTATTGCAATCATTATTTATATCAATTAGACAAGATTAATATTATTCCAATAATTATTCTACAAATTAATATTCCAAAGAATCCATATCGTTCCATGTATAATGTCAATGGTTTTATTACAATTAAACTTACAAAAGCAACAATTGCGATCCAACGCAGCATGGCTAAAGAAAAAATTTCTGGTGTGAACATAAAACATAATGATCCAAAAATACTTGGCATAGCAAGCATAAGAGAGAACAATACTGCTTGTTTTCTATTGAATGACATCATTCTACATGCCGTAATGCATATACCTAATCTGCTTACACCAGAGATGATTGAAATTGCTTGAAAAATACCTACTATTACTGATTTGGATATAGAAATTTGTTGATTAGATTGTTTTTTAACTGGAAAGAATTTATCAGAAAAAAATAAAAACAAACCAAATATTATACAAATATATCCTGTTATTTTATAATTATTAAAATGTTTAACATAGTTATATGAACACAATGTTGCAATAACTAATGGAACAGTTCCAATACATAATGGTAAAAAATATGTATTTTTTAATTTTTTAGGAGATTTAAAAGTTGTTACTACAATTTCTTTTATTTCTTTACAAAAAAATATCATAATTGCAATCAAACTTCCTGCATGCAGTGCAACTTTGCCAGTTAGTGTTATATCTGGTATATGCAACATATGTTGTGCTACTGCCATGCAAGCTGAAGAACTAACAGGTATAATTTCACATATTCCTTGCACTATGCTGACTATAATTCCATTTATATCCATACAGATTTCTAATGCTGTAATAATGCCATTTTACAACACTTACACACAAAAACTTACAATGTAATAGTGATTGCTGAATTAAATAGGCAATTGTGGTAGAATTCACGTGTAGATTGGTGTTTTTAGCGTTCATGTCCAAGGAAGATTTAGTTGAATTTAACGGTACAGTTACAGAAGTATTGCCAAATGCTATGTGTCGTGTGGAACTTGAAAATGGACACATGATTCTTGCACATTCTTCTGGCAAGATGAAAAAAAACAGAATACGCCTTTTAGCTGGTGATAAAGTTACTGTTGAGATGACTCCGTATGATCTAACAAAAGGCCGTATAACATTTAGAGAAAAATAAGTTATCTTGGTAAGGTTCTCCTATAAGAAAGTGTCGATATTTAATGATGTATTTGCACAAAAATTGATCTAAAGTGATTGTGTCTAAGTGTTGCAAGATTGTTGAAAATTTAGGCAGAATTTTTTGCAAATTATGTGAATATGAGTTTTCTTATCAGAAAGTGTCGATATTTAATGATATATTTGCACAAAAATTAATGTAAAGTGATTGAATCTAGATGTTGCGAGATTGTTAAGAAATTAAGCAGAATTTTTTGCAAATTATATGAGTAAGAGTTTTCTTACAGGAAAGATTTAATATTTAATAATATAAAAGATTTAAGTAAAATTTTTTACAAATGCGAGTAACTATAAAAAATTGATTATAGATAATGTAATGGAGAATTGAATGTACATATAATATAGATTTTTATTTATCAAATAAAATGATAAAATCCTATTGTACAACAGCTAGATAATACAAAATATAGATTATTTTAATGTAAATATTACACAGCTGCAGCTTGTGTATGCTCTTCTAAAATAATATCAGGTGTTTTTTGCCCAAGAACAGTTCCTTCATCTATAACAACTTCTTTAATATTACTGTTATCTGGAACATCAAACATAGTATCAAGCAGCAGATTTTCTATAATTGTACGTAATCCACGCGCACCAGTTTTCTTCTTAATAGCGTTACGTACAATAGCACGCATAGCTCCATCAGAAAATGTTAATTGAACATTGTTCATATCAAATAAACTGGAATATTGCTTAATTATAGCGTTTTTGGGCTCTGTCATTACTCTAACTAAGTCATTTTCATTTAGATCATCCAATGTGGCAACAACAGGTAATCGTCCAACAAATTCTGGTATTAATCCAAATTTTAATAGATCTTCCGTTTGGACATCCTTTAAAACACTTCCTATTTTTGTTTTTTTATCTGCAGTTTCAATCTCTGCACCAAAACCTATACTAGAATTATCGTTTCTTGAAGAGATAATTTTTTCTAATCCGCAAAATGCACCACCACAAATGAATAAAATATTTGTTGTATCAACATGCAAAAAGTCCTGTTGTGGATGTTTTCTTCCACCCTGTGGTGGGACAAACGCGACAGTACCTTCAATAATTTTTAGCAGCGCTTGTTGTACACCTTCACCAGAGACATCACGTGTAATAGATGGATTCTCAGATTTGCGTGTTATTTTATCAATTTCATCTATATAAACAATACCACGTTGAGCTAGTTCTACATTATAGTCAGCAGCTTGTAAAAGCTTTAAAATGATATTTTCAACATCTTCTCCAACATAACCTGCCTCTGTTAGTGTTGTTGCATCTGCGATAGTAAATGGTACACCAATCTTCTTAGCTAGTGTTTGTGCTAAAAATGTCTTACCACATCCTGTTGGACCTATTAATAGTATATTTGATTTTGCTACTTCAACCCCAGGATAGTTTTTTGCTTTGCAATTCAATCTTTTATAGTGATTATAAACAGCAACAGATAAAACCTTCTTTGCTCGCTCCTGTCCTATAACATATTCATCTAGCATGCTCTTAATTTCTGTCGGAGTAGGGAATCCACCATCTCCAAAACTGTGTGTGAATTCCTCCTGTTTTAACACGTCAGAGCATAATTCAATGCATTCATTGCATATAAAGGCGCTTGATCCAGCAACAAGCTTTTTTACCTCATTTTGCGGTTTGCCACAAAATGAACAATGTAACATTTCTGTTCTGCTTTTACCTGAACTACTAGCCATCAAAAAAACCCTTCAAACAGCCAACACTACTGCCATATATAAAAAGTATCACATAGAAGTGATAAATTTTTCCTTAATGCGCATATCTATTCTAAACACCATAACACATGTTAGCAAGCACCAATTTTAGCAGTATTGGTGCGTAAATTGCGTGTTATCAGTCAAAACAATTTTAATCAATATACTGATTTTTATATTTTTGTGCTTGTGTTATTGCTTTATCACTTGGCTCTCTAACTTTTTTTTCAGCATCATTTAATTGCTCGATGGCTGGATCTGTTATTTGTCCAATGACTGCATTTGCGATTTTATGTGGAACTCTAGTAACTTTTGTTTTATTTTGTACAGATTTTGCAAATTCTCTTTCACAATATAAATATCCAGTCATGGCTCCTGCTAAGAAAAACAATATATTACATACAATAAAGCCAATTATAAACATCAATTTAGAAAAATGTGATAAATTATTAAACATTAATGCGATTCTATATACTGATGTGCAAAATTGCTAATACTTCCTGCTCCAGCAAAAATAATTAAATCATTTTTATTTATCTTTCCATTTGTAATAAAGTCATCCAATAATTTATATACATCTTCAATATTGTCTAAATAATACATATTATCCTTGTTAGTACTTAATTCTACAGATGTATGTTTATGATTTTTATCATCATCCATGTATACAGGTAATATAATGCTTATTTCAGGTTCTTGCAGAACTTGTGAAAACTCATTGAACAACATATCAAATCTAGATGTCCTATGTGGTTGGCAAATAAGGACTAACTTACCAGATGAAAACTGTCTTGCAGCATCAATTAATGCTTTAATTTCTGTAGGGTGGTGAGCATAATCGTCAATAATTGTAACATCTTTAACCTTGCCTAATACAGAAAAACGCCTTTTAATACCAGCAAAACTGCCTATTGCAGATTTTATATTTTCAAAATCAATTTGTAATTCTATCCCCATGGCAAAGGCTGCTAAAACATTTTTAATATTATGTATTCCAAATAATGGAATATTAATATCTTTATATACAGTATCTTTTGTAATAATGTCAAATGTTGTATGTGTATTATATTTTTTGATGTTAGCGGCTTTATATATTGCATTTTTATTTTCAATACCATACGTGATGATTTTTCTATTTGCTTCACTAATAACATCATTAACACCTGGATCATCAATACATGCTATGCAGCATCCATAAAACGGTATATTTGCAATATATTGTTTAAATGATTGTTTTAATTTTTCATAACTTCCATAATGATTGATATGTTCATAATCTATATTAGTAATAATACCAATTGTTGGTGTAAATAACGTAAAACTTCCATCTGATTCATCAGATTCAACAACTGCCCACTCACTTTGGCCAAGTTTTACATTGGTTTGATATGCATTTATTATTCCACCATTTACAACTGTTGGAGCAAAATTTGCCATATCTAATATTGAAGCACACAGAGACGTTGTTGTTGTTTTGCCATGTGATCCAGCAATAATAATAGATTTTTTAAATCTTATAATTTGTGCAAGCATCTCTGCTCTTGTAAAAATAGGTATTCTGTTATTTTTTGCGTATACAAGCTCAACATTATCTTGTGGTATAGCAGAAGAATAAACTACAATATCTGCAACAACATTATTTGCATCATGCGGTATTTTAATTTTGATACCTAATTTCTCCAAGCGTTCTATATTTTTTGAATACTTGCAATCAGACCCTGTTACGTAATACCCTATTTGATGCATCATTTCTGCAATTGCACTAATTCCTATTCCACCTATTCCAATAAAATGAATTTTTAGTTTGTTATCAAAAATATCAAACATACATATAAATAGTAAACATACACTGGGAGTGTATATTATCAGTAATTTATGGTCAATCAAAATTGAATGCATTGAAAAAATTGCTAAACACTTAGAAGATATAAAATGTTAAAAATACATGATGTAAAGGGTAGTATATTTGACAAAAGAATATACAAATATGATAACTAATACTCGTGCACAAGACGATTTATTGCCAACTTATCAACTTCACTTGTTTTCAACCCCCAATGTCTCTCAACATAGCGATTTATGGACACAAGGTACGACTCAAGCATTTTATCACAATCATCAGTTTTATAACATTCACAAAACTGTATTAAACAATGTACAGTATGCAATATAATCATCAACCATGTAGAAATCATATATGTAATTTTTATAATTTCTATTTGTAATATATTATCAAAGAAATAAATATACTAGTTAAATTTTATTGAACATTAATATAAAAAATAAATTAAAAAAATATGTGTGTAACATGATAAATAATGTTGCGATTGTGTGTGGATGTGGTACTATATCTGTATGCGGGTGTAGCTCAGGGGTAGAGCACAACCTTGCCAAGGTTGGGGTCGAGGGTCCGAATCCCTTCGCCCGCTCCAATTAAAGAAATTGTAATTGTAGTTTGTTGTGTGTACATATTGTGAATTTTTTCTTAATTTTAGTATTTTCCATATTGGATAATTTTGTATGTATATGATAGAATCGCTGTATGTGCACGTTTTGTAATTTTTTATGAAAGGGACATATCATCCAAGTAACTTAGTCAGAAAGCGCAGACATGGATTTAGAAGGCGTAGTAGAACTGCTGATGGGCGCGCTGTATTAGCTGCTAGACGTGCAAAGGGGCGTAAGCGTCTCTGTGTCTGAGATAAAATGGCTAAAGAAGAGAGCAGAGTACCTGCAATTTAAAAACGGTTGCTTTGTTGCTAGGTCACGTTCTCTGACAGTTTTGTGTAGGCGTACGGGGGATTGCAGAGTTGGAATAACAGCTAGCAAGCGTGTTGGGTGCGCTGTTAAGAGAAACAAAGCCAAGAGGCGTTTGCGCTGCTTGGTACGTGAATGTTTTGAGCCTGTTGATGCTTTTTCATTTATCCTGATTGCCAATTCCAATACTTGCACAATAAAGTATGAGCTGCTAAAGGTTGATATGTTGCAGTGTATCAATCAAATATTAAGAAAAATACATAAAGAGATGTGACGTGCTAGTTGCATACTATTTATAAATGGGATACATAGTAAGATAATTTAAATCGCCAATAGAATGATGATTTTCTGCATCACAATCATATACGAAGAATCCAACCATTATAGCGTTTGCATCTGTTTGATCTTTAATAGTATTCATTCTATGGGAAGAGCTACTGTACCAAGATAACGGTGTAACCATCCTGGTAATACTATCTGGATATGGATTTGTACATTGTTGTACTATTTTACAATATATATCAATATTGTTATTATTTATATAGTTATATTTTTCTAAATTAAGGGCATATGTTAGAATGTCAGATGCAATTTTTTGCATGGTCATATTATTATCGTATGGCATAATTTCTTCTTGTTTAATAGATTGTAGTTTAGTTAGATTCTCAATATGTAACTGAACATCTTTTAACATCTTAGTTACTTTACTCCAGTCTGGTTCTGATTTTGACACCATAAAATTTAAATTGTATTCATTATCATCATCACTAATATTATGATTAACAAATGCGTTAATATTTAGTATATCATCGTGTAACGTCCCATAAGTTATGCTTGTACCTGAAATTGCTATCTCATTTTTAGGTAGAGCGCCACTTATTGCCTGCAGCCTTTGCCAATTTTCTCCGTCATTAAGCAATTTAATTGCACTCTGTACACTACTAACAATACGCTTCTTTATATCTATTTTAACTTTATCATTATCAAATAATGTACATTTTACATTTTGTATAACAAGCATACTATTTCTAAAACTCTTAGCACGTAGGCTGCTATCATTAACAATAGTTAAGCATTCAAATAAATATTTATGTAATGCTAATACCTCAACGTCTGATCTAATTTTACCAACATTCTTTCCACAAAGTTCTATATTATCAGACAAAATAAACATTGATCTTAATTGTTTATTACATGTGCCTAATGGATTACACATTGCATACGAATTATAATCCAATCCAAAATGTTGATTAATTACATGAGAAAAAAATTTTCCCTTTTGAATATCTTGTTTTGTGACATTAGTACTATCTACATATAATCTACCGCTATTAGTTATTGCTTCTGCATGAATTTTAACAGTATTTGAGATCTGAGATGAAGCAAGTACTGATCCATACGAAAATGGAGCAACTAATACAAAGCAGTAAAATATACTAAAAAATTTTCTCATACTACCTCATTTTTGAAAGATATTGAGTTTGCTAATTCTACCCATTTGCTAAAATGCTCAATTGATTTCTTAATATCATCCGAAGAATAATCAGTAAGTGCTTCAGATATTGCTTGTGGATTGTATCTCTTTACAGTGTTTATAATACAGTTTATTATTGATTCGATATACTTTTGTGCATCTTTCTTAATATATGGCGCTACCAAATTTATGATTGACACCAACTTCTTAAACTCTTCATCTATATCGCTTGGAAAAAAGTCAGGAGAAATAGATAAAATTGTCCTTATAGTCAATCCATTAAATATTGTCTCTTGTATTTCATACGCATTACAATGTTTATCCAAAATAGCGCCACAATTCTCATATATTCCATTTCCCCATTTTTCATTAACTAATCTTATAAAGCAATCATCCAAATGTGATATGTATATTCTTAATTGTTCTGCAATATCACGTTTTATGACACTTATAACCCATTGCGCTAATGCTATAAATTGGGTTCTTTTTATATCATCAACTTTTACTAAATCACATTCTTGTTGTGGAAATATGGAAGATACATCACTTTTTCCAGTAATAATTTGAATCATTTCATTACCTAGCTGTTGTGCCTTTTGCTCTTCAAAAAAATCCCTTACTCTTAAATTGATTGTGTTCAACACTTCATTTTCATTATTGGAGCACATTTTATTTTTTACTGTTATCTGAATTACTAACGTATTATCTTCAATAATTTCATGAATACTGTTAGACTGCATATCACTTGTTGTCGTACAATGATTGCCATCAATATATTTTGAGAATTTAACCTGAGCAGCACACAATTCCATGACACTAATGCTGCAATAAGTAACTACGAAAAGTTTATAGATTACATCCTTTAAAATGCTAAAAGACATTCACAATATGTAAAACACCACTTTTACAATAATTCTCGACCATAAAGATATAGCTGTCAAGCAATATTTACGTTTTAAGCCGTAAAATTCATAAAACGAATTAATTACTCGTTAAACAATATTTTCTAGCAGGCTTTATCTTATTTCACCAATAATACTCATGAGATTGCGACAATCTGCATCAACATCATTATACATATCAGTTAATTCTTTGGTTGTGTTTTCTAATAATTTTACAAATCCAGCACAACGCACCATATTATCCAAAACATCAAAAAATATAGCTCCTCCATTGTTAGAGTACAACATCTTGAAACTTGCAAGTTTATCATTAATGTTATCATCAATAATTTCTTGATCTGCAAGAATGTTATTCATATTGACTTCTATTGACAAGCTTTTGGTAATTACACTCTCCGTCTTATTTACAATTTCAGAACACAGTCTTTCTATTTCCGCAGCTTTTTCTGCATTACTATTTTTGATTTTATCAGCTACGGTCTTACCTTTACCGCCATATTCTTTAGTATATTTATGTAGTTTGATCACATTTTCAAAGGCTAGCATTGTCTCATGGTTTTGATTATTAAATTGTCCATTTACATCTAATATCCAGATACATGCATTTTCAATATCTTCTATATTTTTAATGTTTTGACTTGCGAGTTGCTTAATTGTCCCAACTATGTCTCCCATTTTTTTTGTAATATTACGTACAGCGTTGTATAGATTCAGGAGTTGGACATTTCTCACACCTTCACATTTATTAAGTAAAAAATCTAAATCTGCTTGGCTTTTTCTATCATTCATCCCAACAGCGTTGTGGCAGCAATACATAGATACTACTGACATGCACATCACCTGGAATATTTTGTTCATTTTTATTAAGATAAAAAAATACTACGCATGTATTGTACATAAATTACCTTATTCGTGCAATACTCTTTTATATTTTAATAATTAAATAATTTATAATAAATTCACATTACTATTATTTATAATCCTTCTTCCTATACACAACACACTCCCAATCGTCGTCGTTATCCATATCATCTGCTTTGTATTTATCTTTCACTTTGCTGTTATTAACGTTATCGTCCTGCTCATCATCCTCATTATGTTTTTTTGCACGTCTTGTTTGCTTTTTATTATTATATCTGCCTATTACTTCATCACTATCGCTTTTTTCTTCATCTTCACTTCCTAAATCCAGATTTAAACGCTCTGTATAATCAATTTTACCTTTAACAGCTTTAATAATAGAATCTTTTGCATCAAATTTACAAGAATCACTGTCTTCTTTCTCTAATACATGTTTGATGTATCTGTTCTTTTTGATTGCCTCTTCACCCCTTTTTATATCAAATCTTTTTGTACAAGCCGTAGCCAATAATGAAATAACAAGCAATGTCAGTATCCTATTCATTCCATACATCTCCTTATACAATTAATGATCTTGCAAATTCTGCAATTTCTAGCGGTGTATTGGCATCTTTGGCAATATCAATTAAAATTTTATTTGCTTCTGTATCATCTTTTATTGCCATATAACAAAAACTCAATACAAGTTTTGCCAAACATTTCCACGATCCATTAACCATATTTTTAGATAGTACAGCAATTTTTTCTTTAATATCATTAACATCCTGATCTGTAATATCATTTGTATCAAATTTTTTTAATGATGCTAAAACATATAAAACATACGATATATCTCTTAAATACTTGTCATTTTTTTTATTTTCATATATTTGCAAATACTCATTTACAGCATTTTTATCGCCATTTGTTAACATAATGGATGCTTGACACATACGAGCAAGTGCAGCATAGTTTTTTTTATTTGATTGTGATAGCACTTTTAGCTGCAGTTCAGCCTCCTGTACATGGCCTGTAAGCAGCATATTTTGTGCAATTGCAAATGCATGTGATACAGCTTCGCGTTCTTCTAAGTCTTTTTTTGTCCATACATTGTATATACTTGCAACGGATATAATAGAAACCGCACAAACTACTATAGTATTACCATGCTTTTTCCAAATAGCTTCTAATTTTTCTTTTCTAAGCTCTTCTTCTACACTATCTGCCAAAGTATCAATCACAATCTCCTTATTTTTTGAGGAAGAACGATTCTTATTAAAAAACATACTTACGATCTTATTATCCTTGTTATCGCTCATGTTTCAATCACACAAACACCACTATATATAGCATATCACCATTTTGATTTTTATTTCGACTCTTTATACATCAACCATAAAGGATTTTTTATTGTTTCAAGCAATTTTTGATGTGCAACACATTCTTCTTCTGATAATGGAAAACTTCTTGGAGTATAATGTATACATTCTTCAGAGTTGCAATTACCATTTGTGGAAGCGTGCTTTGCAAAAATGTCGTTCTGTTTAATTGAAACTGACATTGCAATATACACATGAGCCAACAGTTCCGCATCAATCAATGCTCCATGCTTGATACGTTTACTTTTATCTATTTCAAAACGTTTGCAAAGTGCATCAAGTGTTGCTGGTGATCCAGGAAATTTTTTTCTTGCCATAGTAAGCGTATCAACAATAGGATTTTTTAATTCTTGAAGATTTACGTTACGCAACTCATGATTCAAAAATCCAATATCAAAAGAAGCATTGTGTATAACAAGCTTTGCATCACCAATAAATTTTAAAAATTCATTTGCAACATCTGTAAAAATTGGATAATCCTTTAAAAAGCTGTAAGTTAGCCCAGAGATTTCTGTAGCTGCTGCAGATACTTCACACTCTGGATTAACGTATGTATGGAACGTTTTACCAGTAACAACTTTGTCAATAATTTCTACACATCCAATTTCTGTAATTCTATCTCCATTTTCATACGATAAACCTGTTGTTTCTGTATCTAATGCAATTTCTCTCATATTTGTAAATTACAAAAATACAAAAAGCACGAAGATTATAACACAGTTGCTTTTGTAATTAAATGAAATATGTAATAATATTGCGCAAATGCGTAGTTTCAGGTATTTTATGAAGCATATAATATGCATTATATCAGTTATTTTATCATTATCAATATGTAAATCTGCAGAAAATAATAAATTAAAAATACAATCTTCAGTATTTGCTGTTATAGATATTAATAGTAATAAGCGTAATATGTTACAAACAATTATTGATAAACATTTAAGTAGTCGTGAAGAATATAATAGAAAATACACTATAGTTGAAAAAGATAACAAAATATATGCAATATTTGCAAAAGGAGAACCAAAACCAGAGAGGCAAAAATTTGTAATTTTTAAAAATAACTTAAAAAATGTTACATTTAATTTTGAAAATGTTATAGACAAATTAAGAACATTTATAATAGCTAATCCAATGTACAAATTAGAAAATATTGTAGAAAGTGCTGATATAATAAATATAATATTTAATCGAAATATTGTATTAAATTATAATATTTTGGATCATTTAAATAATGAAGATGTTATAAATCGAGAAATTATAGAGTTAAATGAAAAGATTATTAACTTAATAGAAACTAATTGTGCAGTATAATGCATGTGCTATAATCAGCATAAATTACCATTCTAAATTGTATGTCACATTCCCTAAAAACCAGATTATTTTCTGGACTTATAATAATTGTAACAGTATTGTTATTGTATCAAATCAAGATTTTGTGGCTATTCCCAATTATTATCAGTATAGCTATGATATGCGAGCTACTTATTATATCAAAAAAATTTTTTGAAAAAAAAATAATACTACTCATATGTATTATGTATATTTTATTATTTACAATACTATTTATGACGTCTACAATGTATAAAGAATGTAATTTTACAGTACTTGCGATTCTATGCACTGTTTGGAGCGTTGATACATTTGCATATATTGGTGGAAAATTATTTGGCGGTACAAAATTAGCACCCAGCATAAGCCCGAATAAAACATGGTCTGGTGCAATTTGTGGAATAGTTGCAGGTATGATTTGTTATGCAATCTTTGAATCTTCCTGCTTGACTACTGATATACATGAAGTAATGAGCAATTTTTCTTCCAGAGTAATTGTTTTTCCAATTGCAGCTATTATTGGTGACCTTATTGAATCAAAACTAAAACGTTGCATTGGAATTAAGGATATGAGCAATATAATCCCAGGGCATGGTGGTTTTTGTGATAGATTTGATAGTTTTATATTTGTAATGTTCATTAATATACTATATAATTTGTTTTTGAAATATTGATAATAGAAATAAAATTCATGTATTTATTTCTAATGTAAAAATATTACGTAGAGTACTATATGCTTTTTCTATTTCTTTATTAACTATTACGTACTTATAATATCCTATTTTTTTGGCAGCAAACGCGTTCTGAAATCTGCACTGTATAGTTGAGCAATCTTCAGTATTGCGTCCTTTTAACCTCTCACACAGAGAGCGTAAAGATGGTGGTAAAATAAGGATCCCTACTTTTTTTGCATCAATGTTGCATTCATGCAAAATTTTAAATGCCCCTTCCCATTCCAGATCCATAATACATGCCTGATAATTATTAAGTATATCTTGTATTGTAATAAGTGATGTTCCATAATAATTACTACAATATTGAATATGTTCTAAAAAAAGATTGTCAGCAATCATTTTTGTAAAGACTTCTTTACTAACAAAATGGTACTCTTTACCGTTTTTCTCTCCAGTTCTAATTGTACGTGTAGTATGGGAAACAGTAGTTGAAGCAATACTTCCAAAGTCAATTAACAATCTTTGTAGTAATGTGGATTTCCCAACACCTGACGGTCCTGATATGACAAAAATTTTCTTCATATTCATAACCGTAGGTACTATGCCGTAATGATAAAGCATTGTAATTAAATTAGCAAATTTATACATACTGTGAAGAATACAATTGTTGACGTTATGTTGCCTCACATGTAAAATCAAGGTATGTCCCCGTAGCTCAGCTGGATAGAGCGTAGGATTCCTAATCCTGAGGTCGTGGGTTCAAATCCCGCCGAGGACGCCACTGATCGCATATGAATGATATCGTTGCAAGGATTTATATTTTTTTATAAAATATTTTACGTAGTCTGGTTAGTTGCTGTGTATTCAGCACGTAGTTTTTTGAGAGAGCATTATGAATGAAAATACAACTGAACAAGAGTTTAAAGGCTTAAGAGGAATAGTATGGCCAATCCATAATTATGAATTAAAGAAATTTTTACCGATGGGCATCATGATGCTATGCATTTTGTTCATCTACACTTTGCTGAGGGACTTAAAGGACACGCTAATGGTTAGTAGAGCAATAGGTGGAGGCGCAGAGACATTAGGATTTTTAAAGCTGTATGGTGTTACACCATCGGCTATTTTGTTCATGATTGGTTTTGTAAAGTTAGCCAACATCTTTAATAGTGAGAAGTTGTTCTACGTTATTGTATGTGGCTTTTTAGCATTCTTTGTTGCATTTGGCTTTATCTTATATCCTATGAGCCACTACCTACATATGAGTGCTGATACTATTGCATATTTGCAAGAATCGTTCCCGAGGTTATATTGGATATGGCCAGTAGTTGGAAATTGGAGCTACTCTCTATTCTATATAATGTCAGAGTTATGGGGTAGTGTTGTTTTGTCAGCATTATTCTGGCAGTTTGCAAATAAAATAACAAAAATTAGTGAAGCAAAACGCTTTTATAGTATGTTTGGATTTGTTGGCAATTTCGGTTTATTGGCTTCTGGATCCGTGATCATTATATGTGCAAGAATGGCTGCAGAAATGGCAAGCTCCAGTGGAGCTGATACATTTGGTAGCAACTTGCGATACCAAATGGGTGCTGTACTGTTATTTGGCGCTATACTCATATTCTTGTACTATTGGATGAACAAAAACGTCTTAACTGATCCAAAATTATACACACCTGGAGAAGGCGTTAAGAAAAAGAGCAAGCCAAAGATGGGACTAGGTGAGAGCTTTAAGTACATTATAAAGTCAAAGTACTTATTAATGATTGCAATGTTGATTTTTGCGTACGGTGTTTCCATAAACTTAATAGAGTGTGTTTGGAAGGGGCAGATAAAATTGCTTTACCCAAATCCAAATGATTACAACGCTTTAATGGGCAAGTTGTCTGTAACAACTGGTGCAATAACAATTATCGTTATGGTAATAGGCGCCAATATACTGCGAAGATTTTCATGGAAAGTTGCTGCTCTTATAACTCCAGTATTTTTATTAGTTACAAGCTTTATTTTCTTTGGAGTTGTAATGTATGAAAATAAAATGGGTATTGACACAACTATTTGTGGATATTCTGTATTATTAATTGCTGTCATTGTTGGATTGATACAAAACGCATTTACAAAAGGTGTGAAGTATTCTTTGTTTGACTCTACAAAGCAAATGGCATACATACCGCTTGATCCAGAAATAAAAGTAAAAGGACAAGCTGCTGTAGAAGTTATTGCTGGACGTGGAGGAAAATCTGGTGGTGCAGCTATACAATCCACACTGTTATTGATAATTGGTGGCAACGTATCATTATCCAGTATGGTTGGCGTTTTAGGGAGCATTGTTGTTGTTGTTGTGATGTTATGGATTGCTTCTTGCTGTGGTCTTAGTACACAATTTGAAAAACTAAAGGCAGAACGCGAAAAAGAAGAACAAGAAGCGGCACAACAAAAAGCTGAAGAAAATTAAAATTGGAATGCAAGTTTTTTTATAAAGATCGGCAGCTTTTAATTTCTGTTTTTGGTTTTTTGTGTTGTTTGCACTTTACAAAGATTTGTGCAGTTATATCATCAAACTATGAGCTGTTTCATATGGTGTTCTATGAGATTGTCAAGTCCTCACTTAGGTAATGAAGAAAAAGAAGCTGTTTGTCGTGTAATGGACAGCCAAGTAATCAATATGGGGTTAGAAACTAGAGAATTTGAAAAAGAATTATACGCATTTTTTGGTAAAGATGATGCAAATGTTATATGTGTTAACTCCGGAAGTGCTGCATTGCATTTGGCATTGCAAGTAACTGGAATTGAGCATGGTGATGAAGTTCTTGTACCAACTTTTACATATATTGCAACATTTCAGTCAGTATCTGCTACTGGTGCAACACCAATTCCAATTGATATAGAACAAAAAAATGGGTTTATTAATTTAAGTGATGCAAAAAACAGAATAACAAAAAATACAAAAGTAATTTTGCCTGTTTTATTTGCTGGATGTGGAGTTAAAGAATTAGATGATGTATATGAGTTTGCAGAACAATATAATTTGCGCGTTGTAGTTGATGCTGCGCACTGCTTTGGGGATAATAGGGTCATACGTGACACAGGCTTTACTTGTTTTAGCTTTGATTCTATAAAAAATATAACATGTGCTGATGGAGGATGTATTGTAACTTGTGAAAAAGAACATGCAGAAAAATTGAAAGACCTTAGACTACTTGGTGTTATAGGCGATACAGATAAAAGGTTTGCTGGAACTATGAGCTGGGATCCAGATGTAACTGATCAGGGCTGGAGATACCATATGAATAACATAAGCGCTGCGATTGGAAGAGCACAGCTAAAGAAATTTGAAAAATTTAAAAAAATTAGATGTAAATATGCAAGAATGTATCAACAATCATTACCATATTGCTCTTTTCCATTTGATGAATATGTTGTTCCACACAAATATCCAATCGTTATAGATGAAAATAAGCGCGATGCACTACGTGATTTTTTAGCGCAAAATAATATTCCAACTGGAATACAATATAAACCGAATCATCTATTTACAAAATTTAATTTAGGATATGCTTTACCAAATGCAGAGCAATTATATAAAAAAATATTACTTTTGCCATTGCATACTATGTTAACTGAGGAGGACGTGTCATTTGTAATCGAAAAGGTATTGGAATTTTATAAGAAATACGATTATAATGCAGCTTAACGCTATAAGTGTAATTTAATGATAGTTGTTGCCAGTTTTAAGGTAAGTTATAAATTAATTGATGAACTAAATTTGTACTTTGACCAAAATGAAATAACAAATGTTTCCATCTTTGAAGATCCAAATAGTAAGACAGTAAATACACACTTAGATAATGATGGATTCCCTATTGCTAGCACATTTTGTATTGAATTATATTGTAATAACAAAGAAGAGGCAATCAAGATGCTAGAAAACGTAAAACAAAAAATTGATATTAGTGATATCAAAATAAATACAATATCAGATCATGATTGGATTGAAGAATATGAAAAAAATTTACATCCTATAATTGTTGATAATTTTGTTTTTTATTATTCGGATAAAATTGGATTAAAAAAAGGACAAATAGGCATTAAATTAGGATCATCAATGGCATTTGGCAATGGTTCTCACCAAACAACAAAAGGATGCATCTTGTCAATGCTTGATCTAAAAAATTCTAATTTTTCCCCAAAAAATATCTTGGATATGGGATGTGGCTCTGGAATTCTTGCTATTTGCGCATCAAAAATATGGAGTAATATTGATATCACTTGTACTGATATTGATATAAATGCAGTGCAAATTGCACAAAGTAATTGTAAAAATAATAATGTAAAGTGCGATATTGTGCATACTGATAATTTAGATAAATTTTCTCAAACATTTGATTTAATTGTTGCCAATATTTTGAAACAACCATTAGAGCTACTTGCATCAAGTTTTTTTATGCACCTTAGCAAAAATGGAAAAATAATTATTTCAGGATATATAAGAGAACAAGAAAAAGAATTATGTGAATATTATACAAAAATCGGATTTCAAATATTAAATACATTATATCTTGATGATTGGTGTATATGTACTATGCAACATAATACTAAAAGCAAACAATATGAATAAAATATTAAAACAATTGTATATAATAATAGGTTTTTGGATTGGAAGTATTATTAATTATATTTTTATGCATAATAATTTTCATATTGCTGTATCTATAAATTTGTTATTTTTAATTATTTTACAATTAAATAATGTTTATGTATCAGCAATAATAGCATTAGTATTTGGATTGTACGATGATGTTACACTGTGTGGAAGTATTGGAACATACGCATTATTATATTCTGTAGTGTTATATATATTTTCGTTACGCCGAGAAACATATAAATACAAAAAAACATATATATTAATTTCAGTTATAATATTCGTATTGGCTAATATATTTTTGACATAATATATTAATTATAATAAAATATTAAAAGAGTGATTTAATTTATTAAAAAATGAGCATAAAAAGGTATTTATGTGTATTATGTATATTAACTTGTACATGTCACAGTTCTGATTTTTGGAAAAATCAAGTATTACCATTTATAAATGGTAAAACAAGAGAATACTTAAATATTACAGAAATGAAAGATATTCGCGTAAGCATTATTGAAGATCTATACAACGCACAACACGATAAAAAATCATATACAGATGTTATTAATGATGGTGAAAATCTTGTCAAATTGTATAAATACTGTAGAACAACTAATAATTTATGCAACACAATAAATGATATAGATGATAGCAATATAAAAAACCAAGCATTTAATGAAATGATTGAATTTTGTAAGACAAAGGAAATAGTATTAAAGGCTGCAAAAGAAATCGAACAAAGCAGTATTTTGTTAATATTAAGGATATTTATGGGAAATGATAACAAAAGCATAGAAAAGATAATAAACAAATTTTATAATAAAGTTGAATGTATTATAAGTAATTTATAACAAATACTGTAACTTTATGAATTCATCGATTCAAAAAAGTCCTTATTAGTTTTTGCATACTTCATCTTTTCTAACAAAAATTCAACAGCTTCTGCAGATCCCATCGGATTTAGTATTTTTCTAAGCACCCACATTTTTGACATTATTCCCTTATCTTTTATTAACAATTCTTCTTTTCTAGTGCCAGATTTATTAATATCAATTGCTGGAAATATGCGCTTATCTGATATTTTACGATCCAATACAATTTCACTATTGCCTGTTCCTTTAAACTCTTCAAAGATTACGTCATCCATACGCGAGCCTGTTTCTATAAGGGCAGTTGCAATAATTGTCAATGAGCCTCCATTTTCAATATTTCTAGCTGCACCAAAAAAGCGTTTTGGCCGTTGTAATGCGTTAGAATCAACTCCTCCTGTCAGTACCTTACCAGATGAAGGTAAAACAGAATTGTATGCCCTAGCCAAACGTGTTAAAGAATCTAGGACAATAACAACATCACGGCCATGCTCAACAAGGCGCTTTGCTTTTTCTAAGATCATTTCTGTAACTTGTATATGCCTATTTACAGGCTCATCAAACGTAGAGCTAATCACCTCACCTTTAACAGAGCGCTGCATATCTGTGCTTTCCTCTGGCCTCTCATCAATCAAAAGTACAATAAGGTATACATCAGGAAAATTCTTTACCACAGCATTTGCGATTGCCTGCATCATTACAGTTTTACCAGTCCTAGGTGGTGCCACAATAATTGCCCTTTGTCCCTTTCCTATAGGTGCAATTATGTCTATAATTCTTTCTGTCATATTATTAGATGCGCCTAATACCTCTAATCTCAGCATTTCGTCTGGGAATAATGGTGTTAAGTTATCAAAATTTGTGCGTTTTTTTATGTTCTCTGCTTTGTCAAAATTTACATAGTCAATTGTCTCTACTGCAAAGTATCTTTCTCCTCCAGATGGCGGTTTTACTTTACCTTCTACTGTATCACCAGTTTTTAGTCCTAACTTCTTTATAAAAGATGGATGTACATAAATATCATCAGGTCCAGCTAAATAATTAGATTCTGGATACCTTAAAAATCCAAAACCTTCCTGAGCAACGTCTAAAACACCACACCCTGTTATAGATTCTCCACTTTCTGATATTTTCTGTAAAATAGAAAAAACAAGATCCTGTTTTCTCATTATATGTGGATTTTCTATTTTATAAGACTCAGCTTTTTCTAATAGATTATGCAACGACATAAGTTTTAATTCTTGAAGCTTCATGATTCCTTCCTGTAAAGATGAAAAAACAAAACGACGCGAAACGCCGCAGATAAGTTCAGTGTACAAAAAATCTCTAAAAACATCAAGATAGCAGTTATTATGAATTCTTAATCGTATACAATGTTTTAATTACAAAATTACAAATGATTTTTAATCTTTATTGTATATATAATTCTTTTTATTATACTATTATAATAATTATCATATTAATGATTTAGTGTGTATGGCTTAATCAGTTATTTACATAACTTTTAAAACATTAGAAATGTCAAAATAGAATTTAGAAAAAGGATCATAATTGATGCTGAAACTACAGAATTTGTTGTTGCAACTCCAACGCCTTCTGCTCCACGTTTTGATGCAAATCCACAATAACATCCAAGTAAACAAATCATAAACCCAAAACATCCCCCCTTAATAAGACCAGAAATAACATCCCAACTACTCATTGAACTAAATGTTTGATAAATATAATTAGAAGAATTAAATCCAAAACTAAAAACACAGACAAGGTATCCTCCAAGTATTCCTATAATATCATCAATTAAAACAAGAAATGGCACAAATAATGTTCCTATTAATACACGTGGAAAGACAAGGTATTTTAATGGATCGACTGCAAGCGTAGTTAAAGCATCAATCTGCTCTGTGACTTTCATTGTGCCTATTTCTGCTGTCATTGATGCACCCAATCTTCCTGCAACCATGATTGCTGTCAAGACAGGGCCAAGCTCACGCAGCATTGCTACCATAACAACAGTTGGTATTGTACTTTCTGCAGCATATTGTGCAAAACCACTATAACATTGCAGTGCCATTGCCATACCTGTAAAAATAGCAGTTAATCCGACAACAGGAATAGAAAAATATCCTATTTGTACAATTTGTACTAGTACTTGTTTCCAATAGAACGGGATACTAAATCCTCTTACAATAGTATTTGCAGAAAATAATGTTACAGCTCCAATTGAACGTAAAAATGATAAAAATAAACGTCCAGTAGTTTCAAATAAAGTGATTAACATAACAAAATTTATATAATCTATACAATCATACTACGATAATGTATCATGTTTGTAAATGTTATGTTGATTATAAACGTGCATACATTCGTTATACTGGCAGCTGGCAATGGAACCAGAATGTGTAGCAATATTCCAAAAATTTTTACAGAAATTGCATCTAAACCAATGATTAGATACGTTATAGAGTGTTGCAAACAGTTTTCACAAAATATAGTCGTTGTAACAAAAGAAGAATTTGCTAAACATGATGCTCTACGCGATGTAGAAGTTGTTATACAAAAAACACCGCTTGGAACTGGTGATGCTTTAATGTATGCATATGATTTGATTGATGAATATGCAATTGTTTTATATGCAGATATGCCTTTAATTACTGATGAAGATTTAGAAAAAGTAATATCTATAAATAGTAAAGCTGTAATAACATGTTTTGAATTAGATAATGATATGATGCATATGCCGTATGGTAGAGTTATCTGTAATTCAGAAAATAAGGTTAATAAAATAATAGAATACAGCGATGCAAATACAGATGAACAAAAAATAAAATTAGCAAATGCCGGAATTTATAAATTTCATAAATCAATATTGAATAATGTTTTTCAACAAAATAAAGAAAAATATATAACTGATTTTTGTCATAATGCTGATATTATCATTTGTAAATATGAAACTGCTCATGGAGTTAATACACAAGCCGATTTGGCATATGCTGAAAATGTTATACAAAATAGATTGCGCACTAAATTTTTACAACATGGTGTTAAGATACTAGATCCAAAGAGCGTATACTTTTCATCACAAATGAAAATAGGTAGTAATGTAATAATAGAGCAGAATATTATTTTCAAAGGCAATGTACAAATTGGTAATGATTGTGTAATTCGTGCTTTTTCTTATGTTGAAGATTCAATAATTGGTGATAAAACAAAAATTGGACCATTTGCTAGGTTGCGAGGAAACGCTGTTACAGCAAGTAATGTTGAAATAGGAAACTTTGTTGAAGTTAAAAATTCTAATATTATGCAATCAGCAAAAATAAAACACCTAAGTTATATTGGTGATAGTGAAGTAGGTCAAAATACAAATATCGGTGCAGGTACTATTACTTGTAATTATGATGGTAAAAACAAGCATAAGACAGTAATATCTGATAATTGTATGATAGGAGCAAATACTTCATTAGTTGCTCCAATTAAGATAGGAACAAACGCCAAAATTGCAGCTGGAAGCACTATTACTGATGACGTCCCAGATAATACCTTAGCATTTGGAAGAGCAAGACAAGTTAATAAAAACTAATATATTTGTAAAGTTGTAGTGTATATACAAAATTCTCATGATGCGATAAAAGTGCCTGTTCCCCTTGTGTTTGGGCAAAAGTTGGAATTTTTCTTCAAATGCCTTGATTTTCAACAGATTTGAGACAAATCTGCATTTTTAGATAAAAAAATATTTTTTTGCATATTGCAATTGATCGCAGATAGCTGATAAACCAATAGGTGCAGGTCTTAGTGTGGGTTAACCATGAAACGATTGATAGCTGCAGCATGTGCGTTACTATGTCATGTTTGTGCAAATGAAGTTAGGATGTGTGATGCGATATCAGGCCGATCTCCTCTCTGTGTAATAACTGCAACAATGCCGTGTAGTAAAAAACTGAGTGATGAGAGTATCAAAACGATCTTTGATGTGCAGCACTTGCTGTTTGAGCAGCATGAGGAATACATGCCAGGCTTGCTTGGTGATTACAATTGGCAGAGCGTGGAAATTCAAAGCGCTTTGGATAAGGTATATAGTGAATTTGATACACTGGCTATAATCAGAAATACACCAAAGCTGATAGTATTCAGCGAGAATTTCTTTGGCAGAAAAATTGTGAGACATAAGTGGAAATTTAAAGTATTTCTAAATAATACACAAGCTGATCTATATGGAAGATCAGTTTATAAAAACAACTTATAGTAACAAATTTTATTGCATTATATTAAAATATTGTTTATTATAATGTTTTATGTTAAAATAATTATATATTGATGTATTATTTGTAAATCTTAGATGAAAATATTTATAGCTTTGGCTTTTATTACACACTATACATGTGCAATGGGAAAAACTATAACTATTCGCAATTGGTATTAAGGAAGTAATATTGTAATGATACAAAATTATACGTCAGAAGATACAATTAAAATAAGAATAAGTGGATCACGTTTTTTATATAAAAATGATTGGCGTGTATTAACAAGTGATACGTTTGTGCTAACTAAACAAGAAGAAGTTGTAGATGTGGGATGTTTTCCATTTTTATTATTGATCAGATGAGATCGCTCTTGTGGTAAAAAGTGCAAATTTGAAATTGAATCATATCCTGATGATTTTTTAATCTGGATATTGATATACCTGCTTATCATACGTGTAAAAGGACAATTGCAGATAGATATTTAGTACGTGCGTACCATCCCACAGTAAAGAGTTGGTATAACAAATTGAGCGATAAGTTTTGTAATATAAAAACAGTTTTTGAAATTAGAACCAAAACACGTTGTAATATATATTGATTACAAAAAAAGTGAGACTATAATATTTTGTAAAGCTTATTTATATGTGACAATTTCGATACACTATTTTGTCATTGTATTAAATGTACAGCGATGGATAACGTGCACAAGCAGTATATTGTTGGCCTGTGAATGTGAGATAAGGATTTTTTTTAGTTCTTCAGGTAATGTATGTTCTGTAATAATAATTTGTTTTGGCATTATTTTATCGCGTAAAAGTGTTCTAAATACGCTCTTTACATGTTTTATATCACCTAAAACAGGTATACCTTTAATGGAGTGCCCAACATCAATCTGATTAAGTGACAATATAGCAACTGGATCAAAATTAAACTGTGTTTCTTCATTTGATAAAACATCGCGCAAGAATATATCAACAGAAGCTGGTGTACCAACAAGTAGTGCTTTATCCGGATTAATATAATTTTGTATAGATTTTATCTTATATATTTTGTTAATTTTGTTATCATAAAGTATTTTTGTCATAAATCTTGGTATCATCAGCATGATAGTTAAAACAAAGAAGTTAACAATAATAACAGAATAAGGAAGTGCATCATCTTGATTCATAAGTATCATCATGGGGAAAAACAGAATATTAATCAAAAATACTGAAAAAATAACTGGTATAATATCTGCTACTGATGTGTACTTCCAATACGATTGATATGTGTGTGTCCACAGAAAAACACTAGCACTTACAAGACCAAAAACAAGCATATTTTTTAAAATATAGATAGGTGAATAATCTATAAATTCCATGCCAACTTTGATGTGTATAGAAATAAAAAATGATAAAAAAGCAATAAAACTGTCAAAAATCAAGACAGATTGTGTTGTAGTAGTATGCAAAGCATCGTCTTTTATCACGTTTTTCTTCAAATTTTGTATTAAAGTGCAAACAACAGAAAAAAAGCTATCGAGAGCTTTTCCAATTTTTGATAATTTAGACTCTAAACTCATACAATATTAATATGATTCACCAGCCAGTAATATACAATATGCATAGCACATTGGCAAGATCTTGTTATCGCAAGTCATCATTTATATACTGTTCTTGTTTGGAATTTCTTTTTACAATAACTGCACAATTAATATTAACATTTCCAGATTTATAACTACCAGGCACAACTAAAGAATATGGAGGTATTATTCCATCTATAATTTGTTGATTTGACTCTCTATCTATTATTTTAATACCCTTTGACAATACAGTACCTGGTGCTATAACAGAATCATGCTTTACAATAATACCCTCTAATACTGCTGCATTTGCCCCTATAAGACAGTTATCTTCTATAATAATAGGCGTTGCAACAACTGGCTCTAATACTCCTCCTATGCAACTGCCTGCAGAAATATGGCAGTTTTTCCCTATTTGTGCACATGAGCCAATTGTTGAATTTATGTCAATCATCGTTCCAGTATCTATATATGCGCCAATATTTATAAAACATGGCATAATTACACAATTTTGCGCAATATAAACTCCATCTCTAATGAATGCACCAGGTACTTTTCTATATCCAGCTTCTTTTTTATATTCTAGTAAGCCTATTTTATCAAAAGAGTCTAAATCACGTTTTTGTGTATTAAAATATTTAAAAATAAGCAAAATAGCCTTTTTTACTGTACTGTTTACATTATAATTATCATCAATACACCGGATTGCACCATTATTAAGCATATCAATTATATTGTTAAGGACTTTATATAAATTATCATCTACTGTACCTTCATAGTATGAATCTATAATCTGTTCAATCTCCATTGTAAAATATTAACCATTAACACATTACTGATTGTGACATAAATAAAAATTTTTGTGAACACGTAATAATATTGCATATATTATTTTCTTATATTTTGTCTATAATTATGATTTTATAATAAACAAAAATATATGGGTAATTGATAATTTTTGTACTACATTTGCTGTGTTTAGGTTATGGTGTGATAAAATATTTGCGTACATTGTTTGACAGGCAGTATTGTGCCAAAAATAACATTTATTGTTGATAATAAGGAATATTGTGTTGATGCAGTAGTTGGTGATACGCTTTTAGTTACTGCAAAGAAGAATAACGTGCCATTATTTGGTGGATGCGATGGTGCATGCGTATGTGGTACATGTCATGTATTGATCGATGAAAATCACATATCAAAAGCTGGAGAAATAGAATACGCAGAGGATGATTTACTAGATTGTTTACCAAAACGAGAAGAAAATTCTCGCTTAGCATGTCAAGTGATTGTTACAGAAGATATGGATAATGCTATTGTCACTGTAATTAGATAATTATGAATATAAGACAACTTGTTTTACCAATAACATGGAAATTATCGTATGAAAAGAGCGAGTATGTAGTAACTGATTGTAATAGATATGCTTTTGAATGGTTAGAAAAGTGGCCAATTAGAATACATGAAAATTTTGTTTGTTTAACAGGAGAATGTGGCTCAGGAAAAAGCCATCTTGCTTATTTATGGGCAAAACGCGTTGGAGCAGAAATTATTAGTTGCAAAACATCTATTCCAAATTCACTTTTTAATTTATCTTGTGATATTGGAAATAAAAAATTTTTTGTTATTGATGATGCAGATAATATAAACGAAGATGTTTTATTATTTTGTTTTTATAATACAATAAAAACAAATAATGCGTATGCATTGTTTGTATCAAAAGAGCCACCTGTCCGTTGGAATATTAAATTAGCTGATGTTAAATCACGACTATTTACAATGAGCGTTTTAAATATAAAAAATCCAAGTGAATCTGCAATGCAAACAGTAATTTTTGAAATGTTTAAACAGCGTGGTATCATTGTTCAAAATTCAATTATAACAATGATTATGAACAATATTGAAAGATCATATGCAAGTATTGTTAATTTAGTTAATGCAATAGATGTAAAATTATTGAATAATAATAAATTAAATAAACAAATTATAAAACAAATATTGGACAAAACATCATGATTATATTACATTTTGATTGCGTTAATAGTACGCAAGTTGTTGCTAAACAGTTATTGTTAAATGGTTATCGCGAGTTTGTAATAACTGCTGATACACAAACGGAAGGCAGAGGACGCATGAATGAGAGATCTTGGATATCCTGTAACGGCAATTTTCATGCATCATTTGTCTTAAATATAGTCAATACTGCAACAATTGTTGATAATGTATTAGATATTATACATTCTTTTATTTTTGAAAAAGCAGATATTATTGCAACAAAAAAATATCCAAATGATATTTTGATTAATGAAAAAAAGATTGCTGGAGTAATAGCAGAAGTCATTGATGAATACGTTGTAATAGGTATTGGGCTAAATATCCTAGAAGCTCCAATTGAAAAATCAACTTGCCTTGCAGAATATTCATGTATTTGCACAAATGATGACATTATTCATTATGTTTTGACAAATATAAGGTGAATTATTACAAATATTAAATACTTTATCTAAAAACATATATATTTTGATACATAATTTACAGAAAATTAACTTTTATTCCTTAAAATAAAATTATACTGCAGCTTATATATGGTTAGATGCGTGCAAGTTTAGTGACATTATTAATAGCATTTCCGCTGCCATATAATGCATTTGCTGCAGTAGTAAGTGACGCTGAAGTTGAAAAGTATGTATCTGAGCTTGTAAAACAATCTGGAGATGATAAAGAGGTACAAAAAAAACTTTCTGAAGCATTTTCTGTAATCGTCAAATTACTAGCTAATGCACACAATCAAACAAAACAGATTACAGAACAAATAAAACAAAATGATGTAAAAAATAAGCAAATATATAATGATGAAAATTTAAAACAATATATCGCAGTTGCTATTAGTAATGTTGATTACTCTGCTATTTCAAAAATTCATATTTCAATAAAATTATGGATAGAAACATTAGTGGAAGATTTATCTAATTTAAATGACGTATGGCATAATTCAGATCTGGCAGACAGTTACAAAAAATTATCTTCCACAAGTGCATTTGATAAATTGTCAGAACTTTTATCACTGCTATATATCTTTGATGTAATGCTGTGTATAGGTTTTGACGATCATACTATAATGAATATCATAGATAAAATTGCAAATGTACTTCCTAATACTGTAAAGCGTTTTTTAATCAGTATAATGCAGCAATTAAGTGATATATTAAAAAAACCTATGAATGAAAGTGTAATATCTGAATTTTACTCAACTATATATAACATAATAAATAAATCTTGCAATGCTTTAAAGACTGAATATGAAAATTGTCTTGCTGATTTTGCGTATGCATTAAGAAAATTAGATGTATTTATCAAGGTTATGAAGCATGAAAGCACATTGCCAAGATATTCTCAAGATATGAATAAAGCAAGTGCCGCTATTGCTGATATATTGTTAAATCGTATGACAAAATTAGAAAATATAAGTAAAGAATTTAGATTAGTTTGCACACAAACAATTAGTGCTGCAGAAGCAATATTAAAGCATATTGAGGAATCAAAAATCATTACAACATTAAGCACCACAAAAGCTGATGATGATAGAGGATTTTTCTCATTCTGGAAGAGTAAAAAAGATGCAAACTAGTAAAATTATATCAATTATTATAATTTGTTGTTCTAGCAATGTATTTGCAAAAGCAAAGCCAAAACAATGTAAAAACTGTCACGTTGATTTATCAGATCCTGTAGATTATAACATTATCAAAGATATCTCAAGGCAAGATATTACAGTAGATAAGATAGTATCATCTGCAGCTAGAATACTTAACGAAGATACAAAACAATAAAAAATAATACTTAACTATAATGCCGATAATTTGGAATGTGTTGTGTATAGGAAGAAGGATTATAGATAATAGTATTGTGAATTTATTATAAATTATTTAATTATTGAAACATAAAAAAATATTGCATGAATAAGGTAATTTATGTATAATACATGTGTAGTATTTTTTTAGCTTAATAAAAATGAACAAAATATTTCAAGTAATATGCATATCAGTAGTATCTATGTATTGCTGTCACAACGCTGTTTGCTCTGATAATGAAGAATCAATAGAATATCCACTTGTTGGTTTAGATTTTTTATGGAATAGTGTAAGTGGAATGGGATATGTAGAACATACCATATTATGCGTTGCTATAGGACGTATAGTTGGACGTATTGAAAATATAGAAAAAGAGATTGAAGATAAGATTAATAATAAAGGAGTTGATAACAAAGAAAAAGCGCAAGAATTATTGCAATGGATAAAAACAGTATGTGAGCAGACAATTGATCGGGAAAATTCTGCAGCAAGTGGTATTAAGAAGCAAATTAAACTTGGTAAAAGCGCGTTTAATGAAATAAAAAATTGCACTGATCAGTTTTTGACTGATCATGGAATGGGTAACAGTGAAGATGAAAAGAATAAAGTTGAAGATATAGAAAAATTATATAATAAAATTAAGATGAATGTTGGTTTTCTAAGACATTGTGCTGATAATATACTAGTTGACATGGACGATGTTGCTAGACGTGATGGTATTATTGATGAAGAGACGAATAAGTTACGTCTATGTTTGTGTACGATGTATGGAGAAGAAGGAGGAAATAATAAATTTGTGGAAATTATAGAAAATATGAGTAGATGTACTAGATTAGTTGCATTATTGGAGAATAAGCACGAAAACATCATCTGTGCACGTAATAGATATGTAGAACAAAAATGTTGCAAACTTATGAAAATCATTAATGGGGCAGGACAAGCTTAATAGAAATGTTTGTTTAATGAACAAACAATCATCTTACTTTTTACTTTGTAACACATTATATGCGAAGAGTTATCAAAAATATTGTGTACTGTAATTTAGCAGATGTTATACAAATAAAATAATCGTTTTTAACATTAATCACTTGGATCAAAACTCATTTCTATTATTTTCCATTCTTTATAGTGCTCTTTTGGCAATGGCAGTGTGTTGCATTCTGGGTCATTAACTGCTCGTAAAGCGTTCTCTGCTGCAGTTCTATATGCTGGATCTGACATACGATCTTTATCCATGATCTCTGCTTTAATAATCTTACCGCTTTGATTTAACTCCAATCTTATATTTACTATAAGTGAGTCAGTATCTGTAAGATTTGTATGGTAATGCCAACATTTTTTTATTTTCTGTCTAACAAGATCAATTTGCGTACTACTTAGTATGTTACCTTCTTTTTCAGCTTTAATACCAGTGTTTTCTGCTGATTTTTTGGCAGATGGGTTATTTACAATACTATCAAAACTCTTTTTTTTAGCTGTCTGTAAAGCTTTCTTGGATGATTTTTTATTCTCTCTAAGATCGACTAATTTTTTCTCCTTATTAGATTTTTTAACATTATTTGCAGTTATTTTTGGCTTTACCTTTTTATTTTCTTTACCTTTTTGCTTAACTTGTATTTTTTGTGTTTTTTTTACTTTTTGTTTTACTTTTTCCGCTGTTTTTATTTCTTGCGCTTTATCATTTTTAATTGCCTTTTGTGCTTGATCCTTACTTACATGCCAGCTTTTATCAGAAAGGACAGGAGCCTGACTCTTTGGAGCAAGTTGCTGAAATTCAAAGACTGTAAACTCTTTTTTTTCTGGCTTTTTACTAAATTTTATACCACCACTAATACATAAAAACGCAACTAACGCATGTAATAAAAGTGATGCAATAAAAGCTATACTTGGCATGACACCTTATGATTGCTCTACTAAAAACATGGCGCGCCCTGGAAGATTCGAACTCCCGACCCACAGCTTAGAAGGCTGTTGCTCTATCCAGCTGAGCTAAGAGCGCAACACAAACATTCTATCGTAAAACTGTATGTGAAGTCAATATGGGACATTAAAATTCAAAAATATCAACAACCAAGAAAATAATTACTATAATGGTGCATATACAAAAAACTATTTTTAATATGTATGAAAAAGTAAAAATAAGTTTAAAAATTGTATTTCTTTCAATATTATTTTTATGCTATTGTAACACTTCAGAATTATCAAGAGTATATAGTCCAAGAGTAGATAATTTTTTACAACATAGCTATCAATTATTAGAATGCTCTGAAAAATGTATCTCTGTATTTGAGAAGACAAAAGATAAACACAAACAAGATAAATTTCAAAGGATTTACAGTAGAATGTGCAAAGTAATTATAGATTGTGAAAATATGCCTGATTTGAATGAAAGAATTGACGAAGTTGAAGAAAAATGTTACGAAGAAATAATAGAGTGTGCAGATAGAATAGCAAATTTATTAGATAAGATGATAAAAAATGATATGATGTTTAAAAATGATAATAATGCGCATCGTTGTTATGATAATTTATATCAAGAATTAGTAAATAATCATGTATTTAGTAGTACGGATATACGTAAAGTAGTGCAATAATATATTTATAATTTTTATTTTTTAATATTTTTGTAGTGTCATATTGCAAGTAAATACCATATTGTGCTAACGTTTGTTACGAAAAAGTGATTTGTTATCAGCGTAGTAGTGTCCTATAGCAATATTGGTATTTTGACAAGCGGTGGTGATTGTTCTGGTCTAAATTCTGTTATTAGGAGTGCACTCATAAGAGCTAATGTTTTGGGATACGAGTTAATAGGTTTTAGGCGTGGATTGCAAGGTATTGTACATAATGATATTGTAAAATTAAATTATAATGAAGTTGATAATGCATTATGGCAATCTGGCAGTATACTATTATCCAATACAAAACAAATAGTTAAGGATGATAAATCGGCGTATACGCCTGATGAATTGTGCAAAGAAATTGAAAAATCATGTGATGCATATAACATAAAAGGGATTATCTTTATTGGAGGAAATGGAAGTATAAGATGTATAAGCAAATTGTTTGAGGTAAAACCAGATCTTCCAATAGTAGTTGTGCCAAAAACAATTGACAATGATGTTGCAAATACGGATTTTTCCGTTGGATTTTTTACTTCTATTGAAACAGTAAGTAATGCAATCAGTAACATAAGATCTACAGCAATAAGCCATGAGAGAACAATAGTTGTTGAAGTTATGGGGAGAGATGCCGGTTATATTGCTATGTATGCCGGGGTTACATCTGGGGCTGATGCTATACTTGTTCCAGAATTTAAGTACGATAATGAAAAACTCCTAGAGCATGTAAAAATGGCTCACAAACAGAGAGGATATTGTATTGTTGTAGTTGCAGAATCAGTGGAGAGTGAGTCATGCAAAAATCAGGACGTACAAATTGGAGATGGATTTTCGCGAACAAGATACAGCAGAATAGGGGAGTATTTTGCCAATTTCTTCAAACAAAACAATCTGGATTCTAGAAGTGTTGTTATAGGACATACACAAAGGGGTGGAACAACATCTATAATGGATAGGATTTTGGCATCTGCATTTGGGTATGAAGCTGTCAATAACGTTGTGCAATGTAATTTCAGAATTATGCTTTCATACAGCAAAGGCTGTATAATAGGACGTAATATTACTGATGTTGCAAAATGTGTATCTAGGAGATTGGATCAAAATGATATGTGTGTACAAATTGCAAAAAATCTTAATATCTATATTGGCGATTATTGTATTACTGCATGATGGACTATGCAAAGATATTGATTTACAAACTGGAACTGAGTATTTTTTATCTACAAAGTCATCTAGTATTAATTCAAGAGTTGGCCCGGGTCTTGGATATAAAGTATGCTGGATGTATAAGCAAGCAGGATTACCATTAAAAGTAATTGAAGAGTTTGAGAATTGGGTGCACATAGTTGATATTGATAATAAAAGTGGGTGGATTTGCAAAAATATGCTATCTCACAATAGGTATATACAAATAAAAAAGGATACAACAGTATTTAAAAAACATTCTAATAAATCAGATGTTGTTGCTTCTGTAAAAAAATACGTTATAGCAAAATTATTAAAAATAAAAGGCGAATGGTGCATGATAGAGATTTTTGCAGAAAACAAAACATATAAAGGGTGGGTCTTTTGTGACAAAGTATTTGGTATATAAAACTTTAAACTCCTATAATAAACAGTCCGTATTTATCTGCTAAATTTATTGTTCTTTCATAATCAATAATTTGCGATGTTTTAGCACTTAATGCAATTCCGCTCAAACCAGTGTCCATACATTCTAGAATAGTTTGATCACCAATTGTTGGTAAGTCAATATCTGTATCTTGCCCAGTTTTTGCCATTTTAACCAAAACACCACCATACCTTACTAATTTTAAATTTTTACACCTGGCAATTAGATTTTTAGTGCCTTCAGCCGCTTCTATACCAAGTACAACACCATCTTGTACTACTACAGCCTGTCCAACATCAGCTTTTGCCATAGAATTTAAGACAAAAATTCCTCTTGCTATATCTTCCATTTCACGTTTATTTGGTTTATTTTGTGTTAAAACCCCAGATGGTGTTAATAAAGACTTCAATATACTTTGTGGACTTATAACATTAATATTTTCATGGGCAAGTAATTGTTTAACACCTTTTAATAGAGCATCATCACCCAAAAATACCCTGCATCCAAGTTTACGAATCCATCTACGTCCGACATTGTCTAGTTTTAATTTGAAAAAGTTTGGTCTTTTAACAGCTCCGCAAAATACAACATCAGTAACACCTGTATTTTTTAAATAATTAAGGATTTTACCAATTTGTCCAATTTGAAATTGTGATCCTTCTGTAATTGATATAAATTCGTACGGAGCAGACACAGATCTTAATTGTGCTTCAATCCTATAAGGTAAATCACCAGAGCCAGCAATAATTGCTATCTTTCCCATTATGTTTTGTATACAATTTTTAGTTAAATCTAACACGAAACTACAATAAAGCAAAGATTTGTTTACGCACACTACACGATAAATTTTATGAAAAAACATTTGAGAGAAAATAAATTGCAATGTATCATAGTCATGTAATGGCTTGATCCGTATATCAGATGAAGATCTTTACTATATCAATTTTGCACAGAGGATTAGATGATTGAGGTGATTATGAAATTTATCGTAGTAGCTGGAGTGATCTCTGCTGTGTGCGTTTTTGCATATTTCTATTTATCCAATGGCAAATCTTCTTTTGAGCCAAAGGAAACTGAGCTGGCACAAATCGATTTGCAAGTACAAGAAATAGATATTGGAGTAAAAAATAAAATATGGAAAGTAAATAGAGAAATTAATACAGTTGCTTTTACAATAGTATTTAAAAACGAAGGCGCAAGAAATTTTAGAAATACTCCTGGCCTCTTAAAATTAATAGAAAAATCTATTTTTGATGGAGCAGCTGAATACGATGCAAATAAGCTTGCAGAGGTAATAATAGACAACAATATATCATTGAATATTTCATTTGGAATTGATAATGCTGTTGTTAAGTGTTATACAACAAGCGATAAGTTTGAGTTTGCACTAGAAATAGTTGGAAAAATTCTAACAAAAGCGCATTTCAAACCGCAAAAAATAGATTTGCACAAGCAAGAGATAATAGCGGAGTTAAGACAATCTAAATTTGAGAGCGATACATTAGCTGCTGAGTGTTTATCACATGTTTTATACCAGAAAAATCATCCATATTACTTCAGTATAGATGAAACAATCAAAGCTGTTAGTGGATATTCAAGATTTGATATAGAACAAGGATATTCCAAACTGTTTACGGCAAATAATGCAGAAATCACTGTTGTTGGAAATGTTAGTAATGATGTTGTTAAAAAAGGCTTTGCAATCTTACTCCAATTACTAGAAAGTAGTAAGCGTAACAACTTTGCTGCAGTAGTGCAAAGTACAAATGTCAAGTTAACACATGCTCCACAACACGCATATCTTGATTCTCCTCAGACAACAGTGATGTTTGTCATGCCAGCTGTTGCAAGCAATTCAAAAGATTATTTTGCATACAAAATGGCAGAGCTTGTTCTTGGAGATGCTGCATCAACATTTGGCAATAGATTGTTTGGTTATGTACGAGAAGTGCTTGGACTGTGTTATGGTATATGGACTCAGCATAAGGATAATGATCTGTTAACAATGACAACATGTGTTGCTAGAACATCAACAGAGAATGTTGAAAAATTAATTAATGCCGTGCAACACACTGTTGAAAAATTTCAAAAAAATGGCATAACATCAAAAGAGTTAAAAGAGATGAAGACAATGCTTTCATCTCATGTTGCGTGTGAATCGGCACTTGACACAGTTGTTTATCTAGCTGGATTGAGGAATAGGGGAGTTCAAGCTTTTGAGTTATCTAAATATATGGATAATTTTTATCGCTTAACAGTTAATGATGTCAATAAAGCTGCAAAAAAGTTTGAGATTTTAGCTATTGTTACGGCTGGTAAAGCAAGAAATGATAAAGCTTTACATGATAATGTGGTCTAAAAGGAGGTAGTTATGAAAAGCAGAAAAGGTATTTTTTCCACAGCCACTGCTGCGATATCAATGCTTGGTGTACATGCCAATATTCAAATGCATGTAGAAAAATTAGATAACGGGTTAACTATAGTTATTTTGCCAACAAAAACAAAGGGAATAATGCAGTTTGCAATTGTTTACTTGGTTGGCTCTTCATATGATGATCAGAACGTTATTGGTATTTCACATTTTCTAGAACATATGATGTTTAAGGGAACGATTAAGTTATCTGCTATTGCTCTTAATAAATTATTAAATAAGTATACGTCTGAGGTTAATGCATTTACAAGTGAAGATATAACTGTTTTTTACTGTAAAATTAATCCTATAGTGCTACCTATTATATTAAGAATAGAAGCTGATAGAATGCAGAATTTAAAATTAGATGAAAGTGAAGTAAAAAGTGAGCGTGACGTAGTAGCAGATGAGCGTAATATGCGTTTTGATGCATCTGCACAAACCAGATACATATTTGATGCTTGCCTATCAAGTTTGTTTTTACAATCAAATTATAGAACAAGTGTTATTGGACTACCTGCTCACATTGCAAACTTTGATCGTAATAAATTACTAGAGCATTATCAAAAATACTATGCGCCAGATAATGCAATTATAGTAATTTCTGGTGATATTAGTGATTGTGAAAGTGTTGTCAAAGAAGTTAAAAAGTATTTTGGTAAAATTAAAAAAAGATGTGGTGAAAAACCGGAACGCCCAGTCGATCCTCCAAAAACTGGAATACGTCATTTTATTGATCATACATCTCCTCAACTTGCAACAAAGCAGTTAAGTATTGTTTATACATTTAGTAGAAAAAATATAGATACCTTACGTCGATTAATGATGGCTAAAATCGTGGTACAAGCATTATGTGGCAATAGACGTTCTGTATTGTACAAAAAATTTGTTGATGGTGAACAAAAGCTCTACTCAATCCATGGAATGCTTGATATAAAAGAAATTGATAAAATAATATTCTATATTGAAGCTATTATACATAATGAGCTTAATAGAAAAGATGTAGAAACACAAATTTATGTAGCAGTTGATAGATTTATTACAAATGACTTTACAGAAGATCTATTTAATAAAGTTAAAAGTGAAATTGTGCGTTCTATTACATTTTTACATGATAATCCAAGCGCATTATTATTCAATGCTATAGAACACATTGTGCTCGGATACGAGAAGGATTTTGCAAATATTGCTGAAATTACTGACAGTATTACATATGAAGAAACATTACAATATGCAAAATCTATTTTATCTTCTAAGCATAGAACTCATGTCTTCTACAGTCATCCGGAAGAAAAAGCTAAACAGTCACGTCAAGCGAGATAAATTTTGTAAGGTTTTTTGTGTTTGTTGATTATATAATACTGTTTTCTGTATTGCTTGTTTCTGCAATGTATTTATCGCTATTTGAAAGGAAAATAATTGGTAGAATACAACTGCGATATGGCCCATCATATAATGGAGTATTTGGTGTATTACAGCCCATTGCTGATACTTTAAAATTGTTATTTAAACGTGATGCACTTAAGAATCATTCCTATTGTGCAATATTTGCAATTTGCTTACTAGTCTGCTCAACTTTGATGATTTCATCCTTTATACCATTTTCTAAAGATTATTTTCTTATTAATGATAAATTTAGTTTAATATATATTGTTGTATTTTTTATAATAAATAGTATAGCAGAAATTACAATTGGTATATTAAGTAAATCAAAATTTGGCGTTATTAGTGGTATAAGAATTTATTTGCAAAAATTATCATACTACATACCATTAATGTTAATTGTTCTTATTATCGGTAAAACATGCAATAGTTTTAATATAATTGATATTATTAATGATCATACTATATCAATAATTTATTTGCCACATATATTTACTATTTTTTTACTTCTAATGCTGATGATTACAAATCATGTCCCATTTGATTTTTCAGAAGCTGAGTCAGAACTTGTAGCAGGTAATTATACAGAATATGGAGGAATATTATTTGGACTGATATATCTTTCAGAATATGTTAATTTAATCAATGCATCGTCATTAATAGTTACAATATTTTTTGGTATCTCATCACTATTTTATACAATACTAAAAATTATGTTAATTATCACAACAATTATTATTATACGAGCAATACTCCCAAGATACAAACAAAAAGATGCTATAATAATATGCTGGAAAGTAATAGTTCCTATTTTGCTTGCTCATTACATGATATTGTGTTAAGACTTTTAATGTATTTCTTTACATCATCAAAGTTCTCATATTTTTTACCGTTAATAATAAAAAATGGTGTATCAAACTCTTTTATATTAAATAAAGCTGATATGTTTTTAGCTTTTTTTGCGCTAGCGGCTATTAATTCTTCAATTTTACTTTGTTCTAAAAATTGATTAATATCATACTGCAATTTTTGCTTTTTTGTAATCAAGAGCTTTATTTTCTCTAGTTGCTGTCCTTGCATTTCATAATACTCTTCTTCTATTTCTGACATAAAAGCAGTAATTTTAAACATCATTTCTTTTTGTATTTCACTATTATTTGCAAAAAAGGTAATCAATAGTACATCACTTGCATTTGTTATAATGTAATTAACGCGTATATTGATTACTTCTTCATATTGTTTTCTAAAACTATCCATTTCTTCACTTTGTAAAAAATTTGCGCAATGAAAACAACTTGGAACAATATATATATCTAAAGTAGTACATTTATTATCCTTATTACTGTCGTTTTTATTATAATCAATAGTAAGCCATTCTTGCCAATTACGTTTATTGATAGTAAATTTAATCTCTGCCATACAATTTGACGTAATAATAAATAATATTGAAAATATATAAAAAAACCGCATAGCCAATTTTGTATACACTACAATTACATTTAACACAAATTTATATATAAAGCAAGTTAATAAGTATCTCTACTTGACCATTTATAGAACGTTATTGTACTATACACTGGTGCATTGGTTTGATATCAAAATGAATTATACTTCAGTTTTTAAGAAGACATTATGTATTTTTTTAAAATTTGCTTTTATATCACTATTATTTATACTGCCTGATATTATTTTTCACTTTATTGATACATCTTTTAAAGTATCACGTGATGTATGGTCCTTTGGATTGATCTGCATACTTAGCTTATGCTTTGCATTATCTCCTAATAAATTTGTTGCCTTATTGTTTATAACACTTCTTACTGTACTACAAATTATTCAATTTGCACATATTGCATGCTTTGCAACACAACTTTCTCCATTTTCTATTTATTTGTTATCAAAAGAGACACTTGAGGTTTTTGAAGATGCATGCTTAATGGCAGCATCATATTGGTATATATTACCAATTGTTATAATTCCATACTTTCTTATATTTTATATAACAGATAAATGGCAAGTTTTTAAAAATCGTATAGTTGGATCTATATCTGTTATAATGTTTTTTATAGCAACAATTCTTGTTATTTTCTTTACAAAAGTTCCACAATTTGAGCCAAATGAGGCAAGATTTACGTTATTTAACTCTGTTAATGCATCTTTATCATCTCTTGTAATTACATTAAAGAAGTATAAGATAAAAAATTATTTACCATATCAGTGTACGCAAGTTAATCAAATTAATGAACCAGTAACAATTGTGTATATTGTTGGAGAAAGCTGTAATTCTAACCACATGTCACTATTTGGATATAAAGTTGATACAACACCAAATCTAAGAAAATTAGCAGAAGATCCAAGTTTTTACTATACAAGAGGCATATCCGGCGCTATCGCTACTTTACCAAGCTTAAAATTTATGCTAAATGTGATTGGCGAGCCAGATAATATGAAGGCAGCATTATCAAATTGTACAAATCTTTTTATGCTTGCAAAACAAGCTGGGTTTAAAACATTTTTCATTTCTGCACAGCGCTCAAATGTATTACATAGCATATCTGGCATTGTATATATTGATCATTTAGTAAATTATGAAAATTATATATTTAAATTTAAAAAATATAGAGATGAATTTTTACTTACATTACTAAATCAATTAAAAGAAGATGGTGAATTTGGAGATAAAAATTTTGTCGTAATACAAGAAAGGTGTGTACATAGACCATATGAGAACAATATAGGCTCAGAATGTAGTATTGTCCTTGATGATAGATTTAAAAATGATAATGAAATAATAGAAAATTATGATAAAGCAATGTTTTATAATGATTTTGTTACTGCTAAATTATTTAATTTTTTCAATAAAAGTAAGGATAAATTTTATATTTTCTTTGCTTCAGATCATGGCGAGATGCTGGGAGAAAAAGGGTTATGGGGACATGGGGCAGGGCGCTTAACTCCAGAAGTGGCTCAAATTCCAATTATGTTACAAACAAATGATAAAGAATTTTTAAAAAAATTTAAAACAGTATATCCTATCAGCCACTACACATTAGCAAAGATAATATCAAGAATGCTTGGTTTTGAAGTTATTAATCCAAATGAACAACCAAATATTGGCTATATCAATGGTGTTGATCATTGCGGCGGATGTGGCTTTATAAAATTTCAAACTAATAATAAAAATGAAATTGAATACACAACTGTATTCCCAGAAATAAAATAATCTTTAACAATTACCGCGTGCATTACTTGCTTTAATAATCTTTGTTATACACTCTGGATTCTGTATCGTAGTTATATCTTCAAATTCATCTGTATAGCCAGCCGCAATTTTACGCAATATTCTTCTCATTATTTTACCAGAACGAGTCTTTGGCAAATCTTCAACAAATGTTATAACATCAGGTTTTGTTATTGGGCTTATCATATCCCGTACTTTTTCAATAATCAATTTTCTTGCATTCTCTATATCAGTTACACCTTTATTTAAAACTATAAACGCATATAACCCGTCTCCTTTTATAGGATGTGGATATCCAACAACAGAAACTTCATGCACAACGCTAACCTCCGCTATTACTTCTTCAATCTCAATTGGGCTGACACGATGCCCTGAGACATTTAAAACATCATCAACCCTTCCAGTGACCCAAACAAAGCCATCATAGTCAATGTACGCCTCATCTCCTGTATAGTACAATCCTGGAAATTGCGAATAGTACATATTGTGCATGCCATCTGGATCTCCATAAATTCCCTTTAACATCCCTGGCATAGAATGTTCTATACACAAAGCTCCTGTTTCTTCTTTTTCATTAATATTATTTCCATTCTTATCCTTCAATACAAATTTACATCCAAAGAATGGCCTTCCAGTGTGACCAAAAGTTTTCATATCATCTAAAGTGCAAAGAGGAGCAGTTGGCACACCACCAAGTTCTGTTTGCCCCCACATATTAACAATAGGAGTACTTTTATTTCCAAATTCATTAAAATACCACATCCATACATCTTTATTAAGTACCTCACCAAATACACCTATCACCTTTAGCGACTTTCTAGACGTGCCACTCAACGAATCTTTTCCATGCTGCATCATTGCTCTTAGTGCAGTTGGTGCTGTATTAAATGCTGTGATATTATACTTATCAATAATTTCAGCAAAAACAGAATACTTTGGGTACGTAGGAATACCTTCGTATATTACAGTTGTTACACCATTGCAAAGGGGAGCGTATAAAGAATATGCATGCCCACCCATCCATCCTATATCTCCACTACACCAAAAAATACTCTCCTCGTGTAAATCAAAAAAGTATTTAAGCGTTATCGATGAAAATAACAAAAATCCACCAGTTCCTTGTACTACACCTTTTGGCTTTCCAGCTGAACCAGATGTATATAGCAAAAACAAATCATCGTTTGACATAACAGGAACAGGACTACACTCATCAGTAACTGTTTTTGCTTCTTCATAATAATCAAAATCCAACTTATCATTCCATGCTATATCAACACCTTGTCTTTTTACAATTAAAGCACGCACATCTGAATTACACATTTTTCTAGCTGCATCAATATTCTGCTTTAAAGGAATAATCTTCCCACCACGTCTATTAGCATCACAAGTAATAATAAACTTTGAATTACAATCATTCATTCGTAGTGCCAATGCGTTTGGAGAAAACCCAGCAAACACCACAGTATATGGAATACCAAGCCTAGCACAAGCAAGGCATGCATATATTCCTTCTGGCACCATTGGCATGTATATTGTGATACAATCTGTACGCTTTAACTCAAATTTACTTATAACATTTGCAAATTTTGCTGTTTCTTTTTGTAATTTTTCATATGATATTTTTTCATAAACATCAAGATTTTCACTTTGCCATATTACAGCAATTTTATCTGGATTTTTCTCTGCATGACGATCAACGCAGTTGTAACACGCATTTAATATACCATCTTTAAACCATATGTTATCTTCAAAAAAAATATTTGGCTTTTTCTCCCATGATAAACGATCAATTTGTGCAGCCCAATATTCTACTGGATATTGTTTGGCAAATTCATAAATTTTATTATATACATCTAAATTTTTCCAAGCATCATCACGTGTCAAAAATGCACTATCCATATCAAGAGCGCTAAATAATAATTCAAAAATTTAGCATATTTTATAAAAAGTGCAAAATCATATCTTGCATTTTATAAAAAATTTAATATTGACATGAATAATAAAATATTTTAGTAATATAAATAGGAGTATTTGTTTTGGTATACATGATGAAAACATCACTATACTCAATGTCAATTTTATTAGCGCTAAACGTTAATGCGGCACAAATACCTATTGCGATTCCAAGATTGCAAATTGTTCATAATAATGATACTTGTGCAAAAGAAGATAGTATACAAATTGATGTTAGTAATTTTTATAAACTAAAACAGTTTCTACAAAAAATGCCAAAGACTATACACGATGTAAAACAAAATATGGAAAATGCCCAAAGAAATGGCGATGATTTAGGGAAACAAATAAAATTGGCTATAAATAAGCAAAAAAATTGTGAAAGTGAATTATCATGTATATGTGAATATACAGAAACAATAATTAAGAATAGTGATAATGAAGTTGTTGAAAAACAAAAAAAACTTAAAGAATTTGAGAATTCTCTCACCCAATTATCATATAGCAAAGTGTCAACCGAATCAATACAAAAATCAATAAATGATATTGTGCAAAAAAAAGAAAAAACTATTCAATCAGCTAGAGACAGTTATCACAAATACAATCAACAAAATGAAAAATTAAAAGAGCAAATTATTGCCCTCCAAGAAGAAAAACGTGATAATGACATTATGTATAGTGAATATAGTAATAGATATGAGTATTATAATAAGATGCGTGATTTATGTTTACAATTAACAACATTCTTGAAAAATAAGATATTACTAAGTTTAAATAAGCAGCAAAATGCTACTTTAGATGTAGCACGTGTTGATAATGAAAAATATAATATAAAATGCATAGAAATTGCTGATAATCTTGATATGACAACTGATAGGAAAGAAATAGAAAATACATTTATAAATAAAATGATAACTGATGCAGTCAATGTCCTTAGAGAATCTGATGAAAATACAATAAATATGATAAAAGAAGTTATTACAGTTTCATTTCTCATATATTGCCAAATACAATTAAATCAAGAAACATTTTATCAAAATATTATTGACATCTTATATGATGTATTCAATCTAAATAAGGAATTGCATAAAGATTTACATATTATTAATAATTATATATCATTCGATGACTTTAAATCAAAACTTGGAAATATAAATAATAATGTATTGCAGTATATCAATTCATTTTACACATCATCTATATATGAAATCATATACGCATGGAATAACCTTTGCACTGGTAATGTGTTACGCATTATACCAATTGACTCAAATACAATTATAAGTCTAATGAGAGTAAGAAATTCATGTCGTTCACCACGGCGTAATACAATCTCTGCAAGAACATCGTATGCTCTTAAAGAAAATTGCAATAAACGTAATAGTATGCCAAAGATGAATTCACCATTTAGTCCAAGAAACAGAGAACGTCGCAACAGCTTACTTGATAAACTTGACGAAACTGATATTATGTCTTTACGAAATAATATTGCTATAGAGCAAAAAAGACGCCGCAACTCAAATGTTGTAAGTGAGGATATTACAAATGTGCTGTTGTCTATGGCACAAAAATCCCAACAGGATAATGAAAACAGTGAAAATGCACAATGTAACGAAAATATGCAAAATCAGTAATTACCTTAAATATTAATATAGAACAAAAATCTTAAACCCTATACAGTTAAGAGTTAATATTGTTATATTTTCCACAAATTCTCTGACAAGAAATATATATTGTAATTATTTGCCACTATATCACTATTCTTTAACAAAGAAGCATGCAGGCTTGCCGTTGTTTTTATGCCATCAATAACAAGCTCGCTCATAGCGCGGCGCGCCTTCATAATGCAGCTTTCTCTTGTGTCTGCATGTACAATAATCTTGGCGATAAGGCTATCATAGTACGGAGAAATTATACAGTTCCTGAATATATGTGAATCAATCCTAACGCCATTCCAGCCAGGGAAGTACAGTTCTGTAACTTGTCCAGGAGATGGTGCAAAAAATGATGTTATATTTCCTTTAAACTCTCTACAAAATTATTATAATAACAAGTATTGCTTTTAGCAAAGATATATATAATACTATATTTTTAGATAACCAGTGTATATCTTGTCACTATATCATTGTTCTTTAATAAAGAGATGTGTGGACTTGTTATTTTTGCATCATCAATAACAAGTGTTTCATTGTACGACATTATTCAAATAAAATGATGTTATCCACCTCTTTAAATGCTTTATAATATTATTATAATAACAAGCATTAAAATGCATTATATCTTGCCTAGATTCTCAGATAACCAATGTATATCATAATTATTTGCTACTATATCATTATTCTTTAACAAAGAGGCGTGCAGGTTTGCAGTCGTTTTTATGCCATCAATAACAAGCTCGCTCATAGCGCGGCGGGCCTTCATAATGCAACTTTCTCTTGTATCTGCATGTACAATAATCTTGGCGATAAGGCTATCATAGTACGGAGAAACTACACAGTTCCTAAATATATGTGAATCAATCCTAATGCCATTCCCACCAGGAAAGTACAGCTCTGTAACTTGTCCAGGAGATGGTACAAAAGTAGAAGGATCCTCAGCATTAATGCGCATTTCAATCGCGTGGCCATGTATCTTAATATCTTTTTGCGTAAATGATAATTTTTCCCCGGCAGCAATTTTTATTTGCTCTTTTACAATATCAATACCTGTTACCATTTCACTTACAGGATGTTCTACTTGCAATCTTGTATTCATTTCCATAAAAGAAAATATGCCATCTTCATACAAAAACTCTAAAGTGCCAACTCCAACATACCCAAGCTGCTTTATTGCTTTACAAACAGTACTGTAAATTTTTGTTCTATCCTTCTCAGACAGTATGACTGCTGGTGATTCCTCAAGCAATTTTTGGTGATTACGCTGTATAGAACAATCTCTTTCTCCAAGGCATACAACATTTCCATAATTATCAGCAATAATCTGTAACTCAATATGTCTTGGATGAGTAAGATAGCGCTCCATATAAACAGTGTCATCACCAAAATTACTTCTACCTTCTGATTTTGCCATATTAAAAGCATCCTCTATTTCTTTTTCATTATTAGCAACTTTCATCCCCTTACCACCACCACCACTTGCTGCTTTAAATAAAACAGGATAACCAATTTTGTCTGCAATCTCCTTTGCCTCATCGATGCTGCTTACAGATCCATCAGAACCATTGACAACAGGAACACCTAGCTTTATCATAGTTTGTTTTGCAACAATCTTATCCCCCATAGCAGCAATATGCTCAGGTTTTGGCCCAATAAACTTCATTCCATGCGTTTCTACCATTCTGGCAAAGCGTTCATTTTCTGATAAAAACCCAACACCAGGATGTAATGCATCAGCTCCAGTAATCTCTGCCGCACTGAGTATAGCCCCTATATTTAAGTAGCTATCTGCCGATTTTGCAGGCCCTATGCAAACGCTCTCATCAGCAAGTAGGACATTCATTTGTTTAGCATCAGCCTGAGAATGAACAGCAACTGTGCTAATCCCCATCTCTTTGCATGCACGTAGAATTCTTATTGCAATATCGCCTCTATTTGCTATTAAAACTTTTTTAAACATTATCTAAACTTTTTTATATACGCTTAATCTTATCATAAAAGATTTTGGTGCAAACGTAGCAACAATATCAATATTTTATAATCACATACTATAAGGATAATACAGTATTGCAATAATTATAAAGCGATTTTTTTATGTATTTATCAAAATAATAAAATTATTTTTCTTCCAAAGCAAAAAAGTGGGACATTTTTACAAAATGTACAGGTAGCTTGCCTGCTCACGCACAGTATACACAAAGCCAATTGCAGTGCTCTCCAAAACTTTATCATGCACCAAGACTTGATACCATCTACATAATCCACACAAAACAATCAAAGCGGGACATTTTTTTTTAAAAAAAGCAAAAAGTGTTGATATTCCTCAAGTTGAGCCATGCCCCATCAGTTATTTTAGCCTCAAACCCATTGAAAATACTGGCATTTGCAAAAAAGCGGGACATTTTTGACAGAAAAATTTTTTCTGTAAAAACTAAAAGTATGTTCACAGTTAGTGTTTAGAACAATGTTTGACTTTTTTAGAAGCAAGGATATTTCGTCAGTAGTGGAATATAAATACGATATACACACTGATTACACAGATTATGCTGATATTTCAGACTATGGATATCAAAATAATGTGGTTGTATATAGATGTGTCAGAATTATGGCAGAATCTATTGGTTCCGTAAAATGGATTGCATATAGGTTTGACAAGCTAAAAAATAAACATGAACCTATCATAAATCATAATTTGCTAGATCTTATGGATGCCCCAAATCCATGGCAATCTAAAGCAAGTTTTCTTGGAACAGCAGTCTCTCATCTTCTGTTATCTGGCAATTGCTATGTCATGGCAATTAAAGATAAAAACGGTGATGTCTCTGAGCTACATACATTAAGGCCTGATAGAGTATGTATTATACCAGGTAAAAACTCCATACCAGCTGGCTATGAATATTCTGTAAAAAATCATAAAACACAATTTTATACTGATGAAAATGGAGTTTCTGATGTTTTACACATTAAATTATTCAATCCACTTAACGATTGGTATGGACAAAGCCCAGTTTCTGTTGTTTTAAACTCAATAAAACAACACAATGCAATCACAAAGCAAAATATATCCTTTTTAAAAAATATAGGAAGACCATCTGGAGCACTAATCTGTCATAACAGCATTAGTGAAGAAACAAAAAAGCGGCTGCGCAATGATCTGCGTAACATGCATGAAGGTGGACAAAATGCTGGAAAGATTTTGTTACTTGAAGGTAACTTTGAGTGGAAAGAAATGGGATTGTCACAAAAGGATCTGGATTTTGGAACTGGTAAAGAACAAGCAGCTAAAGAAATAGCGCTAGCATTTGGTATTCCGCCAATACTAATAGGCATTACATCAAATGCAACTTTTGCTAACTACAAAGAGGCAAGATACAACTTCTGGGAAGAAACAGTTGTGCCACTTATTAGTGAAATAACAACTGAATTTTCAAATTGGTTTAAAAAAATTACTAAGTATAAAGATGTCTCATTAACATACGATAAGCAATCAATACACGCCCTCGCCAAACGCCGTGACAGTGAGTGGAAACGCATAAATGACGCATCATTCTTAACAAACGATGAAAAAAGAGCATCACTTGGTTATCCAACAATGCATATATGAGTATGGATGTTATTTTGTATTGACATATTTTATGGTAATTAATAGAATAACAGTACAATGGATATTTGTGATTTTTTATGAAATTATTTGTACAGTGTATATGCTTATGTATATTTTGTACTTCTGCATTTGCAGCGGAGTCACAGGAGTGTTTTCAAGTAATGTCACATAGTGAACTATTACAGCAAAAAAAAGACTTTTATAAGACAATATGGGATAAAACGAGTAAAAATTGTGATATATCTGCTGGTAATTCAATAGAAAAAGGTGTGTACGAAAAACAAAAAAAACACCACAGGTATAGAATGAGTGAAAAAACGTATTGTGGAATTGTGAAAGAAGCAGTTAATGGTTCACCAATTGCACAGTATGTGTTAGGGCTAGATGAATATAGAAGAGTTATAAATAAGGCGTTGTGCTGTATAGAATTCTCAGAAAGATATTGCAGGCTTATGTTGTGGGCAATTTCTTGGAGACGCGGCGAATGCAATGAAAGTGGTTGTGCGTTGTGGGATAAAAGTGGTATTGATGGGAGAGAGATTCCGTCAGACTTTGAAAGTATGGAAAAATACATTATTAGTAAAATAGTGCAATATTTAAAATAATGAATGGTGATTGCTATGAATATAATGTTAATTGCTATTATTGCGTGTATATGTGTACATAATTGTATGGCTACGCAAAATTTACAGCTTGTTTATCAACAAAGATTTGTTTCCTGGCTTCCGGAGTGTATACAAAAAGTCCATGAATTTATGAAGGGAAAAGTCCTGTCTTATAAAGAAGAGTGTGATAAATCAAGTTTTGGACAAGAAGCAAATCTTAAAAAAAATCTGTCTGGATATTGCGTACAAATTATACGAAAGGTAAGTGACGATGTATACGAAGAGATTGCTTGCATACCCGGATATATTGTCACGAATAACAGTAAATATTATGCATACAGTTTTCAACGAATTCAACAAAGTAAATCTCAAGAAAAGGTTGTGTTACAATTACAAAATATGTTTTGGACTGAGTTAGGGATATCGCCAATTACAAAATTGCAAGAGTATGCAGAACGTAAGTTAGATATATATGGCAAAACATTAAATTTAAAAGGAATAAGTAATAATATTATTGAGGAATGTAAACAAGCATGTGCACGTATCAAGGAATGTAAAGAATGTAATAATGGTGAAGTAATATCAAATCAAAAAATTTGTAAATGGGAAATAGAAAAAGAATTTAGATACGTGCTTCACTGTGAACAGTTAATTATTGATGAAATATGTAATGGCGAGTGTTTGGTTAAAATTATAAGAAACGTGGTTGAAAATCAAAATAAAGAAAATATGTCTATTGTATTTAATATTTTTACTGGTATGGATATGTGTTACAGATGTTTTGTTGACTATTTGATACGATGCAATGATTTGAAAAATAAATTTGGTGAGAATTACAATGTAAATGTTATAGTTTCGCCATTTATACGATATTGTGATAATGAATTGATCCATCGACCTTCTAATACTTGTACATCACCGGAACAATATCAAAATAAATGGAACAGTGGAATGTTATTTAGTATGTTTGATATGAGTAAACAGAATTTGCAGTGTCATCCTACAGGTAGTAATTGTATTCAACAAAATGCTGTTAGAGCATACATAGATACTACTAAAACAAGTTCAAAAGGAAATAAAAAATCAAAGAGAAAAAATAGAAATCAAAATCCTTTTATTTATTCACCCCCGTAGTAGATTTGATTGCTAAATATGTATGTTTTTTGTATAATAGCGTATCAACTTTTGTTATATAGAAAATGGATATTTTGATGTATAAGAATGATATTCCAGATAATCTTTTGGAGTATGAGATAATTGCTATAGATACAGAAACAATGGGCCTTTGTCCACACAGAGATAGGTTGTGTTTAGTGCAACTTTGCGCTGGTGATAGTGTTTGTCACATTGTGCAATTCGATAAATTTGATAAAGCTAATAATTTAAAAAAATTACTTACGAATAGTAAAATCACAAAAATTTTTCACTATGCAAGATTTGATATTATGATGTTATATAAACATCTTAGTATTATGACAAATAATCTGTACTGCACAAAAATTGCTTCAAAATTGGTTAGGACTTATACAGAAAAGCATGGATTATTATCACTTTGTAAGTCACTGCTCAATATCGAAATATCTAAAGAACAAACATGTACTGATTGGGGAGCAGAAACATTAACTGAAGAACAAAAACTGTATGCTGCAAATGATGTATTATATCTACATGCACTAAAAGAAAAACTTGATGTATTATTAACTCGAGAAGGCCGCATGCAAACTGCTAAAAAATGTTTTGAATATCTCCCCACACGTGTAATTTTTGACATTACTGCTGGAAGCGAATACGATATTTTTGCACATCATTAATATTATATACTATTATCTTATTGTATTGTTATTCACAAGAGCATATGGCCAATATTTTCTCTAGTTGTACGTTAATATATTGTGATAAAGTTATTATGTTACTAATTGTGGTGGAATTATGAAATTTACGTTTTCTGAAAATATTAACATACATGAGCATGATGTTGTTGCTATAGCAGGCACAGTATCATTTATTGAAAAGAAAATTACAGAATTTATTGGAAATATACCAGTAAATTTATTGGACAAACAATTAAAATATAAAGAAATAAGCAAGTTTGATTATATTATTGACAATAAGTTAGTACATTTTATTTTGATATGTGCAGATAAAGCAAAGGATGCAGCATCAATAGAAAAACTGGGTGGATACATTTTTGATGCAATCCCAGAAAAAGCAACATCAGTAGCTTTATTTAATGACCTCTCTATACATAATAAAAACGCTTCTTCATTATTATCATCTGGTATATTTTTAAAATCATATTCATTTAACAAATATAAAAGTAATAATGAATCTTGTTCTATAACATCAATTGATTGTTGTTCTACATATGAAGAAGATGATAGACAATTCTTTGCTGATAAAAAAAATCTTGATGATGGAGTTCTTACAGCACGTAGATTGGTTGATGAACCAGCAAATATTATGACAACAGAAATGTTGATGCAAAGCGCGCAGGATCTTAAACAGTTTGGCATTAAAGTACATGTGCTTGACAAAAATGATATGCAAAAGCTTGGAATGAACGCGTTATTGGCAGTAGGGCAGGGCAGTAATGCTCCTTCATATACTGTTGTCATGGAGTATATCACTGATAAAAATGCAGAAAATGTTGCCCTTATTGGCAAAGGATTAACATTTGACTCTGGAGGTATTTCTATTAAACCATCAAAAGGAATGGGTGAAATGAAGACAGATATGGCTGGCGCAGCAACGGTTATAGGATGTATGCAGTCAATTGCTGCAAGAAACCTACAAGTCAATGTAATAGGCGCAATTGGGGTTGTAGAAAATATGCCATCTGGCACTGCACAACGGCCAGGTGACATTGTTAAGGCAATGTCCGGCACTACTATTGAAGTAGACAATACAGATGCAGAAGGAAGAATGGTTTTAGCTGATGTGCTCTGGTATGTGCAAGAAAAGTATAATGTCTCAACAATGATTGATTTTGCAACACTAACAGGTGCAATATGTGTTGCATTAGGCACAGAATTTGCTGGATTATTTTCAAATTCAAACGAATTATTAGATAAATTAGTTAATTCTGGAAAAGCTACAGGCGAAAAACTGTGGCCTATGCCTATGCACGATGATTATGATACATGCATTAAATCACAAGTCGCAGACATTAAAAATACTGGAGACGGATCAGGCGCTGGCAGCTCTACAGCTGCTATGTTTTTAAAGCGCTTTGTTAAAGAGCAGACAAAATGGGCACATATCGATATCGCAGGAGTCGCTTATGAAAACAAAAAACGAGCACTCTCACAAAAAGGGGCAACAGGATTTGGAGTACGCCTTATTAACGATTTTTTGTTAAAGATATGAATTTTTTCTTGACATGAATTATGATTATGATGTAAAATACACGCGCGCTCTTTGTAGGGTTTGTTTTATTCGCAAGTTGTTGGTTGTTTGTTCATTTATCTGTTCTGTTGCATTTTCTGCCCAGGAAGATGATTTCGCTCAAAGATTGCGTGGTGCATTGCAAAATGGTGGATACCGTGTTATTACTGTAACGAGGTGCAACAGGGATTATGCTTACAATAACAGTGGTATTCAAGTAGTTGCTCAAAAAGCATTAGAATTAGAGTATGTGAATAATCTATTTCAAGGAATAGAAAATGTATACAACAATGATAATGGAGGTAGCATATGCTTTGTTGTGTTTAATGAATACTTTTTTGATAGAAATTTGGTCGGATGGGATGATTTTCAAAATTACATGAACGCAATTTGTGAATTTACAAGACACATGGTAAATGCTGTTTTTTGGGTTAACTTTTTACATGATATGGAGAGTACGCAAGATTATAATTATAATGTTATGCGTGACTATGATGAAGGGATTAGTGATGATATCTTTTTTGAAAATAACATAGGCAAAGTTAGAAATGTAGTTGTAAAACAATGCATGAGCAATACATCTGTTGTTACACAAGATCCTGATAAAATTTTTGCAAATGAATCGTTTGGTATTTGGAATGGAGAAATTGTAATAAACTATAAAAAATCTACTTACTATAGAGAATGTGATCGAATGTTACAGAATGCTAGAGTATCTCAAAATGGTGATTTAAGATCTTACTGTTACGGTCTGGGAATAGATGAAAAGGTTAATGGGTTGGATCTAGAACATTACCGTGTTAGTAATGTGTTGCACGAGTTTGTTTATACTGATATTTGTTGGGATGTTGTACGACGTGTGAGATATTGTCGTGATACTATTTTGAGGCGTAGTTTTTTTGCTTTAAACGATACATTGAATTCTGCAGCTAGTCGTATGAAGCGAGCTTATATTGGTGAGGTTATTAATTTATCTGAATATAAGCTGCATATTGTACAATCTGCAAGCGTTAATGTATATCCGCATATCGTAGATTTATATGATGGACAAGTTCTTATACATAGTGACAGTAAAGCTTTTTCGGTTTGTTTAATAAAGTATCCCAGAAATTTACGTGATAGGTTGGTGTCGTTAACTAATTGTATGTGCAGGAGAGTTGTTGGTACTGAAGGTGATTTAAGTAGAATAACAGAAACTTGTATTAATAATGGAAAATATGATTGGCATGCGCTGCGTGTAATTCCTTACACTTTTAGTAGTGAAAGCTTTGCCCAATCCATTATGCGAGAAGTAGATGATTTGATTGAGAAGAATTTTTCTGCAATAGTACGTTCTTATAATATGTACGAGAGAGTTGTAGAAATTGATGATATTAGCATATGTATTGCTATATCAGAAGAAATTAATTTTTAAGGAGGTTTTTATGAACAAAATATTTTTTATTGTTGTAACTTACTTTACTGCTTGTGCAGCTCATAGTCAGAATAATATTTTATTCGATATTAATGAGCGCATGGTAATTTTTGATGTAGGTGTTACGTCTACAGGTCAGATTTTACAAACAGATGAGTACGACAGATATAACAAATTACTTGTGATAAGTAAGTGTAGTGATACGACATTGAAGATTAGATTTAAGCGATCAGTATATGATGAGATATATCATAGTGAAGATACGGATATGAAACACGTATACAAATTGCAGAATCCATTTAAGATTAACATTATGATGTACTTCCCTGATTTAAAGGAGGAAAAAATTTGTACAATTACTTGCGATAGCTATGTGCGTGATTTGGTAGTAGTCCCCACAGGTATTACTGATGATAAAAAGTATAAAATCACAATATTTGATGCAGATGAGGGACTTGCTGTAGTAACAAATAATGAAGACTATATAGATGTTAAAAACAATGACAATCATTCTAACAAGGAATGCTGTATTGCGTAAGATCAAAACTATATCAAATATAATAGTTGAAAAAGTAATTTTAAAATTCAATACTATTTACTATCCATATAAAACACACCATCAAAATTTTCAGGAGTTTCACGCACATAGCTACGGCATCTTTTTATCACAGGCTCAACAGAAGTAAGAACATTTGGGAAGAGTTGTACAATGCGCTCATATCTTTCTAAAGCCCTTGCAAACTCCTGCATTTGGTATAGCTCAAACGCTTCTTTTGATTTAGCAGAAAGTTCTATCTGCTTATAGTAAGTCTCAGAATCCGTATCATCAGTTGTGCATAGTGGTTCATATATATTAATTGCAGTATTTTTTCCTTTTACAGCTATTCTATCAATTATTCTAAATAAAATACGTCCTTTTGCTTCATTTGCTATGTCTTCAGAAACGATAATCTTTGTCCCATAAAACTTATTTGCACTCTCAAGACGTGATGCTATATTCACTATATCACCTATAGTTGTAAAGTTCATTCTGTTTGGGCTACCAACATTCCCAACAATAGCTTGTCCTGTGTGGATACCAATTCTTGTCGGTAAGCTCGGTTTGCCAAGAGGAGCCCAAGTCTTCTCTAATTTTCTCAATCTAGATTGGCAATTAAATGCTGCATTACAAGCATTAACAATTTGTTCATGATCAGGCTCTTGTGCACCCCAAACTGCCATAATAGCATCACCTATGTACTTATCTATTGTTCCGTGTTGTTTTACTAATTCATCTGTTAAAGCTTCTAAATACTCAGATAAATGCAAAATCAAGTACTCAGCGGGTAGATTTTCTGATAGAGTTGAAAAATTTGCAATATCAGTAAAAAGAATCGTTATTTTCTTTGTTTCTCCACCAATTTCTGGATATTTACGTTGCTCAACAAGTTTTGCTATTAATTCAACAGGTGAATATTTTGCAAAAATTGTCCTGCTCATATTTAAAACATCCATGTCATCTGATAATTTGGCAATTTCTGCAATTTCTGACTTTGGCGGAGCAATATATTCATTGTTTGAAAATTTACTGATAGAATCTGCTGTCATACATAACTCTCTAATTGGATTAGAAAATCTATGTGCTAACAAAATAATTGCTATTACAGATAAAATAAATATTATTATTGTTACAATCATTACATTATAGTTAGTCTTAGAAACTATAGAGACAAAATCATCTCTAGGTATAATAACTAATAAGCTAAATGGTATTGTCTTTAATTCTTGTATAGCAGCAATATAACCAACTCCATTAACAGTAAATGTCGTCCTACCATTACCTATTTTAGTAAGAGCCCTAGATGCAGCTGTTAAAATTTTATCATTGCTTTCAGTGCTTTGCACTATCTCTACATCACGTCCATCTGTTTGTATATTTTGAAAATCAGATGAAGATGATATAATTTCATCCTTTTGACTTATAAGATACGCTACTGAATTTTCGCTTGGTATAGCATTTTTCAATATTTCATTAACCTTGCTTGCTGCTAATGTCACAGCTATAACACCAACAGCAGTGGCATCATTGCAGTATCCAACAGGCCTTGAAAGCACAATTTCAATTTCCTTATTCTGAATTATAGGATCAAACCAAACAGCCTCTTTTCTAAGCTCAGCAGTTATATACCATCCACTTTTAGACATATTTCTAGCAACTGGTACTTCCTCCATCGTTACACATATTAAGTCATCACTTAAGTATTGCCATCTATCACGAAGCATTTTAGAATTTTCTATATGTTCTATTGATCTAAATGCAAATCTAACGTAATTCGGTAGCATACCGTTATCAGCATCTCTAAAATGTGTTTGGCCTTCAATTAATTTTGCTTCAAAAAATGTCCCATCCTTAAATGACAAAGCTACGCTTACGCTTTGCTTAATCTCTTTCAAACAATTTAAAAATAAAAACTTTAGTTGTTCATGTTTTGTTATATCACTTCCAGAAAAATTACTTGATAATATATTAACTGTTGATTCAATACTTTCAAAAAATTTATCAACCAATGCAGATGTATCAGAAATAACAACTTTGGCAAAATAGTTAGTTTCAAAATTTTCGACAAGTTTATTGTTTGCACGCATAACATAAAATAATTGTATGCTTAGTATAACTGTAGTTAAACATGCAAATGCGGCAAATATTAACATTTTAAAACTTTTCTTTTTTAAAAATAACATGTGCTAACGTCAATACAGCCGCATATAAGTATTCTAAAATAAAAAAGATTAATTTTTACTTAATAACAATTATTATATAATATACATTCTTTTCAAAACACAACATTATCTATTTAGCAGCCTCCGCACTTTTTCCATTCATAACAGCCCTAATAGCACTTTCTAATACCTTCCCATTCAACTCCTCGCCGTCATCCCTCTTTTTACTCAACCTTCTTGTCCAGTTATCACATCTGCCACTCGCATCCACAATCTTATCATTACGCTTTTCATTTTCGGTTTCTTTTCCTTTTTCATCCTTCTTTTCTGCTCGTTTAGTATTCTCTTCCCTCTGCTTTATTAATTCTCTAATTCTCAACCAATATTCCTCATCACTGTACATCAACATTCTATCTTCTTCCATACTCCTATTATCCTGTTTATCATTCATGGCAGCAAGACCATCTTTCAAACGCATCATCTCATCTTTCAGATCTTTATTCTGTTGTATTACCTTACCATTTAACATCTTCAAACCCTCTACACTTGCTTGTAGTTTCACATTCATCTCATCACTCGCCATACAAGCTTTCTGTAATTCTTCATTTTCATTATTCTTCTGAGCAATATTTTTCTCCAATTTCTCATTTTTAGCACTCAAAACTCGTTTTTCAGCCTCTATTTTCTTCATTTGCTTTTCAATATCACTTACACGCCGTTTCAACGCATCAATTTCATCCTTATTACCTTTACCTCGTAAACCATCAACAATAGCCTGCAATCCATTTTTTTCCTCAACCAACGCATCATATTGTTTTTGTAACGCATCTATCCGTTCTCGCAGCTTCTGCATACCATCCACCAATTCTTTATACTCATTATTCAATTTTTTATTTATTTTTTTACCTTCTTTTACTTGTCTTTTCAACTCTTCTATTAACTCGTCGTTATCATCATTTTTCTTTTTCAGCTCTTCATTCTCAGCATTCGCTGCGTCCAAATTACTTTCAGCCTCGCGTACCTTTTCTGTCAATTCATTATTCTCATCTCTCCCATCTGCAACTTCCTTTTCCAACGTTACAATCCGTCCTTTGTCCAGTTCATTTTCCTTACGCAAACGTTCATTTTCCTTATCTGCACTATTCCTTGCTTCATTTGCATTATTTAATTCACTTGTTAGATTATTTACACTATTTTGCAACACCTTATTTCCATTTCCTTCTTCCCGTATTCTATCCTGCAGCGTAGCAATCAACTCTTTTTGCTCACCCATCTCTTGCTTTAATCTTTTCACAATATTCATAACCCTATTTTGTAATCTTTCTTTTTCATTCTTCCACAAATCCAAAAATCCATATATTATACCTTTCCCCTCTTCCTCAAATACTTTACCACTCACGCCTTTTATTTCTTTCACAATTTTTAATACTTCCTTATTCTTGTCATCAACTTTTTTAGCAGTATCCTCCGCATTCCTTACTTTATTCTGTAGTTTCTCATTCTCTTCCTTAGCTTTATTAGCAGCATTCTCTGCAGAGTCAACTTTATCCTGCAACTCCTGATTCTTACTTTGCGCATCTGCTACATCCGTCTTCAGCCTAGCAATCTGTTCTCCTTGCGCCTTATTTTCATTCTGCAATCTACTACTCTCTTCATTCAAGCTTGCTACTTGTCCTTTTAACTCTTCTTTTTCTTGCACACTATCCCCCAATCTTGTCATCACAATCTTTCTACATTGTCCAATAAACCCTGTCATTTCATTAACAATCCTCCTTATACTTTCCTTGTCACTCTCCACATTATTCTTCCACAAAGTAATCTTCTGTTTTACGCTCTTTCCAACATCAGCCACTTTCTCACTAAACTCTTTACCTTTCCGCACTACTTCTCGAGTTTTATCCACAACCTCTTCATTACCGCTACTAACATCACCAACTGTATCCTTCATACCATCAATCACAATTTGCATTTGTTTATTTTCGTTTGCTAATTCATCATTCCTCTGTCTTAACAATCCATTATCCTTACAACATTGCCCAACCAGAGTCGGTAATTGTCCATCATCTGTGTTATCAGGGAAATTCTTAGCAATCCATCGCACAAGCGCTACTAGATTATCACTTTGTTGCTTCATATTTTTAAACGCATCAACTATATCATCCAAATTTTCATCGCCTGAATGCATATTTTCTCTCTCTCCACATTGATCAATTAACTTTTGTGCTTCATTTCCTACCTTATTTAACTCAGTATCACTTACATTCCAATCCTCCCTCAACACAAGAAGAATTCTGATTAACCATTCTTGCATAGAACTTTGTAAGGTATTATACCGCCTAATATGTTCTTCATTGTCCGCTTGTAGATTCGCATTACTTTGTTCTAAATTATTTATATTTCTACCTACTTCATCAATCTCATTTAGTACTTCCTCAACAGTTTCATGCTCTTTTTCATTATGCCCATTCAATCCACACAATTTACTATAAACATCCCTCAATTTCTTCTCTAATCCACTTAATTTAGTAAATGCTATCTCCACATTTTTAGACAACTCTTCATTTTTAACCTTCAACTTTCCATTTTCAACTGTCTTCTCTTCTGTATCCTTGCGCATTTCTTCATTTTCAATTTTCAACTTTTCCAATTGTTCTATCATATTTTTAACTTTCCCCACAATATCCCTCCTATCTTCATTCTTACCTCCATAGTCACCACCTACATTATCCACCTTACCATCTAAATTGCTATCTGGATCACCACCCGGCACACCGACTCCATCATCCTTTACTCCTTCACTCCCAACACCTTCATTATTTCCACCTCCCTGTTTTATACCAAAACCAACACTTGGATCACTATTCTTTGACATTCCATCATTACTCTCACCTTCAGGATTTACATCTAGACCACCACCTGGAGCATCACTTATAGCGCTTACAGTAACATCAGATGTAGCACCACTACTATCACCAAGATTTCCAGGCAGATCATCGCTTGTCCTACCACCCGTAATGCTTGCAGTATCCGATATTTCATCACTACGCTTATCATTTGGCTTTTCACTTTGATCGTCACTTAGAGCCCCACTCATAGCGCTTGCAGTAGCATTATTACCAGGATTTATATTCAGGCTATCACATGTAATACTTAGAGCAGTATTCAATGTTGTATTACCACTCTCATCTTCTGGCTTTTCAATCAGATTGCCACTTGGAGAATCATTCATAGTATTCAATATCTCATCATTATTCTCATCTCCAGGATTCACACCTAAACTACCACCTGTGTCACCACTAGTAGCACTCAAATCATTATTCGACGTAATATTATCATTCTCATTTCCCGGGTTTTTATCTAAATCACTTCTTGGACTATCATTCAATATATCATCATACTCACTTTCAGAATCACTACCAAAGCCATCATCCCAGCCATTTACTATATCTTCAATCTCATTAAATTTCTCAACCTTCTTCCTCATATTCTCCACATTCTCTTTCCAATTTTCTGTACCACCCCATTTACTAAACTGTTCCATAATCCAATTTTTGTCATTTTCAACTTCATTAAATTTGGCAACACAAGCCTCCTTATCATTCTCCAATTGTTCATTGCGACTTTGTAATTCCTGATTTTCCAACTTAAGTCCTTCAACTAGATTTTCTACCTCTTCACCAACTTTTTCATTACTGCAACTAGAACTGCAAATAACCTCTTTCACACCATCTAAATATCTCTGCAGTTTATTCATATCATCATTCTTAGCTGCAAGTTCACTCTCAGCTTCCCTATTCCTTATACGTAGTGCCTCGTTTTCCTCAATCATACCTCTAACCACATCTCTTAAACTGCTTCCACCCTTACCATTTAACATGACTGCAATATCCTCAATCTCCTTTCCAGCATTCTGATCTTCGCCAATTCCCAAATCTTTACACATCTTCTCATCCTGTTGTCTCCATTTTTCATTTTCACTCTCCAAAGTTTCAATCCTCTTACCACTTTCATTGACTTGCTCCTTCAATGCATTTATCCCATCACTTAAATCCTCTTCATCATCACCAGTAACCCACAATGCTTTTTTAGCATTACTTACTTCTTCATTAGCTTTATTTAACGCTTCTTTCATTTTTTCTGCATCTTCAACCACATTTTCACTACCAACGATAGATGCAACCGCATCCACTTGTGCCATTAATCTATTGCGCTCGTTCTCAACATCATCACGCGACTTTATTATTGCACTTACACAACTCTGCAAACTTCCATTTCCAGCACACCCAGCACTATTTAGTAGATCTTTTGCACCATTGTAGTCGTCTATTAAATTCTGCACATCCGCCTGCATGTCGTCTTCTGCATTTGCACCAATAATACTTCCTATAGTATCTACTTTGCTTTGCAATTCTCTATTCTCGTTTTGTGCATCATTCAACTGCGCAAATACACTTTCTTTTGCAGTATTTAAATCATTATATAAAATACCCAATCCTTCGATCCCTTCACTTAATGTTCCATAATTGGTTCCAGTTAATTCCCCAATCCTCCGCTTCAATTCCTCCATTCTTTCACTAATACCTTTACTACTATCACCACCAACTGCGTTGTTCACATCATTTAGTTGTCCAATCAAGTTTTCGTTATTCCTCTTCAGGTCACTCACCCAATCAACCCAATTACTCTCTGTTTCACCCTTAGTATTACCCAATGCACTTTTTGCCGCTTCAATTTGTTCACGTAATTCATCCAGTTCATGCTTTAGCGACGCTATATCATCTACTAAATTACCACTACTATTTCCACCATCCAACTTCTTCTCTATTTCTTCCTGTGTTTTCTTCAAACCTTCCACTTTCTTCCTCAATTCTTCCGCACTCTTTGCATCCACATCATTAGCTATACTATTAAAGACATTGTTTTCCGCACTCAACTCTTCATTTTCATTCATCAAACCATCTATCGTTTCTTGCCAATTACTAAATGCACCATTTCGGCTTTTTATCACGTCTCTTGCTTTACTTATATCATCCACTACCTTACTAACTTTCCTAAGCCTATCCTCATCTATATCACTATCCTTATCATCCATAAGTCCTCTAACTATATTTTCATTAACATAATTAATTTGCTGTTCTTGTTCAGCAACTGTTTCTTTCAATTGTGCTACAGCATTTACAACATTATTACCATCACCATTTTTGTCCATATTTACACCAACTTCTTGTGCTATTTGTCTTACTGTATTACTTAATGCTTCATTTTTATTCATAGCATCCTCACTCTGTGCCTGCAAAATCTTACACCTTTCAATTAACGCATCAATCTTTGCTCGCAAACCCTCTTTGTTCTTATCATCTGCACTACTGCTACTCTCAGTATCGTTATCAACTTCCACACTATCAAGTTTAGTCTTCAAGTCTTCAATCTCCTTACCAATATCATCCCCATTCCACCCAAAAGCTATGCCAACATTTTCTATCGTCTTTGTTAAGTTTTTATTTTGCTTTTCCAAACTATTCAATCTATTACCCTGTTCCTGCACTTTATTCTCAATATCACTACCATCACTTTCAGCCCCAACAGACGCTCCTATAACTATCAGTCTATTTCCTAAGTCACCTATTACTTTATTTTTCTCATCATCCTTCTTTCGTATCTCATCCACAACATTTATTTTTCCATTATCATTTACACTAAATATCTCACATAACCTGCCTCTATCACTTCTTAGACTATCCAGTTCACTTTTCACAGCCTGTGCACTTTCTCTAACATCTGCACCTTCTTCACAATCCAACATGTTTCTTACATCTTCATCCTTTTTACGCAATTCATCATTTTGCTTCTCCAATTCTTCCACCTTATTTGCCATACTCCGTGCCACATCACCAATATCTACATCACCTCCAGCATTGAAGATACTTCTCACTTTGTCATTTCGCTCCTTTAATTCCTTTAACTCATTAGCCTTATCCTGTGCCACTTTCACAACATCTACATTCTCTTCAACACCCAACGCTTGCTTCACACTCTCTACCTCCTGCGCAGTGGCATTACTTCCTTCAACAAACTCACGCAGCACCTCTGTCACATTATCTTCCCTCACTTCTCCTTTCCCTGCATCCTTCAACGCCTCCACAATGTTGTTTATATTTACCTTATGACTCTTCATCTTCAATAACTTCTTCTTTAACTTTTCCTGCATCTCATTCATTTTTTTCATTCGTTCAATCAATTCACCATTTTGTTTTTCCAAATCTTCCTTCGTATTTAATATTTCAATATTCATTGCTACCACATCTCTATATTCTCGCCTCAAATTATCTTCTCTTCGCTCTATACATTCCCTAATCAAACATACTAGATTATCTTCTTCACCCACAGTATTCAAAACACCTTTACTATTGTTTTCTATATACCATTCTCTTAGTTCACCATTCATTCGTGCCAACAATTTAACTTTTTTCTGCACACGTTCACATGCATCTTTTTCTATCATACTACCGCTTACACTTTGTTCTGTTTTACCATCAACAGCAGATACAATCGAATAAAAAAATCTATTCATACTACGCAATTTCACAGCATTTTCGTTACGAGCTTTCATAACAGCACCAACAGCATTAGCTAATAATTCTATTCCACTATCTACATTCAAATCACTCATATCATCTAAACTAACAATGCCATTGTACATATTTTTTGTAAATTCACTTCTCAATTTCATTATTCTCTCCTTCTCCTGATTCTCATATCCCACCATTCGATTTGTCAAAGCTCCAAACCTTGAAGACAAATTATCATACTCCACTTCCACTTCTCTAATATTCCCTGTTTTTCGTTTCATTTCTTGTAATTGTCCATTTAACATTTCTACTTGTTTTTCATACTCCTGATTCTCTTTCCTCCACTTTATTACTACTCTCACTAATTTTTCCACCTTCTCTTTTAACCTTTCATAAAAATCTTTACCTCCACCTTCATTCACATCTACTTTAACAACATTGCCTATCCCATCCAACACTTCTTTCAATTTTTTTATTTCACAATTAGCTTCCTCCAGTTTCTTTTGTCCATCTTCAATGACATTGCTTACTTTCATAAAAACTTCTCCATGATCACCAATTTTCATATCACTCACATTACGATCTACCTTTAATTCAACCAAGTTTCTAATTACCAAGTATTCAGATACAAGTCGAGCCATCAGTTCCTCCCTTTTCTTAACATGCGCACAACACCTCTTCACAATACCAAAAACTTCTTCGCATTTCATGTAATCCTTCATACTACGACCCTTTTCTTTATCAACATACCCTTCATCAGGCAGACATCCTTTCTTTTCCTTACTCTCTAATATACCCTCATTGATTTCACTTCCATCATCCATTTTTCCTTTATTCATAATTATCTGATTTAACAATTGAACACTCCTATATAATCCTTCTATGCTCTGTTGCATAACTATCATTTCTTGACAATTACACAACTTTATCATATTTCCAAACGTGTCTATTGCCGTCTCCAACTCACCACTAATTTTTTCCCCATTGTTCACACACCTCTTATACTCATCTATCATTTCACCCATCGCCATCACTTCTACTCGTTTCTTGGCCTTGGCAAACAATTCTTTCAAACACGAAACACACTTTCCTATATCCCTCTCTCGTCGCATTTGTTCTATAGTTTTCCCTTCATACTTATACAGTAATCCTTTTTTTTGTTTTTCCGTCATTCTACTTGTGCTAATGCGTTGCATTACATACTGATTATCACAAGAAATACTTTTCGCAAAATCAAACAACGTGCCTTCTGCTTTTTCCCGCTCTTCATCAAAACCTTTCATGCGGATCAACTCATTTTTCAACTCCTGCACTTGCTTCTTCAACACAGCAATGGACGATAACACTACCTGTCCATTGCCATATGTCTCTTCACTCCTTTCAATAGGAAATCCAGTAACATCACTGCATGCTTCATTCAGTTCTTTAAGCACGTCTTTTTGACCACCTACAACAGCAACAAGTTTTTCAATTTGCGCTTTTTTAGCGTCTATCATATCATCAATACTTTTTACAGCATTGGCTTGCGCTCCACCCTGTATCAAACTTTTTCTTAATCCTCCAAGCTCTACAATCTCCTTTTCCATCTTCTCGATAACATCGCACACAGCTCTAACACTCTGTATGCTTAACTTTCCACTTCCTCCCCCATTTTTACGTTCAACACTACCTTCTCCTTTAACATCACCGTCACAACATTCCTTATAGCACAAAACACCCTTTATACCACTACACATTGATGCTTGTTTTTCTTTCAGTTTTATCAGCGCATCTATGTACTTACTGAAATAATTTTTAACTTCCCCCCTCCTCCGATAAATATCTGTTGTATCTCTCCAAAACTCTTCACCCATCAACACACCAACCAACATTTTCAATTCTGTTAATATGCCTTTGTCAATATCAAAAACAGCTAAACTATCACTTTCAAACGTTCTCATCTTTGCAAGTCCATCTTTTAATTTTGCGCCTATTTTTTGTTTCAAATAACTGTTGTTTTTTAAACTTCGTGTAATTTCACTCCCTATTGTCTCTCCAACCGCAGACGCAGCCAATGTATCAACCAAACATTGTACGTAAGCAATCCACCCTTCATATGTCAGTTCCCATTCAAAGGTATACCCGCCACTACTCACCTGTTCTCCAACATGCATCACATTTATCGGAACATCAGTTTGCTTCCATACTGCAATCCAGGCCCTTTCCCTTTCTTCATCATTTGTTCCACCCCCAGCATTACTTCCACCACTACCTTGCCGTTTCATCAACAATGGACTACCGCCCGCACTCTTACTATTCCGTTTTCCCAACACATCCGCTGTTTGTTTTTTCACTTGCGGCGTCATAGCTTGTGCGTAACAACCATCTTTATCTCTACCCGGCTTCTTTATAATCAATACTGGCGATGGTGGTTCCCCTGCTTGTGGAGACATATTTCCAGTGTAACCTGGGTTTTTGTTTTCTAACATACTTTGCTTCTGCTCTCTCATTCTATCATCCGTGTTTGCTGCATTATTCTGCCCACGTCTAGGACTTGTCCCAACACAATCACTCCCTACAACAAACAAAGATGCAATTAATAAAACAAATTTTATTACAGTATTCGACATTCTATTTACCAATAAACATATCACGTTCCATATTGTAAACCTTATTACTTAATTGTACAATCTATATTTTTGTTTTTAGAAAAATATGATGTCCAATTATAAATCTTGGTCTTATTCCTGTTGCCCAATATGGGATTTTTCCCAAAAAAGTGCTGTAATAGTGCGTGGAGCCTTGCGTTATATCTTGCAGATTTTTTTCCACAGCGTGTTGTGCAATTTCCACACACTTGAAAAAAATTTCATCAGCTGTAGAAACTCGCTTTACAATTTCCAAATTTGGATCAAATTTATTCCAACATGAAAAGTGTCTTGGCTTTGTACAAATACTTGTAAATGACTCTCCGTTTATGTTTTTTCTATTACATATTACGTTTGCAACAGCAATTAGAGATTTTTCTCCATAATTTTTATATTCACCGCGTGCTTCTCCGTATAACGTTCTTGCAACTGTGTCAACATCACGCTCTATACTAGTATCCATTTTTCCCTCAAAAAAAATTTATAAACCACACAAACATGGTATAAAAAATATTCATGATTTTTACAAAAGCGGGACATAATTTTTTTGTAAGCCGCAGTCAGCAACGGTTTGAAGCAAGCGGGACAAAAAACTTTTTGCATGCCAAAAATTTATTTTTTAATCTAAAAATAAGCTTTGGCAGAACGAAACAACCATTTAGTGGTGGTCGCGACAGGACTCGAACCTGTGACAACCGCGATGTGAACGCGGTGCTCTACCAACTGAGCTACGCGACCATGCATCCATTCTAACAAAAAAGCGTTCTTTAACAAAGCTTTTTATGTCATGCAATCGTGCACGGCAAGGTTTTTTTAAAGGAGGTTATTATGTCTATTCCTGCAGATACAAGACCATTAACTGAAGATGATTTTACATTTACTAGTGAATTTACAAAATTTTTGCGTTATATCAAAGGTGAGGCAATATCAGATACGATAATGCTCCCAGATAAACTAGTAACTGACATAGAGCATGAGATTATGCAAAGATCTGTCATCAGATCATTAGCTAGCGTCGCTAAAACAAGTAGAGACTCGTTTTCTGTCGTACTGGATAGTAAAGATGTTAGCAAATCTGGATGGATTGAAAATCACGTTGCAAACTCAGAAAACGATACAATACTACAAAGTAAAACAATAAAATTGCACGAAATCTTTGTAAAAACAATTGTTCCTCAATCAACAATAGAAGATGCAAGTGTTAGTGTTGAAACATTTATAAAAGAAAAACTGATCATGGAAACAGCATCTGTTGAAAATCGCGCATTTTTATACGGCAACGGCAACAATGAGCCTGATGGAATTTTATGCTCACAATTTTCTGAAGATGAAGCAGAAAACTCTATCCAAAAAATATCAGGCAAATTTGATGTTGATACATTGTATAGTGTGTTGGAATTGCTGGATTCCTCATATGCACATAACGCACACTGGCTGATGTCAAGAGAAGTGGCAAATATAATAAGAAAAATCAGAGATCAAAAAAATGGAAACTATATATGGCAAAACTCAATTGCTAGAGGCATACCTGATACACTGCTTGGAATACCAGTTGCCATTTGTGATGACATGCCAAAATCTACAACAAACGACAAACCTGTTATCTTGCTTGGTGATTTTAAGTCGTGCTACCAAATTGTAGAACATCATGGCATCAAGCTGTTAAAGGATATTTTGTCAAAAAAGCCACTTGTTGAATTTTTTGCAACAAAGCGAGTAGGAGGTACAATGACAAACTTCAATGCAGTAAAAGCATTATTTCATGAAAAAAATATGGAGTAGGGAAGGGCGCAGTTAACAATTCACTAATAAAGTTAACAAATCTGTGGAAAAACTAAAAACAACTAACTTAATTGGTAGTAATTTCACAGCTCATATGGTCCTGTTCACTTTTTGAACATTAGCTGAATCGTTAACAATTCACTAATAAAGTTAACAAAGTTGTGGAAAAACCAAAAACAACTAACTTAATTGATAGTAATTTCACAACCCATATTGTCTTGTTCACTTTTTGAACATTAGCTGAATCGTTAACAATTCACTAATAAAGTTAACAAAGTTGTGAAAAAACTAAAAACAACTAACTTAATTGGTAGTAATTTCACAGCCCATATGGTCCTGTTCACTTTTTGAACACAATATTTAAGGAGGTAATTATGTACGATCTTTACTATGTATTACACGGAAAAGATAAGACAGTAAGAGGCTCTGATATATTATCTGTCAAAATTTCCGAAAAAGAGGGTTATAAACCTGAACTTGTTGTAGTAATATTTTGCGACAACTTGCCAAAAAACATAACAACTTGCGAAATCTTTGCAAATTGTAAAACATTATTTTCAGGGCATATAAAATTATGGAAAAAGACTGGAAATACATTAACTTTAACAGTAATAAGTAATGCAGCAGATGACAATGTACAAGAAATATCAGAAATTGACGAATTACTATTTGGAGAAAACAAAACACAATCATTGCAAGAAACACTTGCTATTCCTTACTATTCATCATGTAAAGAAACAGAAATTGTTTCTTTATTGGATGAAAAATATATAGATATAAGTGATATTGAGGATACAATTATTTCTGGATCACTAAAATCAGAAAAGTATAACTCAGAAGTAGGAGATCTTGATGTATCAGTCACAGCATCTTGGCTATCTAGAGAATATGGTGATTTTGATATATCAAACATGATTACATCACAATTTAGCGGAGGAAAAATTAATACACTCACTCCATTAAAACTAGAAAATGCATGGCCAAAGCAATGGGCACGCATAGGAGGTATTAGGCATCATTCTGGAAATAAGTATTTTGTAAGCTTTTCAAGACTAAAACCATCTGATACATTGCATACTGATCCAAGTTATCTGCAACCAGTAAATTTTAGTATTGATGACAAAAAATTCTCCATTAACAGACATATTTACGATTGCAAACTTGTAATTTCATATGGATATGATCAATATAGAAAAGAAACAATAGCATTTAACGTTAAAAATAGAATGGCATGGGAGACAAAGCAAATAAAAATCAACCTTGGTAACATTTCTGACTTTATAAAAGATTCAAGTTGTACAAGCTTTTTTTCAACTAAATTTGGAAATGACGTGTATAAAAAAATTGTTGAGTTGAGCAAAAATTATGTCTGGCTAACAAATAGAAATATGAAATTTTCATGGAAAATGGCATACAATCCCGCTATTAACTGTAAAACAAAAGTAAAAATAGGCAATCACATTGCAAAAATTACATCTATAGAAAGCAATAACTTAAGAACAATGTCAGTTACAGCCTTAAGCTTTTCGGATAATATGGACAAACCTGCAAACTACCAAATTTCTGACATTGCAAAACCAAAACAACAAACAGTATCAATAAATGATTTAGTAGATATTTATGTAAAAAATGATGGTAAAGAGCAAATAGAAAAACTACAAAACTTTATCGCAAATACAGAATTAACCACAGAAAATTATGAACAAATCATCACAAATTTTTTAAATACTAACCAAACAACCATAACAATCGTGACAAAACCAATAAAACAGCACTTTTGTGAACATTCTAAAATCAAAATTGACCAGCAACACTTTATTTAACTAGGAGGAAATATGAAATTTCTAAAATTAAAGTATAACGTAGAAGAAAGCGGCATGTTGGATTATAACGCGCAATCAAAATACGTTATACAAGATAACGATAATGAAGAGCAGTTTTTTAACACAAAAAACGACTTTTTAACACTACAATGCGCTTTAAAAGCACAATCTATCTTTAACAATAATGTAAAAGCCACGGGAATATACGGAAAAAAACAATTTCTTTATCCAATATATAAAAATCTAAAACATGGTCTTATCAGTAAAATATCAATAATAGAAAGATTTTCAAATAAAATTTTGTACAATAAAGAATTTAAATGCATAATGCAAGATACAAATGTCATTTTTAAAGAAATTGCCACACAGCACTTTGCTAGCGAGTATCTACCAATAGGCGGCAGATATAACCCCATAAATAATAAAATAGAACAAATATTTTGCTGTTTTAATGTTAAAAATAATAAAGAATATGTAGAACTGCTTTCACTATCCGAGCTTCTAGCAAAAACATCATCAATCATCTCTTACACATCCCTTGCTGACGATATATGCTCTGGAAAAATTAAATATACACACAACAACGCAGAATACACAAGCTGCGACTTCATAAAATATACAACAACAAGCAACTTCTGCACAGTAATACTAAAAAAATTCAACGTAGACACAGCATCCTAACACAAATACAACACACCGTATAGAAGCACAACAATCACAAACTTATAACCAAACAAGACAACAACATCTCACTTCCACACACCATCATACACAACACCAACCCTTCCTATTAGTCCGCCACACTTTTTTCATAACACGCCTTAACAAACATCCTTTTTTCAACCACCCCCCTAATATTAGCACGTCTCCAATCCTTTATAACAAACCACGTATCAACATCTTTTGCATAACACTTTATCTCATCCATATCATCGCCCCCATAGTATTCCATATTGCATTTCTTCCCATCAATATCAATCCACCTTACACTCTGTGCAAGTGCATTAATCATAGCTGTACGGTTTTTCTCCGTGCACCAACCTCCAGTTGCTGCCTTCTGTTCACTTTGCTTTTTTATCTCTGGTGCATCATCCTCCTGACTTTCATTACCAAAACTACTCAACCCATCGTCACTACTCATTCCATCACCAATCTCTGACAATCCCTCATTATCCGTATCACTGGCAACCGCACTAAGCCAACTTTTCATTACACTACACGCAGTTGCAACCGCACACTCCTTTATTTCTTCTTCACGTTTAATTTTCAAAGAACCTGCATCCCCCAATACATCTTCTACAATCACACATTCATCACCTGCATTTTCCAACGCCACAAACTGTTTATCTTGTAGTACACTCCATACCCTCATTACATTACTATAATTTCTAATTCCTAACACATCCCTAATAACTGCATCCCCAATTTCTTTTACTTCTCCTATACTTCTGCTACTAATCATTTTACACTTCTCCACCGCAGCAATAAATTTTTCAACCCTCGCGTCTTCTATACTTTTTTCTTCCTCTGTCATCACATTTTTACTCATATTAACATTCTTCACATACAAAATTGCATCCATCATCATCTCTTTTTCAAGTTCTCCACACATTGCATCTATTTCCTGTCCCTTCAACATTTCTCCCCACATTTCATTCACCAAATTATCCATCTCTTTTTGATTATCATCTTTAACACTCTTCCAATTATCAAATGTTATACCAACGCGTCCCTTTTTTATCCCATTTTTTCCATTTCCCTTACACAAATGTACACTATCACCTCTATGTTTGAGCCTACCACACATAGCATTATCCAGCATATTCTTCACACACATGCACTCTTCCCACATTTTCGTATCTTCACCAAACACACTTTTTACACATGCCTCCACTACACGCAACACACCAAGTCCGTTATACCAACATTCATACACATCACTACGCAACCTCTTTTCACCTTGTTTTCCGTCACAATCTTGTCCCATTTTTTCAACAAATTCCCTCCACATATTGCACAGCTCATTATAATCCCCACACGCACTACCACTCATTCTATCAATCTTGTCCCACACATCTCCAATATTCCGACACACCTCTTCATCATCCCGCACCTTTTTCAAGTATTTAATCTTTGCGTTGATCTTCCTTTTTTGTTCTGTCACCATTCCTATTTTACGCTTTTCACACTCACCTTTTTCTCGTATCGTTTCTCTTTGTTCATCCACCCATTTTAACAATTCCTGCTTTTTTCTGTTAATCTTTCGTATTTTTTCTTCACCATCTTCTACATTCTCATTTCCCCACATTTTATAAACTTGCTCTTCCTCTCGCAGCAATTCACTACTCTTCTCCCTCATCTCCTGTTCTATTTCACGTATTTTCTCAGCAATTTTCGCATCTACCATTTCTTCCGTCATTCCTTCTCTATCATTCATCGCCTTTTCAATTTTCCCACAGCACGTATCCACAACATCCCAGAATTTTTTCGCATTTTTGTACTCCTTATTTATCATTGCTTCATACACTTCTTCCTTTTTAGCTTTCACTTTTTCAATTATCCCCGCCACAACTATCGCTTCCCTATCGCATTCTTCTATAATCTTATTTGCCCCTTCATTATACCCCATATATGTTTCAATCTGCTCAACCTTTTTTAAACACCGCGTCTCTTCCCATCCTGTATATTCACGTATCATTTGTTCTATTTTACCTTTCAGTTCTTTTACCCTTCCCTGCACACTCACATCACTATCTTCAACATCCTCGCCGCCATTTCCATATATCATTTCATTAACAGCCAGCAAAAACCCCTTAATCTGACATCTTCCCATTGCATCCACATACCCATACTTTTGCAATAAACATTCTACTTCACTATTCTTCTTTACAACACGTACATCATCCAATTTATTATCCAACACGCTTGCAACCAACTTGCATTGCAGCACATCTTTTTGTTCATCACTATTGCTCAATTTCTCGTCCATACCATACACCACACATCCTGTTCCACCAAACATGATGAAACTACATGCAACACCAGCCATTACTTTAATAACACTATTTTTCATACGTCTAAACAACATAAACTCCTCGTACATTCTACACAAAAGGCATAAACAACGCAAGATATTTTTTGAAAATATTCTACCTAATTACTTATCTCAAAAAAAACGACATACTGCAAAAAAACTTGCAAAGCATAAAAAAACATTTACTGCATGACAAAACTATTCCGCACAACTACCCACTGTGAAAAACTTTATACCCTTTCAATCACAACAGGTACTTCCGGTTCACATTCAATCTTCTTTCTTTCATGATTTTTGTCATTAGGTTTCTGGCCTTTATGTGTTTCCACACTTTGTTTCTCCATACCTTGCATACTTCCCATACGTTTTATTCTATTTTTATTATCTTCTGTTGTCTTACTCACCCCAATGTCTTTTTTTAATCTTTTTTCTTCCCTGTCTCTCTTCCGTGCACCGCTCCTTTTTTTTCTTTTCATTATCTGGTCTTTCATCATCCTCATGCTGTTCCTTTTTTTTCTAACATCCAAACTTTCGTTCACACTAGTCTTTTCCCTTGCAGTCTTTTGTTGGGAGGTTGTTTTATCCATATTTCTTTTCATTTTTTTTATATCCTTTGTCTTTCCACGTTCCCCTGCCACAAACTCCTCTTCATTCTCTTTCATTGTGTCATCAGCCCTCTCTATCTCGCTTTCGTTATCCACTTCCACCACAAACTCCTCTTCTTCCTCCCACATTGCGGCATCAGCCCTATCTATTTCGCTTTGTCCATCCACTTCCACCTCAAACTCCTCATTATCTCTCACCCGTTTTTTACCCCCGCTAAAACTTTTGTCATTCCAACCTGTGTTATTTCCTTCCCCCTTTTCCTCGTCATTTTTTTCACTGCATTCATTTCTGACATCCTTTTTCCTTCCACTCACACCCATACTTAGTCTAGGTTCTATCTCCTCAAAATCTGCAAAAACACGCCCCGAGTCTTCTGTTTTTATACTTTTATAACACAAAGTAAAATCACTTATCGGTCCATACAATGTATGTCCCAAATACTTCCTTTGCTCAATATCACACCTTCTGTTCACATTCTCTTGCATTTTCAGCCACCCACTTCTTGAAATACTCACCCCCTCATTCACTACTTCTCGCCACACATCCCCATATGCCTTGTTTATTCTCACACACACGTTTTTTATGCCTTTACTCCATAGTTCTAACATAATATCCTTGCACACTTGTCCTGCATACACCCTGTATTCTTTCCTGTCCACTTCCCCCACACACGCAACGCACGATCTCACTACTGTTCCTTTTCCATCTTTTTCCCCCATCCTACACATAACGAACCCATTCCCATTAATCATCGCCACCCCAATATTATCTCTTTTTCCACCTTTATTTCTACTAACATAAAACAAACCTTCCTCATACAAACCAAACCCCATCTCCCAACGTCCCCTATTAATACACACACACAACATTCCCCTATCATTTGCCTCTTTCCCATACAGTGTCCTATACACCACCTCTTTATCCCAACATGCCTTCACAGCATGCCGCACTAACTCCGCACCACATCCCCACATCACACCCTCACAATTTCCCATTATGACATACACATTCTCAATTATACCACCCAACACACCCTCAACCAGTCCTCTTTTCACCATCCTTGTCGCCATAATTTGTCCAACGAGTATCCCACTCAACACTCCACACAAATACGCACTACTCTCATCTGCACTCCGTAAATATTTAGTAATCGCTTGTACGATTGTACCAATATCATTTCTCGGCAACTCATTATCTGACACAGAATCAATAATCGCTTTCCCATCTTCCATTAAATCTTTTAATTCACAATCCCCACTTTCCATTCCTTCACAGCAATCCCTTCCCATAATACATCCTGCGCCCACAATATTCGCAATCTTATTTATAAAATCTCCTCTACTCTCCGAGATACTACAAACACTAAAAACATCGTATTCTCCTCCAGCATCATTGTCCCAACACACTTTCCAGTTCCCATTCAAATATCTATTACGCGTCTTCTGTGTAACTCTAAACTTCTTTACCGTTCCATTTACATCACGATATCCAACATAATTCCTTGCATTATCACTTCCGTATGTACTGAATGCGCACATGACGCTTGCAAGTAATAATGTTTTACACACTTTTTTCATTATAAAATGACATGAAACCATCAATTTTCATTATATCATGAAAGTATGTTTGTGTAAATAATTCTTCAATTAAAATCTCAAAAATCATATTTGGATAATTTGTGCGTTAGCTTCTGTTTTGTTTGTTAATTCCGTGATTCCCCACACTAGTGCGTCTACTCTATCGTCGTGTTGTTTTTTATCGTTATCGTATGATGTGGATAGCATTTGTTTTTCAAGGGCGGCAAATTTTCTTACATGAAATACTTTAGAAGCGGAGTAGAGTAGGGCGACTGGCTCTGCTCTTGCAATTTTTCCTTTTACTGCCCTAACAGAGGAAAATGGGATATAGCGACATTTGTTTCGCATTACATTTTCTACCATATCTCCACCATTGTTTACTTCTGCAACAACTCTTGATGCGCCATATGCGTGGTACGCGTTTGCTACAACTTCTGCCCACTCTGATGTACTATATTTTCCACTCAAATCATCCAAAACATAGATATTGCCGTCACATCCTTCACCTGCAATGATAATTCCTGTCTCATCTGATTTTGTATTATTGCTAACTGCTGGATCCACTGCAATAATTATTCTATTTAACATTGTTGGTTGTACTTCTTTATACTTAATACTATCTTTTGCCCACACAAGGTTATTTAAATCATCTACTATTTCTCCATATAACTCTTGTCTTGCAAAATTTGTATCCTGCATTAGCTCTTCTATTCTTTCTAAAAATTTTGATGATAGATTATCTTTATTTTCATATGTTGTTCCGTTTGTGACATAGCAAAACTTTGCTTCTGCCAATTGTCTAATTATTGGCCTATTCTTTGGTGTTGTTGTTATCATGCATCTTGGATCTTCTCCTATCCTTAATGACAACATTACTTGTTCCCAAACTTCAGCTGGTTTTTCAAATTTTGCAAATTCATCAATCCAAACAAAATCAAACTGCATACCTCTAATTGATTCATAATTATCTCCACCTATCAAGACAGCTTTTGCACCATTTGCCCATACCAATTCTCTTTTTGATGGGTAATATGTGACATTACCATTTGCTGATAGTGCTGTTGACATAATGCCACTTTGGCCTTCAACCATAATATGTCTTGCCTCATGCAATGTTTTGCCAACAATTGCAATAGAACGGTATTTTCCACTTTCTACAAGCTGCATTACTGTTTCTGCGCCTGTTCTTGTTTTTCCAAACCCTCGTCCGGCCATAACCAGCCAAACAAGCCAATCTCCTTTTGGCAGACGTTGCTTTGTTCTTGCAATATCATGCCAGTTGTATTGAGGTAAGTCACCATTTCTAATCATATGACACCTCTATTTTTGTAGTGTTCATAATTCCTCCAAAAAAATATTTTGTTACTCTGTAATGATTTAAGCAGGCAATTTGCTGGTTTAACGAGTTAATCTAATACAAATGCCTGCAGTAATTAGCATATATACAACTCCATGCATTTGTCAAATTATGTCCCGCTTTTTTATTGCTACATAAAATATTCTGCTAAATAGCCAGGCAACACACTCATGCCTGCAATAATTAGCGTATATACAACTCCGTGCATTTGTCAAATTATGTCCCGCTTTTTTATTGCCACATAAATATTCTGCTAAATAGACAGGTAATATCAGTATGCTTGCAGTAATTAGCGTATATACTTTACACATTTTATTGGCTACGGCTTATCAGCAGGTGGTTCCAAGATCTACACAAACATGCTGCTGCAATATCCAATGCATACGCATCTATTATTTTTGTCAAATTATTAGATGCATATAATAGTTAATAATTAGTTATTTGAAATTAATAGTGTAAATATGAAAAAATTGTTTTACTTTTTTACACAATTTATGATAGTATAAAAATGTACACATGTTGTATATATTTAGTGGAGGAGATATGAAAACAAGAATAGCAGCATGTTTAGTAGTTTGTTGCTATAGCGCATATGCAGTAGTTGAGCAATTGCCAAAAGTCAATGCTAATAAAACGCAAGTTATAACGCAGGTCGCTGTTAATCCTATTATAGAATTTAACTTATGGAATGCGTTGTATGGGCCGTTTTTGTTGCAAAATAAATACTTTGATTCATACCAAATGAATGCATTATTTATTTGTGCAATGGATAATATTCAAAAATCGATAAAAATAATAATAATAAAGAAATTAGCAGCATTAAAAGATGCTGTACACAAACTTGTTTGTCAAATATGCAAAAGTGAAAATAATGACAAAGAAAAACAAATAAGAGCTTTCTGCGGATGTGATGAAAACGAGTCCCAAAATATTTACGCTTTCTTGCAAAATTATACATTTGATGTAATTGACTGTTTTAAAGTTCTAAAGAAAATATTACGCAAAAAGCTTGATATTGAGAAAATCAAACAGTTAAGCAAGGTGTGCAAAAAAAAGGATATATTCACAATATATAATACTTTGATTGAGCAAAGATTGGATGAAGAGGTAGTATTCCAAATTATTACTAACTTGTGTCTGTGTGATGACTTTGTGCGTCATGCACATGCTGTTATCGATAATAGTATTGAATTAAGAGTTTTAAAAATGTTAAACAATACAATTCAAGAAATACGGCAAGAAGTAAATAAGGGAGAAAATAAAGATGATGAAAATAATAGTAAAGCAGAGATTTTAAAGTTTTTTGTAGAAAATGCAGCACGTCAGCATGGACTTTCTGATAAGCAAGTAAAAATTCTGGTTGGTAGCGTATCATGGGAGGAGTTTCTAAAGAATATAGAAAATTATGTTGAGCCAATAAATGATGTGACTATAGTTATAAACGGAATAACTTATAATGCCCAAATACGTGATAATCTTTATCACCAAGTTATGGAAAATGCAAAAGTAATTAATGATTATAAGTCAACAAGTAGTGAAGAAAGCGACGATAACAAAAAAGAAAATAGTGAAGAGCAAATTTAGTAGTAGCATGAATGTTTTAGTTGTTCATTCATCACTCCAGATTTATAATCACTGCATGGAATAGCATAAATCTTGGTATATGGAGATTTTTGTTTTTAATGACAGCTGTTTGGATGATAAGCGTGTTGCAATTACGCAGGATGTTGCAGCAAAGCTTGTACAAGAAGGACATAATGTAATATTTGAGGATATAGATGGAATTGATGCAATAAAATCTGCAAATATTACAATCTCAATTAATCCACAACCTTTGCAAAAATTAAAAAAGATACCACGCAATGCAACTTACGTTGCCATGCAAAAAATACATCAGCATCAAGAAAACATGGAGCTTTTTAAAAAAAACAGCATTACTGCTTTTGCTCTTGATATGATACCAAGAACAACAAAAGCGCAGTATATGGATGTTTTAAGCTCACAAAGCAGCCTTGCCGGGTATCGTGCAGTTATAGAAGCATCATATATGATGGATAAGGCAATTCCTATGATGATGACAACAGCTGGAACTATTCCTGCAGCAAAATTTTTAATTGTTGGCGCCGGCGTTGCTGGGTTACAAGCAATTGCTACAGCAAAGCGCTTGGGTGCTATTGTTACAGCATTTGATGTTAGGGCTGCTGCAAAAGAGCAGGCAGAGAGTCTTGGAGCAAAGTTTATTGATGTTAACGTTGGAGAAAAAATGGATGGTGTGTACGCAGGAGAAACATCAGAAGAATATAAAAAAGCGCAGCGTGAGGCGCTGCTTGCTGTATTGCCAAAACAAGACGTTATTATAACAACTGCACAAATTCCACAAAAGCAGGCTCCAGTTATCATTGATAACGATATGGTAAATATTATGAAGAGTGGAGCACTAATAATTGACCTTGCATCAGAAACTGGCGGAAACTGCTCGCTAACAAAACATGGAGAAGTTGTTGAGCATAATGGAGTAAAAATTGTAGGCTTTAAAAATATTCTAAATGGCATAGCACATGATGCTAGCCAGTTGTTTGCAAAAAATGTTTACGCATTTTTAAAACTACTGTTTAGTATTTCCGACATAAAAAATTGTGAAGATGAAATAATAAATAAAACTCTACTGCCTATTGATTAAGTAGTCAAAATTGTCGCTTTTAAAATATTCAAAACGTTATAGTGCAGTATTTCCTACACAAAAAATTGTGAAGTAAATGTATTGTTAAGTATAATCGGGAGTTAAAAATATTCTAAACTGTGTAGCGCATAATACTGGCCAGACTACTGTTTGGTATTTCTGATATAAAAAATTGCGCAAAAAATATTTTAAATAGCATGGCACATAATACTGGCCAAGCTGCTGCTTAGTATTTCTGGCATAAAAAATTGTGAAGATGAAATAATAAACAAAACTCTACTATCTATTGATTGAGTAGTCAAAATTGTCACTTTTAAAATATTCTAAACGTTATAGTATTGTGCAAAAAATATTTTAAATGGCATAGTACATAGTACTAGCCAAGTTACTGTTTAATATTTTCTACACAAAAAATTGTGAAGTAAATATATTGTTAAGTATAATTTGGTTTGAAAAATATTTTAAACGTAATAGCGCATAATACTGACCAAGCTACTGTTTAGTATTTCCGACATAAAAAATTGTGAAGATAAAATAATAAACAAAACTCTACTATCTATCTATTAACTATTCATATTACACAATGAAGATAATTAATTATTTGCCAAGAATAGTATGCTATACAAAAAATTGTTAGGAAGAAATAATAAATACTAATTAACTATTTACTTAATTATTCAATTGTTGCAGAATGAAAGATATAGAGATACATAATCTTATTATGGAATATTCTTTGGATAATAATTATCGTTTATTACTTGGTAATGCAATAAGAAAAAAGCGCAAAGAAAGTAAATTAACGCAAAAACAACTTGCAGCTATTGTTGGAATAACTTATCAGCAAATTCAAAAATACGAAAGTGGCAATTCTGGAATTAGTGTTGATATGTTATTAAGGATAAGTGATGCTCTTAATGCTGATATAAGTGAGTTTTTTACACAAAATGCATTGAATGATAATAAACCAGTATACACAGATGAGTATACGCAACAGATTATTAAAAAAGTGTCAGAAATCAATAACACAGAAGTAAAGCTAGCAATACTTGGCATGATAAACATCATCACGCGTATCTTTAAATCCTAAAAGAGCATATAACGCCAATATTTGTAATACAATTACTGCATTAAAAGTAGATTTTATTGATATTGAAAAAACATAACAGCGCAATTGCTAAACAACATACATGTCACACGCACCGCATCAAAAAATGTACCTCAATCTACCTTCCACCAGTCAACCTAATTCTACGCCTAACGCACTATTGTCCTTACACTCGCACATATCATGCCACAATACACAAAAACCCGCAATTATACGCACCACTTCTGCAATTTTGCCTTCTGCCAACTTCGCAACCCCAGTCTCATACATGTCTGCTATGCTTTTCACATACTTCATCACATCCCCTTCATCCTTTACTACACAGTAACGACACATATCAATAAACTCACTCTCCAACATACTTCGCGCATTATCAACTTCCCAACGCCATGCGCCTAACATCTGTGCTCTTTGTTTCAATTCCGCACCTATCTTCCATTTACATGCAATTGCATCATAAAACAATCGCGCTACCACTTCGTTCTCATCTCTGCACGCATCCTCACCATGCTTACATATATTCCTCATTTCTTCCCATAAATCTTGCATCTTTTTACCACCAATACCTTTATCAATTATAATACGTGCAGCACTTTGCATATTTTTAAAAAAACGGCCTTTATCAGCCAGCCAACTATCTGATCCAAAGGCAGAACAGAAAATGATGCAGAACAAAACACCTAATGCAATCTTTTTCATCTTATTACTCAAAAATACCTATGCGTGGTGATTTTATACTATTATAATAATTTTTACAACAAAAATATTATATAAAAACAAATATACTTGCTGCTCTATGTAGCAGCGCTCTTATTAAAATGGCGGCATAACCATGATAAAATGTATGTAACAATGGTAGCTTGTATGGAATTATGTTAAATATTTTTAGAGAGATTATATCGGAAGTAATAAGGGAGTCGCTATCCCATGACGAACAGAGCCCCAGTTTGCACGATATACTGATTGGCTTACCAAATGAAAATAGGGGAGATTTGTATACAAATGCAGCTATGATTTTTGCAAAGCGCATTGGTGCTAATCCACGTGAGCTTGCAGCCCGCATTTGTGATGAACTACTTAAATCTGATTTTGTTGCTTCTGCTGAAGTCGCTGGACCTGGGTTTGTTAATTTTAATTTAAATTTATCTGCATGGCATGCAGTAATAAATTTACCAATCAAGTATAAAAACAATTATAGCGTCTGTAATATTGGTAAAAATGAAAAAGTCAATGTTGAGTTTGTTTCTGCCAATCCTACAGGCCCGCTACATACTGGACATGCTAGAAATGCAGTTTTTGGTAGCGTTGTAGCAAACTTACTGCAAAAAATAGGGTATTTGGTTACAAAAGAGTTTTACATCAACGATATGGGAAACCAAGTAAAATCCCTTGCTAGATCAGTATATTTGCGGTATAAGGAAAAATTGGGATATAAAATACAAGAATCTGATTTTACAGATGATATGTATATTGGAGAATATGTAAAAGATATAGCGGAAAACGTAGTACAAAAATATGGTAATTCTATGTTAGATAAAGAAGAGGATCAATATATCGAAGAATTATCTAATTTTTCTATTAAAAATGTTATGGATAATATTTTAGATGATTTAGATTACATTGGCGTTAAAATGGATGTTTTTACTTCTGAGAAAGAAGTATGCACAAGTGGAACATTAGAAGAAGCTTTTAAAATTTTAACAGAAAAAGGATGTATATATGATGGCGTAATTGATAAACCAAAAGGTATTGATATTCCTGATTGGGAGCCTAGAAAACAAAAGATTTTTGCATCAACAAAGTATGGAGATGATTTGGATAGACCAGTGCAAAAATCAGATGGTAGTAATACTTACTTTGCTGGAGATATTGCATACCATCTAGACAAAATAAAGCGTGGCTTTATGAAGATGATAAATATTCTAGGAGCTGACCATAATGGCTATGTTAAAAGGTTGCAGGCTGCCGTAAGCGCATTAAGTGATGGTAAGGCGGAAGTTTCAGTAAAGCTATATCAGCTTGTTAATTTTTTAGAAAATGGCGTTCCTGTTCGCATGTCTAAAAGGTCAGGCAATTTTATAACGCTTAGAGAAGTTGTTGATAGGGTAGGGCGGGACGCAACAAGATTTATGATGATATCAAGAGATCATAATGTAATGATAGATTTTGATTTTGTAAAAGTTTGCGAATACTCAATGGAAAATCCTCTATTCTATATACAATACGCATATGCAAGAATTTGTTCTGTATTTAAATATTCTTTAAAAATATGGCCAGAAATTAATGATGATATGCTTGTAGAGTGCAGTAAATGTTGCTTAACTGATAAAGCAGAGATAGACCTTATTAAGTTATTGTGTTTTTGGCCAGATCATGTTTCATCCGCTGCAAAATCTGTAGAACCACACAAAATTCCATATTATTTAAGAGAGATTGCAGCAAAATTTCATGCCTTATGGAATGCTGGTAAACTCAATACTGCATTGCGTTTTATAGATGAGCGTGACAAAGATTCTACTATGGCAAGGCTTGCACTTCTCAAGGCAACTGCAAGCGTGATAGAAGACGGTTTTGCGATACTTGGCATAACTCCTATGCAAGAGATGAGATAGTTATAAAAGTCAATCCCTATACTGCATTTTACAGCAAAAATACAACAATATTTTTTTACATAACGTATTTTTTATAAAAAAATTATATATTACATTCTATCATTTATATATTGTTTTTCATAATTATGTATACTGAAAATATAGACATCTTTTTATAATATTATGTTTTACAAGAATATTTTTATACATATTATATACTTTATCATCACAATATGCCATTTTGATTCATATTCTAATGAAACTGAAAGTGGCAGAAAATATATATATAGTGAATCAAAATTGATATCTTTAGCTAAACAAGTTTTAAATCTTGCTGACTTCAATTTTTATATTGGATTTGCTCAACGACGTTATGAAAAGCAAGAAGCAATGTTTTCTCCATATATTCCAAAGCTTAAAGTAATAAAACGCGTAATAAAAATTACAAAGCAATATTGTGCTATTTTAGAATTTATTGAACAAAAACTACCTGGTCTCTACTTACTACTTTCATTTAAGCAAATATCTTTGTACAAAGCACAAGAATGTTTACAAGAAGGTATTAAAAATTTTAAAGAAATTTTAGACTTTGTAAGTAACAATACTAATCCAGAAATAAATTCTAAAATCAACAACTTTATAATTATGAATTACCATAATTTATTATTAATGGATTCTAATAATACTGTAAAAAATTATATAATTCAAAAATATAAAGCTTCCTTAGAATATAAAATACCATTAAATAAAGATGGCATACCAATGATAGAAGTAATAAATCAAGTAATACGATATGCAGACCGCCCTGGTGAGAAAATTATTGAAATAAATAAAAAACGCAATTTAGTAACAAAGAAAAAGCTAATATCAAGGAGAAGAGCCGCACGCAGCAAAAGTCCACGCAATACAATTATTAATTATAAAAAAGATTATAGTAAAAGTGAAAATTTTGGAAAAACTGGTATACCAATAGATTATGAAGAAGAAAATACACATGATAGTTGCAATAATAAATCCGAGCCACAGGAAAAACAACAAGAATCAACTTTAATGCAGGATGAGCAGCAGAAATCAACACAACATAGTAAAAAGAAGAAAAAACACAATAGCCATCATAGTAAACACAAGTTGGCACAAGAAGAACAAAATGGTAAACCTGATTTGATACAAGACGAGCAGCAAGAACCAATACATCATGGTAAAAGGAAGAAAAAACATAATACTCATCATATAGATTATGAAGAAAATACGCATGACAGTTGTGATGATGCGCCTCTTGCACAAATAGACCAAGAGAACAACTCAAATAATTATGCTTGTAATAATGAACAGCCACTTATTGAACAAATAGACAAAGAGGATAACTCAAGTAATTATGCTTGTAATAATAAACAGCCATTTATTGAACAAATAGACAAAGAGGATAACTCAAGTAATTATGCTTGTAATAATAAACAGCCACTTATTGAACAAATAGACAAAGAGGATAACTCAAGTAATTATGATAATAATAGTGAAGAGTTACTTATTGAACAAGTAAATCAAGAACATATGCTAAGTAATTGTGATAATGATAATCCAGTATTTGAACAAACAAACATAGAGGATAACTCAAATAATAATAAAGAAACACTTATTGGACAAGTAGACAAAAAAAATAATTCAAATAATTATGGTAATAGTGTGCCCCAATTAGTTCTGGAGCAAGTATATCAAGAGAATATATTAAATTGTACTGATGATAATGATCAGCTAATTATTAAACAAGTATACAAAGAAAATGAGGCATATATTACAGGAGAAATGCAAATAGAGCACAAAGAGTACAGTGACAATATTCAAGAAGTAGAAGGTGCTGCCAAGATGGATAACCAATCGTATGATAGTTGTGGTGGCGCACTATCGTTAGAACAAGAAGAACAAACATCAAAGCAACAAACAGTACATGATATATTAAGTCAACCTCATGTACAGCAAGAGCAAGGTAACTTAAATGAAACATCAAACCAGCAGACGATGCAAGAGATATTGAACCAATCTCAAATACAGCAAGAACAAAATGCTATAGATGAAACATCAAACCAACAAACAGTGCAGGATATATTAAATCAACCTCATGTACAGCAAGAGCAATGTAACTTAGATGAAATAGCAAACCAGCAGACGATACAAGAAATATTGAATCAATCTCAAGTACAGCAAGAACAAAATGTTCAAGATATATTAAGTCAATCTCAAATACAGCAAGAAGATTCTGACGATAAAACACTTATTGTATTATTCAAAAAAAAGCGCTGTATAATCATGCCAAAAAGCTATTATAAACAATACCAAGACGATGAATACTCATACAGCAGTGATAATAATGAATAATCTGAAACTATAAAGATTTGCAACATACAATCATAATAATTTTGCAACAGTCAATATCCATAAGCGGATATTTAACTTCTTACAAATGAAAAACACAAACTTGTCAAACCACCATACATCATAAAACATTTCTTATGCAGCACCTTCCTTTTGAGCTATCGCCATTACAACACCTTCTACCCATTTTACCAACACATTACCTTCCCACTTAATCCCCTCATTCTTCTCTATAACATCATACATCTCTTCAATAGCTTTTCGTTCTTCTTCCTTCATCTGCGCACATTCACTAATGTCGTCACCATTCTTCAGCAACACACCAGCTATACAATTTCTCACACGCTTTGTCACCTCATCACTCTCTATCTTCATATCCTTCCACTTATTACCTCCTCTCCCATATTCATACGCCAATCTTAAACAAATCATCTTCCACACCATTTCATTACCCGCACACTCCACAGCATTTACTTTCCACCATTCCCACACCTGATCACATCCATGCATTACTTGTCCAAATCCGGCAGCTGTTTTTTCTTCAACTATTTTTTTTATTACCCCGCTCCACCTCGTGTCTACTGCATCCTCAACAGGCTCCTCCTCATGCTGTTGGTCCGTTTACTGTTGTTCTATTTGTGGTTGTTCAGCAGCAGGCGCCTCCTCATGCTGTTGGTCCGTTTGCTGTTGTTCTATTTGTGGTTGTTCAGCAACAGGCTCCTCCTCATACTGTTGGTCCGGTTGCTGTTGCTCCGCTTGTGGTTGTTCAGCAGCAGGCGCCTCCTCATACTGTTGGTCCGGTTGCTGTTGCTCCGCTTGTGGTTGTTCAGCAGCAGGCGCCTCCTCATGCTGTTGGTCCGTTTGCTGTTGTTCTATTTGTGGTTGTTCAGCAACAGGCTTCTCCTCATGATCACTATCAGACGATGAGCTTGACGATTCCTTGTTACTCTTGTGCTCACTTTGCGGCGCGTTACTCTTGTGTGATTCCTCGTCGTGTTTACTACTAGACGACGAGCTTTCACCACTCTTGTGTGGGATTTGTGGTATCTTATTCTCGCGTGGTCTGCTATCGTCCCAATCACTTGACGATGTGCTTAACACCCCCAGTGGGTTTAACGAGTTTTGTACATCATTATCCTCGCTCGTTTCCTCCTTTGGGTGTTCACTCACATTTGGCAACATTTCCCCTTCCTGTTCTTCCTCCAGCGATGGGATATCATCGTCGTGGTTTTCACTCCTGTCACTGTTATCAGACGATGAGCTCGACAATTTTTCTGTCACTATATCCTCTTCGTTATCATCGCTTTCATTCTTCTCCTTCCACTCATCTTTGCTATCCACGCTTTTAATGCTTGTAATACTTTGACTAGATCCGTCACTCTCACTACTACAACTACTACCATCATCTGAACTTCTCTCCCCATAATTACCATTATTCCCCCATTCACTATTGACCACAGTAATCGTTTTTACTCCCACAATCCAAGCTCTTTTGTTTTTATCATCAATACCAGTTCCACCCCCTTTAAAAACACTCCACTCTGCATCTATTGCATCCCTTTCATTATCGTTTTTGCATCCCAGAACACCCTGTCTTCCCTTATATATTTCACATATACCATCAATCTTCTCATCAATCATTTTTTGCCGTTGTTCCCAAAAAGCTTTATTCTCGTCTATTTTTTTTACCCACAATTGTTCTCTCTCCCTATTTACATTTTCAATCATTTTTTTTATATCACTAAACCTACTACCCGCATCATCAGCACTTCCATAACTAGCGCCAACAAAGCATGTACATGCAAGTAGTATCCTTCTCATATTCATAAAAAACTTCCATTCTATAAGCCCTGCTGTAATTATAACATTTAAAATTGAAGTTTACAACTATGTTTTCTGGTAAATTTTTACAATTTGGCAATAAACATACGTTTTTCTTTAAAAATTCTTTAGATAGTTAACAAAATTAAATACAGACAAAATAACGTTAGTACATGCGGATTGGATACACAAAATCATTGTTTGCTGCAACTAAGTATTTTTATTACAACATTCTATCTCTTACTTTATACCTTCTATCTTTCGCCACCCATCTGATACTCCGCTCGCAAAGACTATCCATCAATCTATATATCCCATCATACAAAGACCGCATTCTAACACTATCACACTCTACATAATGTCCCCTTTCTGTAGTTGTGATGGCATTAATAAATTCATTCTTCGCATCATCAGTAAAAAAATCACCATTATTAATCTCTACACCAAACGCTTCTGTAACCCACTTTACTAACTCCTTGCCAACATCAAGTCTTCTCCAATTTGGTCTCCCACTTATTTCTCCCGCGCATTTTCTTATAATTATCCCAGCTAGTGTACTTTTTTCCCACGATATCGAATCACAAACAACTGCTACTTTGCCATCATCATAACGCATTATTTCATTTTTTCCCCTTATTTCATCGCTTTCTCCATCACACAATTCTACTTCCTTATATCTATACCAACCAGTGTCTTCTCCAATCCATATCATATTCTCGTTATTATTCCCTCCCCACCCACTGCGCAACTGCGCTTTACAACACTCTTCACCACGCGAATACTAATCACCTGTGTTACCTCTTTTACATTCAACTATGTCAGCACATGTTGCATTTCGCCAATGTCCAATATCCTGTACATCTTGCGTTATCCATCCTACCTTCCTTTCACAAACATAATTCATCATCATGCCCAACGCTCTTTCAAAATCTTCATCCATTAATATCTCATCACCCCTACCATCCTGCATAAACTCTTTCATCTTTGTCACCCATTGTTCAAGAACATTTCTGTCAATAATCGCTTCTCCCCTATCTTCACGCATATCGTCCATTCCAAACATCTTCAACACATATTCCTCAATCCTTCTTGCTTTATAATCTTCTGTAGTATTTCCTCCATTTCTTATTAAATCAGCACAATATTCTTCTAATGCCCAAATCACACTCTTTACAGTCGCACACTGTACACTTTCAACAATTATCACTAAATCATTCACATTGCATAATACTTGCTCAGGTCTTACTTGTTCACCTCTGCTTACTCGCAATTTTACTCTTCTATAACACTCGTCAGCTTGATCCACATATACCAGTGTTATATCGCCTGCAGCAATATCCATAATTTTGTTCCAATTTCCTTTTTGCAAAGACTCTCGCACCGCACTTATACATTCTGTTTTTAGGTTAGATGTATCACACCTTATATTCCCACGATCAATATCATCAAATAACGATGGTGCACCACTTGTACTTCCATAACTAACACTTGCTAAGCACATGCAGGCAAGTAAAATTCCTTTAATATTCATAAAAACACACGCTTAAAAATCGCACCATATATAATACATTACTCTCGTGTTTGCAATTTTGCAGTGGGCGGCCATTTTACTGATTTGTTATTTTTACTCCCAGATTCTATACTCACCACTATATTTATTTATCCATTTTTTACTACATTCCATTTCAACATATTTTTCAACTCAGGCTTCATCCATTCACACCCTCGCTTACATGCATAACCTATCATCCTATAACAATCATCCATCAAAAAATTAGCACTACGATCATGATTGTACCCTATCACTCCATGTTGTTTCCTATATTCCTCAACATTCCTCCAAAATCTTGCCATACACCACTCGCCAATCCACTTCCTTTTTATTAACTTACCCAACCCATAATCAGCCAACACCCATCCTTCCATCACTCCACACATTTTCCACTGTCCTGCCTCCTTTTCCGCTCCCCACTCCTCCACTTTCTTAGTTTTTTCAATCTCCTTTATCAGCAAACCTATACACTCCGCACATTTACCCATGAATCGCTCAATCAACGGTCTTTCCCTCATTCCGTATATGCAATCAATAGCGACATTCCAATCTCCATCCAGCTCACACAACACCTCCCTCTGCGTTTCTGCTTGCATTTTTTTATCTGCACATAGCAAAATTCTTACACAATATTCATTATCTACACCACCGCCTAACGACTTGTGCGTTACATAGCACAGCTTGATTTTACCTTCCTTAAATTTCTCTACACTACTCTCAACTTGTTTAGACAAAAACTTTTGTACACGACGTTGGCAAGATTCCTTAATCTCCATCATGACATCTTCATTTATGCTCTCTGCTTCATCATTTTCAAAACTACTATAACTAGTGCCTATTAAGCATATAGCAAGTAATACTCTTTTAATAATCACAAAAACCTCTATTTTTTTATTACAGTTTGTTATCTATTCGCACGTTATTGCTCAAGCAACTTTCCTCTAATAAATTCGGCCATTTTACACATTCCTTGGTGCAACAATACCTCGTTAAACTTATCACCTTCAATGTATCGTCCTCCCATAATCATCGCTTTTAATCCACTCATCATTTCTTTGCTAAAGAAAGTTCCACTTTTATCACCAAACTTTACACCAAACGCATTACCAGCAGTATCCTCAACAATTTTTGCTAAACAAAAAAATACACAAACAACGACCACATGTATCCTTATTAAACTCATTACACAACATTCTCTCTTTAATACCATCCACACTTTCTACCTCATCATCTTCGTAGCTATCTTCTTCTCAGCTATAACACCCACTATCACTAATACGACATCTATTCTCTTTCCCATGGTCGTGACGTTCATCATCACTAGTAGTACAGTAGCCAGCACTAACCAAACACACAGCGAGCAATATTCTTGCAATACTCATAAAAAATCTCTATTCACAAATTGTTCCACAAGTATAATACATATAATCAAAGTTTGCAATTAAAAATTTAACAATATAATATATCTTCCTCTGTATATCGAATCCATGCGTTATCATTATATTTTTCTAGCATTTTTTCTCTAACAAATTTCATTATTTTATATATACCATCGTATAAAAAGCCATCTTTACTGTATTTATTTTTCAATATTGCAACTGCAAGTTCTCTTATAACGTCGTATTTAAAAATAGGCTCATCTTGTCTTTCTAAATCTATATCAAACATAAACGTTACAATATTTCTAACAATCTCTTCTAACCTCCATCTAGTAATTCTAACATTCATTTGCTTTATCCATTCAAATAAATAAAACATCATACGATCAACACATTCTTGCATATCAAATTCTTTTTCTTCTTTCAGCATCATCCAAACAATATCAGTGTTATCAGTAATACTAACACCATCATTATTGATACAGTATCTACTTAATGTTAATGCATTATTGTTAATACCTCCATAAGTAATACTTACAAGACATGCACATGCGAGCAACATTCTTTTAATACTCATAAAAACTCCATTTATAAACATTTTAATGGCAATTATATTTTTCTCAACCTAACAATAAACGCACCACTTTGATTGTATTTATCCTTTTTTTCATCATAACTAATAATATATTTACTAGAGTATAGAAGCCATTTTTCTGTTTTTGATCTTATAATATTTTGTCCTTTTCCAGTAATAATTGTGACGTTTTGTATTCCATTTTGTATACTTTTTTCACAAAAAGCTTGCAACTTATCAAACAATGTTTCTGTTGTACATCCGTGTAAATCAAGAATTTTAGCAGATATAAACTTCCTTTTTTCTTGTTTTGTCATTTTTACAACTTCCACATATCTGTCAGGTATAGCCAATACTTTCTCACGTTTTGTAATAGTAATACTTGGCTGAATGATACTTTTTGTTTTTTGTATTTTGCGATTTGCAATCCTTATTACTGAATTTGTAAAAATCTTCCAAAACTCTTCACACATACCGTCCGCTATACGTAAACCCAAAACCATAAATGCTAGCTGCTACTGTTATGTCCTGACCAATTACACTCATGCTTTTGCCTTACTACGGACGGTACTATAATTTTATTACATTTATTCCAAAACGCAAAATTAAGTTTCCTCAAACTCTAATGTCCATTCATTACTAATGTGATATTTGACTAAGTATGCCTTAAAAATTGGTCTATATAGTACTGTATCACCTTTCTTTTTTACAGAATCTGCTACGTATTCATGTAAAATATCTTTTGTTGTTTTAAACGTTATTATCGATTCTATTTTGTATAATCCACCAATTTTTAAGTAAGATATATTTGGTATCTGCTTTGTATGTATAACGATTTTATATTTATCACATATTGGTAATGGGTTTAAAACTGGTGTACCGCTTATGCTACGCATAATGTCATATTTCTCAAGCGGTGCACAAATTTGTACAGCGTGCGTTGTAGAAATTACCTCTGCATCATCATACATTACTTTTAATATGAATCTGTTCATTGTTACCTCCAAAAAGATTTTTAAATTGAAGTAGCAGCCACATCTACTACCTATATTGATCTTTACACACAAAAAAATTTGTAACAAGAAATTTTTTGTCCCGCTTTTTTATAAGATGTATTGTTATGCTAGAATAATGTAAATTATATGCATTTTCTATAAATATTAATAATTATTTGCTAAGAAATCATCAATAATAAAATAAAATATATTTTACAAAAAAACATAATTGCTAAACCAATGTGTTAATGCTATACTCGCGAAGCAATTGTAAATAGAAGTTTTTTATGAATATTGCAAGAATGTTACTTATATGCATGTGCATTACAAATACCTGTTGTATAGGTATAAATAATGTAATAGCGGCACAGGATACATCGTTAATGGATTATGTTTGCGAAGTAGGAATTTGGGAAATGGAAATGTCTAAGTAAGTTAACCTCTTAGCTTGTGAAGTTTCTTTGCAAATGCTACACTTAAAGAGTAATTTGTAAATAGATGTTATGAAATGAAAAAGATATTGTTTGCGTGTATTTGTTTGTTAAGCATTAGTCATGGAAGCGATACAGCAAAACAAGCGTCTTGCAGCACTGTACCTGAAAATGAGTGTTTACAAAATGCATACAGGAAGTCAAGACTCCCTAGGAAGTCACGACCTATAATATCAATCCCATGTGGCGAGTTTATAAAAGTTCCAATAGGTGTTATTAATGATGATGGTGATTATATACATTTCGCTTCTTTAGTGATAGGCAGGTACGAAGAAGTAGAATATGACGACTTTTTTTGCATGATGAGTAAAAAATAAAGACATAAATGTATTTGATATAATAGTCAAAGATTTTTAACAATAAATTTATATATGTTTACTTAATGCTTGTTTTGCAGTTAGTTGCGCGTCCGTATTTTATTAACACCACATACGGTATTTGATATAATAGCATTGTAAGCTTTTTGCATAAACTTGTGGACTACGGATTATTGTACAGAGATATGCTGCTTATTAGATCATGTGAAGAAAGGGCTGCAGCTCTGTATACAGAAGGATTGATAAGCGGTTTTTGTCATTTATATATTGGGCAGGAGGCTGTTGTAACAGGTGTTAATCACGTGCTTGATAAATCGTTGAATTCACAAATTACTGGATATAGAGATCATGCACACATGATAGCATGCGGTGTTGAGCCAAAGTTTGTATTAGCAGAATTGTGCGGCAAAGCAACAGGTGCGTCAGGAGGGAAGGGCGGTTCAATGCACATGTACTCTCGTGAAAATAATTTTTATGGTGGGCATGGAATTGTTGGATCTCAAGTATCGATAGGAACAGGCATTGCATTTGCTCATAAATACAAAAATGATGGAGGTATATGCGCCATATATTTTGGTGATGGAGCTGCCAATCAAGGACAAGTATATGAATCATTCAATATGGCCTCCCTTTGGAAATTGCCAGCCATGTTTATTTTGGAGGATAATAAATATGCTATGGGAACTTCAGTAACAAGGTCTGCATCATGCAGCGACATAGGCGCAAGGTGCGAGGGTTTTGGCATTCCACAAATAGATGTTGATGGAATGGATGTTTTGGACGTTATAGAAAAAACAAAACAGGGATATGAATACATTAAAAATGGTAATGGTCCTATATTATTGCATATGGATACTTATAGATACCGTGGACATTCTATGTCTGATCCATGTACCTATAGGACTCGCTCGGAGGTTGATGATGTCAAAAAGAATCGTGATCCTATAGCTAGGCTTGCCAAACACTTGGAACAAAATATAATTGATGATATTGAAAATGAAGTAAATAATATCATGGATGATGCTGTAAAATTTGCTATTGATTCACCAGTTCCAAGTAGTGATGAATTATATACAAATGTATACGACTGTTAATTTGAATAATGACAATTTTTTGTTAGAGTGCTAAATGTAGCACTTGGCTGTGTGTATGGATGGGTGTACTGCCTGTCTATGTTTGGATCAAAGGGGCATGAGGAGAGCTTGCTTAATTCCATACTGAATGGTAGCCCCCAGATAAATAGTGTTGAGCTTGGACAGACTTAGTATAAAAAGATTAAGCCAACAGAAAAATCTATCAGAATGGATATTGTCGCAACTACAGATAATGGGACGATTGTCAATATCGAGATGCAGTGTATCAACGATGGTAGTATAGTAGATCGTGCCTCTTTCTATCAAGCAAGGCTAAGAACGCAGAACTTGAACGAGGGAGAAGATTACAGTGATTTACCAGATATCATCTCTATTTGGATAACAGGGTATGCTGCAACATCAAGGAAGGCGTGCTTTCATGAAATTGTTGATATGTACAAGGACAATGGTGTAGATCCAATTGAGGTAGCGAGTGAGAAGATGAGACAGTTTATTATCGAGTTGCCAAAATTAAAGAACATGCCAAAGCATCCGTTAAGTGAGATGTTTAATATTTGGATGAATTTTATTAAGAATCCGGGGAGACTTCCGGAGAGGTTTTTGGAAATAAAGGAGGTGGCAGCAGCTATGAGTGAATTAAGAATGATTAGTGGGAATAAGGAAGTTTGGGATAACTTTACAGCTCGACAAATCGAGATGAACAAGTGGCACGCAAGCAATAGGGCTAGCTATAAACGAGGTAGAGAGGAAGGCATGGTGCAAGTAGCAAGGAATTTGTTGCGTCTAGGTGTAGATATTAATCAAATATCACAAGCAACTGGCCTTAGTATCGATGATATTAGAAAGTTGAGTTGAATATTACTTTTATACAACCATTAAGTGAGTTTAATATTTGGATAAACTTCATCAAAAATCCGGGTTGACTTCCGGAAAAATTTCTAGAAATAAAGGAAGTAGCAACAGCTATTAGTGAATTAAGAATGATTAGTGGGAATAAGGAGGTTTGGGATAACTTTGATGCTGAACAGATCGCGATAGGTGGCACGCAAGCAACGCTGCCAGCTATAAACAATACACTGTTGAAGGCATGATGCAAGCTGTTAGAAATTGATTTATGTTTGAATAAGTACGCAAATATTGTAAATTACAGAATTACGTGTTACAGATAGCTAACAGCACACTGGACTGATTATAGAACGACGCAGTATAAACTGGACAATAATACAGAGTATTTATGTATTGCAATTAAAAAGGCGCTAGCATCTTGTGTTATTTATATGAACATCTGCACATCAACATCACATAGTTACAATAACCCAAATATCTTTTTCACCATCTTCATCTTTTTCTTTATCACAACTTCAGCTGTTTTATTCTCCCCCACACGCCCATTAAACTCATCAATCATCTCACGTTCTAGGTAAGATTCCACATTTAACTCATTAGCAATCCCTAACGCACATCCCAATATACTTTCCCTAATAATCCTACCATCATAGCAACACATCAAACTAACACCACAACGTTGCAGAAACATATCATCCACCCCTAACCTCTCAAGCAGCTTTTCTCGCATTTCCTTCCGTTTTTCAATCATACCCGGGTAACCCACATCCCAACCCATCATCTCTACACCCATACACCTGTTGATTTTGCGCCACATACCTATTAAAAACCTTGCCATCCTCCATTCTTTCACCTCACACCAATGCTTTTTTCCTATTCCCACTCGTTGCTGCACCATACTCCAAAAGCCTCCTGCCAACATATCATTCACATATCCAACATATTTCTCTTCTTTTCCCCACCAATTCAACATCATTTCCAATAATTCCTGTGCTTTAATTTTACCGCACCTCCAGTAACACCACATCTTACGTATATATCTTCCACATTCGCACTTCACACAAATGTCAACATTCACATTATCATAAAATTCCAGCATTAAACGCACTACTTCCATCACTTCCCCGTATTGTTCATGTTTATCACCTTCAGCATACACGGACAAATGCGTAATTTCTTTTTCTAATTTCCATCTAACACCACAATACACGTCTTTCCACTGATTCCAATAATTTATAATTCTCATAGCTTGTCTTCCATGTCTACTTTTCATCACATCTTTGTAGAATGCAACATCACTTTCATACTCTTTTTTCCATTCTTTCCATTTTGCGGCATATTCTGCATTCCATATCTCACACCCTTCCATGCAACGTTCACTATATCCCTTCAGCACACTAGCAAGCTTTACAACATCAATATCAACATCATCTCCATCTCCACAATCTACAAAACCGCGAAACCCATTATACACACGCCATGTATTTCCCCCACACATCAATAACCTCATCATAAAACGTACTTTTTTTCCTTATAAAATCCATTATTCTTCTATTCCACATACCATCACAGTACAACTTACCACTCTCCGTATACATCACGCACTCGTACAACGTCCAACATTCCCTCTTCATCTTCTCAACATAGACATTTTCAGGCATATACATAGTTGCTGTATCCGTTGTATACACAATGTTTTGCATACCGCAACCGCCTCCAATTTTCTTCATCTTAATCCCTCTCTCCTGCACCAGCATAATACACCCCATATCAGCATAGACAATTGCGCGTAGCGTTCAGTCCGCTTTTACACTATCCACAATCTGCTTGGCTTCACTTTTCTCTATGCCAAAAATATTGCTTAATTTTCCCTCCACCATCATCCTTCCACTACTTTGTACCATATCCCATACATCACCACTCACCTTTCCATCATACTCCTCAAGATTTAACCCTATGATCTTTATCTTCACATCATGCTCACAAAAGCAGTTTGCAAGCGATAACAAAAGTCCACACAGAAATACCTTTTTCATACACATAACTAAAACAACACACTGGATTGATTATAGCACAATGTATTCTGTTTGAATAGTAATAGTGGTTTTATTTGTTACAATATTTAAAATATTATTAAAAATTTTAGTATTTGTATCATATATATTATTAGTGTAGTTAGTTTTTGCATTTGTGATACAATTATCCTGTGTACGCATTTTTTAAGTGTATGAAGTATATATTCTTTGCATTATTGTTGATATCAAAATGTTTTTGTTTAAATATTTACGATCAACAATTAAATCAAATAAGACAACAAGAGCCAGAATGTTTACTACAGCAACTAATATAAAATATGCCTAGATGGAATACAAAACAAGTTATGTTAAAGTGTAGATTAACAAAATTGCTTGGTATATCTAGTAAGGATGCAAAATCACTTTTATCTGGGTTTAATGGCATATTACACATTAAATTGTATGAAAAAAATAATATTGCCTTTATCAGAAAGATGCAAGATGTACAAATATATCCATGTAATGTAAAAGAAAATGAATATATGTATATAATTAATGAAAGAACATCTGATATTCAGGAAAGCATTTTTCAAAAACTCGAGCATAATGAAGAATATGAAATGTATCAAAGAGTTGTTTATTGTAAAAAACGCACAAGATACTTTGAAAACATTATTGATGAAACAACAAGTAAAGATCTTTTAAAAACTGTAAGAGAAAAGTCACATGTATTTAAAAAAATACAAAATATAGAAAATGAAGAGTATATGATGAGTAAAATTCTTGATTCTAGTAAATACATTTCTAATACAATAGCAGATATAGAAGACAAAAGTATTTTTGAAATAATAAATGAGACAAACAAAGAAATTGATGAATTGAAAAAAACATTTCCTAATATGAATACTAAAGATATAAAATATGTTTCTAATATATATCGTAATCATTCATCAGGTAAAATTAATATGATTGAAAGAGATAAAAAAATGGCAGATTTTAGAAAATATTTTTACTATTTATGTAAAAGCTATGTTAATAGATTCCGTCTACAATTCAATTGTTATCTTATGATTACACAGAGTATTACAAATCAAGAATGCAAGAGTATGCGTCAAATGATTGAAACATTTACAAGGCAATTTATAAATAAAATTAATGTATATAGAAATCAAAATGAAGAATTAATAGATGCGCTTATAGATATTATATTTAATATTAAAAATACCAAAAATAACAATCAAGATAGTATGAAGGAGGTATTTAAGATATTTGATGATTTAATTAATAGTGATGAAATGATGATTTCTGAACATTTTCTGGACAGCGATAGATTAAAAGAAGTAATTCTTGGATTTAAAAAGCAAATAAAACAAAATTATTGTTATACTATAACAGATGAATATGTAGATGCTTGTAAATTTGTACAAAGCCTTATGTTTATACATGAATTTCAAGTTGATGATGAGGTGTACTCTAATATAGTAGATTTTTGTGTGAACGATCGTCTTGACCATTATCAATTAATGTGTGAAGATAATTTTATATTTCTTATATTTAGACTGCTTGGAATAAAAGTTATACATTTAGCTGATAATGCTATAGTTAGGATGGTGCGTTCTACATCTCCATTTGCCCTTGCAAAAAGGTTTGGAATAAATATAAAACTAGATTATGCACAAATACAAAACACTTTTTTTGATGAGTCGTACAATATAGAAATTTTTAAAAATGCCGTGCAAGAAATTATTGAAAAATTTGAATTAAGAGAATACTTTGAGTGTTAATTCTTTATTTATCCTTTCTTTTCCATCAGTTGCAAAACACCTTTTACCAGATCCTCGGGGAGGGGAGGGCAGCCGTTAACCACAACATCAACAGGAATGATTTTATCCACACCTTTAACGACAGACGGAGAATTCTCATATATGCCACCTGTTGCGGCACAACTCCCCATTGCTATAACGTATTTTGGCTCTAGCATTTGATCATACAAAGTTTTAACTACATCAACCATTTTTACAGTGATGGTACCAGCAACAATCATCAAATCTGCCTGTTTTGGGCCCGCTCTAAACAGGCATCCATACATATCAAGATCTGTCCTACTACCTGCTGCGTGCATCATTTCTATAGCACAACAAGAAGTACCAAATGCAAGCGGCCACATAGAGTGTTTGCTTGCCCAATTAGCCACATCTTTTAACTTACACAAAAAAATGTTTTTCATATCATCGAATGCGCATAAATTTTTCTATTTCTAAAACCGTCCCCAAATTGATCATTTCCAAGTCAGGATAATCACGCTTTGCCATCTTTGTTAAAACTGTACTTTCTCCTATCTCCACAATGCGTTTCACACCTTGTCTCACCATATAATTTACACACTCTCGCCACCTTACACAACCAACCATTTGCCCAAGCAACATGGCAGGCAAGGCATTAACACTATCAAGCAGTGTGCCTGTAAAATTCAAAACAACAGGAACAGATGGTTCATGCATTTCTACAGTACCTAACACAGAATCAAAAGCAAATGCAGCCTCTGACATCAGTTTGCAGTGAAATGCACCACTTGTATTTAAAAAAATAGCATTTTTGGCACCAGCTTTTTTTGCTCTATCTGCGACGTCTTGCACAGCTTTTGTATGACCACTCACGACAACTTGTGTGTTAGAATTATCGTTTGCAATAGCAACAACATAGTCCCCAGCATCATACTTTTCTAGCAAATCAACAACTGCCGCATAGTTCATGCCAATGATGGCGCACATGGAATATTCGTCATTTGCAGCAGAACCCATTAATTCTCCACGACGCAATACAAGCTTGGCAGTATCTTCTACAGACATAACAGACGCCGCACATAGCGCTGTATATTCTCCAAGTGAATGTCCGGCCATAAAAGAAACATTGCGTTCAACAGAAAAACCAAACTCCTCTTTCAAAACATGTAATGTTGCGTAACTTGTTGCAAAAATAGCAATTTGCGCATTCCTTGTCTCAGTCAATCTTTCTATAGGGCCATTATTAATCAAACTTAAAACAGGACAAGATGTAACGCTTTCTATCAGCCGCACCATATTCTCCCCGCTGCGATACGCACTTATTAGAGAAACACTCATTCCAATTTTTTGCGATCCTTGCCCAGGGAAAACGAACGCCGTACTTATGGGAGCATCCATATTGTAAATATCAAAATAAAATATTTATGTAGAAAGTCTAGTTCAAACACAATTAATGTGTCAAACATTATTCATCAGCAAACAAATCAGCATAGTGATCATATTGCACTTTGTATAAAACCTCATCCTTCAAACACAAGCACATTCCAGTGTTCAACATTAAATCCATAACATCCTCAATTTCCCCTTCCACATGATCCCTTGTTTCCTTATTTTTAATATTTATATCATACACACTTTCAACAATCCACCTAGCAAATACATATTCCTTGCCACTCACAACTTCACTTAGCCACAACAACAAGCTGTATATAGCAAATCTCACATCATCTTCTTTTATTTCTTTGCCATCAGTCAATTCCGCTACGTATTTCATTACATCGTCCCAATGCCCTTCAGTACACCATTCCACTGATCTTTCATCCATTTTTCCACTCACACTTCCCTTCATCTCATCCACGACCTCAGCCAATTCCCTAGCATGTCTGTTTTTATACCCAAGCAATTTCTCAAACTCTCCTTTCACATACACTTTACTTTTCACATCTTTACACCGTTTAACAACTAGTTCTAACATCTCCCACAATTTTTCACAACCAACAACAACTTCACCCAATACCATAACATCACGCTCGTCCCTTATATACCTCCACCACTCAGTATTCAACACTCTCAACCTTCCCACCAATCCCACAGTTCCCAACACTGGTGCGAACTCGTAATTCAAATAGCTATCCTGCTCCCTCTTCCACCCACACTTTTTTTCATCGCAAATTTGTTTCATCACTTTCCCCGCTATTTTATCGTTTTTCCGTACGGCATTTACAAATCTTCGTCCAATCCGTCCCACTTTTTCACTATTTTTAGTTTTTCTACTATCCAGCACACTTAATACATCTTTCTTATAACTTTCCCCCAAATACGTACTACATTTAATACAACCCTTACAAACCCAGTACTCTGACACATGCCACTCCAATACGTCACTATTTGCTCTTATCGCAAACTTTTCATTTTTTCCCACGCCCGTCCCTTTCCAAACAACATTGTCGTTCATACTATTTTGATCATTACAAAAGAAGTGCTCATACATATCATCTTTCCCATACTCGATCACATGATTATATACACGACCATCCAATTTACATATACCACTTTCAATCTCGCAAGGACTAATATAACACTCCCGTGTTTTGAGATTAATAGACATTTTCATTGCATGCCATTGTGCAACACTCTCTTGTATATCTGCATAACCTTTTTCACTAAAAACATTGCGCAACGCAGTCCTCACATAAAATTCATCACCTTTATGTGCATTTTTTATATTTTGCCAAATCTCATTATTCTCGCATCCACCTAAATCAATTTCTCCTTTATTTACTCCATCAATGATTACACTCCAAGAGTAGCATTCTGCTACGCATAATAGTAATGCAGATAGAAACTTTTTCATACAATGACTTTTTATAAAACATACAAGCATAGTATAACACATAAAAACAACTTTCTAACAAAGCCAACACTATATATTGACATTACTTTAAATGTGATACATACTTGCTGGATGCAATGTTTTCTTTTTTAAGATGAATTATATTAAGGTTCGTGGTGCTCGTGAACATAATTTGAAAAACATCAATATTGACATTCCTAAAAACAAACTTGTTGTTATTACTGGCTTGAGCGGATCAGGTAAATCCACGCTCGCCTTTGATACATTATACGCTGAAGGGCAAAGAAGGTATGTTGATAGCTTATCATCGTATGCACGTCAGTTTTTGGATATCATGCCAAAGCCTGATGTTGATAGCATTGAAGGCTTAAGTCCAGCAATCTCCATAGAGCAAAAGACAATATCAAAGAATCCAAGATCAACTGTTGGAACAGTAACTGAAATAACGGATTACATGCGTTTATTATTTGCAAGAGTTGGTATACCTTATTCTCCTGCAACTGGACTTCCTATCAAGGCGCAAACTGTTGAACAAATTGTTGATACAATTTTGGCTTTTCCAGATAAAACAAAGCTACATATCCTTTCTCCAGTTGTCAGACACAGAAAGGGTGAGCTGAAAAATGAAATTCTATCAGCTACATGTCGCGGCTTTGAACGCGCATTTATTGATGGCGCGCTGTACGATCTGGATGCAGCACCTCAATTATCAAAAACTGCATACCATGATTTCTATGTTGTTGTTGATAGGATTGTTATATCACATAACACAGAAGATAGACATGATCTACAAAATCGCCTTGCAAACTCAGTAGAAATAGCATTAAAGTACTCTGATGGTCTTGTTATGACAAAAGACGCAGATAGCGGCCAAGAGCACGTGTATTCAGAGAATTTTGCTTGTCCAGTTTCTGGCTTCTGCATACCAGAGATTGAGCCACGTCTCTTCTCTTTTAATAGCCCAAAAGGTATGTGTCAAAAATGCCTAGGGCTTGGATTTTTTACAAACACCACACATGCCATCACAGAGGATGAAAAGTGTGGTGTTGAAAGTGATACGTTCACAGAAAGGACTGTTTGCACTGAGTGTAATGGCACAAGGCTGTGTAAAGAGGCATTAGCTGTAAAAATAGATGGATTAAATATTGCTGAAGTATCAAATTTTTCTATATCAGAAGCAGCTGTATGGTTTAAAGAATTGTGGAATAAATTTAATAATAAAGAGCAAAGTATAGCTGATAAAGTTATAAAAGAAATTAGCAATCGATTATCTTTCCTTATTGATGTTGGCCTTGATTACCTAACATTATCACGAGCATCAGAAACTTTATCTGGTGGAGAAGCACAGAGAATCAAGCTTGCGTCACAGATAGGATCTGGCTTAACTGGAGTAATTTATGTACTTGATGAGCCATCAATCGGGCTGCACCAGAGAGATAATGATAGACTAATTCATACATTAAAATCGTTAAAAGAATGTGGAAATACAGTCATTGTTGTGGAGCATGATGAAGATACGATGTATGCAGCAGACTGGATTGTAGACATTGGGCCAAGGGCTGGTGTACATGGTGGTTGTGTAGTTGCTGAAGGAGTAATTGATCAAATAAAACAAAATGAAAAAAGTTTAACAGGCTTATATTTGTCAGGAAAATTAAATATTGCATTGCCAAAAAGAAGAAGAGACACAAAATTAAGAAAATGCATTGAAGTTATCGGCGCATCTGGCAATAATTTAAAAAACATAAATGTTAAAATACCAATTGGTGCATTCACTTGTGTTACTGGCGTTTCTGGCTCTGGAAAATCATCTCTCGTTATAGACACTTTGTTTAAGTATGCATATAATAAGCTTGCTGCACGTGTTGCAAGACAAGTTGCAGATGTTAAAGAAATAAAAGGTCTGCAATACATAGATAAAGTAGTAAACATCAGCCAAACTCCTATTGGCCGCACACCAAGGTCAAATCCTGCAACATATGTTGGTTGCTTTACTGAGATAAGGGATTTGTTTGCTAGCATGCCAGATGCCAAAGCAAGAGGGTATACTAACTCTCGTTTTTCCTTTAATACAAAAGGTGGAAGATGTGAGGCGTGTAAGGGCGACGGTGTGATAAAAATTGAGATGAACTTTTTGCCAGATGTATATGTCCAATGTGACCAATGCATGGGCAGACGTTATAACCGTGAAACGCTGGAAATTAAATTCAAAGATAAAAGTATAGCTGATATATTGGATATGACAATAGAGGAGGGCGCTGAGTTATTTAAAAATCAGCAACAAATTTATCAAAAATTGGACTGTTTGTGCAGGGTAGGGCTTGGATATCTTACAATAGGTCATAAAGCCACAATCCTTTCGGGTGGAGAGGCGCAACGCGTAAAATTAGCGAGAGAATTGTCAAAAAAATCAACTGGAAATACTTTATATATTCTTGATGAACCAACAACTGGATTGCATATAGACGATATAAAAAAGTTAACAGAGATATTAAACATTTTAGTAGACTATGGTAATACTGTTGTTGTAATAGAACACAATATGGATATTATAAAAATCGCAGACTGGATAATAGATATTGGAAGAGAAGGGGGCGTTGAAGGTGGGAACGTAGTCTGCATGGGCACACCAGAAGATGTAGCAAATTGTGAATCAAGCTATACCGGCAAGTACCTAAAAAAGTACCTAAAGTAGATACTATATTCCAAAGTATTTGTGTATTTTGTTCTTCATCTCCATTCCACCCACACTATTCCACCACTCTTTAACATTGTAATAGTTTGCAATAGCAGCAGCAGAATGCGCCATCACAAGCCTTATAACACGCCCATCCAAGAAACACAAAAACCTAACACCACACTTTCCCGCTACTTCATCACTCATTCCATAGCATTCTTCCACCTTTCCAACAATTTGCTCATCCTGTGAATACCAGCAAGAACTCCTCAACGCCCTTTCAAACACCACCAAAACTCTCGACATACTCTCTACAAGTTGTAACTTTTCCATTTTCACATCACTCACCAAATTTATAATATTATCCACCTCCACACATTTTCCTAAATCTAGTCTCAGCCTTACGTTAATCCACTTTTTCAATTCCTCCCACTTTTCGTCCTTGTAGCACGACGCAATATAACAAATCACTCTACACCAATTCCACTCTCTCTCAAACTCCCACCTTGTCATTTCTCTCCATAACTCCACACATTTTCCAATCAGCTTCACAATTTCCGCTTTTTTTTCCTCATCCTTTACGCTCACACTTCTATTTTTTCATTGTTCATACAATTGCATCATGTTTAACATCCTATGTTCGTAATACTGCAACATACCATACAGACACTCCCAATCATCCCTCAATATCTCCCGCTCTAATTTATCACCTAGCCCCATATCCCATTCACCCACTATATTTTCCACGCTAGCCACATCTAGATACTTTTTTCTCACACTCTTAAACCTCACACACCACTCCTCTTTTTGCAAATAACCACTATAACTAAGCCAATGGCTCACAACACTTTTCCACACAAAATGTTTTGACTTATCCTCAAGCTGTATCACCTCATACATTCCACTTTTTTCCCTAGCAGCATCCAGAATCTTTTTTTCACCTTCTTCGCCTCGCGCTCCATACACTTTTCCACGCTCTGTCCCTACAGCCAACGTCCAATATTCAACATTATTCGCACTTTTATCCGCCACATAAACACCCTCAGGCATATCTATTGTTCTTGTATCAACAGTGTACATAGCATCCATTGCACCATTGAATCCACTCAATTTTTTGCATTCAATTGTTCCAGCACTAAACAAAAATATACAGTCCTCATTGCATACTACCTTGGCTTGTAGCACACCAGCATTATCTTTCTTCATATAATCTCTTACAATCCCAAACAATTTTCTGTCCACATTTTGGAAAATATCACTCAGCTTACCATTAACCAGCAATCTATCTCCATTCACAACTTTTTTCCACATATAACCATCAACCTCTCCACGAAATTCCTCAAAATTTGGCGCATAAATCCTAACAATATGGTTGCAAAAACAACTTGCACAAGAAAGCACAACACATAAAACTATTTTCTTCATACAGATCAGTTAATACGAACACCAAGATTTATCTTACAGCATCCAACAAACACTTTGCAAGAGGCCCGGGCCGGAATTGAACCGACATACACGGATTTGCAATCCGCTGCATAGCCTTTCTGCCACCGGGCCATATCTAGAGTTTACATATGCCTGCAAAATATGGCAAGCAATTTTTATCATATATGTATTATTAAAATATACAAAACATGTTATACCATTTTATACAATCATAAAATATATGAAAGAAAATGTAGCAAATTTTTTGCAGTTATCAAAATTTTAATATATGTTGGAATACAATAAAATAGGAGTATTAAGCAATTAAAGCTGTGATTGCTAAGGTTAAAACTGTTGCTTTTCTTGGCATGAAATCTGTAGATGTTACAGTTGAGGCGCAAGTTTCTAGCGGCATTGCATCTTTTTGTTTACAAATTCATAAAATTTTTGATAAAATGCGTTTATAACTTTTGCATTGTGGCATTATGTTAGCAATAAAAATTGTGTGCACATGTTTTGCCTTTGCACATTTTTGTGCATCTGCAATACAGTTTGATATTAGTGCAAATCCCAAATATGTTGAAAATATTAGTGGAAGTGAGTACATCATTAAAATTACCGATACCAAAGGAATACAGATCACAAAACTTAAAGAAGTGATTGGTTTGTTTTTGAAAAATCAAAATATCTTTGATGATGTTTTATCGCAAAGTGCAGAAGATAGTGTTGGAGATGACATTTCAGGAAATATTAATGATTTTAAAGATGTGTACGATGAAGATGGGTGGTTCTTAGATGATGACCTTCGTTCTGCACAAAGATGTGTAAATATGCTAAATGATAGTTCATGTAGTGAAAATAAAAAAAATATTATTAAGTGGATACTTGATAGCGTTGATGAATATAAAAAAAGCTATGGGAATGATGCAAAAGAGTATAAAGAGTATGACGAGTTTTTAAGGTATTGTGCTGACATTGTTAGATTTGATGATGAAGAATGGCAGACATTTGATGAAGATGGAAAATTTAGAATGTTGTTGCAAGGTGAAATATGATGCGTAAAGTTATTGCAGTTTTAATTTGCGTTATACCTTGTTTGGTTTCTGGAACGGAGCAAATTTCAATTGAGCAGTTTAAGATGCTGTACGATGTTGATAGTAAGCAATGTGGTACTGTTAAGCATGAGTACAAAACTGTTCTTGAAACTGGTAAGTTACCATGCAATAAAATGGCTTGTTGTTCTATGGATAGTGTTATTGTTTTGGAAAGTGGTTTTATAGATACTAATTTTGAAAGTGATAAACGAAAAAATTCAAACGAACCAACAAATTTAGCTATGCAACAAAATGATTCAATTACTATGCTAAAGTTACTGTTCATGCTGCCTGGCACATGTGACAATGCAAAATTGTTACGTTTTATAGAAACGTTATGCTTAATTTTGCAAGTAGGGTGTACACAGTTAATGAACAAGATGTGGAGTCATGTTCTTTTTTTACGGAACAATTGATACAGTACATCAATTTATGTCCATGTATTGATTGTAAAAAACCAAGGGAGCGACATAGTTATCATGATAATGCTGTTACTGTACTAAGTGTGATACAAAATTTATTTCAAAGTAATAGAAATGTGGACGCAATAAAATTGATTGCATATATTGCATATGAATTGCCAGCTCCAAATGAATGTATTGTTGATGGAAATTACCAAATTTCAAAAACATCAAAACGTCGTGATAACACAAGTGATATCATAAAAAATGCAAAAAGATATCTTGGCGCCGTTTGTCATACAGAAGTTATGTATTATGTGTTACAGAAAAGCGTTTTGAAGAGTAATAATGGATTTATGATTGTTTCTGGTAAATGTCCATGTCCTGATTGTGATATATTTATTAGACATGATTCTGTGCGTGCTATTTTTGACAATGTAACAATAATTGGGTATTCGTATGGTTGGATGTCACAAGATGGAGTTAATGAAAAAAAGAATTACTTGCTGCGGTGTACACAAATTGCAGATCCTGTTAAGATTAATGATAAAGGAGAGCATTGTAAAATTAATAATAATCATATAAAACATATTGGTAATACACCAATAACTGATGTAGATATACAATGTAATATGCGTGTATTCGTTGTTGGCCCTGTATATAAGAATCCGGAAATATCTGAAAACGATTGTGCTAATCCGAATGATAGTGCTGGTAATTGCACAATTAAGGAGAAAAGTGGTACAAAACAGTATGATTATCAAAATTTTAATATATGTTCGGATACAATAAAGTAGGAGTACTAAGCAATTAAAGCTGTGATTGCTAAGGTTAAAACTGTTGCTTTTCTTGGCATGAAATCTGTAGATGTTACAGTTGAGGCGCAAGTTTCTAGCGGCATTGCATCTTTTCTAGTTGTTGGCTTGCCTGATAAAACTGTGGCAGAGGCAAGGGAACGCATTAGATCAGCATTTTTACAAATTGGCATTGGATTTCCTATGAAGCGTGTTGTAGTAAATATGGCACCTGCAGATTTGCCAAAAGCTGGATCTCATTATGATTTGCCAATAGCATTAGCAATTTTAGGATCAGTTGGAATAATAGATACGGCAAAACTTGATAATACAATCGTTACTGGGGAACTTGGATTAGATGGTGCATTACAATATGTTGCTGGTACATTGTGTGCTGCTGTATATGCAAAAGAAAACAATATGACGCTTATTTGTCCAAAATTATGCGAAAAAGAGGCATGTTGGAGTATGGATACAAAAATTTTAGCACCAAATAATATCCAAGAAATAGTTGATCATATTAGCAATAAAAAGATACTTAGTCTTTCTACAACAAATAAAGATGAAATAGTTAATGAAAAAACAAACTTGGATATGAGCGATGTTCATGGCCATGAAATGGCAAAAAGGGCACTAGAAATTGCAGCTGCTGGTTCTCATAACGTTCTTATGATAGGGCCCCCTGGATCAGGAAAATCTATGCTAGCAGAGCGTGTTCAAACAATATTACCTGACTTAACAACAAATGAAGCTCTTGAAACAACTTGTATATACAGTATTGCAGGAAATACAAATTGTAATGGATTAATAAAAACGCCACCGTATAGAGCTCCACATAGTTCTGCATCCATGATATCTATTGTTGGAGGAGGGTTTGATGCAAAGCCTGGAGAAGTATCACTAGCGCACAACGGTGTACTGTTTTTAGATGAGCTGCCAGAATTTAATCGCTCAGCTATTGACGCATTAAGACAACCTCTTGAAACGCAGAGCGTTGTAATATCAAGAGCTCGTGAACATATCACTTATCCGGCAAATATTATGCTAATCGCTGCTATGAATCCATGTAAATGTGGTTTTTTTGGCATGCCTGGGAAACAATGCAATAAAGCACCAAAATGTTTTGCTGAATATAAAAGCAGAATATCTGGCCCAATTCTTGATAGATTTGATATTGTCTTATATATCAATAGTGTTCCTATTGACGAATTCATGAGTAAAGGAGAAAGTTCAAGTACAATAAGAAAACGTGTATCAGCCGCACGTCTTATACAGATGGCTCGTACAAATGATACAAAATTGTATCTCAACTCTAAAATTGCAAGTAATTCTCTGGAAAAAATTTTAAAAATGGATGATAAAACATTAAAATTTTTTCAAGAAATTGCCAAAAAAATTGATCTATCTTCACGTGGTAGACATAAAGTTTTACGTGTTGCACGTACAATTGCTGATTTAGCAAATAGTGAACGAGTAGATATTTTACATATTACTGAGGCATTGCAATATAGAATGACGTTATAACAAACTATACACAAAAATAAATGTGATGCTTGACATAGAGCTTTTCATGTTATAGCATTTGTAAAGGCTTTTGCCGTAGATCGTTTACACAAATCTTTCCGATGTTTAAGTGATTTGTGTAGTTGTTGAATCGGAGTGTTATGTCAAATACAAATTTTACAATGCGTGATCTTTTTGAAGCTGGTGTCCATTACGGTCATGTTACACGTAAGTGGAATCCAAAAATGGCACCATACTTATTTGGACACAAAAATGGAATACACATTATCGACTTAGAGCAGACTGTTCCAATGTTGGAGAGCGCGCTTAAAGTAATCACTGATGTTGCCGCTGGATATGGGCGTATTTTGTTTGTTGGAACAAAAGCACAGGCTAGTGACAAAATAAAGGAAGCTGCAAACAGATGTGGTCAATACTATGTTAACCACAGATGGCTGGGCGGAATGTTAACAAACTGGAAAACAGTGAACAATTCTATCAAGAGGATGAAAGAACTGTGCGATACAATAGAGCATCCGGAAGGGCTGACAAAAAAAGAAATTCTTGGATTGAAAAGAAAGTATGAAAAATTAGAAAAGGTTGTTGGTGGTGTAAAAGATATGGGAGGTGTGCCTAATTTGCTTGTCATCATTGACACAATAAGAGAAGCTGTTGCAGTAAAGGAAGCACGCAAACTTGGTATACCTATTGTTGCAATCGTTGATTCAAACTCTGATCCAGACGATGTAACGTACAAGATACCTGGAAATGATGATGCAACTCGTGCAATCACATTGTATTGTGACCTGTTTGCTGGAGCAGTGTTGGACGGACTGCAAAAAGGCATGAGGAAATCCGGTGTTGATATCGGAGAAACAGATATTGTAGTAGAACAGCAAAAGGAGGAACAAAATGGAAATTAGTGCAAAATTAGTAAAGCAGCTGCGAGAAAAAACCAACGCAGCTATGATGAATTGCAAAAAAGCTCTTGAAGAGACAAACGGTGATTTAGATGCTGCTGCCGAGTATCTTCGTAAAAAAGGGCTAATGGATGCTGCAAAAAAGACTTCACGCGTAGCTGCAGATGGGCTTATTGCAATCTCTGTAAGCACAGATGATAAGAAATGTACATTAGTAGAATTGAACTCTGAAACTGACTTTGTTGCTAAGAATGAAAATTTCCAAACGCTGGCAAAACAAATAAGTGACGCATGTATGGATTGTGAAGATGTAGATCAAGCAAATAATAAAACATTACAAGATGGGACAACTATATCTGATGCCATTAAATCCTTAATTGCTTTGGTAGGTGAAAATATTACGCTACGCAGAGTCTCTCATGTTTGTGTTGAAAATGGTATAGTTGCTAGGTATTTGCATAATGCAGTAAACAATGATCTTGGCAAAATAGGTGTTGGTGTTGGATTAGAAAGCAACTGCGCTAATTTAGATGCATTAAGAGATTTTGGGAAAAAGATTGCCATGCATATAGTTGCTGCAAATCCTACTTACGTTTGCAAAAATTGCGTACCTAGCGATGTTGTAGACAAAGAGAGGAATGTTGCCATAGAGCAAGCAAAAGAAATGAAAAAGCCTGATAATGTAGCAGAGAAAATTGCAGACGGACGTGTTGCTAAATTTTTTGAGGAAGTTGTGTTGACAAAGCAACCGTTTGTAATGGAACCAAAAAGTCGCGTTTTGGATGTTATATCACAGTTTGAAAAAGAAAATAATTGTTCGTTAAAAATCTCTGGATTTGTTAAGTTTGTCTTAGGTGAAGGGATAGAAAAGAAAGACACAAATTTTGCGGAAGAAGTGCAATCCTTTATTAGGTAGTTACAACAATGAAAGTTGTGTTAAAGATATCTGGCGAGCTGCTATCTTCTGACAACATCATAAAAAGTGTGTGTTCTCTTGCCGAGTCCGAAGCGTCTATAGCAATAGTTGTTGGAGGTGGCAATGTTATACGTGGGCGCTCTTGTGATGAATATTCAAAATGCGTAGCTGACAGTGTTGGAATGCTTGCTACCGCAATCAATGGCATGCTTTTTTCTAATAAATTACAACAAAAAGGATATAACACAACAATTCTTTCTCCTTTGCAACTACCATTTGGAGTGCAAAAGTTTAACCCAATGACTGTTGAAGAGCAATATTGCCATGATAGAATTCTGCTATTTGTTGGTGGAACTGGGATGCCAAATGTATCAACAGATACAGCATCAGTAATATATGCAGGTATTCTGCATGCTGATTATATACTTAAAGCAACAAAAACTGATGGTATTTATACAGAAGATCCAAAATTAAATAATAAAGCTGAATATTTATCAACTTTAACTTACGATGATTGTTTAATACGTGGTATACAAATAATGGATGCAGCTGCATTTGCGCTAGCAAAAGATTTAAAAATGAAGATCATTGTATTTTCTGGGTATGAAGAAAATTGCTTTGTACGTGCAATTAATGGAAGCATTAAAACATCATGCGTGCAGTAGTTAAACAAATACTAACTTGGTCAGTATATTGCCTTATATTGTTATGTATAAAGTTTCTGTTTTTTGATTCTATTATATCTAAGAAAAACGATCATGTAATAAATATATATGGCTGGTATGGAGTTATACCACAATCTGTTATTAAAGATTTTGAGCAAGAAACTGGTATACGCGTACGCTATGATATGTATGACAGCAATGAAATAGTAGAAGCCAAGCTACTTGCTGGTAGTAGTGGGTATGATATCATTTTCCCATCATTTTTCCCTTATGCCGCTAGGCAAATTTCTATTGGACTTTACAGAAAAATAGATTTTTCAAAAATACCAAATGCAAAGCACATTATGAGCGAAATCTATAACAAAATAGGGCACACACAATATGCAGTTCCATTTTTTTGGGGAACCATAGGCATTGCAGTAAATACTGATATCGTTGAAAAGGTGCTACAAACTGAACAAATATCATATGACATGATTTTTGTCCCAAATATAGCATCAAAAATATCAAAATATGGTATAAGTTTTCCACAAGAAGTAGTTGATATATATTATCAAACATTAATATATTTACAGAAAAAGACTTTTGAAAAGACGTCTGATAATTTAAATGCATTTGTAAAACAGATCAGCAGTATAAGAAAATATATTAAAAAATTCTCTTCAGAAACTGTTATTAATGATATGTTGAGTGGAGAGATATGCATTGGCATTGCATCATCAGATAATGTTTACCGTGCTATTAAATCATCAAAAAATGCAAACATTCGCTATATTTTACCAGCAAATTATGGAATACTATGGATAGATTGTATGTGTATTCCAAAAAATGCAAAACATATTGATGCTGCACATAAATTTATTAATTTTTTACTACGTAGTGATATTGCTTACAGAATAACAAAATTTTCCGGTATATTAACAACAATAAAATCTAGTGTCGAATCATTTAGGCAAACGTTACGTGATGCAGATATCAGCATATGTCCAACAGCAGAAGAAATTACTACGTTACATACACCAAAAATCAGTATATCAATGAGCGATAAGCAATATGATAGAGCACTAAATAATATTTGGTGCAAAATAAGAATGGGTAATATGAAATAAGTAAATGTTATTACAAATAATATATATTTAATATAATGAAAAAGTTGAATTTTGGAAAAATGCAGTTAAGTTATCAGAAAACAATTCATTAAGTGAAGTATACAACGATATCAAGTACTTTACCGATAATATTACGGTTAATATAAGTATATTCAACATTATTAATAACAGTGATTTTCCTATTGGTAATATGATGACATATTTACAATCATTGAGTAATGGGAGAAGTAGATGTATACAAATTTTAGAAAATGCAAGACGTTGCAATGAATTTAGCAAATTCTTATTGGCAAAGAGCAACGAGAATATTGAATACATTACAAATAAACATAATGAATATATTGAAGAATATAGTAGAGAACTTAGATTATTAATAAATAACACACAATGTGGTTAATAAAATTTCCACTATTTTTTATCCATACATATATCATCATAATTTATATTATGGAAACTTTTTCGTTATATGTAAAAACAGCATATTAAAAACATTACAGCAAGATAAATCATCAATATTAAATACATTGTCCAAAATAACATTAAATAAATCATCTTAATAAAAATTACGTATTACACAACATATAAAAGACAAGGAACCGTGCATCCTACCCTCTATTATAAATATTAATAATATTGAAGAATTATTTTGTTGACATTTGTAAAAACATAAGTTATAATATCAAACTGGATGCGATAAAAAAATTATATGAAATGGGACGCGGACCGTTAGGGAATCAAGATTTAGACTATTGTATTCAAAGTGCTGCATGCAGGATGTGCGGCATAGTATCGATAAATATGGGACAAAAGGAAGAAAACTATGTTGGTGGGCAAATTATCAAAGCTGTTTTTGAAAGGAGATTGTACAGTGGTTATGAGGACAGTGGCGATGAAAATGCTAATGAAAACTATGATATGGACGTTAACAACAATGTCAATGGTGTGATGCAACAAAGCAGGTGGATAATTGTGATTGAGAGAGGTGTTGAAAATGGAAACAGTTTTGAAAGATTTCAGTTTGGTTTAAACATAGGACATAACGATATTTATAAGTATAGTATGCAACAATATATGGATGACGTGCGACAGAGACAAAACAGGGAATTGACGTATGATGGTGTAGAAGAGGCACGTGAAGACTTTCTAAGTGTGTGCTTATTAAACTTATTAAATAGAGGGTTTAATGCTCAAGATGTAATGGAACAAATGTACAATAATGTGGATAGGATTTTTGAAGGATATGTAATGGATTTGCTTTATACGAGAAATGTAAGAATTGTGTGCAAGTATGGAGAAGCAATGTGGGAGATGAGTGGTGCATATAAAAATCAATTTATTGGATGGGATGTAAAAGATTGTTGCATATTTAGTGATGTTAATGATGTAGTACATGAGGTAGACGGATGTTTGTATGAACTATATCATATGTTGTTGATAAAGGATGGATTACAGGTGTATGATTGGGCAGCAATGCTTAGTCTACATGCAGACGAATTCTTAAGTATTAACGGAATGGGGCAAATTGCGGCAGAAGAAGCAGTATTAGCATATGAACAACTACACCCTGAAATGATGAATAATAACCACATGATACACAACAATAGCGATGTACAAGTTACGTTTAGAGGATGGAAAAGATTATTGCGGGAAAATGGTATGGCTGGACTTTATGACGTTATCGAGAATTATAGAATTGGGACTGTAAACCCAGATTCGGCTGTACAATTTTTGCTTTTTATGGGAGCAACGACTAAATGTGCTAATGCATTGGAAACGTGTGTAAGAGACTGTCAACACTGGATGGAAGGAAATGGGATTTTACCGAGTGGTGGTATTAACTTTGATGAATTTATGAAAATGATGTTTGGGATATCGACTAATAGTGATTTTGCACAATTTTGTGCTAGAAATGTTAGTTATCAAAATGATAGTTTGATTGTGTCTGATTATATTGCGGATGGTGCATTATTTAGAAGCATGTTTGTAAACGTATAAATCATAATAGTATAGAACATCAAATTTATTCTTTTTTTCTTCAATAAAGAACTACTTGAATACAGCAATTTCAATGTACAACAAATGCTTGCTCAATTTTGTAATAACTGGTATCATTATGACATGGAGAGATGGCCGAGAGGCTGAAGGCGGCGGTTTGCTAAACCGTTATACGGTGAAAGCCGTATCGGGGGTTCGAATCCCCCTCTCTCCGCCAATCTTTATTTTGGAGTAAATCAAATGAATGATAGCAGAGTTAAATATATTGAAAGAATAATTACGCATCTACAAAGTATTAAACAAATATTAACATATAAAATTGATTGTATTGAAAAAATGGCTGAACACTTAGAAGACATGAAACAAATGCTAAAGATACATGGTGCTGATGAAGATATAGTAAGAAAAATTAATACTATTTTAAATGATGTTGACGATGTTATATTTGATAGAAGAAGGCGTAAATATGACGACTAGGGGCTAGTGCATCACGCTCCATTTCTCAATAATGCATTAATTTTATCTAAGTTCATGTTATACCACTCTACAGTACTTTTATTTATAAACATTGCGTATGAATCTAGCATCTCACCAATTATTATATAATTATGATTTTGCTTGATACCATCACTACCATCAATAATACACTTATGAATACATTGCATATACAAAACAAACGCTCCAAGATATACACCATCCTTTCTTACTTCTATTTTAGATTCTCTATTTTCAACATCTTCTGCCCATATACGCAATTCTTTGCTCATCCAGCTCATTGTTTCAGTATACATAAGTAGTGCTTCATCAGAAATTTCCTTGCCGTACAGCAGAGTCTCACCATATACGTCTGTCCAAGCACCCTAATATATCCTCACATGCACGTTTGTACATTTGCACACAAGAGCTAAAACAAAGAGTTATATTCATAATCCTTGGTGCCAATTGTTCTGTAGCGTGTTCCAAAACTTTTGATATACAGTCTTTTAGCGCTTGCTGCATCCTTGATTTTTCCGTTATTTACACTCTCAAAACATTTATAATACTCTTTGCACATTCTTGCTGTGCAAGCCATTACCATATTGCTTATATTGCAACACAGTGCCATTGCCAATAAAACTTTTTTCATTCCTAAAGATAATAAACCATGCCTTGGAATTTTATACTATTTTTTCAAATAACAAGAGAAAATTTATATAACAGTTACAAAATAGATTATTGGTAGAAGCCTAAAACTTCCAACATTCATGCTATTCAAAAGCTTTTAAACAATGCACCGTTAGCAATGCGATCCGATACCATTAAAGCATCATCTTGATATCTAACATTATCTATACAAAATTGCACAAATTCACCAGTAGTTGATACACCAAACATCATTTCTATGAACTCTTCTCCATCACAATTTCGTGGCAAAATCGGTTGTTCATAATTATTCATCCATCCCTTCATTCTCATTGCATACTCTCTTAATGCATTAACACACTTTGTTGTTGCCCCCATAAACAGTAAAAACTGCAAAACTGAATCACGATTTACAGTTCCAACTCTATAATTTAAAATAATATCATGAAGTCCATTCATACCAGCTTCTCTCAATACTGCTTTCCATCCCTTAAACACTACGCGCATTACTAGCCTTGTGTACCATATAGTTGGTATTTCTTAGTTCCGGGCATCCATCCTCTTCTTCAGCCTTTATAAGTTCAAGATCATACTCTTACATTGTCTGTCTATTTGATTCCACTTGTGTTTTCAATGCCTCTTTATACTTTACCTCTTGATATTCTTCTATCGTCATATGTTTTTACAAATATCAACAAAATAATTTTTTAATATTATTAATAGTTATAATAGATTTAATAGTTATAATAGATTGTAAAATGTACTGTTCCTTTGTTGTACATCAAAACGGATGCTACATAGATGGAAAATTGGTTTTTTGAGTGTAGTGTAGCAACTTGCAAATAACAAAAAAGATAAATCTGGTTATCAGAAGCATATGCTTCTAAATTCTATCTAAACACCACATTTTCAAATGCACTTCCAAATAACTCACCATTAGCAATTTCATCATCTACCCATAATTCACCATTTTGATAATTAAAGTACTTGCAGCAAAATTCTATAAACGGACTATCAATAGATACATCAAACATCATCTTCAAAAACTTATTCTCGTTAAAATACCCTGCAAAAGTGTTCATCAACTCATTAAAATTAGTTTGATTTTGATTTAAAGCATTTGCCGCAGCATTTCCCTGTATGCTATTCTGTATGCTATTCCGTATACTATTTAGCACATTTCCCATCCATGACTGCTGCTAAGCAACAATCCACAAATTAGAAGAATTTTCTTCATTTTTTTACACATTAAAGACAACTGCTTTGACATTACAACTTATATTTTTACAAATGTCAACAAAATAATTCTTCAATATTATTAATAGTTATAATAGATGGTAGGATGCACGGTTCTTTGCCTTTTATATATAACACATTACATGGAACTGAATTCACACCAAGTTTTTTAAGAGCCTTTAATATAACATCGTCTTTTTTACTCCAATCAGCCTTTATAGCAACAACATTATATTTCTCAAACAGCCGTTTAACATTTTTAGAAGACAAAGTTTTTGCATTAACAGCACAAGTTAAACACCAATTAGCTGTAAAATTCACAAATATTGGGTTATCTCCTTTTCTTAATTCTTCAATATCCACAGATTTAAAATCAATCCATTCTATTTTTGTTTCATCACTACAATTATGAGAAAAAACGCAGTAGTAAGATGAAATACACAGTCCAATTAGTGCAAATACGTGACAAATACGTGAATTAATAAATTTTCCATACATCCAAGCAAAAAAAGCGATAAACATACACGATAATATAATTGTAAACAATTCAATATTTGTAACTTGCCCAGATAACACAAATAACAACCAGATACACGCAAATAAAAGAGAGAAACCGATTATTTCTTTCATAATATTCATCCATTCACCAGGCTTTGGTAATATACAAATCAATTTTGGAGAAATACACATTAATAACACTGGCAAAGATAAACCAATTCCAACAAATACAAATACTAATAACGACAATATTATATTATCTAAAAAAAGAGCAGATGATACAACAATGCCAATAAATGGACCAGCACACGTGCACGATGCAACACCTGTTAATATACCATTTGCAAATGCTCCTATATTTTTTATTTTAATATTAATTCCTGGCAAGATGTATAACCCAAAAAAATACAATGCAGAAAGCAAGAATATAATTACTAAAAATGCAACAAATGCAGAATTCTGCATATAAAATCCCCATCCAAGCTGCGTGCCAGCATTTTTACTAATCAACAATAAAATACCTATAAAAACAACAGTTGTTATTACACCAATACTAAACAATAATCCAATTTGGCGTTTGTTACGTGCTTTAGTATTTAAAATACTAAAAATTTTTAAAGAAATAACAGGAAAAACGCATGGCATACAATTTAAAATAATTCCACCAATAAACGCTAATATTAAAAGTAACCAAAATGGATATAAATCATTTTGCAACGTATTATCAATCTCTTTTTGCGACAATAAATCATTATACTTAATATCTATTTTTTTGTTAATTGGGATACAAGCACTATCACTGCACAGTACATAAGAAATCTTGCATGTTATTGGGTCACTTATTTTATTAAGTTTTACTAGTACAGAAAAATTCTTTGTATAAATATCGTACATATTATCATGTGTTTTACTGTCTGCTTTTGGCCAAATAACACGATCTATTTCAGCATTTTCAAATTGTATTTGTGGTGCAATGCCAGAATTAACTGTTGATGGAGCTGTAACGTGCGTACCATCCTTTATATCAAAATCAATAGCTAGCCAAAATTCTTTGCTATTCTCAGATATATTTGACGTTCTTAAATTTATACATTCTCCAACTGTATTAAAAAATAAAATACATAACAAAATAAAACTTTTAAAAAACATTTTACACAAAAAAAATTACTACCAAAAAGATGCTACCACAAAAATACTACAGCTTGCAGCGTTTGTATTAATATTGACTTTTTATACTTTAATAAGTACAATTCTAATCGGTTATGTTATAAAAATATGATACGTGTTACTGCTTCGCTACTGTATAATCATATACATAACATGTACATATGCGTTTTCTGATGCAGATCAAGCATGGCTTGACTTTGAACCAATGTTTAAGCTGAAAATACAAGGCAGTCTTCCAAAAAAAACAAAAAATAGTGATATAAAGACAAAGCATCGACCAAATTTTGATACAATATGGCAGGCAGCAGCACTTTATGCAGGTAATTTTGATCCTGCTTATTTAAATAAAGAAACAGGATGTATAAGGTGCAATAAGGCACCTGTACCGTGCGCAACAATGGTTATCATAATTGATGTAAATAGTTGTTCTATTACTGTGCAAATAAGTAATCAAATAAATAATGATGCCACTTCTGATTCGCGTATACCATATGAACAGTTGGAGAAAGAAATTGCAAATACTATTAATGAAAATGCAAATAAGAACAATCAAAATCAAGATTCTCAGAAGAATTGACTTACTCTTTTATGTAACATATATTTGAGCACACCACACGGTTTTTATCTATATCTCTGTTTAATTCTTCTACAATATTATCATCGATCAATACATTTTTATCACACTCAGTTACTATTTCATTATTCAACAACTTTCTCAAGATACTTTTTACATACTTACCAGATCTGTTTTTTGGCAAGCCTGTAGTAAAAATTATTTCATCTGGAATTGCAATACCACCTATTTTCTCACGCACCACACGCAACACCATACCAACAAACTGCTCAATAGAAGAAAATTCTGCTACCACAAAAGCGCTGGCCCCCTCCCCTTTTATATCATGTTTGTGTCCTACAACACAACATTCTTTAACACATGGTATAGATAAAATTGCATGTTCTATCTCAACAGCGCTTATTCTATGACCAGAAATATTTAAAATATCGTCAGCACGTCCCAATACTTTTATATATCCATCATTACAAACTGCTAAATCACCTGTATTTCTGCCATTTATTACTAACTGCTCATTTGTAACTTCTACTTTTTGCCCAAAAAACGGTACTCCGCCAAGCTTGCTATCTTCTCCAAGCAATGGTGCAATTGCAACACCACCTATTTCTGTTTGCCACCAAGTATCAAGAATTGGCAATCTATTATTCCCAACGTACGTGGAGTACCATGTTTTTGTTACTTCATCAAGAGGCTCACCAACACTGCCTAAAATTCTTAAACTACTAAGATCAAACGATTTAGGTATATGTGATCCAAAAACAGCGAGGGAGCGCAACGCAGTTGGAGATGTATAAAATATTGTTGCTCTCTCCTGCTCAATTATTTTCCAGTATCGTGTTGCATCAGGATATGTTGGACTACCACTAAAAATAATTGTTGTTATTCCAAAGAATAATGGCGCATACACCATATAACTATGTCCTGTAATCCAGCCTATATCAGATGTGCAAAACATTACGTCATCTTGCCTTACATCAAATATATATTTAAATGTCATAGCAACATATAGCAAATAATCTCTAACAAAATGTGAAATAGGCTTTGGATCACCTGTAGTGCCTGAAGTATATAAATCAAATAATTTACTATTACTTGATACATTACTTAATGTAAAATTATCTATTCTACCAATATCTTCTAAAAACAAAATATTGTTGCATTGTACCTGCTTTGCAATACCAGCAAGATCTATATTTTTTCCACCTCTACTATAGCTTTTTTGTGTAATGATAATTTTGGAGTTAGAATGCTGCACACGCGTAGACAATGCATTTGCAGAAAATCCGCCAAAAACAACATTATGCACAGCACCAATCCTAGCACAAGCAAGCATTGCAGCAACGCTAGCTGGGTTTGTAGAACAATATACTGTAACAACATCACCAATACTAACATCATTGTCTATTAATGCTTTTGCAATTCCACACACCATATTATGCAATTCGCGATAAGTGATGGTAGTACGATCTTCGTGTTTATCTCCATACCAAATTATTGCAATTTTATCTGATAAATCATTTAAATGTCTGTCAATACAATAAAAACATGCATTATTTATCTTATCTTTCATCAACATTTTGTCGTGAAATTCAAAAAATTCTTTGCGATGTTTTATAGAATTTGTATAAATTTCACGATAAATTTCAAAATTTTTCCATGCAAAGTCATGTGTAAAATGCACAATCCAATTTTTTAATTTTCATCTGTTGCTATTATACAACAAAATAATATTTTTTTATCATTGTATAAATATTGTAAAAAATATTTTTTTTTTTTTTGTATTTTATATATAATTAATTGTATTCCTATACAATATAACCACAAACAATACATTTGACCATTACATACAAAAAATGAATTTTTTTTGATATGTATGCATTTTTTCTATTGCAATAGGTTTTTTTATCGTGTACTATATGTGCAAGGTGTATATAGATATGGAGCTAAAGATGTCAGAGAGTGTTGAGACTAAGGAACTTTTGGATTGCTATGCAAGTATTGCTTCAGCATATCTTAGTAAGCATGAGGTAAGTATGGAAGATCTTCCAAACGTATTGAAGAAGATATTCCAACATGTTGCGGATATTTGTTGTGATGCAACAAGTGCAAAATTCAGACGTGCACTAACACCTGCTGTGCCAATAGAGGAGTCTGTGCATCCAGATTACATTGTTTGTCTTGAAGATGGTAAGAAATTACAAATGTTAAAGAGACACTTGAACACGATGTATGGGATGACTGTTGAGCAGTATAAAGAGCGATGGAATCTTCCAATGGATTATCCTGTAGTCTCCCCGAATTATGCAAAACGTCGTAGTGACATTGCAAAAAGTACAGGTCTTGGCAATAGTTCTAAGCAAAGAACAAGGGCAGCCTAAGTCTTGTATAACTAGGATGAAAAGGGCACGCAAAGGGCTTGTGTGCCCTTTTTTAATGCAATTATATTTTAATTATGTAGTTGTCTAATAGCTTCTGATAATACAATCGCAGCTGATACTGCAACATTTAGTGATCGTACATTTTCTACCATAGGAATAACAACAGGCATGCATAAATCAAAGATGTTGTCTGGAACGCCGCTACTTTCTTTTCCCATCATGATGCAATCAGTATCTTGAAAATTAAAATTGTAGTATGCAGTACTTGCCTTAATATCTGATAAAATTATCCTTCCATTATGCCATTCTTTAAATTTATAAAAATCATCATGACATTTTATTTTTACTTTACTTAAATAATCCATGCCAGCTCTTTTAAACCTTTTATCATGGAATAAAAAAGATATTGGTTCAATAATGTGTAGTTCAACTCCAAAACAAGCACAAAGTCTTGCTATTGTCCCAACATTTTGCGGTATTTCTGGTTCAAAAAGGCACAATTTCATACAGTAACTCCTTTAAAATCATTTGTATATTTAATAAAATTATTTACAACTGTAAAGTATTTTCCTATGCAAAACACTGTTATTATCATAGCAGGCCCTACAGCTGCAGGTAAAACTGCAGAAGCTATTGAAATTGCTAAACATTGTAACGGCATCATTATTAATGCTGACAGCGTTCAAACATATAAAGACATCCCAATTCTATCATCTCAGCCAACTTATGAAGAAATGCAAAATATTCCACATAAACTCTTTGGATACTTAAATTACAATCAATCACCAGATGTAGCCTCATGGTGTACTATGGCAGCTGAAGAAGTACAAAACGCAATTGCTGTTGGCAAAACACCTATTCTTGTTGGTGGCAGCGGATTTTACATAGATTGCTTGATTAATGGTATATCAGAAATGCCACAAATACCAAACGATATACGGGCAAAAGTACACGCACTTGCAAAAACAAATTATAAAACTGTATACCAAAATATTATTAATCATGATCCTAAGTTAAAAATAAAACCAGAAAATCACCATCAAGTAATAAGGGCGTATGAAATAATGCTTTATACAGGACTATCAATTAGAACTTTTTTTGAAAACGAGAGAAAAACATTTTTAAAAAATGTAAAAATTGAAAAAAAATTATTAATGCCAGATAGAAATGTATTATATGACAATATTAATACAAGATTTTTAAAAATGCTTAAAGATGGTGCATTAAATGAAGTACAAAACTTATTAAAATATCAAAATATCAAGTCATATCAAATTTTTAATTGTATTGGGATTAAAGAGTTAAGTGCATATATTTGTGGCAATATAACACTAAATGAGGCAATATCTATTGCACAACAAAAGTCCAGAAATTATGCAAAAAGACAAATTACATGGTTTAAAAACAAATGGGTAAATTAAAATTTTTGATTTTTTTTATAAAAATGCTAGTATGAATATATATTATTAGTTATGTTCTATGCGCGGGAATATACTTGAAGCTGTAGTTGGTGCAATCGTTTTATTTGTTGCTGCATTCTTTTTATATTTTGCATATACATCAAATGGTGAAAAAATAGATGATGGATATGAACTCATTACTAATTTTAACAATGTAGGTGGACTTGTAGTCGGTGCAGATGTCAAAATTAGTGGAGTAAAAGTTGGTATAGTAAAATCAATTTCTGTTGACAAGGACTATACTGCACGCGTTATACTGCTTATGAAACCAAATATTAAGATCCCAGTTGATTCTGTAGCACGTATTGCAACAAGTGGTTTAATAGGCAATAATTTTATTGCTATTAATGTAGGAGTTGAGGAAATGATAATGCAAAATGGAGATAAATTTGATATCACAGAGTCTGCTATAAATTTGGAAGATCTTATTAATAAAATTGTTGGAGGTTTTATAAATGGTAATAACAAAGAATCAAACGATGCAACAACGAAAACAAATTGATGATGTTATAGAATTATTAAAGTCAAAAAAAGCAATTGATATAGAAATGATTGATACTAGCGCTGATAGTAGAAGAATGTCAGATTACGTTGTTATTGCATCTGGAACCTCTGCAAGGCATGTACAAGCTGTTTCTGAACATGTTTCTAGATTTTTTAAGCATTGTCATACAGAGGGTTCTCCAAATTCTGGCTGGGTATTAATAGAATCAGATGGGATTGAAGTACATCTTTTTAAGCCAGAGTTGCGTAATTTTTATGACTTACATGCATTGCTTGCATAATAGACTTATATTTACATGTTCATAATAGTATACAATAAAGGCATTGCATATTTTGTTTAATGGATACTACACATTTTCTGTTGTTTATACACCTCTCTCAATCAAATACATGCAGTATTTTATTTAATAAATAATCCACCTTTTCTGTTATTTACATATCTTTTTCATATCAAATACACCACATTATACGTATAAAAACCACTTATTCTTCATTAACAATTTCACGTGCTTCTTCCAAAGTTATTGCCCAAAAATCCTCCCGTGTCACCTTATATGATTTCTTGCCATGTCTTAAAAACGGCCCAAATCTGCCAATATTTAATGTAATGTCATCATCTATCTTCCTCGGCAAGGACAGAATTGCGACCACATCATCTATAGTCAGTCTATCTGGCGATTTTATGCACTTTGGCAGCCCAAAGCGCTTTGGCTTTTTCTCATCTTTGGGATCTCTAGTTTTTTCCCATTCCAAATAATATCCGTAAGGGCCTCTTTTTACAAATATAGTATCATCCAATGTTGGATCTTTACCAACATTAATTGTGGAATTTGATACATCTACTTTTTCATTATCACCAATACTTTTTGTAAATTTGCAATTAGGATAGTTTGTACACCCCAAAAATGCACCATAAGGACCAATTTTCATATGAACATCACTTCCGCATAATGGACATTTTCTATCAGGAATACTTTGAAAAATTACATCACCTATATCATTCTCAACAGAATTCATTACCTCACTTACAGATAGTGGACTAGAATCTTCAATTGCTTTGTGAAAATCATGCCAAAACTCATCCAGTACATTCTCTCTATCTTTATCTCCGTTAGAAATTTTATCTAGATCCTCCTCCATATCAGCTGTAAACTCGTACTGCACATACTTTGAGAAAAATAGTTTTAAAAATGAAGTAGTCAAAATCCCTATACTTTGTGGAACAAAAGTTTTTTTTTGCAATTCAACATATCCTCTATCTTGTATAACATTTATAATTGTTGCGTACGTAGATGGCCTTCCTATCCCTAATTCCTCTAACTTCTTAACAAGACTTGCTTCATTAAAACGCGCAGGCGGCTGTGTAAAATGCTGCTCAGGCTCTAACTTACTACAAGATACTGTTTCGTCCTTATCCAGCAATGGCAGCTGTTTTTCTTCACTCTTGTCTTGTTCTACATTGTACTCCTTTAAAAAGCCATCAAATACCATTGTTGATCCCGTAGCTCTGAAAGTTGCAATATCGTCAGCAGCAACATCAACAGAAACCTGATCTACCAAAGCGTTTTCCATTTGCGATGCGACAGCACGCCTCCAAATCAGATCATAAAGCTTCATCTGTTCATCTGACAAAAACTGCTTTATCTTGTCCGGAGATTTATCAAAAGATGTAGGACGTATTGCTTCATGCGCTTCTTGAGCATTTTTTGTTTTTGTTTTAAATATTCTAGGAGTCTTTGGTAAATATTTATCTCCATATTTCTTTTGAACAAATTCTCTAATTCCAACAATTGCCTCATTAGACATTGCTGTACTGTCAGTTCTCATATATGTAATCAAGCCTGTCATTGTCCCATCGATATCTATACCTTCGTATAATTTTTGCGCAATCCGCATGGTATTTTTAGCACTAAACCCAAGCTTTTTAACTGCCTCTTGTTGCAGAGACGATGTTGTAAACGGCGCGTATGGATTACGTTTTACAGTCTTTTTTTCTACATTTGATATAACATATAATGCATTCGATAAAGTATCCACAATATTATTTGCTTCTTCAGCATTTTTTATATCAAGCTTTTCTAATTTTTTACCATTAAAATGCGTAAGACTTGCTCTAAATTGTCCATTTTTTGCTATAAAATCTGCATGTACTGTCCAATATTCTTCTGATTTAAATAATTTTATTTCTATTTCCCTATCAACAATTAATCTTAAGGCAACAGACTGTACACGTCCAGCAGACTTTGCTCCAGGCAGTTTTTTCCACAACACTGGTGATAGTGAGTAACCTACAAGATAATCCAAAACGCGACGCGCTATGTATGCATCAACTAGATTGCTATCCAATTGTCTTGGATTCTGAAATGCATCTAATACTGCCCTTTTTGTAATTTCATGAAAAACAACACGACTAATATTTTTTTTATTTAGCGCCCTCTCCTCTTCCAAAATATTTAAAATATGCCACGAAATTGCTTCACCTTCTCGATCTGGATCAGTTGCAAGAAATAAATTATCTGTATTTTTTAAATATTTTTTGATCTCTGCAATTTGAGTCTTGCCTTTATCACTTACCTGCCAGACCATAGCATAATGATTTTTTACATCTACAGAACCACTTTTTGGCAATAAATCTCTAACATGTCCATAACTTGCTATTACTTTATAATCACTACCTAAAAAAGTGCCCAAGGTTTTTGCTTTGGCTGGTGACTCTACAACTACTAGACCCTTTAACATTTTACAAAAACAATCATATTCATAATAATAAATGTAATTTATTTTACAAAAAGTGCAAAGCTTTTTTATACAAGTAATTTTTCTTACAAATATTAATTAAGAAATATAATTACTATATTTTCTATTATATATTGTGTCTTTATCAATATATAAATTATTATATTAAATCTTTTTTAGCCATTAAAATTTATATTTTGATCCATAACATTAAATATTAATTGTTATAAATATTTTATTTTATTATTCAATACACAATCTTTATTCATCATCAAGATCTTCTTCTATGTAATTTTCTCGCATAATTACACTTCTTGCCAATGCATACGCATCACCAAGCTTTTCTGCACTATCTGTAAACGCAAGTAATTTTGCGCGTCCATCAATTTTATCAATACACCACACACTATATCTTATATACTTTCTACATTTCTTATTAAACTTTAATAACAGTAATTCTGGAGTATCGCTGATTGGAAATTCTATTACAGAACCAGCCAAATCCCTCATAGTTGATGGTCCAAGTATAGGTACAACTATAAACGGTCCTGGTCCAGCGCCCCACTTTTTTAACGTATTGCCAAACGATGTTTCTTCATATTCTATGCCAACTAACTTTGCAGTGTCATGCATACCAAAAAAACCAAATGCAATATTAAATGATGCTCCAAATAAAGATTTGCTAGCATTTTGTAAATCTCCTTGCAATACATAATTTATAAATGTTATTGGGGTAAATAATGTTTTTTTAAAGCTCCTTATAGCGTTTTTAGTCCATCCTGGAGTAGCCTTATCGTACACTACTGCAAGTGGGCGTAAGATTGCCTTGTCTAAAACATCATTAAATTTGTATACCTTTCTATTAAATGGCTCTAGTGGATCATCCTTATTTGTGGATGAACAAGCAGTGAGCAAAAGTAACATAAAAATAATATTGTTTTTCATCAAAAATAACCATATTTTGCTCATTCTACAGCATACCCCATTTTTTAATAGAAAGCACTATATTATCCAAGTTATGGTAGAATTATGCTTTAAAGTTATGCAATAAAGCAATGATTAGTGTGTTTGATAAATCTGCATTACAACAATATATGCTGGACAATAAAATACCTTTATTCAGAGCAAAACAAATCTGGAATTGGGTATGTAAATATGGAAAAACATCTTTTTCTGAAATGCCAAATATTGGATTAAAATTGCAGGATATTTTTCAAAAAAATATAGAAATTTGCACACCATCAGTAGTCAATATTTTAAAATCAATTGATGGCACAACAAAAGTTTTACTGCAATTAGAAGATAAAAATACAATTGAAACAGTATTAATACCAAGTAAAACACATAATACAATTTGTATTTCATCACAGGTTGGATGCACAGTTGGTTGTAAATTTTGTAATACTGGATTCAATGGTTTTGTACGCAATTTAACTACAAATGAAATTGTTGCTCAATACGTAGCTATGAAAAAAATTACAAATTCAGCAATATCTAACATAGTTTTCATGGGGATGGGAGAGCCATTATTTAATATTGATAATGTCTTGCAAGCTATTAATATATTTACTGATGAAGATTTATTTGGTATATCACGGCGTAAAATTACACTCTCCACATCTGGAATTGTCCCAGTTTTAGAAAAAATTGTTGATAAATTAAATGTAAAACTAGCCATCTCTTTACATGCCCCAAATGATCAAATTAGAGAAAAAATTATGCCAATTAACAAATTATATAATCTTGAAAAATTATTTGATGTATGTCAAAAATACAATAAATATCATTCATTTTTACGCATTACATTTGAATATATTATGTTAAATAACGTAAATGATACTGATGAATGTGCAATAGAATTAGCAAAAATCTGCAAAAAATTAAACGCAAAGGCAAACATAATCAGATTCAACACATGGCAAGGAGCATGCTTTACAGAATCACCAATAAGCAGAGTAAAACACTTTGCAACAATACTAAAGCAAAACGGAATCGACGCACCAATCAGAAGCAAGCACGGCATAGACATCATGGCAGCATGTGGCCAACTCAGCTCATCAAACAACTACTAGGTATCAAGCAAAACAGATTAGAGATACTATTGCGCTACTGTTGCGTCCTTTTCTCCACCGCTTACAACTTCGCCCTTTGTGCCCATATCTCCATTTAATTTTGCAGTCCAGTCTGCGGCTGCTTTTTTATCAATTTTTTTATTTTTCTGCTTCTGACACTGCCTTTGCCCCTTTTGTTTCACACCTTCTTCACCAGCGCTTTTAGTAGGTACAACAGTATCACCAGCAGTTCCATCACCACTATCTGGCACTATATCAGTACCTCCAACTGGTTGCTCATCCCCACCAACACCATCTCCAGCAAAGGCAGCAAAAGCTCCAAACGCTGACAATGCAAATAATGCAAACTTATTCATTATAACTCCTAAAAAATTAGCCCAACACGGCCGCCTCATACTTATATAATATGATATTTCCGCACACTGTTGCAAAAATTTATCGTAATTTAGCAATTTTAACATGGTATGTTGCAAAAATAATACACAAACGATTGATACGTAGTAGCCTGTTATGTTAGAATCTGGATGTCAGGAGTTCTGACTACGGCAATAAACGGAGTACAGAATAAGCTGTATGGACCCGGGGGCGGTACCCGGCGCCTTCACTTGCATACGGGGGCGAAATAGGTTTGACATACCGTGGTAAAGGTATTTCTTTTGCTCGGCATTGTTCCGTCGTTATCGGGCTAACTTGTATAAATGCCAATGTAAGGCGTACACGTTGCATGCAACGTAACAGGAAAGTTGCGCAACGTAACAGAAAGGTTGCTTAATCTTAGGATAGATTTAGCATCTGATCTGTATGTCTGGTATAATTCAGACATAAAAGCGGGTTGGGGGCAACCGAGCAACAGAATGCCCCCGTTTTTTGGAGAGTTGTGCAAGTATGAAGAAAATAAACTACAAAAAGCTCATTAATGAAGCAGAAATTTCTGTTGTACATCAAATATTGCAAACTATAGAAACGCAAGGCTTAGTACAGAAACAACATTTATACATTAAATTTGCAACACAGCACCCTGGTGTAATAATGTCCGACATTTTGCATGAAGATTTTGAAACAGATATGACAATTGTAATGCAGTATGAATTCTGGAATTTACAAGTTGACGATTACGGTTTTTCTGTAAGCTTATCATTTGAACATGATGATGAAGACCTTTATATTCCATTTTCATCCATAATCTCTATTGAAGATCCATCAGAAAACTTCCATATGGACCTTGTGCCAGATTTTTCATCAAAAAAGGATGGCGTCCAAAATAAAAACGCTGATGTATTATCAAATATTATTAGCTTTGAAGAAATAATGCAAAGACGTAATGACTAATTTTATAAAATAGAAATAATTTCAACATTATCAAGAAATAGATGTATTGTTAACATTAGAATGAGTAATTAAAAGCGCAATAGTTTTAATTAAGTGTAAATATAAAATATTATTAACACTAAAACATCACTCAAAACGCAATAGCTTTTAATTAATAATAAATACAAAAGATAGAACTATTAATCGTTTACTAAAAATTTTTATTATAAAAATAATTTATATATATAACAACTAATTTCTTATTAAATATAAGAAAGCGTTATATTTTACAACCAGGTGTCTGCTAAGATTTTTTTATCAAATGAAAGATAATATTAAAAATTAATACATTATCAAATATTGTTAATCAAGAAAGATATAACAATTAATGCCACAATTTACAATAGGATAATTTTGTGTTTAATGTTTTCCTAAACACTTGCTTTAGCATAAAAATGTTGTACAATTTATATGCAACAGGTCATTGTTGCACCTGTTGTTTTTGTTTTGGAAAGTTCATAGTTACTCCAATAACGTAGAGAGCTTCTGCTCTCTGCACAACTTTGTTTTCCATAACCATAATTACTTCACTTGCAGTGGGGTTTTCCTGCTGCAATAAGCACTGATTTATAGATTAAATAAATTTACGTGCGATAAAGCGATTGCCAGCGCATCAGTTGCATCACTTTTTGTATTTTCAAGGTTAATATTAAGTATTCTCTCTAACATCATTTTCACGTGGTCTTTGGTAGCATGCCCTTTGCCTGTAACATTTTTTTTTACTTGATTAGCAGAATATTGATGTATTGAAAGGCCAGAATTATGAATTGCCAAAATAGAAGATGTTCTTGCCATAATTAATTTTTGACTACTTTCTGGATTTGTATTAACAAAAACACGTTCTATAGCTGCTTCTGCTGGAGAATAAACATTTATTAAATCGCAAACTGCATGATAAATTTCTCCCAATCTATTATATAAATCATTATTAATATTTGTTTTTATTATACCACAAGCAATATATGATATATTATCATATCCATTTGATTGAATAATCCCCCACCCAGTTTTTACAAGACCAGGATCAATACCAAGAATAACCATAATACATGCGGAATTTTGCATATCATGCAGTTTTATGATAGCATTTTATATGTGCTTTGGGAAATCATACAATACCTTATAAATAAATTGAATAATATGATTGGTAGAACTGTTTTTATATTTGCTTTCTTTATACATGCTGTTTATGCACTAAATCTTGAAGAATACAGAAATGATATAGCAAAAATTTTAAATGTAGAAAATGATGCGATAACTTTTCTTGACCGAGATAAAGCAAGTAATAGATGGTTTAGAATTAGAGCAAATGGCAAAGTATACTATCTAAGAGTTTTTATAAGCAATTGTGCAAAATTTTGGAAGAAAAATGAGATAAAACTAGTGAAAAAACTTGATCAAGAAGGACTTACAGCAAAATATGTGGGATGTGCTGATGATTACAAGTGTTACATTGTTGAAGATGCTGGAGCATCCGTAAAAATGCATCGCTTAAATGATGAAATATTAGAAAAAATTGCCATAAAATTAAGAAAGTTACATGATTTTAGTTACAATCAAAAGGCGTACGGATATAAAAATATATTTAGAATTTGTATGAAATATTCTGTATATGTTCCAGTCAATTTTGGTACTTTAAGTACTGAATGGTTAAAATATCACTCCGCTGTTGCTACATCTAGTAATTTTTGCCACAATTCACTATCTTGCTCAAATATTAGGATATGTAATGGTGATGTAGTGTTTATATGCTGGCACACTGCTGGCTTGGGAGATAAATATGACGACATAGGACGCATAATAGCAGAGTACAACCTATCTGATACGCAAAGCACTATATTCTTACAAGCGTATTTTGGAAGATCACCAACAGATTATGAAATTAAACAAATAAAACGCGCTATTACAATGTCTTACCTATTAATAGCTGCAGATCATTTACAACATGCAAAAGAAGCTGATGATAAATATTGTAAACTAGCCGATACAGCAATAAATAAATATATTGATATGTTTTGCAAGACAAATAGCATAAAACGTATGTCTAAAGTAGAGGAAATTGCTAACAACATTAAATTATTTGCAAAACGATTGTATTTTTCAATATCTAAAATGCTACATTAGTTTCTATCCAAGTTTTACCATAGCACCCTGTACCTGCACCATAGCAGCACCGCTCAGTTTTAATTGCGCTCCAGCTTGCACAGTACCGGTTGTACTGCTTTTCAGTGTAAACGACAACCCTTCTAAACTGAGGCTTGTTGTTGCTTTAACTGTGACACCAGTATTAGCTTTTGCATCTATACTCTTCCCCTCTAAACTCATGCTAGATGTTGCTTTTGCGGAAATGCTAGCAGATGCCGTTGCTTGAATATTTTGTTTAGCATTAAGCGTAATATTTTGCGCTGCATCCAATGAATAGGCAGCATTTGCTTTAATTTTTATATTTTTAGCTTCTAAAGATAAATCGCCATCAATTTTAACATTTGCATTTTTTTTAATTGCAATATTAACATCTCCGTTTATATCAATTTTTACATTACCATTCTGAATTGCTACAGTAACATTCCCTTTTGTTAATGTAAAAGTATAATTTCCATCGCTCATTGTAGCATCTACATTGCCTTTTTCATTCAAATAAGTATCATTACCTTTTTTAACAGTATACGTAACATTACCTTCTTGATTTGTAAATGATGCATCACCTTTTACAATTGTAGTTGTCATATTACGTTCTACTACTTCTTCATAATCTTTTTGCATGTGTAAATACACAAGTTCATTATCCTTTTTATCATCGATTCTGATTTCATTGTACCCTCCCCCACCCTTTGATGAGTTTGTATACAATGCCATAACTGTGTTATCCGTTTTTTGGTAGTGCGGCTTGTTTACACCGTTGTACAAGCTAGAAACTACAATTGGTATGTCTGCAGCATGTATATCTGCATCTTGGTTTAAAAATAACACACATACTTCACTACCAATACGCGGAATATAATATGATCCATAACTTTTATTTGCTAAAAAATGTGCAACACGCACCCAATACGAACTCTTTTCATCCTCTTTTGATCTACTATCCCATATAAACTTAACTTTTATTCTTCCATCATCATCACAATAAATTTCTTCTCCAGATGGTCCGGTAACTATTGCAGTTTGTGGGCCAATTTTTTTTCTACTAGTCACAACAGCTGGTTTATATTTTACAGAACTTGGAATTCCAATAAATTTATTTGTATAAAATGGTTTTTCACTATCTGCTATCTCATTAATTATATGTGTACATTCAACCAAAAGATAATCTGTATTCTGTGACTGTATAGTAGATTCAGTAATACTAAAAATAGACCCTGTACTCATATTAATATAAGCACTATCACCACTAATTGTATTTTGCTCACTATTTATACCATCAGCAACATTTTGTGCTAATTTATTTCCAGTAGCTGCATCAATAAAATCCTCTGAGTACAGCTCAAATTCTCCAATACTATTTTTTGTACCATTTTCAGCATTTGCAGTTACTGTTTGTTTTTTTTCATCACTATAAGAATGTACATTAACCTTTTTAATTCCATAACACGTTTTACTCGTAAGATTATAAATATCTGTAGGTTTAGCAAAATTACTGTGCCCTCCCTGTCTAACAATTAACTTATCAGGCAATTTTACTCCAGAATTACTTGCATCAGTAATACATAAAGTATCTTTATTCTTTTCATGTTTAAAATAAAATATTCCGCCAACAGCGCTTACAAGCCTACTGATAAACTCATAATCAGTTTCTCCATACTGAACACAACAGTTAATCTTAGTTGTTATACTAAGTTTTACCTCATTATTAGTAATTCCATTTTCTTTTAAAACTTCTTGAATAATATCCATACAAGATTTTTCTTGAAAAATACGATACTTTTTCATCAAAGAAGTCTTAAAAAATGTTGGAACAATAGATAAAGTAATAATATTGTTTGCTAAAATATTATTTGGATTATTAGTTGGTACGCTTTCTATTGTAGCATTAGCAACAATCCCAGAAAAATATCTTTCCTTATCATCTGGATTTATAATAGTAATACAAGCAGGTTGTCCAATAAAAGCAGTAATATCAGGTGGAGTTTTTGTTTGAACAACAGCATCAATATTAAACATTTGAGAAATTCTTTCATGTATAACAGCACGTACCAAAACTGCACCTTCAAGTCCAGACAACGCAATTTGTGCAGAAGCATTTTTTTGATCAGTAAGGAAAATGCTGTTATTTGCTTCAGGACTCATATACTAAAAATGCTACAAATTTGCTGTTCCAATAAATTATACCCCATTCTGTATGAGAATATATATCACACTTTAATTTATAATTCACGCAGTTTTTATACCATAATCAAAACAAATACTGCATTTTTATACCTATCATACCTCCCAGCCTTTTGTCTGTCCTCAATTTCATCGTCTCCCATTTAACTACATTGCGCCGTAACCCACGTTTTAGCCCCATAAACAAACCAACTCTCAACTTATTATTCCATACAATACTAACATCTGGACATATTACTAAACTAACACAAGTATTTGTCCTTTTTACTTTTCCAAAAACTCCAAAGTCCTTAATCAAGTCCAAATATTTCTCATATCTTCCAAACTTTAACCTAAAAACATCAAACTGTAAGCCAACAGATAATCCGTACTCTACATCACCACGCCAATACACACGTAAACCAACTCCACCATTTATGCAACTTTGCAACCTAAATTCATTTATTTTGCATTTTGTTATGCCAGTACCAATTTCACATGTTAAATCCAGGCCTAATCTATCTCTACAAAATAAAACACGATCATATGTCAATACAATATCAAAATTCATTGGAATTTTATTTTTTCTTTTATAACTCATACTTAGAGTTTTTTGCTCCTCTCTACACGCATTCATAAATTTCTTTATATTTTCATCGTTACGCACGTATGCATAAAAGTCAGACAGCACTCCACTATCGCCACTAACACCAACTAAGCATTGTAATACATCTTTTTCACTGATTTTATTTTTACGCAACCCTTGTATCATCGCTATCCCTGCTTTTTTGACATCCTCTCCTAAGGCTTTATCAATCTTACTGTCATTTACAGCACGATCAACCAATTTGCATCCGTATCTTTGCACACCGCTCAAAACAACATTATCAGAATCAACAACTTCAAATAGATAGCCGTTACATCTTGCACATATACCAATTGCATTTTTACAATCGCTAGTCTCTGCACTACATGTAGAAAGAAAACTAACAAATAGCATTATACTACAAAAAAACCTTCTCATCTTCATCAATCAATGTTTATTAGTATTATACAGGCAGTATTATAACATTAATTGGCAAGGCTGACAACAACACGCTCACACAGTTTTTTTCTTGCAAAGTGGTAATTTTATGTGTAGAATGTTCTTGTGTCTCCTTCGTCTAGAGGCCTAGGACACAGCCCTCTCACGGCTGCAACACGGGTTCGACTCCCGTAGGAGACGCCAGGGCGCATAGCTCAGTTGGTAGAGCAACTGACTCTTAATCAGTGGGTCGGGGGTTCAAATCCTCCTGCGCCCGCCAATGCTTTGCTCGTGATGCGTGAAGAGTCGACGGTGTGATGTTTGTTCCATATCTAGAACGCAGTAGTTGTACACCTTATATGAATTATATATATTTTCATTACAATTCTACTGCATTACACACAAATATCTAACTTTATGTTTTTATATTTTTGTAAGAGCGTTTTTTAAGCCTACTGCATAATATCTAGTAATGCAATATTTTTCTACTTATATGACAAATTATATTGTATTATTGTAGGATGATTGATTAGTTGTTAACAATAGATATGGCCTTGGCATATATAAACATAATGAAAAAAGCAGCAAACAAGGCCGCATTTGGTGTAATGCGAGATTTTTGCGAAGTTGAAAAATTGCAAGTTTCTAAAAAAGGACTACACAACTTTGTTACTAGCGCAGATATTATGGCAGAAAAGCAAATTGTAAACACGCTACTACATTACTACCCAAACAGTTCTATAATATGTGAAGAATCTGGAGAGAAAAAAAATGAGAAGTCAGAGCTAACATGGATAATAGACCCAATTGATGGCACAAACAATTTTATGAGGGGAATACCATACTTCAGTATAAGCATTGCTGCCAAAGTACGTGATCGCATTGAGGCAGCATTGGTCTTGGACCCAGTCCGTGGAGAGTATTTTATGGCAGAACGCGGAAATGGGGCATTTGTAAATAGAACAAGGCTACGCGTATCCGCTCGAGATGATCTAAGTGATGCAATGGTGGCTATACACTGCAATAATAAATTAAGTGAAAATTTAAGCAAATTGGCCATAATAAGACGCATGGGCACTGTTACTCTGGATTTAGCATACCTTGCAGCAGGAAAGTACGATGTTGTAGTCTGTAATAATGTAAGCCTATGGGACGTTGTGCAAGGTGTACTACTAATCCAAGAATCAGGAGGTTTTGTAACGCAAGAGCAAAATACAGATGGCACATTCAACATCATTGCAGCTGCTTCAAATAAACTATTACATGAAATTAAAAATATATTAGAAAAATAAAATAAAAAAAATGAGCAAGCAAACTCTGTTCTTATTACACAGTATTAGGAACTAAAAAGCAAGCTACATAATAGTTCTCACAAAATTCACACTGCTCTAATGTACATACGCTGCAATATTCGCAAACTCACAATCACTCGTCTATTACTCCACCCCAATCATCAAGCACACTTCACACCCATCCTCTGATGTATATTCTTCACTTTCACTACTTTTCTCTTCTCCTCTACGCAACATTTCGGCATTCCTTATTTGTCCACTTTCTGTTGAGTCCACACATTCCATGCAATCTTGAACATTACCTTGACCAACTTGCTCACTGTTTCCTACATTAGCTGCACTCAACTTTTCAAGATGTTTGATCATGCCACGCAACAGTAATACGTCATAGTGCAATATGCTATCCAACCACGCTTTTAATACACGCTTATTTTCTTCACCATAACACCCATGATACGATGTAGTTGTATAATGTTGACCAAAGAAATCAACACTACCACAGCACCTACACATACAATTTTTCACTTCACCTAGTAATTCACCAACTTTCCTCTTATCATAATTTTTCACAACATCTATATATCCTGCTTCACACTTTTCTATATTCTCTCTATTCTCAAGCACATAACTTATGCGCTCCTCAATCTCACTTTCAATATCATGTGATATCCCTAACACACAGCGGCCGTGCATCCATACACCATAATCTTCTCCAAAAAAATCCTCCTCACGTTCTGCATTATCAACAATTTGTAAACAATCATGTAACCAGTCAATTATCCCCACGCAATTCCCCTTATCTTTATCATTACTACACATATTCTTCATAATTTCATTTACCTTCTCCATAGCCTCGTCACATCCTTCAGCAAACGCCATCACATATTTATCTTTATCAAAATCAGCCAAATCACAACTACTCTTTACCCCATTCCAAAGACCATCAACTGCATTTATATAATGTTCATTATTCTCAGATGCACAAACAGCAGCAACCATGCATGATACCGCAACAATAATCTTTTTCATCATCATTCTCCTTAAAAACAATTAAACAGCAATAGTATTATAATATATTTTTTTATAATGTCAAATATTTACTTACGCAATATCAAATTTTTATTTAAATCAATTTTGCAATAATTATAGAATAATTTCTACAGGCGCATGGTCAGAAGGTCTTTGATTGCCACGCACTTGTTTATTTACTATCGCGCTTGACACTGCCAAATCCTTTGTTGTTAGCATGTAATCAAGTCTCAATCCATAATCTTTGTTAAAGCATCCTGCCATATAATTCCACCATGTATATATTTTTTCTTCTTTATGTAATATACGTGTAATATCAGATAAACCGCTATCAAATAGATTTTTCATTTTTTCTCTCTCTTTGTCTGTACAACAGATTTTGCCACGCCACGCTGCTGGGTTATATACATCATTATCATCAACTGTAACATTGAAATCACCACCAATAACAAAATTGCTTTTATTAGAAATATGTTTTAATAGAACATCAAAAAAATGTAATTTATATTCATACTGTTGTGTATCTGGTGCGACGCCATTTGGCACATACACGGATGCAACATTTATTCCTCCTGTAAATACTTCTATATATCTTGCTTGGCTATCGTCTGTAATATCCTGCCATGTAATAATGTCATCTATAATGTATTTTGATAATATTGCAACACCATTATATGATTTTTGTCCGCATATAGCAGAGTTATAACCAGTATCATTTAACATTTCTGTTGGGAAAACTTCATTTATACATTTTATTTCTTGCAGCAATGCAATATCCACACTACTATCAACAAGCCAATGCAATAACTGATCAATACGTGCACGAACCGAGTTAATATTCCATGTTGCTATTTTCATAATTGCTATTGAATACATAGTCACTTTTCATTGTATATATTTTTAAAAAATATGCAAAATAAGTTTTATATAAATATATCAAATAAATAGAATATATATTTATTATTTGAGATAAAATTGTGAAACCAGTATGAAAATTTGTGTACAATATCATTAATAGTTTGTTATTGTGCAACTGTGATGTTTTTAACAACATCAGTTCTTATATGTGGATTATTTGCCCTATGTATTTATAAATATAATATTATTAGAACATTGATATGTATTGAAGTTATGGTAATTGCTGGATTAGTTAATTTTTGTAAGTCTGATTTGCATATGAGCGTCTCTATTCTACTAGTAACTGTTATGATTGTTAATTTTATTTCTATTATCTTAATTTTTTCTGTTTACACAAATCTACATAATGATAATGGATTTTTAAATGAATAGTGCATTATTAATAACATCATTTATTATGCTAATAGCACCACTTTTTGTTGCAAACAGATATCGCTTTTTTACATTTGTTATATCACCATGTATATCTTTTGCTTCACTTATAATATTGTTTGTCTGCTATTGTGAAAGAGCAGATAGTGCATATTTCTCTATTTTCAATATTATTTTCAAAATATCATCTATATATGAACTTTTATTATGTATAACAATACATGCTATATTAACAATTGTGCAATATACATTTTTAAAACTGCATGAAGATGATGTAAAAACACAGATTTTGTTTAATATATTTGTTTGCATTATGCAATGTATTATATTGTGCAATAACATTTTTGTCTTATATGCTTGTATCGAAATACTAAGCTTAATTTCTGCTATACTTGTATCTTATGGCAAACATAATGAAAAAATAGAAACTGACTCAACTATTACATTTATTTTTAACAAGATTGCCAGTATATTGTTTTTATGTGGAATTTGTATAATCTATAATGTAACTGGTAGTACAATAGTCAGTGACACTGTAGGCTGCGTACCACTACGAGCTGGCGTCTTAATTTTAACTGCGTGCATAATAAAATCAGCTCAATTTCCGTTTGTAACATGGTTGATTAGCGCTTGTCGTGCAAATATTTTTGCATCTGTGTTAATACATTCATCAACAATTGTTGGTGTTGGTTTTGTTATTTTATCCAAATTTGGATTTTTATTTGGAGATTACCAAATATTGCAAACCATATTGATTGCAATATGCTCTATTTCTGCAACAATTGCTTGTTTATTTGCTATTTTTGAAACTGATATTAAAAAGATTATGGCATACTCAACTATTGCTTCTATGGGGCTTATCTTAATTGTATGTGGATATTGTCACAATGTTGTTGCATCCTTATATTTTATATGCCATGCATTCTTTAAATCTGCACTATTTATTGCTATTTCGTATATTGTACTATGCTATAAAGGAGAAACGTCAATCCTGGTATTAAGCACAAAAAGTATGCCCAAAATCATGGATGCTGTTTTTGTCGCCTTTCTGTCATCCATTGGGTTACCATTTGTCAGTTTTTTTGGAAAAGTTCCACTCTTTGATGTATTAATTGAAGAAAGACATTATTTTGTCTGTTTAAACTCTGTTCTAGTAAGTATATTCCTCATTATATGCTTTATGCGGGTTATGTATAAATTGCAAAATAATGAACAAAAATTGGAATCACCACCAAAACAATATACAACATTATTTTTTATATTTATGTTTATTGCTTGTATTTTAAGCTTTAGTGCTTGGACTGCATATCAATTTAATACTGATGCCACATATTGGAGAGATATAGCAACTACTTATGACGCTATGGATTATATCAAAGCAACAATATTTGAAAGTATACAAATCATTATCGCTTACAACATATTTAATATTGCAAACAAATATATCAAAGATATAAGTTTTGATGTTAATATTGTTCATAACTTTATTCAGCATATATTTTTACAAATTTTAAAATACATATTTAATATTAATAACTGGCTTTATAATACCGTATGCAATACTTGTTTTGACTTTATCTCAAACATTGGTAACAAGATCGCAAACGTGCATTGCAGCGATATTACATTACAACTGAAAATTATGATACTGTTTCTTGCTACTATCATTTATGCAATTGTGGTGCTGATGTGATGTATATACCATACTTTGTTACATGCAGTCTTGTTATCCCAATAGTTGGACTTTTATTTGTCTTAACTGCAACTAATACACAAAATATTAAAAATGTCACGTTATCCAGTACTTGTTTTACTTTAATTTTTGCATGCTTTGTACTATATCAATGCATAAACTTTTGCAGTGATGATGTATTTTTTCAAGAACAATATGTAAGTCCATTTGCAAGTATGTTTTATTACAATATTGCTTTTGACAAAGTATCAATATGGTTTGTGCTAATAATAAGTTTTATTTGTTTTTTAATAATGCTATGGTCTTTACATAAACCGATTACAAAACCAAAAACATTTGGTGCATCGTTGTTATTATTTGAAGCAATGGCAATTGGCGCAGCTATTTCTCAAAATTTGTTTCTACTTATATTTTTTATTGAAGGATCTATTATTCCATTAATTATTATGATTTGCGCATTATGGCAAGCACAGAATAGAGAAATGCTTTACCAGTTTGTGGTATATAGTGCACTTAGTGCAACCCTTGCTATAGTTGCATGTATTGCAATATACTTAAAAACTCATACAGCAAATTTACAAGAAATTAGTAATTTTAAAGGCATAATGGAAACATGGTGTTTTGTAGTACTGTTAGCTGGAATTGCAGTTAAAATCCCATTATTCCCCATACACTTCTGGTTGCCTAAAGTACATACGGACGCACCAACAGAGTGTTCAATTCTACTAGCTTCTATTGTTTTGAAATTCAGTTCACTACTAATATTAAAAATTTTATTGCCACTATTTGATTTTGAATTATATGAATATAAAACATTAATATCAATTTTATGCTCAATTACTATTTCTATAGCATGTTCATCTATTATTTTTGAAACAGATCTAAAAAAAATATTTGCTAATGTTTCAATTATACACATGAATATGTATTTTATGATTGTTTTATACTCTGTCAACTCTTATATATACTGTGTCTTATACCATAGTGCACTAATGTGTATGTTGTTTTTCGTAGTTGACATCTTACAGGGTGTTTGTAAAGGAAGAAGTATTACCTCACTCAAGAATGCAATGTTGTATTCAGTAAAAGACAAGACGTTTGTTATTCTTGCTATATTTATTGCAATTGGAGCACCTTTTACATGGGGATTTTGCACTGATATTATTGCTATAAAAGAATTATTAAATATTTCTTATATTATTGTTTGTATTAGTATTTTCGCAATTGTTATATATACAACATATTTCTTTTATTTATATACAAACACAATAAAGAAGATACAAATTATCCACTCAGGATATGTAAAACATGACCTGGAAACAAAAACTACACAAAAAATAGCAATTGCTACTCTTATTTTCACAATTATCAGCGCAACAGCATTTGCTCCAATTTTGTTTTAATATTGCATCAACTTTTTATAGTATTGGTACTTAGCAATCAACCACAACAAAACAAACTTCGCCATTTGTATAAGCAAAACCACTTTCAAACTCATACGACATTGACTTGCCACCGGCCTTTAATTCCAAACACTTATGTACCATAAAAATTGCTGGAATATGGCCGTCCAATAGCTCAACCTGACCACAACTTGAATTAAGTATCACAGCGTCAACCCTACCATCAAAAATCTTGTTACTATCACGCATAAATGTTAAATTCATGTTCTTTTCCCAAAAATGGTGCTGGAGAGAGGATTTGAACCACCGACCTACTGATTACGAATCAGTTGCTCTACCAGCTGAGCTACTCCAGCTTATTTTTTAATTGTATAGCACGTCTGAAAAATGTACAAGGAAATTGTTATAATTATAATGTTCAGCATTATAATTTTTAATGTGCTAATAATACATTGCTTATTCTTTAGATAAACTTAATATAATTTTACGCTTTAATAGAAATAACAAGATAGTGCAAACTTTTTATAAAAATAGTAAAATCGTGTTGATTGCTGTTTTTGATACAAGATTGAAATCTTTTCAAGATATAATTTTTGATTTGCAAAAGTTCTGGGCTGAGTTTGGATGTGTCATTATGCAACCGTATGATACAGAGGTAGGCGCTGGTACATCCCATTATGCAACCACATTAAAGGCTCTTGGCGATGATTATTGGAATGTAGCTTTTGTGCAACCTTGCAGACGTCCTAAAGATGGAAGATATGCAGAAAACCCAAATAGGACCCAGTATTACTATCAATTTCAAGTTATTTTAAAGCCAGCTCCGTTTGATCCACAAAATCTATATTTGCAGAGCATTGAGCGTGCTGGATTTGATATTGGTGCACACGATCTTAGGTTTGTAGAAGATGACTGGGAGAATCCTTCATTAGGAGCAGCTGGTATTGGGTGGGAAATTTGGTGTGATGGCATGGAGATTACACAGTTTACATACTTTCAGCAAGTTGGTGGGATGACGTGTACAGTCCCTCCAGTTGAAATTACGTATGGCCTGGAGAGAATTACTACTTTTATACAGAATATCAATAATCATTTTGATATAAATTGGAATGGACGTGAAGATGATAAAAAATTAACATATGGAGATATATTAAAAAGATTTGAAAGAGAATTTTCGTCTTATAATTTTGACTATGCTGACGTCGATAAATTGTTGCAACACTTTGACGATTATGAAGATGAATGTAAAAGACTAATATCATACAACCTTATCATGCCTGCTTATGAGCAATGCGTTAAAGCAAATCACTGTTTTAACCTTCTTGATGCAAGAGGCGTAATCAGCGTAACTGAGAGGGCTGGATATATAGCCAGAGTTAGGGCTTTGGCAAAAGAGTGTTGCCACGCCTGGTGTAACACACAATAATGAGGTACAAATGTTAAACGAATTATTAATAGAAATATTTAGTGAAGAAATTCCTGCAAAACTGCAGAAAAAAGCTTTACAAGATGCAGGAATATTGATGAAAAAGCTGTTAAATGAATACGGCATGGTATTTGATATTGTAAAAGCATATATATCGCCAAGAAGAATAGCTATCAGAATTGACAATTTACAACAACAAACGCGCGATTTACATGAGGAAAAGCGTGGGCCTAAAATTGGAGCCAATCAAAATGCAATAGCAGGTTTTTTAAGATCAAATAATAAACAAGAAAATGAATTAATAGAAAGAGATGGATATTATTTTTTACAGATTACTACATGTGGTATAGATGTCAAATCTCTTTTTGCAGATTTAATTTCTAATTTTATAGAACAGTTTCCATGGCCAAAAACAATGCATTGGTATTTACCAGCAAAGAAAGAGCTTAGTGCATTCTGGATTCGACCAATAAGATCAATATTATGTACTTATAATGATGAAATAATTAATGTATATATAAAATCTGTTGATATTAATACATCCAATATAACATATGGACATAGGTTTTTATCCAATCATCCAATCAAAGTAAAAGACTTTGAAGACTATCAAACAAAATTGGAGGAGAACTATGTAATGTTGGATTACGAGAAAAAGGTAAAATTTATTGACACAGAAATGGCTAAAATCACATCCAAGATAGGAGTTGCTATACAGCTTGACGATGATTTGTTGCATGAGAATGCTGGGCTTGTAGAGTGGCCATTTTTTCATATAGGATCAATTGATGAGCGTTTTATGCATCTTCCAAAAGAGGTTCTCTCTACATCAATGAAAGTCTGTCAAAAATACTTTACACTTGTATATCAAGATTCAAGTATTGCTCCATTCTTTGGCGCTGTATTAAATGTACCAATAAATCAAACAATAGCTGATGGCTTAAATCGTGTACTTACAGCACGGCTTAGTGATGCAGAGTTTTTCTTTAAAGAAGATACTGACATTTCGCTCGATGCTTTTGCACAAAGACTTTCTAATTTAGTATTTCATGAAAAATTAGGTACCGTTGCACAAAAGGTGGACAGGATGCTTAGCCTCGCAGAAACAAAAGAAGAAAATAGGGCAATTTCTCTGTGTAAAGCTGACCTATTAACACAAATGGTTGGGGAGTTTCCAGAATTACAAGGCATTGTTGGCGCAATATATGCTAAACATCAAGATGAGGATAAAAAAGTTTACGACGCAATACGAGACCACTACATGCCATGCAACGCAAATGATAAACTACCACTTACAGAAACAGCTGCAAGAGTGTCGTTTTTTGACAAGCTAGATACATTGGTTGGATTTATAGGTATAGGCATTTTACCTACTGGTTCTAAGGATCCATTTGCATTACGCAGATCAGCATTTAGTACAATAAAACTCATTTGCAGTAATTTTAATGTATTAGGAAATGAGACATTAAGATATTATATCCAAACACTTGTCAATTCATATATTGAACAAGGTATTGTAATAAAACATGACGCAACAGAAGAAATAATTGGCTTCATTATAGAAAGATTCAAAGTATTTGCATGTGAAAAATTATTGATTTCTTATGAATGCGTCGATGCTGCGGTCAAAACATACCAAAATAAAGAAATAGATCTTCAAGAAATTATTAAAAATGCCAAAATTCTAGAAAAATTATCTAAATTCCCAGAATATGAAACAATAAAACAGGCATGCAAACGTGTTAATGGATTACTACAAAGTGCACCAGATTATGACATCTTAGATATACATTCCATAAATACACAACAAATGAATGACGTACGTGATTTTCTTTTAAATATGTCTAATAATGCAACAATTGAAGAGTACTTTAAGCAAATTGCAATTCTATCTAACCTTGTTTTGGATGCATGTGAGAAAACTATGATAATGGATAAAGATGTAAATCTGCGTAATGCAAACCTCTCTATACTCTCAGCATTTATAAATATTATAGAAACTAGACTTGGGATCATATAATATAAATAAAATGCATGTTTTTGTTGTACATTAGCAACGTAAACCATTTTTTGGAGTGATTATGTATAAGTTAATTAGATTGTTATTCATTATTATTTTATATACAACAAATTGCATTTGTTTTACATTCAATATTCAGATTAATGAAAAAAATATATCGCAACTTAAAAATTGAAGATAAAGCAATTTCTGACATCTTTCACAATGGTAAAACAGGCAATACATTCTTGATAAGGAATTTGCTAAGTAATATTACTTTGAATAAAGAAATAAAAAATGCTTTTACAAATTTTAGACAAAATAATAACACATTACATGCAATATATTTTGTAAATTCAAGGTTATTAAAAATTGTTAGAGCATCTACAATTAACTTATATTGTAATTCAAACATTGGATACTCGATTGATAAATGTACACGTGATTTAAGCGAAAGTATATGGCAAATACACAATGATAACATCTTTGAAAGAATTGGATATACTAGATATGGTTGTTATTTTTTATCTAAAGCAAATATAAAAGAAAAATTTGAACAAATGCGTAAAGAATGTGGCTGGTACTGGCAAGTAGGAAAATATTATTTGTTTAAAGAAGTAAGACAATGGTGTGGTGTGCCATTGTATAGAATAAATAATACAATGTGTATACATGATTTGGAGAATGAGCTGAAAGAGTTATCAAACATTAGTATGAAGTATCCAAATGTATCATGGACAGATAATAAACCGGACAAAGTAGAAATATGTAAAAAAGAAATGTACAATAAGAACTATTGGTACAAAAAGTTACTAAATTACTCCAAACAAGATGTAGTTGCACAGATGGTGCACGATTTGTACCATGTTGCTGTTGTTGCTGATAAAATCATACAGTCTACTGATAATATTAATGAACTATTAGGTTCGATAAACAGCATAATACAAAATAAAAAAGCACAAAAACATACAAGAACGATTACAAATATTGTTAATAAATTGGATGATAATATTTTATTTATTATACAAGAATATTGGGAACATAAAGACGTAGTTCTTATAAGAAGCAAAGCGAATTTTACACTACCATTTACAGAGCTGATACGTATGTTAAAAAATAAGAATGAAAGTATAAGTACACATAAAAAATGCATTACTTTAATATATAATATACTACAAGCATTAATGATGCATGAATTTGAAGAACAAAGATTAAAGAGAAAGATACTCTATATTGATGATAAAAAAGAAAACGAAAACTGGAAAGGTAGCAAAGCATATCGATGTATAATTACTATACAAGGTGAAGAGCAAGAGTACTATTGTTTTGATGAGAAAAGCGATAATGGGTGGTCTATAGAGCAAGATAATGAAGGTTTTGCACAGATAATGCATGAGATATCGCACTCCATACAAAAATGTGATACTGGCACATTTGTGCAGGATATCAAGCTTGTAGCGAAGTGTATTTGTGAATGGTTAAAGCAACATGATATTATTCAGAAAACAACTGAAACAATAATAAAAAGTATAGAACAATTTTTTACAGAGATATTTACTAAGAAGCAAGAAATTAGTATGGAAGAATTTTATGCTATTACTGGTGTTAATTTCTTTGCTACTGGAAATATTATTGTACCTGAGTATCAACTAGTAAATGAAAATTATTGGCATATTAAAATGAAGAAAAAACCAAGATGCTCTCATAGGACTGTAACGCAACGAATAGACAAACTAATTTTTAAATTTTTACAATCTATTACTAGTACTTGCAATAACTTGTATAGTAACGCAAATCTATTACACTAATCTCTTTAAACATATATGTTTTATTGGGCATATATCACATCTTGGAGTTTTTGCCATACAAATGCGCCGCCCATGTGTTTGTAATGCTATACTGGCAGTTGGTACATATTTTTTTGGAACGCCTTTGTTTAAATCATCCTCTACTTTTTTAACATTTTGGCTATTACTTAATCCAATTCTATATGACAACCGTTTAACATGAGTATCAACTGGTATGCACGGTATACCAAAAATATTATTTAATAAAACATTTGCAGATTTTCTTCCAATTCCTGGTAAAGATTCTAAATCTTCTCTACTACTTGGTAATTGGGAATTAAATTTTTCAACAAGTATTTCTGCCATTTCAATAATATTTTTTGCCTTATTATTATATAATCCAACACTTTTAATAAAATTTTTTAATTCATTTTCTCCTAATTCCAACATTTTTTCTGGAGTATTTGCTATCTCAAATAAATCAGCAGTTGCTTTATTGACTGCTTCATCAGTTGTTTGTGCAGATAATAATACTGCAACAGCAAATGTATAATCATTGACGTAATTTAATGGTATTCTCAAATCTTTATATGTATCATGCAAAATTCTAAAAACTTCTGTAAACAATTCCATAAAAACACTATGATACACGCCACAGTGTGAATTTTATTATGATATACAATAATGTGCAAAAATTTTATCTAACGATACAGTAATGTGCAGCGCGTCCTACTTTTGTAACATCATCTTTTCTATAACTCTCGCTGTACAATCTACTAAATTTATTACGCGGCTATAGCGCATACGTTCTGGTCCTATAACACCTATTGCTCCAATAACACGCTTTTTATGATCTTTATAAGGAGCAATAATCATTGAGCAGCCTGATATATCAAATGCTTTATTTTCTGAACCAATAAACACTTGTATTCCTTTGCCATCAATTACTTCATTTAAAAGTGTACGAATAGTATTTTTTTCATCTAATTTTCGCAATAATGATTGAATACACGAAATATCACTTTCACTTGATAGCAAATTAGATTGTCCTTTTACAATTATACGTTCTCCATAATCATTGTCGCTTACCCAAGCATCCATACCTCTGGCTATCGCTGCGTTTACAGCGTCATCAATGCCAGTTTTACACATGTCAAATTCCTTATCCAGCATAGTTTTTACTTCTGGCAAGCTTTTATCACACAATCTGTCGTTTAGGTATTTTGATGCAATTTCTAAAACCTCAGAAGTGATTGTATTGGGCAAGGAGATTAGTCTATTCTCAACAACACCATCATCAAAAACTAGAACTACCAATCCACGGCCTTGTGATAATAGAACAAAGTCAATATGCTTTATTATTTTGTCATTAACTGTTGATGTAACAATAATACTTGCATAATTTGTTAAATTGGATAGTGTTTCAGAAATATTTTCTAAAATACCATTGACATTTTTGCCAGTAACCGAAGATTCAACGTTAACAAAGTGAGCATCACTCTCCTCCACTGTTTGACTAATTTCTACAAAACTGTTTACAAAATATCTCCACCCCTTTGAAGTTGGCATCCTCCCAGAAGAGGTATGCTCAGAACATAAAATCCCAATATCTTCTAGATCTGCCATTACCTTACGAATTGTCGCAGGAGATAAAGCATGCTCTATACGCTCAGATAAAGTTTTTGACCCGACTGGATTACCGGTTTCAATATACTCATCAACGAGTTCTTTGAAAATCTCCATATATCTGCTATTTTTTAGCAAGCTCTTCACAATACCACCTATGCCTCGCTTATCTTTGTTTTTCTAGTGCGTTTTTTATTCATACCTTCTGGTTGTTCTTGTTCAGCTTGTGTCACAGCTGCATCCTCGCTTGTGTTTTCATGCATCACGGGACTTTTATGCCTCTGTACTTGCATAATTTGTGGTGGAGGAGCTGGAAATTTTTCCTTCATTACGCGCAAAAAATGCTCTGCACGTTGTAAACAATACTCCGCTTGAATGCTATCACCAGAAGCCATGCAATCTCTTGCATTTGTCAAAAATTTCTCATGTAAATTTTGATAATACATGCGATTTTTAGGCTGCTGTCTTGCATAATTTTCTTTTTTCATCATACTTCCAAAATTTTCTGAAAATGAATTCAGGCACTTGCCCTACTATTTCATTTTACCCGTTTTATAAAATTTTGTACACCATATTGCTACTTTTTTAACAAATTAGTATAAAAAATTATTTTACATAATCAATACATAGTAACACCAGAAAATATAATGTTTGGTCTTACAATTAATGTTGCAATATTTTTTGATAATTTGACATTTGATATACCGCCTTCATGAATAATTGTGACATCATGCATCCCTGATGCTGCAGCTACTGCAACAGCACCACTTCCACAAGCATTTGTTCTACCAGCTCCTCTTTCATATGTAATGATATTGATAGTGTTACCAGCAATTTTTGCATAATGCACATTGTATTCATCAGTATAATTCAAATAATCATCATTGTCATCAAAGAAAACAATATGTTTATTCCCAACATCAACTAAAAAATAATTACTATTTTTTTCTACAGATAATATTTTTACTTCAACAGCAATATCTCCATTTTGATAAATTATACATTTATATTTTTTATTATTTACTATAAATTCATCTTTACAAGTATATTTTGCAAGTGCTGCCAATCCATTTCCACACATATTTGCTCTTGATCCATCACTGTTAAAAAATGAAACATTTTGTTTTTGTATAAAAATGATTTGATCGCATCCTATACCATATTTTCTATTACAAATTTTTTTAATATCAACTAAATCTGGTGTAACATCTTCTACAATAATAAAATCATTACCGTTAGTTTCTGCTTTTACAAAACGCATAAACGTCATAACTACATTTGATTGTTTTGTATTATAATGCAACAGTCAATAGTTTGTATTGCAAAATGTCAAAAATAGTAATATACCAACCAGATGACATCAAACCTATGCAAGAAGCGTGTTCTCTAGCAAAGTCTGTCCTAGATTACATTTCTCCTTTTGTCACAGAAGGCATAAGCACAGAAGAATTGGACAAACTATGCTATGACTTTATTATTAAGAATGGAGCAACTCCAGCCCCATTAAACTATCATGGATTTCCAAAATCAATTTGTACATCAGTAAATGATGTTGTATGTCATGGCATTCCTAGTAAATATAAATTATTAAATGGAGATATAATCAATATAGATATTACAGTTAACTTAAACGGATGGTTTGGTGATACAAGCCGCATGTATAAAATTGGCGAATGCTCAAAACTTGCAGATCGCCTTATTGCTGTTACGGAACAGGCCTTAGATATTGGTATAAAAGCTGTAAAAATCGGGGGTACATTTGGAGATATTGGATATTCAATTCAGAGATTTGTTGAGTCTAATGGTTTTTCTGTTGTACGGGATTATTGTGGCCACGGAATAGGGCGTCATTTTCATGAGGATCCAATGGTTTTGCATTATGGGATTAAAGACACGGGAGAAAAAATAAAACCTGGTATGTTCTTTACAATAGAACCCATGGTAAATGCTGGATCTCATAAGACTAAAGTTTTAAAAGATAAATGGACAGCTGTAACGGTTGATAAATCGTTATCAGCACAATTTGAACACACGATAGCTGTTACAGATAATGGAGTATTGGTTTTGACAAGATAAATGCTTTTTATATATTATACTGCAAAAAAATCATCTATGATTTGTCTATATATGTTATAAAGCTTATTTAAATCACTTAATGTGATGTATTCATTTGACATATGCGCATTATGTATAGGTGCACCTATTTCTGCAACTGGGCATAATTTTCTTATAAAAACCGCATCAGAATTTCCGCCATAAATTCCACATTCTGGCGCCTTGTTAATAGCTTTAGTAATACTACGTTTTAAAAAATTAGTCCACTCATCTGTACTACAAATAAATGCTTCCTGACCGCGCAAAAATTTTATATCAATACCATGAGTTTGCTTGGCAATTTCAATTATATAGTTTTCTATACTATCAAATGTCCACGTATCATTGAATCGTATATTTAACAATGCTGTAGCACGATTTGGCACAACATTTCTAGATTTAATTTCAGGCGTATTTAGATATGTAACCTGTGCAGATGATGGCTCAAAATTTGAATTACCATCATCTAAATTTGGCAATAGTTTGTTTAAAAAACAAATTAAATTATTTACACAATTGCCAGAATAACGAGCTATTGCAACATGACACTGCGACCCAACACTATTAACATCAACGCTCAAACTCCCCTTGCAACCAATTTTAACATACTCACCAGCTGCTTCTTTAGCGCAGCTTTCACACAAAACGCATCCTGTTATCTTTTCTTTCTTGTCCAACAAAAAATCAACAATTGCGTTTGTGCCATAATCGCCCATTATCTCCTCATCACTTGTTAACATAACAGATATTGCTTTGTCATGTAAATTTGTATCAGAAATTGCTTTTAAAGCAGCAGCAAGAGGACCTTTCATGTCATTTGTTCCACGTCCTATAACACGATCTCCAGATACAACAAGTTCAAATGGGTCACTATCCCATCCAGAAAACGGCGGAACAACATCAACATGGCCGGCAAAACACAAGCAACGGTCACATTCACCATACTTTGCGTATAGATTTTTAATTTCTCCAAATTGCATAACGTGGCATGTAAAACCTAGCTCCTGCAAAAATTCTGCACAATAATCTATCGCACCACCATCACACGGGGAAATACTTCTGCAAGCTATAAGCTTGCGCAAAATTTCTAGCATACCATCAAGAACTAACTATAAAAACCATAATACATACATGCTATCACACATTTAGGCACCACAAAAATGCAGCAATTGTTTATACCATCTATTCACACATTTACTTTTGATATCCATATTTTTTATGATTATTACTATATGAATACCTAACAATTCAGCTATTATACATCCAAAATCATGTTACTTGCTCTATGCGTATAGGATTGTTGTTCTGCGTGCTGATTGGTAGTTTGTATATCCTGTTACACGCTCCCACTTTCACCACTTAACACAAAAGATAAACGCCTAATCATGCTGTTAAGCAAAAATATATACCAACATTAGCACTGGTAATTATGCAAGGTATTGCAACAATTATCTTCTTTATAATAATTACAATATAATTTTAATAAACACATCTATACCAAATCAAACAGCAGTAATATATTCAATATTATCACTACTGATTAGTGTTAAAATAAATAAAATCACCAATTATTCGTTATTCCCTCTACGGCTATAATATCTCAATAACTCTCCAAGAGTAACATCAGCATCTAGAGCGCTCATAACACTAATAGAATCATAATTTTTGAAATGCATAAAATTCCCATTCTCAAAAAACAAATCAACCCATGTTTCATTCTTCTCTTCTTCACTCTCGCTACTCTCAACATCATTTCCGCCTGCCTCCTCTATTTCAGAATCACCAATTTGTCTTACATTTTCTTCATTTACATTTGCATCCTCACCATTTTGTCTTTCTACAGACATCTCAATATTATTTACATCAGACAACATTATGGTTAAATGTTCAATTATACTGCGTATTAACAACACATCACAATACAACATACTATTTAAACACTTTCTAAACATTTCCATGTTCTCCTCGCTACAATTATGCGATGTTCCTCTATTACCATATTCATCAAAATATTCAATATCACTGCCAACTCTATACATCGCACGCTCTGCTTCTGTCAACAATTCGTTTATTTTCTGTTCATCATTCACTCCATTCCGTAAAACATTCACATACTCATTTTTAAGCTCTTGTAGTTCTTTACGACCATTGTTAATGTAGATCTTTCTTCTCTCTGCAACCTGATCAATTCTGTAACATCGTCCACACTCCATATCATGACTAAACCGTCTTGCAAAATCTCCAGTAAAGAATTCTTCAACCTTTTCTGCCTCACAAACAAGTCTCCTACATATGCTCATTATACGCCTAATGTCATCGTACATTTTGCTGTAATTCCTTTCAACACAATGGTCATTCAGAGAACAAATTTCATTAACTGCTTCCATATTATCTGCAATAAACTTCCTTTTATACTCATCCAGGTTAAAAGACTCCAGATCACCTTTGCACATCTTATTCCAAAATTCATTGAATATCTCCCATACTTCACGCTCCACATCTTCTTCCTCGCAATGATCAAAACCTGCACGCATTACTGCCATATTATCCACTGCTGCGCAAGTACCGGTAATTATGCATGATATTGCAACAATTATCTTTTTCATAGTTATTTATACTCAACAATCAAACAACAATAGTATTGTAACATAATTTTTTATGATGTCAAGTATTTACTTATAAAATATTAAGTCTCTATTTAAAACAATTTTGTAATAATTACAAAATAATTTTTGCAGAGTTATCCTTAAAATGCACAAATTTGTAACATTTTACAGACACCAAGTAAAATGCTAATAATGCATTAGCGTAGTTACTGTATAAATAATATCTCTCAAAACTATCTACCACGCACTATTTCAGCTACGATTTATTGTAATGTCTTAACAGTTCTCCAAGAGTAACACCATCACATACATCACTTATAACTTTGACAGAATTATAATCTTCACCATGTATAGACTGATATTGAGAAAGCAAAACAAACTCGCATCCACTCGTTGCACTTTCACTACATTTTTCACTCACGACTTTTTTCCCTTTACCTTCCCCAGGTTTATAATAACTTTTTAATAGTTCTCCAATAGTCACACCATTGCTCATATTACTCACAACTTTATGAGTATCATAATCGCTGTACACAGCTCTAATAGGCAAACATTCTTCATTAGGCAAATGTTTTGTATCATATCCAAAATTCCCTTTTTGAAAAACCAAAGCAAATACAAAACCGTTTGCTTTAATGTAACTTCGTTCTTTATCTACAATTCTCTTTTCTTTTGCCTCTTTTTTCATTATAAATAAGTGTTCCATTATACTTCGTGTCAACAATACATCATGCAACAATATAGTGCACAAGCATCTTCTTATCATATTCAATGCTTCGTCGCTATTAGCCTTACAAAATTTTGCATTATTAAGACAATCATTAAACATTCTAATATCACAGCAGCATTCTTGCATTATACTGTCTGCGCTCTCAAGCAATTCTTTTACTTTATTTACATTATTCTCTTCAGTCAATACATTCAAATACCCTTTCTTGAGTTCGTGTATTTTACCATAACCCTTTTCAATACACTTTTCTCTTCTAATAATAGCTAATTTAACATTACCATTTTTGTGCTGCATATGAGTATATTTTCCAAATCCATCAACAAAAAAATCTGCAAAGCTTTTTGCTCCACGAACAATATCCTTACATTTACGCATATACTCTTCAATGGCGCTCATTGCTTTGATAGATTTTTCATCTCCACACTGTTCTCTCAAACGACAAATTCCTGCACAAGCATCCTCACACCATTCTGCAAACATCTTTTTATATTCATCCAGATTCTTGTCTCGAAAAGCAAGGCGCATTTTTTTCCAAAAACCATTAAATATTTTACGTGTCTCATCTATTCCTCTAATACCAACATCAGTACATGAGCATTCTGCCGTATTTCTTAATTACGCAAGCACCGGTAATTATGCATGATATTGCAATAATGATTTTTCTCATTATTTCCTCTTTATAAATAATCCAAAAGCAGCGCCATTATATCATATTTTTTTATAATGCAAAATACTTATTTATGAATAACATCTACATGTGTATAACCTGAACACTCAACATTGAGGGTTTTATTATTTGCATGAAACAATATTTTTTTATTAGTATATTAAACACTTATTCTTAGACATACAAATTTTATACATAATGTTTACAATTATTTTCTTCTTTGTTATCAATCATTAGTTATGATAAATTTTCATTAATTGCTATAAAATAATTTGAGATTTCTGCATTATATCATATGATAATAATGTGACTTGATATTTAAAGTTTGTATGGAATTGTTTGGCGTTAACTCTCCTTTGCACATTAATATCAATTATTCTTTGCATAGTGAAGGCGCAAAGTTTGTTGTTGGATTGGCAATTGCTACAGCTGTTTTTGCAATGTTTTGTAAAACTTTGACAGTTATATGTGCATTATTAATGTTATTTTGTTTATTTTTTTTCCGTAATCCAAAACGCGTTGTACCTGCTGCTGAAAATCTTGTTGTAAGCCCAGCTGACGGCACAGTATCGTATATTGGACTTGAAGTTCCGCCAGATGAACTAGAAATCGGGAGTGAAGAGAGATATAAGGTAAGTATTTTTCTAAGTATAGCAAACGTGCACGTTACAAGGCTGCCATTTTCTGGCACTATAAAGAAAATAGTGTATTGTCCAGGCTCTTTTATAAATGCTGTACATGAAAAATCTAGTGTGTTTAATGAACGTAATACTGTTGTTATGGAACTGAGATCACAAGGTGGTACTGTTGCATTTACACAGATTGCTGGCATGCTGGCAAGGCGCATTGTGTGTGACTTGTATGAGGGGCAGGAAGTGATAAAAGGTAATGCATGTGGAATAATCAGGTTTGGAAGTAGATGTGATGTTTGGCTTCCAGCCGGTGTTACTCCGTGCATTGCTGTTGGACAGACGATGATTGGTGGAGAAACTGTAATAGCAAATCTAAAATCGAAAACAAAAGAATTACTGCAATGTACAAAGAGCTAACAGAAATATAAAAGTTACTGCTTACTTTTTTTAAATATTTGTTCAAATAATGTTGTACTTACCATAATCATACATATTATTGCTATTGCCATACAACACGCCATCGGCCAATCTGTATTATTAAAGAATTCCATCCATAATACTTTTCCCAGAGTTATTACATTTGATCCTCCAAGTATTTCTGGCACAATAAATTCTCCCATTGTAGCAGTAAAAACAAGTATACAACCAGTTATAACACCATCTTTTGTCAATGGTAATGTTATTTTTAAGAAAGCTGTTATTGGTGATGCTCCAAGATTATATGCTGCTTTTATGTATGTTTTATCTATTTTTTCTAGTGATGAAAAAATTGGCAAAATCATAAATGGTATATAACAAATTACATTTGTAATCCAAACAATACTATATGTACCAAGTATTTGGAGTGGTTTATCAATAATTCCAATTTTTAATAAACATGAATTAACAATTCCGTTTGCGCTAAGAATGTTTGACCAAGAGTATATGCGAATCAAAAATGGCATCCACAATAATATAGATATTAATGTAATAAATAAATATTTCAAATTATTTGAGAATTTGCTTATTTTATATGTCATCCAGTATCCTATAATTGCAGTTACTGCTGTTGATAGTATTGCTATTTTAAAAGAATTTAGTATTGCGATTTTGTAAATTGATTCAGTAAAGAGTTTGTAATAATTGTGCAAATTAATCGTTATTTGCAGTAATTGATTCCCAATATTGTCAACAATTTGTTTGTATGGTGGTAATGCAAATATACTTTCAGAAACACTTATCTTAATAACAATGAACAATGGTATAAAAAAGAACAAGCACAATACTATAAGTGTTGGCAAGTTAAAGAAGAAATTAATATTTAATGAAGATTTAAATCGTTTTAATATAGAATGCATATATACTATAATACAGTCAATAACATTACGCAAACGCATTGCAATAATCAATTGCTTATACAAGATAGTTTATCATAAAATAACTGTCGTGTTTGATGAAAAAAGTAGTTGTTTTGTTGTGTGCGTACTAATTGGAATTTAGATTTGGGATGCAATACGACTAGTACTACTTTTTGTATTTACTTTGTAGAGTATACGGCTTGGAAGTTAGCAGATTTAACACACGTTAATTTTCATTCAATACTTTGTTTTCCTTCTTCAGTTCTAAAGCTTTGAGGCCTAATTTACGTATGCCGTATTAATAAAGCTTAAATACTGTAACACAATCATCGCTTATACATTTTACATAAGAGCTTTAATACTACACAAGCGTTGGCATTTGTTTGCTGGATACCATGATATCTTGCACGATTATGCTATAGCCGTATTTGGTATTGCGCTTTATTATGCATGCTATATCAACGAATTTGCCGATATTGTTTTTAATTTTTTCAACAAATTGCTGTCTATAAGAAATATTGAAGACAACACAATTAATATTTCTGCTAAACTTCCAGTTAAATGTTAGCAGCATATGCTGCCCACTTTGCGTTATATTGTAGTGCGACAATCTGACATGCTTAATACAACAAACAGGTTGTGGCACGCCTTTCCCAAATGGTTCTAATATAGATATCTCTTCTGCAAGTTTTTGAAAGCATTCTACATATTGTAGTTCAATATCTATCATCATTGTGTTGTCATTTACATATTTAATATTATTTTGTAAGAATTTGTAAAACTCATCCACTTTATCAATTGAGATTGTAAAACCGCCAGCCATGCGGTGACCGCCACCTGTTATTATCAAGCCATTATTTAATGCCTTTTCTAGCAGAACAGATACATCAACTTCATTTATCGATCTGACAGAGCCTGTTCCAATATCGCCATCAAAAGAAACAACAAATGCTGGCTTGTTAAACATGTCTTTAACTCTTCCAGCGACTATACCTATAACACCATCATGCCAGTTGCTATCATACACGAAGAAAAAATTATTTCTATTGAGATTGTTATATTTAATCTTATCCAATACATCAGTTACAATTCTTTTTTCCATTGCTCTGCGTTTGATATTGCATTCCATTAGCTCTTCTGCTAGCTTGTCTGCTTGTTGCTCATCCGTTGCAAGCAATGTTGAAATTGCAATACCAGGTGTACCAACACGGCCAGCAGCATTGATAGCAGGCCCTATAATAAATGATAAATCGTCAGAAGATGTAATTTTTTCAATGCCACATGCTTGCATTAAACACAACATGCCAAGAGGGAAACTTTGAGTTTTCATCATGAAAGTTAAAAACGCCCTATTAAGGCCACGCATCTCTGAAACATCACACAATGTGCCAAGTGCAGCAACAGCAACATACTCTGTCAAATTTTTTGCACAAAGATCATCATGTCCGTTATTTTTTAAAAAACGCTGCACAGCAGTTATAAATACAAAACTCATACCTGCTGCACACAAATTTTTTATTCCTGATTTGCCAAGTTCTTTTTGATCAACGCGATTTGCATTTATAACAGCCAGAGCCTCAGGTATATCACCTGATGGCATATGATGATCAATAATAATACAGTCAATATTTAATTGATTACAGTATTTAACAGCGCTTACAGCAGTAATTCCAGAATCAACAACTATTATTAGTTTTGCTCCATATTTTTGTGCTTTATCTACTATTGAGTTGTTTATTCCGTATCCATCTATAATTCTATTTGGAATATAATACGAAACATCAACATTCATATTTCTTAAAAAATTTATTACAGTATAAGCAGCTGTTATACCATCAACATCATAATCACCAAAGACAAATACCTTTTCCTTATTTAAAATTGCTTGCACCACACGTTCTACTGCATTTTTCATATCAAGGATGTCGTACGGTTCTGGAAAAAGGTCTTTTATTTTTGCATCTAGAAACTGTTTTACCTCATCTTGTGTTTTAAGCCCATAACAAGCAAGAGCTTTTGCAGTAACAGCTGGAAGACCACAAGTTTTTTCTAAAAATAAGGCCGCCTCTTCAACAGAATGATCGTGGTATAACCATATCTTTTCATCCAAAGAAAACTGTACAACTGTATCATTTTTTTGTACTAGCGCCATACAAAACCACTTGTCTATAATCATTATTTATCATTGTACGCAATAAAATGCACAAAACATCAGTGCACGCGTTATAATATGCCATACCTGCTCTACCGCAGAATTTTTGTTGCGCCATCTGCAACACGCTAATACCCGATAAATACATCATACATTATTTTCCAATCTGTGTCACAGTATCTGCATTTTTCATATATTTAGCAGAATTAGAATCAAAAATGTATTGCATGGATAGTTATAAATGAGGTCTTTTTATGAATATTAGGAATGTGTTGCTTGCGTGTGTTGGGTTGGTGAGCATCAGTTATGGAAGCATGGATGAAAAAATGCATGTTGGGGGGGATGGTACTTTCGTTTTAGTATCCATGGCTAGTGCTAAAAAGTATTGTGCAAATGTGTTGGGAAGGTTTTCAGGCGAATTGGAAACACACTATTACTATAAGGTGATGCCAAAATATTGGAAATGTTTTGTAAAGACTGCGTGTGGGTACGCATTAGTATATGGGAAAATTTGCATTGGTGATATAGATCCTAAACATGAGGGTAGGATTTTATATAAAGCAGATGATGGCATTGGTTATGGCGTTATTAAAGGAAGTATTAATCTGCAAACTAAAAATTTGGTTGACACTGTTATAAGGCAAAGCACTAGCAAAATAGTAGAGGAGGGAGAGGAGGAAGTTAGCAAGGAAAAAATTGTAGAAGCGATAGTAAAATGTGTTGGAGAGCAGTGTTGTACCCATATAATAGATGATGCAGGTTATTTGTTTAACAATAGTGCAATAAATGAATTTTATGATGCAGCTAACCGTGTAAGAAATGGAGAGGACGCAGTAAATAGTGATGGTAGCGGTATAGAAAATTTACACAATAGCATATGCGGAATAATGGATGCACTTGCAGTAAAGGGATGCTGTACTACTACGTATTTGGGAGATGATAAAAAACACAAGAAGTTTTATATTGACCTAGCCGCTGTATTGGCAGAAAAGCTTGATTAATAGGCTTGATACAGGCCTAGTTTTAACGATTACTTGAGTATTAAATTTATTGCACAAGTATAGGTTGTATGCCAGAATGCGTGTTGTTTTGAAGGAGGTTTTTTATGAATATTAAGAAAACATTACTTGCTTGCATTGGCTTAGTAAGTGCCAGTTATGGAAGCACAGGTGGAGAAATGCATAGCTGCGTTGATACATTGACTGATGATAGTAGCATGGATGAAGAATATCATTGGTGCTTGAGCCATTACAAAGATACATTAGATGATGTGGAGGTGTGTGTTTGTCATCGTCGTATATTTGGGAACGAAGAATATCATGATTGCTTTAAGTCTTGTAAAAAATATTGTGTGAATGTGTTGGGGAAATTTGCCAACGAATGGGAAAATAATCGTAATGCAAAAGTGCCAAAATATTGGAAATGCTTTGGAAAAAGAAAATATGAAAAGATAATAAGAGGTGAAATTGTAACTGTATATAAATATGTTGTTGTAAATGGAATAATGTATGTTGGCGATATAAAGCCTAAACATAAACACAATGTTTTGTGTTTTGTGCCTGGTATTTGTTATAGCGTTATTAAAGATGAGCGTGAATTTGACGATAATGAGTTAGCCAAAATAGTTATAAATAAAAGCATAGATGAAATAATAGATAGAGACCGCTATGCTATCAACCGTTGGCGCGAAACTTGGGATGAGCTAAGTAAAAAGCAGAAGCGTAATGAGCAATGTATAAAGAATAAAATGGTAGATAAAATTATAGAATGCATTTGGCAACTGCCTTATTCCCATGTAAACAATGGTGAACGTAACAGTAGCATAACGCGAGGGTTGTTTAGCATCAAAGCAATAGATGAATTTTTTAGTGCAATTAAAAGTGTAAAAAATGACTGTTGTGAAGTGGATGAAGGACGATATGAAAAACTTTGTAAGAGCATATATAAAGTTGTGGAGTACTTTATATCAGTGGGATGTTGCAGCCAAAAAAAGTATAAAAGGTGTAGCTATTCCACAAAATTTATATATACACAACATATACCAAATGTTTGTAATAAAAGCACACGTATTATAGATCGTGCGCAATATGCATCATTTTCTATTTGCCGTGGTGTATGTGAAAAATATTGTATAGATGTACTGAAAGAATTTGCTAACAAATATAGAGAGGATTTGGATAGCGCAAAAGTACAAAGAGATTGGCAATGTTTTGGGAAAACTGAGTATGGATATATTGTTATATATGGAAAGATGTATGCTAAAGATGTAAAACCAAAATATAAAAACAGTGTTTTGTATCAAATTCCAGGAATTTATTATGGCGTTATTCAAAAATGCGTTGAGATAAAAAACAAAGATTTAACAGAAGCAGTTATAAGTCAAATAGCAGAAAAAGCAAGTAAAGGCAAAGTAAAAGAGTGGGAGATTAGGGAACGTATTGTGCAATGTATTGTAAAACGTATTACGGATTGTATAGGAAGAGAAAACACTACTGGTAGTATGTCTTGTATAGGTAGTCATCATGTTGCAGATTATATTAGTAAAGGATGTAATGTAAGTATATTTGATGATGGTGTTGAGTTATTAAATGGAGCAGCAATAAGTGAATTTTATTTAGCAGTTGGGCGTGTAAAAAATGGAGAAAAAGCAGTAGTAGATGGTGGTAGTGATTTGGTAAACTTGTACAATAGTATATACAATGTGATAGATAATCTTATGGCAGTGCAGTATTACAGAGTAGAAGGATGTAAGAGAGGTGGTAGTACAAGATATATCAAAAGTCAACAAGTACTATAAAGTATGTTAAAAATATTTCAATAGTATACTGCCTTTATATGTATAACTTACTGAGCACATAACGATTCATTTTTACTTGCAGTAGCAATTGTGTTTTGCTTATAGTTTTCAATAGCATGTTATCTTTATATTATGTATGACTTATAGAGTACACAGCACTCCGTTTTCTATTCGTAGTGGTAATTGTATTTTGCAAATAGTCTTCAACAGTATGTTGTCTTTATATTATGTATGACTTATAGAGTACACAGCACTTCGTTTTCTATTTGTAGAAGTCTGTTATATTTTGCTACGCGTTCCCCGCGCGCTGGGGCGCCGGATTTTATAAATCCTGCACGCATTGCAACAGCAAAATCAGCAATTACAGTGCATGATGTTTCTCCTGATCTATGTGAGATTATTGTGCTCATTCCTGCATCATCAGCAAGTCTTACAGCTTCTGCTGCCTCTGTTACAGTGCCTATTTGATTTAGCTTTATAAGAATTGCGTTAGAAGCATTGTATTCTATGCCTTTTTGCAAGCGCTTTGTATTTGTTACGTATAAATCATCACCAACTATCATAATATCAACGGCTTCACTCAATTTACTCCACGCGGCCCAATCCTCTTCTGCCAGTGGGTCTTCTATTGACATTATTGGATATTTAGAAATTAAATTTTTATAATACTCAATCATCTGGTCTGAGTTATATTGTACATTATCCACTGTATACTTATCATTTTTATAGAGTTCTGATGCAGCAACATCAAGAGCGATTTTTACATCCTCTCCTGGTCCGTATCCTGCCTTTTCTATTGCCAAAATGATGAAATCCAATGCCTCTTCAGTGCCATCTAGTTGCGGGGCAACTCCTCCTTCATCTCCTACATTGATATTTAATCCTTTTTCTTTGAGAACATTCTTTAATGTGTGGTATATCTCTGCACCAGTAAATAATGCATCTCTAAAAGTGGTAGCTTTTACTGGAACAACCATAAACTCCTGAACATCTATTTTATTATCAGCGTGCACACCTCCGTTTAAAATATTCATCATAGGAATTGGCATACAATTCAAAAGATTACCACCAAGGTACCTGTAGAGAGGCATGTTATAATGATTGGCACATGCGTATGCATATGCAAGACTAACAGATAAAACTGCATTAGCACCAAGTTTTGCCTTATTTTCTGTACCATCAAGATCTATTAAAAAAGTATCAACAATACTCTGATCAGATAGTATAGCCCCTATAAGCTTTGGTGCTATCTTGCTATTAACATTATCAACTGCATTTAGCACACCCTTACCAAAAAACCTTTTTTTATCATTATCTCTTAATTCTACAGCCTCAAAAGTTCCTGTTGATGCACCAGAAGGCACAGACGCAGTACCAAAACTACCATCAGACAATACAACAGTAGTTTCTACAGTTGGATATCCTCTGGAATCCAGTATTTCACTTGCTATGACTTGTTCTATACTTATTTTATTAATTATCATAATAATATAATCCAAAAATTACACATAGATTGTATCAATTCTGTCATATTAAGACAAGCAAGGTTCTAAATGCAGCAATAAAAAATTATTTTTACTGTTTTATAAAAATAATGATACGATATCTAATACATATATATGTAAAATTTAACTTATCATTACTCCGCACACATCAATGATTGATTTTTTTTGCTTCATTAAGTAGTATATCGTTTTGCACATTAAATAAACTTTATATGAGATTATCCATTTTTATGTCATACAATGAGTGCTTTGCCGCAACAGACGGCATGAGGCTTGCTCGTACATGTGATGCAAATAATAAGGCATCAGAAGTACTTGTATCAATGGTAGAGCTATTGATAGCAAGCAAAGTTACACATATTTTTTTTCCATCTGGCCCCCATTCTTTTACATCAACACGCATTATCCACTCTATTGTTAGTGGATTAAAAATTGTAAACCCTAATATGAAATTAACGGCAGTCTCATGCTTTTTAACATATGCGGCTGCGCTAAAACACAATGAGCCTCACACAATTGCAATTTCCACAAGAAAAGGAGATTTTTATTGTATGGATTGTATAGATGGCATATTACAAAATTATAGAGTTGCTGTACCAGATGGTGTGGTGTTTTACGATAGTGCTGAATTTTATGCCAACCTTGCCTCCTTACAATTGAATATTCAAAATAATAGCCTGTTTGAAAAAAATAAAGAGTTAGTTACAGATTCCACAGACATCAATTACAGCGCTACACCAGTGTATAAAACTCTATAGAAACATCCTTTTGCAAAAAATAACATAGTTTGGAAACTATGTATTTAAATTATTGTTTTCTGCAATATTTCATAAATTCTACTAATTTTAACGTGCCATTTTTACACCTCTTTTGAGTATGGCGTATTCCATTTACTGCAAGTGCATCCATTATTCCGCATATGCTATTGTGTAAATTTTCCATACCGCTACCATCAATATTTACTGCATCTTCTCCATTTTTCACACGTTCAGTTGCAATATAAAATTCATTTATTGCGCTATTGTTAAACAAATAACCTGCATCACCTGTTATATGGGTGCAGCACTGCTCTCCAACACATTTTACTATTTCTTTTACAATTTTTCCCTTGCTAACTTCCTCCGCTACTTCCTCTACTATTTTACTAGTGCTTTGCCTTATAACAGTGTTCACCAAATTTTTAGTTTGCAGATCAATACATTTTCTAATAACGCTATAACCAACTCCATCGTCCGCTTCATATAAAATCCTATTCTCATGTTTAGGATTTATATCACCAATGCACATTTCCCAACATACGAACGCATGCCCACACGCAGTCTTTTCAAAATACCCCCAATATTTTGGCATTCTGACATAGTAATATTGTATTTTCAAGTCTTCTGAAAATTTTCTCAACATATTTGCACAATACTCTTTGGCACGAACCATAAGAGCTGAAACTAAAGTACCATCCATCCCAACTGGCATTTCTCCACATGTGCTTCCATAACTGATGCTCACCAACCCAACACACGCAAGCAACACATTCCTAATATTCATAAAAAGACCTCATTTATAACTATCCATGCAATACATTTTTGATTCTAATTCTTAAATAATTAAAGCAAAGATGTTACAGTTGTAAATTCATCTAATGAGATTGTAAACATAGCATTGTTGGCTTAATTATGACCAATATGTGATGTGGTATAATCTTTGTCTTAGATCATCAGTTTTTTATTTTGAAAATTATACGTATCATATCTATAATCGCCGTTTGGGCAGTTTTATCGTTTTGCTTTTCAGAACCAAGCGGTATGACACTTCAAGCATGGCGTATGCTAGTTTTGTTTGGCGCTACAATATTTAGCATAGTGTGTAATATCGCACCTATATATTATATTTTACTTGTATCTATATTTTTTGCTAGCATTTTTAATATAATAAATATTGAAACACAAGCTTTTACTGGCTTTGGCTCTAATGTTCCATGGCTGTTATTGTTCATCTTGGGGTGTACAAAAGCAATCAATAAAACAACGATTGGTGTGAGAATCGCTTATTTTTTTATCAAAATTTTTGGAAGAAATATACTTGGATTGGCGTATGGAATAATGTCTACAGAGGCTGTACTAGCAGCTATTATTCCAAGTAATACGGCCAGAGCTGCAAGCGTTGGATTGCCAATTGTAGAATCCTTAGCACAGTGTACGAGCGAAGGTAATCTTACACGAGAAAGGCATGTTGGAAGTTTTCTTTCACTTGTATACACATCAGCAAGCGCAATTTGCAGCGGATTGTTTATAACCGCTATGGTTTCAAACTCAGTTATTGTCCAAATAGCAAAACAACAAGGAGTAAATATCACCTGGTTATCATGGGTAGGAGAGCGCATTATACCTTACTGCCTTATTATGTTTGTTATACCAGTAGTCTTGTATTTTATAATTCGCCCAAGCGTCAGTAATTTCAGTGTATTAAGAAAAAATATTTCAGATAAATTAAGTAATATGCCAGCGCTAAATAAACAAGAAAAAATTATTATTGCTGTATTTGCAATTATGCTACTTTTATGGATTTTTTCTGGCTATATTGATATTCCTATTATTACAACAACTATTATTGGATTGTGCATATTTTTAGTTCTAAATATTGTTACAATAAAAGATTGTTTTTCTGATTTTTCTACAATAAATATGTTTTTTATGCTTGGTTTCTTAATTTCATACATAAATTGTCTTGTAGAATACGGAGCTATAGATTGGTTTAACACAAAAATTGCTGAGTTGGTTGCAGTTTTTCCACAACATGCAAGATTATATGCGCTTTCCTTGATTTACTTCCTTTCTTCATACTTCTTTTCTGGGGAAGGAACAAAAATTTTAGCATTAAATATGCCATTTGTTATAACAGGCGTTGCTTTTGGAATTGACAAACACACTATAATAACAACACTTGCTGTGTTTAGTACCGCATCATCTGTTTTAAGCTATTATTCTGGTCCTGCTTCTATTTTGTTATACAGCACTGGGTATACAAGTGCATTAAAGTGGATGAGTATAGGGTTTTTAAACGCTGTTATTATTGTATGCATTTGGTTTTTCTGTTTATAAGTACCTGCTTACCTTATCCATTTATTAATATAATTATATAGATTACTTACGCTTTCCGTTATAAATTAGTGAGTAATCTGGAATAAAGGTTTGCTTAACAACATCATATATATCGCGTAGTTTAATATTTTGCTCAATGTTATGTCTTATATATTGCTCTAATACCATATGCGCTATTGAATTTTTAATAGAAAAAAAGTAAACATTAATTATTACTAATATAAAAATTGTTATAGCACATGTTATTTTACCATTGCTGGTGCATACGCCAGTTTTGGCACGATTTTTCCAGTACACATGTTTAATAATACGAACTGTGTAACAAACTGTCAATATACTATACAAGATTGTTGTATAAAGTAATACCCAATTTTTTGTTTGTATCATGTATGTAAAAATACCCAATTTTGGCAAAAAAATTGCAAATGGAGGCAAGCTACTCATAGAAATTAACCCAGCAACGATTGTTCCAGCATACGCAGGACACTTTTCTGAAAGAGTATCAAGATCATTTATATTATTAATTTCAGATAATCTATTTGCTTTTACTACTCCAATAAAAAAACAAAATGACGATATTATATACATAAACATGTATATAAGACTGTATACAAAGCTTTTATACCCAGATATTGATAGTATTGCAATTGCAAGCCCTATGTGGCCAATAGACGAGTATGCTATAAACTTTTTAAAATCTTGTACAACAATTGGTGTAATACCGCCAATTAACATTGATAATATTGCTGGTATAAAAAGAAAATTGCAAATAAACAAAATATGTTGTTTACATGTTTCAAGCATAAAATATGTAATAAAGCAAAAAATTGCAAATTTTGTAACAGTATCAATAAGAGAAATAATCAAAATTTTTGTTTTACTGTATAAATCTATTATCCAGGCATGAAATGGCACTGCATTGATTTTAAATAATATGTATGGCAATAAAAATGTTGCTGCCATTATATGCGATGAAATATCAAGAACTTTAACATTTATATTTGCTATTGATAATGATCCAAAGTATGTATAAAAAATACTAATACCATACAAGAATATTGCAGACATTATTGTTGAAATTGTAATGTATTTGATCCCAGCTCTTAAATCATTCGTACACATAACAATTATTCCAAAAGAAAGTGAGTACATCTCTCCAAATAAAAGTATTATTAATAAATTAAACGTTGACAACATCCCCATAATAGAAAATATCAGAATAAGCAATGACAGAAAAAATAAATTTATGTATTGCAACTGCATTAACTCATGTTTATTTAAAACAAGCCACAAAAGTACACCAATACACAAAACAAGCTTACTGTAGTAAACAATGCTGTTAAAATGTGTAATTGAATCTTTTGTATTAATATGCAGTGATATATAAGCAAGTAGTATTGCTATACAACCAAATAGCGTAAAAAATGTTACTTTGTATGACGCAACAGCAACCTTTTTATTACAAACAAATAAAGAGGAAAACGTGATGTAGCATATAGAAAATGCAGTTAGCATTTCTGGTACAAGATATTTGATGCTATACATTGCTCAATTTGTGATACAAGCAAAATGATTGTACAAAAAATGCAATAGCAATGTCTAAAAAATAACATATTTAGCTTCTGTAACTATTGTCAGCAGCCATCATGCCATACGAGAAGAAAATATATCCAAAATACAAACTAATACATATCAAATACAAACCAATACTACAGAATCTATTACAGATTCTTAATTCTGCTTGCCAACCAAGTAAAAAATACAACGCCAAGTACAAATCAATACTACAGAATCTCCTGACATTGCTCAATTTGTGATACAAGCAAAATGATTGTACAAAAAATACAATAGCAATGTCTAAAAAATAACACATTTAGCTTCTGCAACTATTGTCAGCAGCCATCATGCCATACGAGAAGAAAATATATCCAAATATAAACTAATACATATCAAATACAAGCCAATACTACAGAATCTCCTGCAGATTCTTGATTTCACTTAATGCAGTCATGCCAAGCGCAATAGGTGTAATGGAGATATATCCATTATTTATTGCACCCAAATCTACTGTTGTATCCATGCATGTATTGTTTTTTCTATAATCAGCGCTTCCCATCCAAAAGTATTCCAGCCCTCTTGGATCAATAGACCTGATAATACAATCTTCAACTCTATCTCGCATCCCATGCGAAGTAATATTGATGCCTTTTATATCTTCTTTTTTTGTAACAAATGGAAAATTTATGTTCAGAAAGATATTTTTTTTAAACTCGTACCTATCTAGTACTGTTTTTAAAGTATCGTACGCAACCTCTTTTGTTACATCCCAATTTGCTGTACCTTGCTTGTCAAGCGCCTGACTAAGAGCAATAGAATTAATTCCAAAAACGCACCCCTCCATAGCAGCAGCAACAGTGCCAGAGTACATTATGTCTTCCGCAAGGTTAGAGTCATAATTAACACCGCTCAGTACCAAATCTGGAACATCATCCAAAATATACCTCATAGCCATAATGATACAGTCCGTTGGTGTCCCTGTCACAGCGTAATGTAAATCGTCATACTTTACAATCCGTAATGGGGCCATAAGCGTCATGGCATGTGATGCACCACTTTTATTGTTGCTAGGGGCAACAACGTACACATCCTGTGTTATGCGCTTTGCAGCCTCTTCTAATGCAAGAATACCAGGACGTCCTATACCATCATCGTTGCTTATGAGTATTTTCATAAATCAGCTTGCTAAAAGTTCCTCGAAGAGTCTAACATTTATTAGAAAAATTATGTACATTTTCGTGCATAAATTGAAAAATGTTTTTTCAAAATGCCAGAGCTTTAAACTCATCTCTTAGTTCTCACAAATTGAATTCACACATAATTGCTTCAGGTAAAACATGATTGATAAGATTTTTGCATTTTATTGAAGATATATTGTCTTAGAACGTAAGGAATGCCTGACGTCCATCAAACTTATGTGCTAATATATAACTGCAAAGCAAAGGGGCTTTGTATGATGTAGGTATAAAAATGAGTGTAATTTCTATTCCATTTTCAGCAGTAAGAAAACAGAGTAGGGATTATTGTATGGTCTTTTCTCTCTACCTACATCAGGAGAAAAGACCTCCAGTTATTGATGTAGGAGAAATATCATGCAAATCAAAAAAGTAATAAACAATGTAAAGGCAGTAGTTGCATGTGCAGGTACTGTAGTTGCTGAGACGTTTGACAGATTGTTTGAGAATCAAGAGCTCGAGATGTTACAGAAACAAAACAAAAGATATGAATAGAGATTACGAAGATTTGCTTGCACACTTCATGCAAGAATTAGTACACACAGCGATTTAAAGAAAAACCACACTGCCTTGAAGTAGAAACTCAAAAGTTTAGAATCAGAATTCTGAAGTAGTGCTCTGTCTAGAAAATAAATATATTTCTGGTATGGTTGTATACGAGAAAAAAGATTTATGTAAATGAATCGGCATTTATTAAACGACAAAATCTTACCATTGCATACGCATTATGCCACATAATTTTAAAACATGATTGTAAGAGAGAAGAAACATTTGCCATACTGACATCCTTTCAATAGATTTTTCTTCAAACCTGTCCAAACGTCTTTTAATGCTACGTAGTCTGTTGACTCCTGAACCGTCTCCCCATATAGCCATGGATTTTAGCAAGACATGCACAACAAAAGTAGCAATAATTAATTTAATTGGTTAGCTTCCTTTTTTTATTTTTCTTAATTCTTTTTGCAATTCCAATATATCAGATTTTAAATTAGTAGATTCAATTGAAACAAAGTTCAAACGATCCTTTATACTTGCTATATTGTTTTCAATTGTTCCACTAAAGATCCAAAGAAAAAGCACGCAAGCTACGACTCCCAGAAATATCAAAGCGAACGCAACGCCTGGATAATTTTTAGAAACATATTCTAAATCCCGTAACCAATTAACAGCACTTTCTCTTTTTATACTTTTTGAAAACTTTATATTTTTATTATTATCAAATTTCATAAACCACCTTTTTGATTAATCTCAAATTAGTTAAGCGCGATTCCATCGCAGTAAACGAACAAGCGAAATATTTAGCACAGCGTCTAATATCTTTTACATCATTCCAAAAGTCACGTACCTCATCCTCTGGCATTATCAATTCTGCTGCAAACTGGTTTGCCTCAATTTCACGTATATCACTTTCGATTGGGTCATGTATTTTCATGCGTGTATCAATATGCTCTTTCCCTTTACCAACATTATGTTCTAGCACTATGTGTCCTATTTCGTGAGCAATAGTAAATCTTTGTCTTTCAAAGGAGTCGTTCTCGTTTACATAAATTGTGTGTTTGTCATACATGACAATACCAGAAACATATTCTTCTTCAATATTTTCAGGAATTAACACATGGACTCTAAATGCCAAAGCCTCAGCTATGTCTACTACCGGCACAGGCACTCTTTTAAATCCGTCTCCAATTTTGGCAAAGAGCTTGTTAACAGCATTTGTTACTTTGTTATTTGCCATATCTACCTCCTATTATTTTTTATACTTTTTTTTACATTTTACCACATTTTGTGGTATGCTCAGAACGCATCTGAATCGTATCTTCGGTATGGCCCGTAGAGCCGCACATAATCTTCAATTATACGCTTCATCTCTTATATCTCATCTTCTAAACAAGATATGTGGTGTTTTATAAAAAAATAGCATTTGTTAAAAAAATATTAATTGTGAAGAATTTTTGTACTCAAATCAACAACAACCAATAAAAATCGAAACAATTACGCATTGAATACATTATTTACTCATTTATAGGTCTGATTCTTTTTCCATGCTCTTTGATGCTGTATAAATTCTGTTTCTTGAGTTGTTGCCATTCTTCCTTTACGATAACTCCTGCACCACCATTAGTCTGTCTAACATCGAGGACAGTATTATTACCAAACTCAATTTTTAAATCTATCGAAATAGTTGATTAAACTCATAAACATTTTCTTGCTCGTTTGTATCAACTTTGGCAAATACATCTATTATACCTCTTGTGCCTTGCACTGTGTAATAGGCTAAATATAAGTAACTGTTTGCATAAGCAATACCGTGATATTTGTAATTCCCTCTTGATAATACAAGTATTACTACATACTGGCTTGCCTAATCTCCTACAACGACAATACATCAAAATCTATGCCATTTACAAAGAAATACATTAAAAAAACAATTCTATACAATGTAATCGTTACTAAGTATTATTAGTCCTAATGAAATTAAATGCAGACAGACATGCAATAGCGGCAGTTTCTGTGCGCAAAACATTATGCGATAACGTCAGCACAGTTGTTTTTTCTTTTAGCGCGATAACTTCTCTTTCAGAAAAGCCGCCCTCCGGCCCAACAATAAAGCAACACTCTCTTGGAAAATTCAGGCACGCATCACATTTTTTCCGTTCTAGCGCGGTAAAAAATGTAAAATCCTGTTCCAAAAGGCTGATTAACGTTTGCACATCGTGGCAAACTGGAACAGAAATACGGCCACATTGCTCTGCAGCAAAAATAGCAATCTTCTGCAATTTTTCAGTATTAATAACTTTGTTATTTGTATAATCAGTTATAATTGGGTAAAAATCAGTTACGCCAAGCTCTGTACATTTTTCAACTATTATATTTATATTACTATTTTTAACTACACCAAATGCAACTCCAACCCTATCTTCCACAACCGGTTGTGCTATTTGCTTGTAACATTTTGCCACCACTTTATCTCTTCTTACATGTACAAGCCTCGCAGCCCACTCACCAATCTCTTGAGAAAAAACTACAACATCATCGCCAACCCTCATTCTAAGCACAGTACTAACATGTAAGTTGTGCCAATCAGGAAGCAATACATCATCCAGGGAATCTGGCTTTTGTGTTATAAAGAATCTCGGTATATGTCTCATAAAATATCATTTTGCGCGCTCAACATAGCTTCCGTCTTCTGTGTTAACAACAACTTTCGTGCCAGCCTCAATGTGTTGCGGTACCATTGTCCTAACACCATTCGATAGCATCGCCGGCTTATAAGATGAAGCCGCTGTTTGTCCTTTAACAACAGGCTCTGCCTCTGTAATCTCCAAAATCACAGTCTTTGGCAACTCTATACTAATCGGTGCACCGTTGTACGAACAAACAGTAACAATCATATTTTCAGACAAAAAACGAACGCTAGTTCCTACAATATCAGCTGGTAATTCTATCTGTTCATATGTTGCCTGATTCATAAAATGCAAAGATTCTCCATCCTGGTATAAAAACTGATACTCAGCCTCGTCCAAATATACCTTTTCCACAGCGTCAGCTGATCTAAACCTCTCATTCAATTTTGTCCCTTCAACCACAGCCTTTAGTTCTGCCTGAATATACGCCCCACCCTTTCCTGGCTGAACATGCTGAGTTTTAACAACTATCCACAATTTCCCGTTATGCTCTATTACATTTCCTATTTTCATATCATTTGCGCTAATCTTCATGCTCATAAATTATTGAAGCTAACACAATGATTATTGCATAAAATACTTGAGTTTCAAAACACGTCTTAGAAGAATAATTTTGTTCAATGCATGTGATTAACCACATTTATAATACCTAGAGCAACTTCGCACAAAAGAAAGCCAAACCATATCAACCCACTTCCAACTACATAGCAATATTCGTACCAACGCATCTCTTCTTCACAAGCTTTTGACCCCTGCATCTGTTTTGCAATCCATCTTGCAACTTTTATAAATAGCCAAACACTTACACCAATAAACAGTGGAAAAAGAAATAAGTAAGCAACACCTGGTTTTGCAAGCGCACACACTGTCAAAACATTAACAGGAACCGTTGTCAAGCCTAATAAAAAAGTCATTGTAAATACTTTTGAGACTGATTTAAAAACAATCTTTGACATGAAAAAAATTAATAAAACTTTATCTGCATACATTCTAAAATAAAATTCTAGAAATAACAATATTTATATAAGAATAGACAATACATACCTCTTTTTTTACATTTCCAAGTATTAAGGCAAACTTTAATCCACTTTACACAGAACTCTATTATACTCAGTGACAACTATTCCTATTTTTCCGCCACTAAACCTTATCTGATATTATGTTTATTACTATTAAATATCTGCATTAAATGCTTGTGCATAAAGAATAATCACATTTTAATACTTATATACTACTACTTAGCAAATTTCTAAATTACAGATATGCTAATGTAGAACTTGTGTCAATCCTTTGCTCTTACTTGATCATGTGGTAAAATGTCCATATTAGTTGCATTGGTATGAAATTGTGCCTGAAGAGCAAACAAATTATTCCGCTGAATCGATAAAAGTACTTAAAGGTCTAGAAGCAGTAAGAAAACGTCCAGGAATGTACATAGGTGATACAGATGATGGCACTGGTTTGCACCATTTAGTATACGAGGTTGTTGATAACGCAATTGATGAGGCACTGGCTGGGTACTGCACAAGCATAACAGTCACACTAGAAAATGACGGTTTTGTATCAGTTATGGATGATGGGAGGGGTATTCCTGTTGAAATACACAAAGAAATGGGGGTTTCAGCAGCAGAAGTGATCATGACACAGTTACATGCTGGTGGAAAATTCGACCAAAACTCATACAAGGTGTCTGGTGGATTGCATGGTGTTGGTGTATCTGTTGTTAATGCTTTATCTGAAATCCTAGAATTAAAAATATGGCGTAATAACAAATTATATTGCGCAACTTTCTCTAAAGGAGCAACAACATCACCACTAGCATGTATAAGTGAAAATGAAGAGCAAGTCTCTGGCACAATGGTTAGGTTTTTGCCTGATGCATCTATTTTTAAAATCACAGAATTTGACAAAACCACAATAGAAAGAAGGCTACGTGAATTAGCTTTTTTAAATTCTGGTATAAAAATTGTCTTAATTGATGAAAGAAATGTGCCAGTATATAAAAACACATTGCATTATAGCGGAGGTATTGCAGAATTTGTAAAATACGTTGACCGTAGCAAAAAAGTTATACACGACACGTCAGTCAAAGCAAATGTTGAGGACGAATCTGGCATTTCTGTTGAAGCAGCGTTTGAATGGACTGATAGCTATAGCGAAAATGTCTTATGCTTTACAAACAATATTCCACAATGTGATGGAGGAACTCACCTAGCAGGCTTTAAATCTGGTTTAACAAGAGCAATAGTTGGATATTTATCAACAAATTACCAAAAATCAGGAAAGCATGATTTGCGAAATTCAGTTACAGGCGATGATGTAAGAGATGGTCTAACATGCGTATTATCTGTCAAGGTTCCAGATCCAAAATTTTCATCACAAACAAAGGACAAACTCGTCTCATCAGAAGTACGCCCAGTTGTTGAAAATGCAATCTTTAAAGCTGCAAGCGAGTGGCTAGAAGAAAATCCATCACAAGCCAAAATCGTAGTTGACAAAATTTTAGAAGCTGTCGCAGCAAGGGAAGCAGCAAAAAAAGCAAGAGAATTAACAAGACGCAAAGGTGTTTTGGATTTTGCCTCATTACCTGGCAAGTTAGCTGACTGTCAAGAAAAATCACCAGAACTGAGCGAACTTTTCATTGTAGAAGGTGATTCTGCTGGCGGTTCCGCAAAATTGGCACGTGATAGAAAAACACAAGCAATCCTTGCATTGCGAGGAAAAATATTAAATATAGAAAAATCAAGACTTGATAAAATGCTATCATCAGAAACAATAGGAACAATAATAACAGCAGTTGGAGCAGGAATAGGCGATGATTTTAATATAGAAAAAGTAAGATATCACAAAATCATAATCATGACTGATGCTGATGTCGATGGCAGCCATATCAGATCGCTCTTACTGACATTTTTTTACAGACACATGCCAAAAATAATAGAACATGGATACCTTTATATTGCGCAACCACCGTTATATAGAATAAAACGTGGAAATTCTATTGTATATGTTAAAGATGAAAAAGCATTTGAAGAATATCTACTTGATGAAAGTACTAAAAATGCAAAACTCATAACATATAATGGAGAAGAAATCGCTGGCTTAGATTTAAAAAATATTGCACGTCTTTGTATACATGCTGCAAATGTAATTAATAATACTGCAGTTTTATACGAGATGAGCCCAGATTTACTAGAAATGTTATTTTGCTCACACTATCTATTTGAACAAAACTTGGAGACAGAAAATATATTAAAAAAATTATTTGCAGAAGATCATATTAATGCAATATACAGAATTGAAAATGGTAAAATTTCAATCCACGATGGCTTACACAGTGAGTCAGATGCCTTTGCTATCACAGATTGCAAAATCGCTACATGCGATGAAATCAAGATCCTAAAACGCCTGTATGATCAAATAGGCAAAATGTTTACATCTCATGCAACTTTATTTTTATCTGGCAAGCAAAAGACAGTTTATGGTCCAATCTCATTTGCAGATGCAATCTTAAATTATGCAAGATCTGGCCTTTCTATCAGCCGCTACAAAGGCCTTGGAGAAATGAACCCAGACCAATTATGCGAAACCACCCTGGACCCTGTTAACAGAAATCTACTGCAAGTCACGGTAAACGATGCAGCAGATGCAGACGATGCAATATCAGTCTTAATGGGAGATGAGGTAGAACCACGAAAAGCCTTTATTATGGGAAACGCTGCAAACGCACAAAACATCGATGCATGATATAACAGCAATTGTTTCAAACAAGATGCACGAAAATCTTCTTCCTAGTACAATCAATAGCAAGACAACCACTGCTCTATTGAAAATTGGCATTTTTTATAAGATGCTATAATGGTAAAAATAAATTTTTCGTAAACACAATGTTTGATAAAGCTGTCGAATTACTAAAAAATGGTGATGTAGTTGTTGCACCAACAGATACTGTGTATGGACTATTTGCAGATGCTACATCAGATGATGCTGTAAAAAAAATATATAAGGTAAAAGGCAGGCCAGCATCCAATCCACTTATTTTGCATGTCAACAGTGTTGATATGTTTAAAGAGTACGCTTATGTAAGCGATGACATAATAAATGTTGTCGACATGTGCTGGAATACTCTAAAACTACCAGTAACATTTGTCACTCGCATAAAGGACAATGTCAATATTTCACAAATTGCAACCGCTGGATTATCAACAGCAGCATTCAGGTGCCCTAATCATGAAATTGCACTTGGCCTTATAACAGCTGTCGGACACCCTCTTGCAGCACCAAGCGCAAATACATCAACATCCGTAAGCCCCACATCCCCAGAAATGGTTAAAAACGATCTTATGGACAAGGTACCACTCATTCTGGACGGAGGACAATGTAAGTTTGGTCTGGAATCAACAATCTTAGATGTCACACAAATCCCATTTTTAATCTTAAGACACGGTAGCGTGCCAATTGAATTGTTAAAAAAGCACATAAAACAAGCTGTTAGCGTTAACAAAAGCAGCATAAGTATAATAGCACCCGGCATGATGCGAAAACATTATGCTCCATCAATACCGCTAAGAATCAACGCAGACGTGCCAAAAAAAGGAGAGGCATTTATTGCTTTTGGAAAAACACCAATACACTACAATGCAAATCTCAGCGTTTCTGCCAATTTGTATGAAGCGGCCCATAATTTATTTAGTACAATAAAGTCCTTTGATAAACCAGAAAAATATACAGGCATTGCAATAATGCCTATCCCAAGTATTGGAATAGGTGCGGCAATTAACGACAGGCTAGAACGCGCATCTACTAAAAATCGCGTTTTACTTGTTATTCTGGACGGATTTGGAATTTCTGAAAAAAGGGACGGTAACGCAGCCCGCGCTGCAACATACATTAACAATCTACCACGCACTGAAATAGATGCATCAGGGCGTGCAGTTGGATTACCAGATGGGCAATTTGGAAATTCAGAAGTTGGACATATGACTCTAGGAGCAGGACGTGTTATAAAACAGAAACTTCCTTTAATTGATGATTCAATCGCAGATGGATCATTTGATAAAAACGAAACCATGAACAACTTTTTAGAAAATGTAAATCTATGCCATGTTATGTGTTTATTTTCTGATGGACGCGTACACTCATCTATTGACCACCTATTTCATTGCTTAGCAATTCTACGGGAAAAAGGTATAAAAATTGCAGCACACTTATTTTTGGATGGACGCGATGTTGCATACAATTGCGCAGCAGACACACTAGAAAATGCATTAAAAAATGGAAAAATAAAAAGTGAAGAAATAGCAACAATACACGGAAGATTTTATGCAATGGATAGAGATAATCATACAGAAAGAACACAAATGTCGTACGATGCAATAGTAAACGCAAAGGCCGAATATGCAAACGTTACAGATCATGTTGCAATGATAAAACATTTTTACGCACAAAATATTTTTGATGAAAATATTACTCCTTTTGTCTCTGATTGGTACAAAGGTGCAAAAGCTCATGATTCATTCTGGATGCTAAATTACAGAGCTGACCGCGCTAAACAAATACTAAAAATGATATTAAATGACAATTACAAGCTATTAAACGTAGTAGAACTTGACAAAGACATCGATGAAAAAGCAAATATCATGTTCAAACAACCACCAGTCAACAACTGCCTTGGTGAAATTATCTCAAACAATAACTTAAGACAACTTCGCATTGCAGAGACAGAAAAGTATGCACACGTAACTTACTTTTTTAACGCTGGAAAAGAAGAGCCATACAAATTGGAAGATAGAATTTTAATCGACTCACCGCGCGTTGCAAATTATGCAGAGACACCAGACATGTCGGCCTCCTTGTTGACAGAATCAGTTTTAAAACACATGCAAGAAAAAGTATACGATTTCATAGTTGTTAACTACGCAAACGCAGATATGGTAGGCCACACAGGAAACTATAGCGCAACGGTAGAAGCAATAGAGATGTTGGACAGGCACGTTTCTGTCTTGGCAACAACAGCAGAAAAATCAGGATACAAAGTCATCATTACTGCCGACCACGGAAATGCAGAAAAAATGATCAACAATGATGGCTCCCCATGCAAAACACATACATGCAACAAAGTCCCACTGATAAAATTAATGTGCGAATTCAACACCAACGTAAAATCAATAGCAGGCGTCGCCCACGCCGTTTTAGAAGAACTTGGCCTACCAACGCCAGCCGATATGGTAATAGAGTAATACTAGAACGCTGTACTACATAACTAACGTACAGGAACCATGCCATTTTAGAAGAGCTTGACCTACCAGCACCATCAGATAATGCCGTTCTACACAACTAACGTACAAGCCGCACCCAGCATCCAGCTAATAATGCTGTACTACACAACTAACGTACAAACACCACGCTGTTTTAGAAGAGCTTTACCCACCAACACCAGCTAATAATGCAGTCCTACACAACTAACGTACAAACACCACACTGTTTCAGAAGAGCTTGACCCATCAACACCAGCAGATAATGCAGTTCTACACAACTAATGTACAAGCCGCGCCCAGCCTCCAGCTAATAATGTGCTGTTCTACACAACTAACGTACAGGCACCATACCATTTCAGAAGAGCTTTACACACCAACACAAGCAGATAATGCAGTTCTACACAACTAATGTACAAGCCACACCCAGCCTCCAACTAATAATGCTGTCCTACATAACTAACGTACAAACACCATACCATTTTAGAAGAGCTTTACACACCAACATCATCAGATAATGCCGTTCTACACAACTAATGTACAAGCCACACCCAACCTCCAACTAATAATGCTATCCTACACAACTAACGTACAGGCACCATACCATCTTAGAAGAGCTTGACCCACCAACACAAGCAGATAATGCAGTTCTACACAACTAATGTACAAGCCACACCCAGCCTCCAGCTAATAATGCTGTTCTACACAACTAACGTACAGGCACCATACCATTTTAGAAGAGCTTGACCTATAAATGCTAGCCAATAATGCCTTAACGTAAGCCGCACACCACACTTTGAAAAAACTTGAGCCAATACATGCGTAATAAGAAGCTGTACTACAGTCTTGCTATCAATTATAATCTGTTGTAGTTTGCTTTGCATTACGTACAGGAAATCAAATTGATTACAAAAAAACGCAGATCCGTAGAATTTACGCTTGGTGCTGATGCATTTGCAAGTGATTACAACCTTGGACAAAATCTTTACAACGGTACAGACGCTCGCGTAGCAATCCTAGGCGGTGGAAACATTAAAGAAGGAGCGTACTATAACAATGCTTGTGATTTTGCAAAAAATGCAGCAAAACTTGGCTTTTCTGTTATAACAGGCGGAGGATCAGGCATTATGGAAGCTTGCAATAAAGGAGCAAGCTCCGTTGAAAACGCAAAATCATATGGAGTACGCGTTAAAGTATTGCCAACAGAGCAACAAAAAAATAATTATATAAACCAATTATATGAGTTTAATACATTATCAATACGATTGCTTAGCATAATATCAGCGTGTGACGCTGCAGTATTTTTTCCTGGTGGATTTGGCACATTGGAAGAGCTGTTTGCAATTCTTGTCAGAATGCGCGTTGGTATGATGAATAAAATACCAGTTTTCCTTTACAGCAAGTCATACTGGCAAGGCATGCTCTCCTGGATTGACCAAAGCCTTATTCCAGCAAAAGTTATAGACCAAACTGACGCCCACCTACTGCAAATCGTAAACTCTACACAAGAATTAATTGACAAAATATCATCCTCACTACAGCATCAAGTACAAACTGACAATAATACAAATCCTCCTGCCTAATTATCCACTCTAATAAAATCCAACTTGAACCTACCACCCTATTCCAAACTACTTCCTGCATAATCATCTGCTATACATAAGAATTACATGCGCTACAACCCTCTCTACTCCAAACTATCTTATTAATCATCTTTGCCAAAATCCAACTACAACAATAGAACATACACAACTATCCTAAACTACTGCCAGACTAATTGATACATAAGAATTACATGCGCTACAACCATCTCTACTACAAACTACCTTATTAATCATCTTTGCCAAAATCCAGCTACAACAATAGAACTACCAACTCCAAACTACTGCCAAACTAATTGTGCTATACACAAGAATTACATACGCTACTCCAAACTACCCATTATCTGCATGCTACTCTACATAATAATACATGTACTGTATTACATCAAAACTTTGCATGCAAAACGGCTGCACAATGTTTATGTAAAGCCATATCAATATTTATTTTTTCGTATAAAATATATAAAAAATATTTAACATAAACTGTCAATTGCAAGCCTTTAACCTCATAATACGTTATTTTACAAAAAGCGGGACAAAAAACATTTTTGTTTTCTGTAAAAAATTTGCCAACATATTTATGCGGGGAATAAAAAATAACTCGCACTAATAGGCTGCTTAAACAAACACATAGCAGCAAAAACATCAAATATTTTTTGGAGGAGATTATGACTTTCTTTAGTAAAAACAAATTATATCAAATGCAATATCAATATAATATTGATCTTGACATTAAAAAATGCAATCAACATATGTCTTACCAAGAAGTAGATTGCAACAATACACAAACACAATTTAATGATTGCACAAAATCTTGCGGAGACTACAACAACCAAAACACAAGCCTCATCCACAATGCACACAAAAGCACGCAAAACAAAATATCTTTAAATACATACGCCAAAACAAAAACAAACAACAGCTGCAACACAGTACTAAACCATAAAAACCAATATAATAGTGAACAAAATCAGACTCAGACAGACAACAGATACCAAACAATACAAACCATCACAGACCATAATAGTCAAGCAAACAACAGCTGCAACACAGTACTAAACCATAAAAACCAAGATAATAGTGAACAGAATCAGGCTCAGACAGACAACAGATACCAAACAATACAAACCATCACAGACCATAATAGTCAAATAAACAACAGCTGTAACACAGTACTAAATCATAAAAATCAATATAATAGCGAACAAAATCAGACTCAGACAGACAACAGGTGTAGCACAACACAAGGCCTTACGGACTATAATAGTCAAGCGAACAACAAGTGTAACATAGTACCAAACCACAAAGACAACGTATATCTAGATATAAATGCAAAATCGCAAATAAACAATAAATGCAATACTGCTGCAATTAAATCTTGTAAAATGCAACCACACTGCTCTGGTAATTACCATCTTTTGTCAAATGTTGTGCGATTTGCAGCAAATAGCATAGCATTTAGTAAAAAATTGTATAATTTTCAGTCATTTAAAAAAGCAATCAAATTAAGTGCAGAAAAAGTAAAGCTATTATGTACAACAGTTCCGTGGCCAATATTTTGGAAGATCAAGCAAACATGTAGAGAATTAGTTCTAATAAGTGTAAAACCTTCAAGAAAGTTTTACATGATAAGAAAAAATCCATGGCCATTTAACAAAAACGACAACCCTGTACAAAGAGTAGCTTTGGGGAGGAGATCATGAACGTAATATCGGCAATACTAGCTTTTGCACAATTTGCTCCTGCAATTTCCAAATTGTTAACAGGTAAAACAGAAGAGCTAGCTAACACAGTAATTAACATAGCAAAAGATATAACAAACGAGGTAGATGAAAAAGCTGCTTTTCAAAAAATAAAAAATACGCCTCATCTTGCAGTCCGCCTTGAAGAAGCAGTCCTTAGACATGAACGCGACATCGAAACAGCAATAATACGTGATAGAGAAAGCGCCAGAAACAGAGACATATCAATTATAAAAGCAGGACGACACAATAAAAGAGCAGATATAATGGTAATTGCTGCAGCTTTAGGACTTATAGTTTGCCTTGGGTCAATTGCATTCTTTCAAGATAAATTGCCAGGCGAAGCTGTTGGGATAATTTCCACCATTGCTGGGATATTTGGCTCATGTCTAAAAGACGCATATAACTTTGAATTTGGATCATCCAGAGGCAGCAAAGAAAAAGATCAAACAGTTGCTAGCATAATCAATAAAATATAGCAGTTGTTATTGATATTGCTTCATAGTAAAATCTGTGTATGATGCAAAAAGTTAAGGTTAAAACAATGGCTGAGTCTTTAAAGATTTTAGCTCGTGAATCTGTTGGAAAAAAAGAAGCACGTAAACTAAGGTACGATGGATTTATTCCTGGTGTTTTGTATGGAGGTGGTAAACAGCCAAAATCTATTTCTGTTGCTTTAAAGGATTTGCGGCAATACTGTTTTTCGCAATCGTTTTTTAGCACTGTCTTTGAAACTGATGTTGATGGAGCAAAGGAAGACATAATCGCAAAAGATATAAGCTTCCATCCAGTTACTGATGTGCCAATAAGCGTCGATTTTATGAGAGTAAGCAAAGATGCAAAGATTAAAGTAAGCATAGCATTGGAATTCATCAATAGCGAAAAATCACCAGGAGTAAAAAAAGGTGGTGTGCTTAACGTTGTTGTACACCAAATTGAGTGCAGTTGCGAGGTTGGTAATATTCCAGAAAAGTTTGAAGTAGACTTAAGTGGCAAAGAGATTGGTACAAGCTTTACTGTTGGTGATGTTGTTTTTCCTAATGGAGTTACACCTGTTTCATCCAGCAACGTTGTTATAGCAACAATTGTAAGTCCAAGAACAGGAGTTAGCACTGATGAGAATAATGTAGAAACAACAGAAGGTGAGCAGGCGGCTGGTGCATAATGTTTTTGATTGTTGGTCTTGGCAATCCTGGAGATAAGTACAAAAAAACACGACACAACGTTGGTTTTATGGCTGTTGACGCAATATCAGAAAAGTTTGGATTTGAAGAAATTTTTGACAAACCTAAATATCAGATTTCTATAAAAAATATCCATGGATGCAAAATTGCCGTTATGAAGCCAATGACTTATATGAACCTTTCTGGCGTTGCTGTTTACTCATTTGTTAGTATGTACAAAATTCCAGTAGAAAATGTACTCGTCATTCATGATGATATAGAGCTGCCTCCAATGAAAGTAAAAATAAAACTCGGCGGTAGCGCAAAAGGACACAATGGATTGAGAAACATAGACAACTGCGTAGGCAATGGTTACTGGAGAATAAGAATTGGAGTTGGAAGACCAGAAAATAAATCTGACGTTAACAATTTTGTTATTTCTAATTTCCCTAGCAATGAGTTACCAACATTGCAGCTTGTCTTTAACCACATAGCTGATAACATTCTTGAATTTATTGAAAATCCAGCTAAAAATATGAACAAATTGTTACCAAATATCTCCATTAACTGATCATGATAAAATTCAGTATAAAATCTGCATCATTATTTACTTTAATTATCTGTATTATTGCTGTGTTATTCTCTATGTCTGCAAGTATATTTTTTAAATATTCTCCATGTCCACTATGCACAATGACAAGATATGGCTTTATAATTTTGATTATTATTGCATCACTGACTTTATATAATAAAAAAATATTTTCTCTCCTAGTTCTGGCAGCTTTTTGTTTATTTATACTAACTTTTTACCATCTTGGAGTAGAAAATCACTGGTTTGCAAGTCCTGCTATATGTCATGCTAAATTAGCGCAAACTATGGAAGAAATTATGAATAATACTGATAATGATTGTGCAAAAGTCGGTTGGAAAATTTTTGGCTTATCATCTACTTTATACAGCCTTGCTGCAGCTGCTATACTATTTTGGATAAACAGTATTGTATTTTTTGCTAAATATGTACAAGTATACGATAGAGGAATTAAAGACAAAAGCTGAAAATATAGCTAATTCTGTAAAAATACCAAGTAATATTTTGTTATATGGAAATCTAGGAGCAGGCAAGACAACATTTGCACAATTTTTTATTAAACATTTATTAGGAGATAATACAGTAGTTACTAGCCCTACATTTAATATTGTGCAAATATATAATTATAAAAAATGTGATATATGGCATGTTGATTTGTACAGAATTAATAACGAAACTGAGCTTAACAATTTAGGTATATATGAAGCAATGACACAAAATATTTGTATTATAGAATGGCCAGAAATAATTGCTAATACGATACAAAATAAAATAGAAATATTTTTATAATTATTGTATTTTATGCTCACTCCAAATTAATGTATCATTTTAATATATGTATTTTGCTCAGTACAATGCCTGAAAAACGAATAATAGATTCAAACATAATAGAAGAAGCTGATTTCTTAGGAACGCGCCCAACCAGATTAATAGAATTTACAGGACAAGATGAAATTAGGAATAATTTACAAATTTTTATAAATGCCGCCATTGCGCGTAATGAGCCGTTAGATCACGTTCTGCTTTCTGGTCCTCCAGGCCTTGGTAAAACAACACTGGCTCAAATTATTGCAAATGAAATGCATGTTGGCATTAAAACAACATCTGGTCCAGTGATCACAAAACCTGGAGATTTAGCAGCTGTTCTCACTGGAATGCATGATATGGATGTTTTATTTATAGATGAAATTCATAGAATGCCGATAGCTGTTGAAGAAATTTTGTACCCTGCGATGGAAGATTATAAAATAGACATTATGATAGGAGAAGGACAATCAGCAAAAGCAATAAGAATAGGTACACCAAAATTTACTCTAGTTGCTGCAACAACAAGACTTGGCCTATTATCACAGCCACTACGCGAACGATTTGGAATCCCTTTTCGCTTCTCTTTTTATGATGTTAACGCATTATCAAAAATCGTGCAAAGAAATGCAAATAATATGGTGGCTAGTATTTCTAGTGATGCATGTGATGAAATTGCACGTAGATCACGCGGTACTCCACGAGTCGCTGGAAGATTACTCCGTAGGGTACGTGATTTTGCAAGCGTATTTAATAACTCAATTATTGATATTACTGTAACAAAAGAAAGTCTTGACAAATTAAATGTTGACCCATATGGATTAGACTCTGAAGATAAAAGGTATTTGCTAACTCTGCACAATTTATTTAACGACGGCCCAGTTGGTGTTGAAACACTTGCAGCTGCATTATCAGAAACACAAAGCACAATAGAAGATGTAATAGAGCCATATTTAATACAGCAAGGTTTTATACAAAAAACACCACGAGGCAGAATTATATCCACTAAAGGATTTGATGTACTTGGCTGTACTTTATTTTCTTGTTTATAGCATTTGCTAAACTACTTATTATATTTGTAAAATACAACACACATTAAAACAACATTTAATTTTGTAAAAATTTACACAAAACTATACTAACATATCTTTTGCTATACTTTGTCCACTTATACTTTGACTATATAAATTATAAATTACAAATTATTTTTATAAATATAGTATATGCCAGAACAACATCTTATCTTACAAAGTTTTACACAAAATTATAACTACTTACCACATATTATACCTTGCTCATTTACATTTTTACTATATAAATTATATATTATATTTGCAAAATATAATATATCAGAATAACATTTTATTTTACATAGGGTTACATAGAATTATAATAACTCACCTCACTGTATGCTTTATTCCAATTATACTTAGTTTTATTGTATAAATCACACATTATACTTATAGAAACACAATATATGCTAGAATAATACTTAATCTTGTAAAAACTTACACAAAATTACAACACCCCCACTGTATACTTACCCCATTATGTTTAGCTTTGCTATATAAACAGCACATTGTATTTAAAATATAGTATATATAAGAAACACTTAACCTTGCAAAGACTAACACAAAATTATACTAGCTTATCCACCTGATGCACTCCATCCAACTCTTGTAAAAACACAGTATACACTAAAGCAACACTTAATCTCGTAAAGATTTACGCAAAGCTAGAACTATTATAATATTAGTTTAACAATACTTAGATATATAAGCAAATAAGAAACTCTTTCCGCATGGCTTTATGCAGTGATAAACACATGCATTACTTTGCCACACGCTTGCGCTCTGCGATTCTGGCACTTTTGCCAGACCTGGAACGCAAATAGTACAATTTTGCTCTTCTCACGCGCCCATGTCTTACAACATCAATTTTAATATTTGGTGAATATAGTGGGAAAACACGTTCCACTCCTTCACCACTAGCTATTTTTCTTACACGAAAAGATGATCCAATTCCACGGTTTTTTCTGCCAATAACAACGCCTTCAAACTCTTGCATGCGCTCACGCGTTCCTTCAACAACTTTGACAGAAACTACTACAGTATCCCCAGCTCTAAAATCAGGTATAACACGGGATTCTGTCAATTTTGCAATATTTTCTGCATTAATTTGTTCTATTAGATTCATTTATAATCTCCTATTACGACACAACAAATCAGGCCTACGCTCAGATGTTATACGCAAAGACTCGCTCCGCTTCCACTCAGCAATCTGCTTGTGATTGCCAGTCAACAGAACATCCGGCACACGGCGCTGACACCATATCCTTGGTTTAGTATACTGCGGATATTCCAAACAGTCCAGAGAAAAACTTTCATCAAATGTAGAATTTGGATTTTTCATTACTCCATCAAGTAATCTAATACAAGTATCTATAACTACCATAGCAGGTATTTCTCCACCGAATAAAATATAATCACCTATACTTATTTCTATCATATTATGATTTTCTTTCCAAAATTCTATCACGCGTTCATCAATACCTTCATACCTACCACACAAAATAATTAACCCATGTTTATTTGATGACAACTCTTGTACTACATGATGTGTTAAAGTTTTTCCTCTAGGAGACATAAATATTATTTTTGGTTTATTATCATACTTTGCCAAAGCAGCAAGCATAGCATCATGTACAACATCTGGGCGCATTATCATACCTGGCCCGCCTCCAAATGGAGTATCATCCACTGTTTTATGTTTATCATTTGCGAAATCACGTATATTTATTGTCTGTAAACTCCACTTGGAACCAATAGCCTTACCAGACAGCCCGTATGCTAACGGGCCAGGAAACATATCTGGAAAAATTGTAACAACCGTTACTAAAAATACTTTGTCCACAAGTTCAACTACTTTTTTTCAGTACTAATAACAGAGCAATCTACTTGCATGCTCTTTGCAATACTTATCGCATCCTGTTTATTTGCATATGGTCCAACCAAAACAGCATAAACTTTTTTACCATCCTTGCCGCTTACTGCTTGCACACTAACACTAGCAGACCCAATTAAATTAGCAAAACGAGTCTTTATTGATTCTATTTTTGTTGTCAATACATCCTTATTATCAGATGTATCAAGTTTTATATAATGTACAAACGCTGTTATCTTTACTTCATCTGTTGCCTGCAAAGCATTATCTGCTGCCTCTGTTGGTCTGTTATAAGTAGTCTGCGGAATAACAACATCATTCTGCTCAACATTTTTCATACCATTTTCTGCCAAGTAAATATGCCTGTTCTGATTAGGGATTTCAACCCCACCTGGATTTTCTGGAACAACTCTAAAATTCCTATTTTGTGGCTCAATAACCACACCAACATTATTCTCGTACCCACTTCCTTGTTGCTTGCTCCAGTTGTATACAGTCCATGATAGGCAAACAAGCGATATTATCACAGCAAACGCCACAAAAAATCTATGCCATATCGCTTTTATAAAGCTGTCCTTTTCATAAATGCCCTTCTTTTTTCTAGCGTAATAGTCATCCTCTTCACGCCAGTACAAGTCCTCATCATATTGTTGCTGGCGTCTTCTTTGTTGCCTAGCATCGTACTGCTGTAACGCCGGCAATTTGCGCCTTTGGTACTGAACCATCCTACTGTTTAAGATATCATCCTTTGCGAAAACATCTTCATTTTCATCTATATTGTCATCTTCTTCATTATATTCCTCATATTCTGTATCAGTATCAACATCATCAAATCTATTCATGCGTTTATCTTTTTGATTTTGTGACATAAAAACATCATCATATCTCATATAATGATCTTGACCACGCCTTTGCGAAGACATCCTTCGTCTATGTTTGTCATTCAACACTGTCACTCTCAAACAATTAGTAACACGGCTATTTTACGACATTATGTAAAATTGTAATAGTCTGTCATAATGTTTAAAAAATATTTTAAGAAAAAAACAGATGTTTGTTCTTGATGTATCTTGTACAGCGTTTTCAGTATTTGGAGTGGATATATACTGGTACGGTATCATTTATGCTTTTGCTGTGGCATGTTCGTGGTCATTTGCATATAAACTAACAGAGCATGCAACACAAGTAATCACAAAAACACAATTTGATAAAATGATGTATAAAATGATTATTTATTGTATTATTTTTGCAAGACTTGGACATGTATTATTTTTTGAACCAAAGTATTACATTGAGCATCCAAGTGAAATAATAATGTTACGCCATGGAGGATTATCTTTTCACGGAGGAGTTATTGGCGTTGTTTTTGCATTACTTACATTTGCTAAAAATAATAATATAAAAATATCGATATTAGCAGATATATTATCTTTTTCTGGCAGTATAGGCATATTTATTGGAAGATTTGCTAATTTTATAAATCAAGAATTATATGGAACAGCAACACAAGCACCGTATGGAGTTATTTTTTCTACAGTTGATTCAATACCTAGACATCCGGTGCAAATTTACGAAGCATTGACAGAAGGCCTTGTCAACTTTATTGTGATGCTATTTATGAAAAAATGTAATGTAAAAATTGGAACAACAATGTATGCAGTTGTATTTATAAGTATTTATTCTATTTCTAGATTTTTTACAGAATTTTACAAAGAAACAGATATATGCATGTTTGGATTAACAACAGGGCAAATTTTATCAATTATTTATTTTGTAATAACATGTATATATTGTATTATTCTGCGTATTTTTTACATAAATCAACAAACAAATTACAATAAATAGAATCGTTGTATTTTCCCATGTTACATGTTAGTATCTAATATATGTGCATTGTTTTTTGATATGACTGTAGGTGCTTTAATATCTGGCGTAGTCTTTTATGGTTTTCCATCACTTGTTATACTTACTATTATTATACTCAATATTGTTTTTGTAGTAAAAGAAAAGACTTGCGCAATTGTTGAAAGGTTAGGAAAATTTTTATACCTAGCGCGCCCAGGTATCAGATTTAAAATTCCTATTATCGATCGCGTCCGGGCGACCATTTCTATGAGAACAAACCAGTTGGATGTTAACGTTGAGACAAAAACACTCGACAATGTCTTTGTTGCCGTTAATGTGTCTGTGCAATTTCATGTTATCCCAGAAAAAGTATATGAAGCATATTACACATTAGAAAACCCGCAGCAACAAATAAAGGCATTTGTTTTTGATATAGTGCGTGCACGTGTTCCGGAATTATTACTTGATGACGTCTTTGCAAAAAAAGATGACATAGCAAACGCCGTAAATGTTGAATTATCAAGTACAATGTCAGAATTTGGCTTTCAGATTAGAAAAACATTAATCACTGACATCTCTCCTGATGCGCGAGTAAAAGAAGCAATGAATGAAATCAACGTATCGCAAAGAGAAAGAGTTGCAGCGATGGAAAAGGGAGAAGCTTCTAAAATACTACGCGTAAAACAGGCAGAAGCGGAGGCAGAGGCTGCAGTTTTGCATGGTAAAGGTATTGCTGGTCAGCGTGAAGCAATTATTGATGGATTACGTCGCTCTGTGGAAGATTTTGCCAAACAGGTTGATGTTTCATCACAAGATGTAATGAATCTTGTATTGGTTTCACAGTATATGGATATGATGAAAGAGATAGGCTCTAATTCTAAGAGTAACCTCGTCTTTGTGCAGCATGAACCTGATATGGCAAATTTAAGCAAGCACTTACGCGAAACAATTTTTGCTGCAAAACATGACAAATGAAAAATACTGATTATATTAACGGCTATAAAGCTTTTAGAAAATCTATTACTTTAAATGGTGTATTTTATAAATGGTCATTGAGAAGATCCTCATCTTTTTTTGATGTTACAAAATTTATTACAGATCCATGGCCTGGAAATCAAGAATCAGGAAAAGATTTTTTAAATGGTGTTGTGCACATTAGAGACTTTTACGAACATGCAGATATTTTAAATTCTATCTTCTGTACTGATAATGTTAATGATGTAGACATGTATATAAATAGTTTTGCATGGATTAGAGATTTACAGGCAGTGGGCGGCTTTGAGATGAGAAAATTTGTACGTAACGCTGTTGAAACTTTTATACAAAAATACAGGTCTACAAGTTATTTTTGGAAGCAACCATTGTTTGATACATTAATTACATCAGAACGTATAATAAACTGGCTGTACGCGTATTCATTTTTTGCTTTGGGAGCATCAGATAAATTTCAAAAATACGTTTTATCAAGTATTACAGAACAACTATCACACATCATTAAAGTATATAAATATGAAACAGATTATTTAACTGTTTTAAGTGCACTTAGAACAATCATATCCTGTTATTCCTTTGGTGTACGAAGATTTAATGTCTTGCGTTATATAAAAAAAATTGAAAAAATAATCGCAAAATGTTTTTCTTCAGACTGGATTTATATCACTTATAATCCAGATGCACAATTTTTTATTTTAAAATTACTATTAGAAATAAGATTTGTAATCAAAAATACAAATAATATCACGTTTTTTAATGCATTACCAAAAATCGCGCAATACGTACGCTTTGCAAGAATGTCAAATGGCTACTTGGCATATAACATTGGAGAATTTTCTTATTACCAGCCAGTTTTTAATGCAAAATCAAATTTGATAGATGCAGTACTATCTCTTACTGATATACAAACAGAAATAAGTAATTACAATGAGATTGGCATTTACAATTTTACAAATAATAATAAAAGTGTAGTTATAAATACACGTGATATGCAAAACTACGTTTTTCCTAGTGAAATAAGTTTTGATTCTCAAAAAATAATTAATATTACAAATTGTGCAATGTACAAAGATAAAAATTCTCTGTTAAAAGATAGTATAAATAAAATTTTCGTTGATAATTCAGATGAAATGATAGAATGTGAAATAATAGGCAAATCAAATATATATGGAAGTTTTGCAATAAGACGAGAAATAAAATTTGATGATATGTATGATATTATGAATATAAATGAAATATTCTATTGTAAAAACAATGCTAATGCATTAGTACAAATCGTGTTACATAGAAATGCAGAGGTTACAAGAGATGATAACAATAAAGCGACAATTATGATTAATAATAATGTTTACAAATTTATATCGTCCCACCCTATTATAATTAGGCATGCAGATATTTTTACACATCATGTAATTTATATTCGTGAACATGTTAGTAATAACTCAACATTGTCAATTACATGGCAAATCAAGGTCAATTATTAGTTATCTATAATATACTGGTGGACACAAGAACTGCATAAACAACATTTGAATATGAACATAATGCAAAGATAAAAGTAAATTTAACTATAACTATGAAATAGTATCTGTTAAATGTATATATTGTAATAACTCATTTATATTTTTTATATTCTTTGTATTTTGAAGAAATTCTACAATATCTGATGCCATAGACTCACCTATACCATTTATTTCTATTAGTTGTTCTTTTGTGCAATGGCAAAAATTTTCAATATTTTGAAAACGCTTAGCAAGAAGTTTTGCTGATGTAATACCAACTTGTGGTATTGCTAAACTTAATATTAATCTATATAACGCAACATTTTTACTATTTTCTATACTATCTAAAATTTTTGCTGTAATCCTGCTACCTAGCATTGTCCTTATATCTGTTGCAAAATTAGATAATTTAAAAATATCAACAGGTTTTTTGACTAAATTATTATCAATAAATAATTCAATTTGCGCTTTACCAAGTCCAACAACATTAAAACATTGTTTAGATACAAAATAAGCAATGTATTGAATAATCTGAGCGCGACAATTACTATGATTTGGACAATAAACTCTTGCAGAATCAGTGACTAAATTGGCATTACATGAAGGACACGTTGTAGGAATAGAGTATTTTATACAATCTTTCTCCCTTAATTGTACATCAACACCAATAATTTGAGGTATAACATCTCCTGATCTCTTTATTAATACTGTATCATTAGTGCATATACCAAGTCTTTGCATTTCATCAAAATTATGTAATGTTGCTTTTGTAATCAAAACACCAAGTATTGTTACAGGATTTAACACAGCAACAGGTGTAATAGTCCCAGATCTTCCAACATTGTACTCTACATTTACTATTTTTGTTCTATAAATATCTTCAGGAAATTTAAAAGCAATGGAATGTCTTGGATATCTGCTTGCACAGCCAATAATTTGCTGCTTAGATAAATCATTTAATTTAAAAACTGTTCCATCTATATCATATTGTAATGCTTTTCTATTACACAATACTTTATTATAAAAAGCATCAATTTCTTTAATACCAGTGCACACACAATATTCTGTTGTTTCAAACCCTAAATCCTGCAAAAATTTTAATGTCTCATCCTGTGTTTTTAGGCAATCAGCGTCTGCATAGTAAGCAAAAAAAGCTAGCCTCCTGCTAGCCGTTATTGCAGGGTCAAGCTGTCTTAATGCTCCAGAAGCAGCATTTCTTGGGTTGGAGAATTTGTGTATCTCACTCTCATTTAATGTATTAAAAACTTGAATTGGCATATATACTTCACCTCTAATCTCTAATACTTTGATATCTGTTTGAATTTTTTTAGGAATATTTGTAATAGTTTTAATATTTTCAGTAATATCTTCCCCTATCACACCATCCCCGCGCGTTGATGCTATATTTAATTTTCCATCAACATAAATGATAGAAGCCGATAATCCATCAATTTTATGCTCGCCACAAAATTGTATTGTATCTTTATCTTCATTAAGATGTTTTGCAATTCTAGAAATAAATGACTCTATTTCATCCAAATTAAATGCATTATCAAGAGACAACATTGGAATATTGTGCTTCACTTTCTTAAACGCAGTATTTGCATGCCCACTAACAATATGTGATGGAGAATCTACAGTATCCAATTCTGGAAACTTTTTTTCCAAAGCAAGAAGCTGTTTGCGTAAATTATCATATTCAGCATCTGATATACTTGGCATAGAATTTATATAATACTCTTCATCATATTTTTTTATCATTTCTTTTAACTTATTAATTTCTCTTCTTGCTGTCTCAAAATCCATTGTATTTACAACTATATTGCGTGCAAGACCATTTTATCTTAAAGTAACGTAATTTTTCTCTTTAATAGTATAAAATTATGTTCTTTCATCCGTTTTTTTTATCATAATTGAAGAAATACATGCTAGAACAAGAAAAGTTAAAAATATAACAACTATACAAGATATACCAAGAAGTACATCCATGTTCTGTTTCTGCATAATATTTATTTTAGGTATATTATCATTAAAATAAAAATATAACATCAAGCAACATATTATAGTTGCAAAAAAATGCATTTTATTAAATTTTACCTTACTTTGTTTGTTATTTGCCAACATTAACAAAAATAGCAAACATTCAGAAGTATATAATAATAAAAAAGGTATAGAAAGCGCATAAGATGAATTATAAACTGTTATAGAAAACAGTATAACAGATATGCAAAACCAAAATACTGATTCTATATCCAACGTACGGAAAATAGCAAAAAATGAGCATATACAAGCGATGTAAAAAAACAATTCCACTCTAAGCACCCTACCTGCGTCATACAAGATGATACATTTTTTGTAAGCAAAATTGTATACAACTTATATCTTTTATTCTGTCTATAAAAATTGTATAATTCAGTGTGAGTAATAAGTAATAATTACTTAATATGAATAAATTGCAACACATTGCATTTATTATGGATGGTAATTCTACTTGGGCAAAAAATAACAATAAGAATAGTAAAGATGGTTATATTGCTGGAATGAATACACTGATTGATATAGCGTTATTATGCGAGGCGCGCAAGATTAAGTATGCAACTTTTTATGCATTTTCTACAGAAAATTGGCTAAGACCAAAGAATTGGCTAGACTCTTTTTTTGGGACAGCATTTGAATTTCTTAACAATGATGCAATGATGCAACGAATCAACCACATGAAGCTTGTTTTAATCGGTGATATAAATAGACTTGATTCCAGTCTGCGTAACAAATTATACGATCTTGTTGAACAATCAAAACACAATACTGGCATGTTAGTATGCTTGGCTATAAGCTACGGTGGCCGTGATGAAATTGTTAGAGCGTGTAAAAAAATTACTGGAGAGATTACAGAAGATGCCATCTCTCAAAACCTAGATACCGCTGGATTACCAGATCCAGACTTGATAATAAGGACAAAAAGTGCAAAAAGAATGAGCAATTTTTTACTTTGGCAATCCGCATATAGTGAACTATTTTTTGCAGATATGTTGTGGCCAGATTTTAATGAACAAGATCTTGATATTGCAATTGCTGATTATAATGAAAGAAAACGCACATACGGAAGATAGTATTTAAACACACCATTAAAATTACTCTTATACCGCCCTATGCATCTATTACAATAAATATCATATTAATTCTCAACAATAGCAAAAGTATTATAATTTACTAGCTACCAACTATATTCCATAGATAGCGTTTAAACATACTATACATACTTTTGCATACATCTATTACAATAAATATCATGTTAATTTCCCCACAATAGCAAAAGTATTACAATTTACTAACTATCCAGCTGTATTCCATACTAAAAGATATTGTATAAACTTCTAACACCGCAACATTATCTTATAGTTTATACTACCCAACTATACTTCCTACTAAAAAGTTTATAACAAGTATTTGGTATTGTACAAACCTAATACAGCAGTGCTCTCATATAATTCATTAGCCATCCAGTTGTATATCCTATCAAGAAGTTTATAACAAGTATTCGCTACTGTATCAACCTAATACTGTAATATCATTTTGCAGTTTATTAAGTATCCAATTGCATTTTACATTAAAAATACTTACAGCAAGCGATCACATATCCATTACACTAAATATCATCTCTAGTTTACCAATATCAATTGTATTTTCTTGTTAAAAAACTTTGTACAACATTATCGCACAATCTGCTCGCAACTTTATTTTTTATCTTTTTCAAAACGCTTTATATATCGACCCATACCACCAAAATACTCGCTCATTACACCAGATGTCTTTCCATTTACTGTAATTTGCTTATCCAATACACTAACATCAACATCATCTCCAAGTTTACCAACCGTCACAACAACATTATTTTTATCAAATTTTATAGCAATTTTCTGTTGCGTACACACCTTTTCTCCCAAAACAGACTCCTCAACTACACCACCAATGTAATACCACCAAAACGAACCATCAGACGCAGCAAAAACAGAATTCAACGTTGGGGCTCCAAAGCGCTTTAAAACAGTATCAACTGTATCTTTCCCAGGAGCAATGTCACTAAATTGCACATTTTTTATAACGTATCCCCTAGTGTATCTGATTCTCTCGCCACAACCAGCTACACAAGATGCAATAATTACAAGCAATACAAACTTCTTCATTCCTTTATCTGGTTCTCCACTCCACTATCTGCATCAATCTTTCTATCAACAAGCTCCACATAAGCAACAGGCGCACAATCACCATAACGATATCCAGCCTTAATGATACGCACATACCCGCCCTTTCTCTCACCAACTTGTTGCACAATGGATGTAGATAATTTTTTCACAGCGTCATAATTGTGCAACCTGGACATCAACAAACGAGTTGAGTGCAAGTTGTTTTTCTTTGCCATTGTCACCAATTTTTCAAAGTAAGGACGCAACTCCTTTGCCTTTTGCAATGTAGTTTTTATCTGCTCATGTTTTATCAAAGAACATGCTAAAGAACGCAGCAATGCCCCTCTATGCTCTACTGTCCTATTTAATCTACGTGTAGCAAAACCATGTCTCATAAAACCTCCTAATTATTGTGTTCATCCAGACGTTTAATTAAACCTTCAACATCCTCTGGTGGCCATTCTGGCACAGCCATACCAAAGTGCAAACCCATTGTCTCCAATACCTCTTTTATTTCATTCAATGACTTACGTCCAAAGTTTGGTGTTCTAAGCATATCATTCTCGCTCCGCATCACCAAATCACCTATATATGTAATATTTTCGTTTTTCAAGCAATTTGCTGACCTAACAGACAACTCTAACTCATCAACCTTGCGCAACAAGTTTCTATCAAATGGCAATTCTTCACCAACTTGTCTATCAGCCGCATCACTCATTGCCTCTGTTCCGCAGATACATGCATAATGGTCGCGCAAGATACGCATCCCTTCCATAAATGCAGCATCAGGCAAAATAGAACCGTCAGTGACAACCCTAACAGTTAACTTATCATAGTCTGTTTGTTGTCCAATACGTGTACGCTCAACCTTGCAATCCACCAGTCGCACAGGGTTAAAAATAGCATCTATACGTATCAACCCCATTTTTTGTTCTTCTTCATTTTGTTTTGCAGCACAAACATATCCACTTCCACGCTCTACAGTCAACTCCATACTAATACCGCCACCATTTTCTACATGGCAAATCACATGATCAGGATCCATAACACTAACATCAGCTGGTAATTCAATATCAGACGCACGTACAATCTTCTGCCCCTTAGCGCGCACTATCAGTTTTCTGCTGCGTGCACCATTTAAGCATACACGCAGATTTTTAAGATTCATGACAATTTCTGTAACATCCTCTCTCACACCAGCTATTGTAGAAAACTCATGCGCAACACCATCAATCTTAACACTAGTAACAGCACTTCCTTGAATCGACGACAACAATACACGACGCAAAGAATTGCCAATTGTAACACCGTATCCACTCTCCAAAGGAGAAATCACAATAGTCCCATCACGCAACAATTTATCCGCATAAACAACACTCTCTTTCTCTGGCTTTACTATACTTTCCCACGTCTTCATATATAACACCCCATGTGAAAAACACCAACTCTGCACAAATACACATATACACTCACATTGTTAAGCATCACCGATCCACCAAAGCGCTGTTGAAACGATACAAACAAAGTGTACACACTAAAACAAGACGCCATATAAGTATTATACGCTATGTGAATACCTGAAGCAAAGTTTTTTCATCAGCAAAAATATCACATATTTGCAACAATTACAAAAATAAAATAACACATCACAGAAATTAAATTACAAAACCCAAGAAAAAACAGCTGGCGGGAGCGACGGGACTTGAACCCGCGGCCTTCGGCGTGACAGGCCGACGCTCTAACCAACTGAGCTACGCCCCCACCTCATAGGATTGTTACAAAAAACCAAAAATATGTCAATACCCATAAAACATAAAATCAATAGTTGGATAGTGAAGACGCAACTGCCTAATTGCAGTAGAAAGAATGTTTAGTTATAGATTTGGCTGTTGATTTGTGAATATATTTTAGAGTAATACTATTTGCTATTATACTTTTTGTAAAACAAGTATCATTAGTACTTTGGATATACATAAAAGCTTGAGTGTAAAAAAATTTTGTGGAGTAAAAATTGTGCAAAAAACAGATTGCCCATATTAAACAATATTTTAATTTGTCTTGGCAAAACAATATATCTCATGAAAAGCTAAACAAAAGTAAATACAATACAAAAAAGTAAAAATTAAAAGAAGTTATGAATACAATATTAATTTATTTTAACATCCACAAAATACTATCAGTTAAAGAATGTTTAGTTATAGATTTGGCTGTTGATTTGCGAATATATTTTAGAGTAATACTATTTGCTATTATATTTTTGTAAGACAAGTATCGTTAGTACTTTGGATATACATAAAGCTTGAGTGTAAAAAAATTTTTGGGAGCAAAAATTGTGCAAAAAACAGATTGTCAATATTAAACGATATTTTAGTTTGTTTTGGCAAAATAATAAAATGGAGCAATCATAACAAATATATCTCAATACACGCCTTTATATCAGAAATTATAATACAACACTAATTTATTTTAACATTCATAAAATATTGTTAATTTAAAAAACTATCACATTAAAGCGTATTAATGGAGCAATCATAACAAATATATCTCAATACATGCTTTTATATCAGAAATTATAATACAGTATTAATTTATTTTAACACCAACAAAATACTGTTAATTTAGTAAAAAACTGTCACATCAGAAGTATATTAATGGAGCAATCATAACAAAATACATTTTATACGTGCTTTTATATCAATTTTAACGCACGCAATACTGTTAATTTAATAGAAGCTGTTACATTAAATATGTTATGTAATTGTAATGTTACCGTCTTGAAGTGCTTCTATCCAGCCACCTATCTCATCAATTTTTCCGTTTTGCCATAGCCAGACTACTACCAAGACAATTGGTGCCACCCCACGCACAAAATTAAATATACCAGCTCCAACATCAAGAAAAGTTGTCAAGCACCCCCAAAAACATTTTGCATCCTTGCAACATTTATGTTCTTTTATTATCTCTTTATACATTCTAGGTCCATTACAACCTGAACACGCTGCTCTAACAGGTATAATCTCTACACCATCCCCAGTACTTTTGATAACAAACATTTTCCCTTCTACTGGTTCTATTTTAACTGTGCCTCGCTCTTGAATGCTAAGATCTGCTAATTCACTGTCCAATATTATATCACGATCCTCTGGCGTAGGATAAGAACCTAACACGCTTTTACTGTTATCTTCTTCTGGATCACCGCTTGGATCTGGATCTATATTATCATCTATTGTTTTAAAATGTGCCAAATCATTCGTTGTTGTACTTAACTTATTAGAAGCGGAGAGATCATTTTGTTTTTTACTACTTCCAGACACACCCTTTTTATCACTGGGGTTACTTTCTGTTACAGGCGAGCCAAATGATTGTGTTAATGTTCTACTTGATGTGTCTGAAGCTTCATCTTTAATTGAAGTGTCAGAATATTTGATAGAGCTTGTCACTGCACTATCTAATTGGCTTGGAGTTAAAGATGATAAATCCTCAGAAGCATGTAAACAACAGATTATAGACAAAGCGCACAAAACACACGAAAAGTTCATTTAAAAAATACTATAAGTATATATTTATTCTTACAGAAATTGCGATTTTATATCAATACGTTAAAACTACATTTATAAAATTTTTTCAAAAAAAATAATATTTAGACATAACATTTACATTTTATTAAGATTTTTACACAACAAATGTGTATTTAACACAGTATTTTGTTTTTATTATTTCCATAATTATTGCAAGCCGTATGTGCGATTTACTATGGTATGATATTGCCAAGAAGCAGTTTATAGACAAGATAATATGCCTCTAGTAGCCGTTAACGGAGCTATGTGCAAGTGCTCATTTGGTCTTGCTCCATCGTCATTGGTTGTTCCACCTGTTAACTGTGTATACGCTAGCAACCTACCAGCTGCAAATATCATGGATTGCAAACCATGCTTTAACATTATGCCATTCGGTATGTGCACATCCATGGCAAATCCAACTGTAGCAGCAGCTACTGCCGCGGCTCTTGGTGTATTAACACCTATGCCGTGCGTACCAGTAATTGCTGGAACATGGACACCAATGGCACCAACAGCAGTTGTAAAAAGTGCCCCAGTACTTGTACAGGGGGCCGTTTGCATGTGTGCATATGCTGGTGTTATTAACGTAACAGTGCCAGGACAAACTGCCGTATCAACATAATCTATATGCTACAAAACTCTTAAGCGATTTATGCTTCCTTTTTCGTGTATAAGTTGTATGCTCTCTTGCCATTTATTTTGAATTAGACATTATTTTTTGCATTAAATTTTTACTTTGGCATTTCTTATATTAAATTTGCGCTTTATGTACTGTAATCATTGATGATGGGCTATTTTTACAGAATCGTTAATATAACAATAAAAGCATAAATAAGATGATTGGGTGTGAAAGTGTTGTAATAAGTACAGTCACGATATGATTTGTTCTGCGGAAACTTCTCTAAAATCCCTCTCACAACCAAATACTAACCGCCACCTCAACCTTCTTCCTACTACAACCAAGCCCTAGCATCTTTACCAAATCACTGCAGCTGTATCCAACAATCCTTCTCCAGTCATCTAGCTCCCCCTCTATCCCTAATCTCACTTCTCAACCAATCAACTATGTGCTCACCAACAACACGGTAGTTGTAAAGTAGTACAGTATCATCACATTACGCTAAATAATTCATATCGCACTGCAACGTGTGTAAAACTTGCAGTACTAGCATCTCATTTATTGTGTCCAGATTTTAGAGATTTTGGTGCCTTTGTTGCGCACAGTGCAAGCAAAAATTCCAACATGCGCTGCAGTTTGGAATTAGCATTTGATACGCTTGCTATCGGGCTATCTGTAGTACATTCTTTTTTCTCTGCACACTGCAGGCTAAAGCAACAACAAATAGTAAGTACTATCACTTTTAACATAAAAATTCTTAAAGCGAACATTTTATAGGTGACATTATAGCAAAAAGTAGTATACGTAACAACGTATCGTAATATTTTGTAATATGCAAATTATTTTATATTTTGTACAAGTTGATCAATAGTATTTTCCCATTTTTTTACAAATTGTTCAAAATCAATATGTATGGTGTTGCATGTATTACATTGCATCTTATTTTGTAAAAACAGAAATAATTCGTATTGAGAATATACAATTTCCCAGTTATTTTGCAAATCGTTATATACATCTCTAAAATTATATATGTATGGGCCTGTGACAACTTGACAATCAAATTTTATGGGCTCTATAGCATTGTGCCCATGGTATGCACCTAACATACTTCCTCCAACAAAAACAGTTTTTACGACATCAAAAATGGATCCTAAAACTCCAATGGAGTCAACAATGATAACATTATTACACTGTGAAACATTTTGTAATTCTGAGTATAGAGTATATGTCATGTTATATTCTTGGCATAGATTTTTTATATACGTAATTCTATCGATATGACGTGGAGCTATTATTACAACAATATTATTGTTATTTTCTAGTAGTTTTTTATTGACATAAAAAATTATTTTCTCTTCTTCTGGTTTTATACTTATAGCAGCCCATGTTTGTTTATTATATAACAATCTTTGTAATATTGCAGAAATTGTTTGGTCACAATGTAATTTATCTGACAAAAGCTTTAAATTTGGCATTAAAAAAGCATTACGTGCCCCCAATTTTTTTGCTACATCAATATTTTCTTGTAAAGGTGTACAAATAAAATCAAATAATTTGTAAGGTAAAATATGAAAAAGCTTTGCAATAGTATAATATCTATGTTTTGTTTTTTCAGAAATACGCATATTTATCATGTAACAAGGAATTTTATTATCCTTTAAACAATAGAGCATATTTGGGAAAATATCAGATTCTATCAAAAACATAGCACGCGGGTTCCAGTATTTAATAAATCTTTTTACATAACATAAAGCATCAAGTGGAACAAATTGATGTATAACATTATCAGGTAGTTTTTTTAGTGCTAATATTGTTTCTGGATCAGTTGTTGTTAAAACTATTTTTTCGCAATATTTTGATAATATTTTAATTAATGAAAGTGCGGATCTTGCCTCTCCTATTCCGGATGCGTGTACCCAAAAAATTGATTTGCTATTGCACACAACATTTGTGATGCCAAAGTATTCTTTATATCTATTTGTTGGAACTTTCCCTATTGATGTAATATATTTTATGTAAAGCTTAATAATTGGTGTTGCAATAATTCCGCAACAAATAAAAAAGTACTTCTGGGCAAAACGTATTGTACAGTATAGTAGTACAAGTATCAAAACAATCCAAATCATGTCTTACAGCTTTTTTATATCCATGCAATATTTTATAATTCATCCAATTGACATACAAGATTGACTTTAATTATGCCTAAGTTGTGCATAAATTCTACACAAGTTGAAGAGGGGGATATTTTTATTGCAATACCTTGCAAAACAGTAAATGCAAATATTCGTGATGCAAAACAAAGAGGAGCAGCGCTTATTATTGCTCAATCTGATTGTGCAACAGAATGTGAAAATTGTTTAATTACTAACGATGTTAGGCTTGTTACATCAAAGTTAGCAGCATTTTCATACCCAGAATTTCCAGATACTTGTGTTGCAATAACTGGTACAAATGGCAAAAGTTCTGTTTCTTTCTTTACTTACCAATTTTGGACAATGTGTAAAAAACGCGCCGCTATGCTTGGTACAAATGGTCTTGTCATGCCACATGATATTGAAAAAATTGATATACCAAATTTAACGACTCCTGATGCATTTGATTTTCACAGAATAGAACAATACTTGGCTAAACATTCTATTACGCATTTTGTATTTGAGGCATCAAGTCATGCATTAGATCAAAAGCGTATACATTCAGCAAAATTATGTGTTGCTGCAATGACAAATTTGGGTGTAGATCACCTTGATTATCATAAAAGTCACACTGAATATTTTGCTGCAAAAAAAAGATTATTTTCAGAGATTGGTGCCAGATATTGCGTTTTTTCAAGAGATGATGCTTATGTTTACGATGAATTATCAAAAATTTGTAAAGATTTTGTAACATTTGGATTTGCTGATTGTAATGACATTGTTGCTAAAAATATTAGAGTAGATCGTGATAAAACAGTATGTGATTTTATTTGTTTTGGAAAAAATTATAATAATGTAAAACTCAATGTAATAGGAGATTTTCAGGTACAAAATATTTTGTGTAGTATTGCGATTGCTGTAAAAACTGGCATTAATATTGATCAAATCATGGAAACAATACACCAGGTATTACAACTAAATGGGCGTATGGAAAAAATTTGTACATACAATGATGGTGAAATATATGTTGATTTTGCACACACAATTAATGCTTTTGCCACAATTATGGAGACATTTAGAAAATTGTGTGCTAATAGATTAATAGTTGTTTTTGGTTGCGGTGGTGATAGAGATAGTAGCAAGAGACCAATATTTGCTAAAATAGCATCAAAATTTGCTGATGTAATAATAGTAACTGATGATAATCCTAGAACAGAAAGTCCAGAAAATATTAGGCAAGAAATTGTCTCATGTTGTAATAATGCAATAAATATAGGAGATCGTGTAGAAGCTATAAATAAAGGTATTAAATTGTTACAAAAAGGTGACATATTAGTAGTTGTTGGTAGAGGAGATGAGAAATTCCAAATATATAAAGATAAAACTATAAAAAATAATGATAAAGACACAATAATTAATATTTGTAAGAATTTGCATTGATGCAAATAATACTAAGATATTGTAATACTATTTTTAGATTGATGATTTACAAAAACTCTTGCAAGATAGCAATAAAAACTGTAGATTTAGCATTGTTACATGTAGTTGATGATTTTTTTGGCAAAATTTTCTAATAATGTTGGACGTAATGATCGGTCTGTTCCAATCAATGAAAATATAAAAGCACCTAAAGTAAGATTAATAGGGGTTGGAGGTGAGCCCATAGGTATAGTACCGATTGAGGATGCTCTGGCGGCAGCAGCGGAGGCTGGACTTGATCTTGTTATGGTTGCAAGTGATGCAACGCCTCCTGTTTGTAAAATATTAGATTATGGTAAACATAAATATGAACAACAGAAAAAGCAAGCAGATTCAAGAAAAAAACAAAAAACTGTTACTATTAAGGAAATACAATTGCGTCCTTTTATTTCAGAAAATGACTTGATGGTAAAATGTAGGGCAATTAAAAAGTTTATTGAAAATGGTGATCGTGTTAAAATCGTAATGAGGTATAGAGGTCGTGAACTGAGCAGAAAGGAAACTGGCAACGAGATTATCAACAAGGTTTTAGCTTTTTGCAGCGAGTGCGCAAAGACTGAGAGCGCACCAAAACAGGAAGGATCCTCTGTTATTGTTATGTTGTGCAAAAAATGAGGTTATTATGAGTATATTGTTATTGCTACATGCTATTGTTACATTATTATTGATTTGTATTGTTTTAATACAAAAAACGGAGGGTGGGAGCTCTCTATTTGCCAGTGGTGGTTCATCAAGTAGTCTGTTTAATGCACGTGGAACATCAAACTTTTTGACAAAATCAACCTGGACACTAGCTGCGATTTTCCTTGCAAACTGTGTGTTGATGGCATATTTAGCTGGTAATAAAGTACAAACTTCTGATACCATCGTTGATGAAAAGACTTTAAATGCAAGTTTTGAAAATAAAGATGGCAGGCGGATTCGTATTCCAAAGTCACAGAGGCGCGGGAGATAGATAATGGTTTTACACGTAGAAGACATAAAAAAGATAATTCCTCATAGGTATCCGTTTTTAATGATAGATCGTGTTGAAGATATAGAAGTTGGAAAGTCATGTGTTGCATATAAAAATGTATCTTGCAATGAATGGTTTTTTGCTGGTCACTTTCCAGAATACAGCGTTATGCCAGGCGTTCTTGTTATTGAGGCAATGGCACAGGCCGCTGGCGTTTTGGCTTTTAGCACATTAATTGAAGAAAATGTATGCGGATACGGCAGTTCAAAGTTTGTATACTTTACATCTATTGAAAATGCAAAATTTAAACGCCCAATTGTTCCAGGTGATAGAGTTAAATTTGATATATCTATAACACAAAGGAGAGGCAATAAGTTTTGGAAATTTTCTGGTGTTGCATCAGTTGATGACAAAATTTCTGATACTGCTGATTTTATGGCGATGATTCCAGATGAGTAGTTTTATTCATTCAAGCTCTATTATTGAAGATGGTGCAACTATTGGTAATGATTGTACAATAGGGCCGTTTTGTACTATCGGTAAAGATGTAATTCTTGGTAATAATGTTAAACTTAAATCGCATGTTGTGATTGATGGTCATACCAAGATTGGAGATGGTACTGTTGTGTATCCTTTTTCGTCTTTAGGACAGATTCCTCAGGATTTGAAATTTAAGAATGAAGTGTCGTATTTAGAGATAGGATGCAACACAGTCATTAGAGAGTCTGTGACAGCAAGTGTTGGTACAAAAGGCGGAGGGTTGTATACAAAGATAGGTGATAATTGTTTAATTATGGCGTATTGTCATGTGGCGCATGACTGTAAAATCGGCAATAATGTGATTTTAGTTAATGGTGTTAATCTTGGCGGGCACGTAAAAATAGATGACTATGCGATTGTTGGTGGGCTGACTGCTGTCAGACAGTTTGTTAGAATAGGGAAGCATGCAATTGTAGGTGGTTTTACAGGTGTTGATAGGGATGTGATACCGTATGGAAATGTCAGGAATAAAAGATCGGCCACAATTAGAGGATTAAATATTGTAGGCATGAAGAGAAGCGGCATGAGCGCAAAAGATATTTCTTATATAGATGATGCATTCAATATGCTGTTTTCAGAAGATAATAAACTGTTTACAGAAAAAATTGCCACAGTAAAAAAGCAGTATTGCGATAATGAATGTGTGATGGAGATTGTAGAGTTCTTGTTGGAACAAAGTAAAACACCAATATGTACAACAAAGCCTGCGGATGGAGATTAAGTTATCATAGTAAAAAGACAGTATTGCGATAATGAATGTGTAATGGAGATTGTAGTATTTCTTTTGTATACAAATAGAATGTGAGTATATGTAATAAAATAGTGCTAAAACAATATTACAATAGTAGATTTTCTGTTAATTGAAAACTGAACACCAGTATGTGGGATATATTATGAGCAGAAAAGGAGTATTATGATAATAAAGATGTGATGAGATTATAGTCTTTAATACGCAATATAGATTTTCTATTGTGCGAAGTGAGGTACTAATATGTGGAATAAAGTATTATGGGCGGTAAAATAGTATTATAATAATAAAAATTTAGCATATACAATAAAGTAAAAGTAGTAGTTATGTTGCAGCAATAAATATGTGATAAAGAATGCTTGCTTATAGCAAAATAAAAGCACCGATGCAATAATATAATAGTAATTGTTTTGTCTGCAATACTTGCCATGACATTATTGTATATCAAAAAATAGCTAGTTGGTTATTTTGCGACAATTGATGATAGTTTTTGTGATTTTGTATTTTTCTTGTGTCCAGCAATTTCTGTTAAATAGATTTTATACCAATCCTTATTGCCTTGTTTTCTTTTTCTATATTTTGCAACAAGTCTTGATAGTTCTTGGCTTTCTTCTTGCAAGCACTGTACTCGTACGTTTGCAATACCTTTATTATGAATTCCAAGTGCTTGTGCCGCTCTATAAGATAAATCTATAATCCTTCCCTTGTATACGTATGGTCCTCTATCGTCAACAACTACTATAATTGATTTTCCTGTTTGCAAGTTTGTAACACGCACAACTGATGGCAGAGGTAACGTTTTGTGTGCAGCAGTCATGGAGTACATATCAAACGGCTGACCACTTGCTTTTAACTTGCCATGAAAGGCGTGGCCATACCATGACGCAATCCCAACTTTATCATAATGATAATGCTTTTGCGGATAATGCCAAGATCCTCTGCAGTAATACGGATTACATGACACACAAACAGGACCCACCGGAACACGCTTTTCAGAACATCCAGATAAAACCCAACACACCAATAAAGATAAATATTTAAAAATTGGTGATCGTAAAAACATATTTATTTTGCAATACTACCTTTACGCAACACTTTCTTTAAAGCTAGTGCCTTTTTACTAAGCTGGCTATCCTTAGCAAGCAACAGGTACTTATCAATACCACCATTTTTTTCTACAGTACGCACAGCAGCAGCAGAGCACCTAAAACTTACTTTACGCCCCAAGCTGTCACTGATAAAAGATACATTTTGCAGATTTGGCATAAATCTTCTGCTGCTTTTATTATTAGCATGACTAACATTATTGCCATACAATACTGCTTTTCCAGTAATTTCACAACACTTAGACATTGTAATCAGAACTATCGCCCATACATGCAATATTAACAAAACGCGTGTTATATGTCTATAGGATTTTGCTTACATTCTTGGAATGTGGTACGATTCATGACGGTGGTATTGCGGATTTTATATGAAGTACAGTGATAAGACTCTTGCATATTATAACAATCTTCAAAATATTGGAGAGCTTGATGATAGTGATGCAAGTGTTGGTTCTGGAATCGTTGGATCTCCACTTTGTGGAGATGTAATGAAGTTGCAAATAAAGTTTGATGAAGATGATATTATTATTGATGCAAAATATAAAGTATTTGGATGTGTATCGGCAATTTCGTCTATGGAGCTTACTTGTAGTTTACTTAAAGGACGTACTCTGGAAGAGGCAAAGCTAATTGAAAATGATAATATTGCTGATTCATTGGAATTAACAAAAATAAAAAGACATTGTTCTGTACTTGCTAAAGAGGCTATTATTGCAGCAATTGATGATTATATTGCTAAAAAAAATAAAACAAAAAAACATCTGTTTAAAATTTCAGAAAAAGCTGTTTCTCATGTTACTGATCTTATTAAATCTCAAGGTGATGGTTGTATAGGTATTAGAATTGTTGTGATTAGTGGAGGATGCTCTGGCATTGATTATTCTCTTGCATATCAAATGGAAAATGAGAGTGAAAGACTGTGTGAGGATTGTGTAAACGGAATTAGGATATTTTATGAAGAAGAGGATAAGCTTGTTGTTGATGGTGTAGAAATTGATGTAATGGAAGATGATTTTGGTATTGGTTTTACAATTACAAATAAAAATCAGTTTAATTGTTGTACTAATTGTACATGTAATTGTGGAGCAAAATGATAGCAAAGCTTACCGGTATTGTTGACTCATTGCACGATGGTGGTGTAATTGTTGACGTTTCCGGTATTGGTTTTTTTGTCTATATTTCCGATAAAGATGCAACAAAAATTAAAGAATGTGATCGTATTTCGCTAAGTATTATGCACATTTTTAGACAAGAGCAGCAGTTTTTGTGTGGATTCTTAAATAATGATGATAAGGATGTATTTACATCACTGCTAAATGTACATGGTATAGGAATTAAATCAGCTTTTGGCGTTTTATCTACCTTAACACGGGATGAGATAGCAATGGCAGTTATTAATCAAGATGCTGCAGCGCTTTGTCGTGTAAGTGGCATAGGTAGTAAGACTGCTGCTCGTATTTTGCTTGAGTTAAAAGATCAAACATTGGTAAGAATTAAGGATGTAAAAGATACAAATAGTACAATTAATGATGCTGTTTTGGGGCTAATGAGCCTTGGATACCAAAAAAATGCAGTTTTAAAAACAGTACAAAAGATTGCAAATAGTGAAATGACAATTGATGAAATAATAGTTAAATGTTTGCAAGAATTATCATAATAAATAATATAAAGTGCGTATTATAAAAAGTATGCGTTATTTGCGCTATTTGATTATTATAGGATGCATGCACGCTACATTATGTTAAAAGGAATAGGTGTTAACACATGCTAGTGATGATGATTGATGCAATGTGTTTAAGTTAACTGCTAAATAGTCAGAGATGGTACAGAAATAACATTGACACTGTTAAAATGTTGTGTCAGAGTAATAATGTGTGGTTAATATTTTTTATAACTAAAATGAAGAAAGCTTTATTATTGTTGATTACTGCGTTATGCTGTAGCGATGGCAATACATCAGAGATGATGCAAGACACTGCATAGTTGAGGGGGGGGGTAAGTGCTTTTTTGGAGAAACTTAACAAAGTGGATGAAATGATAAGGGCGAGAGTTGCTGAAGAAAGATTGCCAAGTGATGAATGTTGGAGGGTTATCATTGATATAGACCATAGCAGGAGTAATAGAGGGGATTATAGTTTTGCGCGCTGGTTAACAGAGCAGGACAAGCAAGAACTTACTGATGTTGGCATATCTGTTTTGTGGGATGATATTGTTCTTGAGGAGTGCGTTGTGCGCAAGTATTGCGGTTATTATAGTAGAGCTATTGCTCCTGTTGTTGATGCTGTAGAAGAGTTTTTGAACACATGTGATGAATTGTTTGAAGAATATGTAGGTGTTGAATTTGAGAATGTTTTAACAAAAGCGGTTGACAAGATATCGTGCTTGAAACGCATGCTGCATAGGATACATGTAGTAGTGAAAATGGCTATGGAAGAAAGGAGGGTTTTAATAGAAGATTATGAACTTAGAAAAAAAATAAAGTCGCGTATATAGACAAAATGGAAAGGATGAAGTGGGAAGAGAAATATAAGCAAAAAGGTAAGCGCTACAAAAAATACGATAGAGGCTATAAAGAAACCCATAGAAAAAAGTTGAAATCGAAACGTAGGTGCACTACTGTGGAAGAAGATCCAACTTGGAAATCATACGAGAGAGTTTTGGATAAACTTAACCAACAGCTGAAAAAAATTGATAGTTTGCTAAGACAAGCAGTGCATAATGAGTAGGTTTTGAATATTGATCAGCTTGTAGTGAGGTTTTTATGTATGTTTTACTTGTGCGATTACTGTGTAACGTTCTTTGCTCTTAGACTGAAAAGCTAGTATCTGATAATGTTTTTCATGATATAATTTCTAGGTGTAGTTTTTTAGTGCTGCAATGCGTAGTCAATGTACAGTTGCTGATAGTATTAGCTTTTTGGGAGTTGGTGTTCACAGCGGAAAGCAGTCAGAGATTGTAGTAAAACGTGCTGATGAAAATACAGGTATTGTTTTTATAAGAACAGATATTGATAAAAATAATTTAATACTTGCTAGTTACAAAAATGTTTCTGACACAATGTTATGCACTACTTTAACAAATGAGCATGGTGTTTCTGTTGCTGTAGTTGAGCATTTATTAGCAGCATTTAGAATTACTGGTATAACAAATGCTATTGTTGAGATTTCTGGAGAAGAAGTACCAATTATGGATGGTGCTGCAAAAGAATTTGTTGATGCAATTAAAAATGTTGGAGTGGTTAAACAAAAGGAAGTAGTTAAGACTATTTTTATTAAAGATGAGATTGTTGTGGAATTGGGCAAGGGACGGATTGTTGTTACTCCAAATGATGTTGCAGAAATAGATATAACATTTGACAGCCCAATGATTGAAAAAGTAGAAGGAGTAGGCAAGCACTTTGTAATAAAAAACATTGATGAATGTATAACAATGGAAAATTTATACTCAGCAAAAACGTTTGGCTTGTACTCTGATTATGAAAAATTACTTGCATATGGTAAGTGTAAAGGGACATCATGTCAAAATACTATTGCAATTGGTGAGGATGGTGATATTCTGATAGAGGATGGTAATGGGGGAATCAAGAAAACAGCGCTACTGGATAAAAATACATTTGTTTTGCATAAAATATTGGATTTAATAGGGGATTTGTGTACGGCTGGTATAGATATTGTTGGAAAGTTTACATGTGTTAATACTTCTCATGCGTTAAATAATAAGCTGGTTTGCAAGATTATGGAAAAGTTGTGAGATGAAGACTTATTCTCGCATGCTGTTTGAAAAAATTTATCGTTGTTCCAAACATTGTGATGAGAAAGAGTACATTGATTCTGTGTTGCAAGAGATTGGTGTTGTGTTGTCGTGTAGAATAAGAAGTGATACGCCTACTCCATACGATTTTGGTATTCCTGATATTCAGATGTTAAACGGTGGAGGAGATGACACAAAAAATGAATTTATGAATGCTGTGAGAAAAATTGTGATGGAACACGATAAAAGGATCACCGATATGCAAGTTACAGACCTTAAGATTGATGATAAAACGCAAAATGTTACGATAAAAATTATGTTAAATATTATCGATATTGATTATACAATTAACGGTGAATTTTGTATAAGATAAGAATAAAACTAGGTTATCCTTCTATTGGCAAATAACACGTCTGCCGTGTACGATGATAAAACGCAGAATATCACGATTATGTTAAATATTATCAATATTGATTATACAATTAATGATGAATTTTGTATAAAACAAAACTAGACTATCTTTCTATTGGAAAATAACACCTCTACAGTGTATGATGATAAAACGCAGAATATCACGAAATTATGTTAAATATTATCGATATTGATTATACAATTAACTGTGAATTTTGTATAAAATAAGAATAAAACTAGGTTATCCTTCTATTGGCAAATAGCACGTCTGCCATGTATGATGACCTGACAAGTGCTCCAGAAAACACATTGAGGAACCCCATTTCTAATCCCAATTTCTCGTATTGTGCAAATTCATCGGGAGTAACATACCTTACAAGCCTAGCATGTGCATTAGATGGAGGAAGATATTGACCTATAGTTACAATATCTACTCCAGCATCGCGTATATCTTGTAATGCTTCTATAACGTCATTTTTGCTTTCTCCAAGGCCAACCATAATGCTTGATTTTGTTATCATTTTAGGATTTATTTTTTTTATAGTTTTTAAAACATTAAGAGACAATTCATATGTTGCTGGTGGCCTTTTTATTTTTTGGTGCAAGCTTTTTACAATATCAACATTGTGCGCAAAAACGTCTGGCAAAGAATCTGCAACAATTTTAATGTAATCCTCATTTCCATGAAAATCAGGTGTCAAAATTTCTACCATAATGTGTGGAATCATTGATTTAATTGTGTAAACAACTGATGCAAAATGCGATGCTCCACAATCTTTAAGATCATCTCTATCAACAGAGGTTATTACTACATACTGCAGCCCAAGATCCTTTACAGCCAGTGCAAGGGATTTTGGCTCGTTCTGATCTAGCTTTTCAGGTAATCCACATTTTACATTGCAAAATGCACAATTTCTTGTACATGTATCTCCCATGATGGAAAAAGCAGCTGTCCTACGCTGCCAGCATTCTCCTATATTTGGGCAATTCCCTTCTTCACAGATTGTTTTGACATTATGTTTTCTAATAACGCGTAATGTATCATCAAATCCAGAGGATGCTGATGATTTTACGCGTAACCACGATGGTTTTGGGATGCTCATGTAGAAAAATCATGCAAACACTGCAACATTATCTCATACATTTGTTTTTTTGCCTCATTATTATTTTTGCAAATATAAATATATTATTTATATAATAGCATGATTTTTAAAAGCTATAAATAAGTTAGTATAGTTTTGTGTAAGCTTTGTTATAAATATAATATGTAGCTTAATAGCCAAGCTAAGCATAAGTTGGATGGAGTGCCTAAGGGGGTAAGCTAGTATAATTTTATGTTAGTCTTTGCAAGATTAAGTGTTTCTTATATATACTATATTTTAAATACAATGTGCTATTTATATAGCAAAGCTAAACATAATGAAGTATACAGTGGGGGGGTGTTGTAATTTTGCGTAAGTTTTTACAAGATTAAGTGTTATTCTAGTATATATTATGTTTTTACAAGTATAATGTGTGATTTATACAATAAAGCTAAGTATAATTGGAATAAGCATACAGTGATGTGAGTTATTATAATTCTATGTAACCCTCTGTAAGATAAAATGTTATTCTGTTGTATATTATATTTTACAAATATAATGTATAATTTATATAGTAAAAATGTAAATGAGCAAAGTATAGTATGGGGTAAGTAGTTCTTGGTATTACTTCCAAAACTTTTTACAACAGAGCAAGTATTACAAATGCACTTCTTTGTGTCTTTTGCTCTAAAATAGACATTATCAATAAAACCTAACCTTTATACACCACAAATAAGCTACACGCTTTACACTCATCATTACTTCCGTTAAAGGAAATATTATCAACACAATTCTGTATTTTTCTTTGACATTATTTCTTAAAAACCAAACTAAAATTTGCTCTTTAGAATAAATAGACTACACGCTTTTTCTTTAGCATTACTTCCAAGACTTCTATCATACTTTACCATAAATTATCAATACAATTCATGCATCCATACACTGCAAAACGTTTGTTGATAAGTAATTTATATTTTCTATACGTTTTCTTCTGTATCACTTTCTTCTTCTGCATCGTTTTCAAAATTCTCATCGTCTTTTGCTCCAGAAACTGCATTTATCGTCATAGAGATCAGCCCATTAATATTTACAGCCTCATCAGCTATCTCGCGCAAAGCAATAACTGTTGGCTTATCGTTATCCTTTGGTATCGCAGGTATTGCCCCCAGCTCAATATCACGTGCTCTCTTTGCAGCAACTAAAACAAGCTCAAATTTATTTGGAATTTCACTCAAACAATCTTCAACGGTAACTCTTGCCATATTACAATAAATAACCAGATACTTTGCAAGTCTACACCATTTTGGCAAAAATTTAAAATTTCGTGGTTTTTCAACCGTAAAACACAAAAAAATATACTTGAAACAATTATCAACATATTGACTTATGATCATTTTATGAGCTAGCATGATGACGTGGTTACTATTCGGTATTTTATGAATAAGACAGAATTGATTGCTAGCATAGCTGACAAAACTCAAATGAAAAAATTTGATGTTGAGAAAGTTATCGACGCATTTTGCGAAGTTGTTGAAAAAACATTGTCTGATAAAGATGAAATCCGCTTGATAGGGTTTGGAACGTTTGCAACGGCTGTACGCAAGGCAACATCCGGCAGAAATCCTAGAACAGGAAAAACAATTAATATACCAGAACGCATTGTTCCAAAATTTAAACCTGGAAAACAATTGCGCGATGCTGTAAACTAGTGATGTGGATGGGCGATTGGCTCAGTGGTAGAGCATCTCGTTTACACCGAGAGGGTCGGCGGTTCGAATCCGTCATCGCCCACCATCGCTTTTTTATTATGGTAATTGCGTCGTTGGCGTTTTTTTTAGTTGGATGTAGTGGTAAAGAAGGAGAGCCAGAGAGGCCTGTTGTTGATTGTGGTCTTCATTAGTCTTGAGGTAGTTGTCTGGCGTTTTGTATTTATTACATAAGGATGTTGATTTTTAATCAACACTGTGACATATAAGACACATAGAATTATCCAAGTATAGTTTATTTTGGCAAAGCATGTGTTGTTAAAGCATTGGTAGACAAAAAACTTTGCTACCATACAAATGCGCAACAAATTTACACTAAATATTGCAAATATGTATTGTACGCAAAAACTAGACTCATCAATCAACTTTTACATCACAAGACGTCACCATACAATACAAAGTAATTAGAATACTCCAGAACTACAATGAAACATAACAAAACTCAGTTATACACAAAAACTAAACTCATCAATCAACTTTTACATCACAAGACGCTACAAAATACTACAACACAAAATAATTAGAATACTCCAGAGCTGCAATAAAACATAACCAAACTTTAATTATACGCAAAAACTAGACTCATCAATCAACTTTTACATCACAAGACGCCATCAAATACTACAATACAAAGTAATTAGACTACTCCAGAGCTGCAATAAAACATAACAAAACTTTAGTTATACACAAAAACTAGACTTACCTATATACAACAACAAACACACAATTCCGCAAAATTACAATGCAAAAAATAATTAAAACTAAATCTAGTACTACACCACAGGCATGGCAGGATTAACGTTGCTCTACAACAACAATATGAGAAACCTTTTCAATCAATTTTTCTACAGACCTATCCATAACCAATTCTTTGCTACTGCCAATTTTGCCCAGTCCAAGTGATTTAAGGTATAGTCCCTGTTTTTTATTACGCCTAATGCAACTGCCAATCTGACGTACAATAATCTTTTTCTCTGCCATTTTGCACCTCCCTACACTCTATCCTGCGCAGCGGAACTGCGGTTTTCAATTTTCGCACCAAAGCGCTTTTGCAAAATCTCTTGCAGCGGAACACCCAGCTTGCCAGCAACATATTTTGGTGGGCGCAAAGCACTTAATGCCTTGAATGTAGCCCTAATAACATTATGGTAGTTTCTCGACCCAATTGACTTGCTCACCACATCCTGCACACCGACTACTTCAAAAACAGCACGCATTGGACCACCAGCTATAACACCAGTACCAGTAGGTGCGCTACGCATAATGACGCGACCTGCACCAACGCGCATTTCAACATCATGTCTTATAGTTCTGCCCTCTCTTAGAGAAACGCGTATCATGTTTTTGCGCGCCTTTTCACTTGCCTTTTTGACAGCGTCTGGGACTTCTCTGGCCTTACCTGTGCCATACCCTGCTCTACCCTTGCCATCTCCAACAACAACTAAGGCAGAAAAACGCATATTCTTTCCGCCTTTTACAACTTTGGCAACACGCCTTACACTTACCAACTTTTCAATCAGCTGTTCCTGTTTTTCTGCACTTTCTGTTGTTTTATTCATACGACACCACCTCTAAAAAACTAAACCAGCAGCCCTAGCACCATCCGCTATAGCCTTAACACGTCCATGGTACAAAAACCCAGATCTATCAAAAACCACCTCTGTAATCCCGCCAGCAACAGCCTTATTACCAATAGCTTGGCCAATCTTTTCTGCTGTTTCAACAGTCCATCCCTTATTGCTCAGCTTGCGTCCTGCTCTAGAAACGCTAGAAGCGCTAAACAGCACATTACCAGTCTTTGCTTCAATAATCTGAGCATAAACATTTTTGTTAGAACGATATATAACCAACCTAGGTTTAGAACAAGCGCGCATCTTGTAGCGTTGTCTATTTTTACGTCGTTCTCTTAGCAAAACACTACTTTTCATTATTTCTTCTTACCCTCCTTTCTGTAAACATGTTCATTGACTTTCATTACACCTTTACCTTTATACGGCTCTGGGCGGCGGAACTTTCTTATATACGCAACAACATCTCCAACTTGCTTTCTGCTACGTCCGCTAACAACTATAGTTGTTTGTTCTGGGCATTTAACGCTAACACCATCAGGAATTGTGTAATTAACATCATGGCTAAATCCTAGCTGCATAGTTAACACAGAGCCATTTACAGATGCCCTATATCCAACACCAACCATCTTTAATTCAACACTGAATCCAGTGCTCAACCCATTAGCAATATTCTGCAGATTACGCTGTGTTGTCCCCCATAGCGCTCTTGTTGTCCTTTCGCCATCCAGCGGGGTAACAACAACATGATTATCATCACATGTCACAGATAGACAAGCTGGCACGACGTATTTTTCTTCCACGTTTTCTTTCTTCATCACCACAACATTTTTTTCAATACTACATGCTATACCGTTTGCAATGTTAACAGGCTTCTTACCAACTCTAGACATATGCACCCTCCACTAAAACACAGTACACAAAAGTTCACCACCAACATTGTGCTTTTTAGCATCAATTTCTGACATAACTCCACGATTAGTCGACAAAATATTAATGCCCAACCCATTACACACAGGCCTAATATCATCAATACCCACATAAACACGCCTTCCCGGTTTTGACACACGCTTGATTTGCGTAATTACTGCACTCCCTTCATAATACTTTAGCTCTATTTTTAACACATTATGACTACCATACTTCTCAACACTATAACCCTTAATGTATCCCTCGTTCTTTAAAACATCAAGCACACGCTCACGCATTTTTGAACAAGGAGACTCCACAAAATCCAACCCAGACATCTGTGCATTCCTTATTCTGGTAATCAAATCACTTATTGGGTCACAACAGCTCATTTTACACCTCCATTACCAACTAGCCTTTGTTACGCCAGGCAACAAGCCAAAAGACGCCAAATCACGCAACGCCACACGCGAAATCCCAAACTTTCTATAGTATCCCCTTGGACGTCCAGTTAACATACATCTGTTACGCACACGCACTTTGCTTGCATTTCTCTGTTTTTCTGCTAACTTGAAAACGGTCTGCATTCTTACATCAAAATCTGTTGTCTTATCCATAATTATCTTCTTCAGAGCAGCACGTCCACTTTTTTTTCTCTCAACAAGCGCTTTTCTAAAATTATTCTGGTTTATAGAACTAGTTTTTGCCATTATTCCCTCACTTTGCAAAAGGCATGCCAAAAGCACTTAACAACATTTTGCCTTCTTCATTATTCTTTGCACTGGTACATATTGTAACATCAAACCCCCGTATCTTGTCAATCCTATCATAAACAACCTCTGGGAATACAATTTGTTCCTTTATACCAAAAGAATAATTGCCATGGCCATCAAAACCGTGTGGTGACAAACCTCTAAAATCTCTAATCCTAGGCATTGCAATGTATATCAAGCGATCCATAAACTCGTACATCCTGTCACGCCGCATTGTTACGTGCACGCTTAACTTCATACCTTCACGCAATTTAAACCCCGCTATAGACTTTCTTGCACACCCAACAACAGGTTTTTGTCCAGAAATAGCCGTCATCCATTCAGTAACAGAGTTCAGCACTTTTGCATCATGCGCAATGTCCGGGCTTGTGCAATTTAAGACGATTTTTACCAGTCTTGGAACTTCCATACTATTTTTATATCCACAATCTGCTTGCAACTTTGCAGCGATTTCTTGTGTATACTTATTCTTTAAATAGCTCATAAACTAACCCCCGTCTTTTTAAAATACCTCATCTTTTTACCATCAGCATCAAATTTATACCCAACACGCCCAGGTTTATTTGTACTAGGATCAACCAATGCAACATTAGAAATTGCAATTGGCATTTCTTTTTTATACGACCCTTGCGGATGCGCATAATCAGGCTTAACATTACGCACTACAACATTGACACCATCAATTATCACCTTATCACCATTTTGTGTAAAACCCTTTACCACACCACGCTCACCTATACAACCACCTGTAATGACTTGCACGGTATCACCCTTTTTAATTTTTAACTTTCTCATTATATAACCTCCGGCGCTAAAGAAATGATTTTCATGTATCCAGCACTCCTCAATTCTCTTGTAACTGGCCCAAAAATACGGCTACCAATAGGTTCACCAGCTTTGTCAATTAGCACAACTGCATTTTTATCAAACCTAATGTTCATACCATCCTTGCGTCTAATTGATTGCTTTGTCCTAACAATAACAGCACGTTGCACATCTCCTTTTTTAACCTTGCCGCCAGGTATTGCATCTTTAACAGACACAATGATCACATCACCAACACCAGCGTACCGTCGTTTAGATCCGCCAATAACCTTAACGCACATAACCTCACGTGCACCCGAATTATCAGCAACGCTCATCCTGCTCTGCATCTGTATCATTTTGCACCTCCATTTTCAATAATTTTGCTAACAATCCACTTTTTTGTCTTAGAAATCGGACGATGCTCAGTAATCTCCACCTTAGCTCCTATTTGGCACTCGTTTTTTTCATCATGTGCCGAAAACTGTTTGTGGCGCTTTACATACTTTCTATAAGCTGCATGCATAACATGCTCTTCAACGCGAACTTTAACAGTCTTATCGTTTTTATTTTGTACAACGATTCCTTCAAAAATTCTCTTAGGCATTTTTTACACCTCCACTAATTTGACGCATACGTGTAAGAACCCTAGCAATATCACGTCTACATCTGCGAAACCCATGTGTTTTCACTTCTTGTGTAGTCTTGGACAGTAGGCGCAAATTGAAATACTCTTTACGTAAAGCGTTCTCCATATCCTTTAACTCCTTATAATCTTTATTTAATAATTCATCAAATTTCATACTACACCTCACACTATACGTTGTACAAACTTTGTTCTGATAGGTAACTTAGAAGCTGCTAGAGCAAAAGCCTCTGTAGCAATGTCCTCCGTAACTCCATCAATCTCAAAAATAATACGTCCCGGGTGCACACGTGCAGCCCAATACTCAACGCTGCCCTTTCCGCTACCCATACGCACTTCAGCTGGTTTTTTTGACACAGGCACATCAGGATACACCCTTATCCAAAAGCGTCCGCTTCTCTTCATGCATCTGGACACAGCACGTCGCGCCGCTTCTATCTGCCTAGCAGTCAACCTACTAGCTTCCATAGCCTTTAATCCATAGCTTCCATAGCTTACGCTGGATCCAGCAACAGTCACGCCCTTGATGCGCCCTTTAAACATTTTGCGATATTTTGTCTTTCTTGGTGATAGCATTTTTATCCCCTCCTCTCTCTTTCATGTTTTTCTATATGTCGTCTTTTATTTTCATCAACATACACAAAAACTTTTACGCCAAGCGTGCCATATGTTGTCTGTGCAACACTACCAGCATAATCTATATTATTGCGCAAAGTATGCAGCGGCACCCTACCCTCTCTGTACCACTCTCGTCTTGCGATTTCTGCACCACCTATACGGCCACTAACATTGCATCTAATACCGTCAGCACCTAATTTCATCGCAGACTGCATCGCCTTTTTCATTGCGCGTCTGTAAGAAACACGTCTTTCCAATTGTTGTGCAATCCCATCAGCTATCAGTTTGGCATCAATCTCTGGTCTGCGCACGCCAGTAACATTAATGTTAACCTCATGCCCAGCTATTTTGTTTAAATATTGCTTTAACTCATTCAAATCATTACCACCTTTACCAATCAATGCCCCTGGACGTGCAGCAAATATCTCTACATTCACTTTTGTGGCTGGGCGCTCTATCACAATTCTAGCTATACCAGCACCATGATATTTTTTTTCAATATAAGAGCGGATCTTCAAGTCTTGTGCCAACTGCTTAGCATATTCCATGCCCTCAGCATACCACCTAGACTCCCACGTTCTTACACCGCCAAGACGTAACACAGTTGGGTTAACTTTCTGCCCCATAACTACACCTCCTCCATAACAATACGCAATTGGCTAAATGGCTTGCATATACGCCCACTTCTGCCTCGGCCACGCGGCTCATACCTCCGCATTTTCATGCCATACCCAACACTACTTTCCTTCACGCGCAATCTGTCAGAAGAAATTCCATAGTTGTTTTCAGCACTCGCCATCGCAGAACGCACGCACTTATACACATCAGCAGCAATGCGCTTTTTGCAACACATCAGTGTGCCAACTGCCTTGTCAGCTTTCATGCCACGTATCATTTTGGCAACCACGTTTAACTTTTGTGGGCTGACCCTGATTTTTTTTAAGCAAACATTAATCTCTGTACTCATCGCTGCACCTTTTTATCAGAACCATGTCCAGTATAAGTCCGTGTTGGAGCAAATTCCCCCAATTTGTGTCCCACCATATTTTCGTTAACAGAAACCGGTATAAACTTCTTTCCATTATGCACAGCAAATGTCGCACCAACAAATTGTGGAATAATTGTCGACCTTCTCGACCAAGTTTTGATTACATCAGACCTTCCAGATGCTCTAACAGCTTCAACTTTCTTTAACAAATATCTGTCAAAAAAAGGACCTTTCCAAACTGATCTTCCCATGTCTTACCTCCTATTTCCGTCTAGATATTATATACTTATTTGACATTTTATTTCTACGTGTTTTTTTGCCTTTTGTAGGAACACCCCAAGGTGTAACAGGATGTCTACCACCAGAGGTTTTACCTTCACCACCACCGTGTGGGTGATCCACAGGGTTCATCGCAACACCTCTAACATGCGGTCTTATCCCTCGCCATCTATTGCGACCAGCTTTGCCATAGCTTCTGTTTTGATGATCAGCATTTGACACCACACCAAATACAGCATAACATTCTCCACTTACCAATCGTTGTTCACCAGAAGGCAAACGCAAAATAACAAACTCACCGTCACGACCAACCAGCTGCACGCTAGACCCAGCGCTCCTTGCCATCTGCGCGCCTTTCCCTTTTTTTAACTCCACATTGTGAATAACACTACCAACTGGCATATTTTTCAACAACATGCAGTTTCCATTCTTAACCTCCGTGCGCTTGCCAGAAATAATCGTATCACCCTCTTTTAATTTGCTTGGAGCAATTATGTAACGCAAAGTATCATCCTCATACTTTACCAAAGCGATGAACGCACTTCTATTAGGGTCATACTCTATGCGCTGCACAGTTGCCGGCATGTCATATTTCTCACGCAAAAAATCTATCTTTCTGTACCTTTGTTTATGTCCACCTCCACGCTGCCACACAGTAATATGCCCATGAGCATTTCTGCCAGCAACAGACTTTTTGTTAACAGTTAAAGACTTGACTGGACGCCCACGCCAAAGTCCCTTTCTATCAATGTTAACAAGCTGTCGCTGTGAATTTGTTATAGATTTATATTGTTTTAATCCCATGATTACACCCCAATTCCTAAGTCAATTTGCTGATCTTTTGCCAACCTAACAATAGCTTTCTTATAATCAGATCTCCTTCCAATTCTGCCACGAAATACTTTTTGCTTCCCCTTAATTGTAACAGTATTAACACTATCAACTTTTACGTTAAAAATAGTCTCAACAGCTTTTTTAATTTCTGGCTTTGTAGCAACTTTTTCTACCATAAAAACATAAGCTCCGCTTGTAGCTTTAATGGCAGTAGCCTTTTCAGAAATCAATGGATGCTTTAACACGTTGTATACATTCATGACAACCTCTCCTCTATTAGCTTAACAGCGTCTTTTGTAGCAACAATCTTGTCTTTTCTTAGTATATCATAAACATTCAGTCCAATTTGCGGGATATAATCATAATTCACAGCATTTGCGATCCCTCTATAAACCTCAGCATTCTTATCACAATCAACAAACAAAATCTTCTCACACTTCCCATAACGCTTTACAACATCCGAGGTCTTGCTATATTCGTTACCAACAAAATCGTCTACCACAACAAGCATGTTTTCGCTTACCTTTGCTGACAAAGCCATACGCAACGCAAGCTTTCTAACCTTTTTTGGTAAATCGTATCCATGATCTCGGTTTACCGGACCAAACACCACACCTGCTCCACGGAATTGGGCCGCTTTTTTTGATCCGTGTCTAGCACCACCAGTCCCTTTTTGCTTATACATTTTCTTGGTAGTGCCATGTACATCCGATTTACCCTTAACATTGTGGCTGCCAGAACGTCTCTTAGCCAGCTGCCACAAAACTACCCTTTGTAAAATGTCTTTTCTAGGTGTTACGTTAAAAACATAGTCAGAAAGTTCAATTTCTTCTGTCACTACATTTTGCGTATTTACAACATTTATCTTCATTTTGCCTCCATCTTTTTAACAGCATCACGTATATACACAATACTATTTTTGGCACCAGGCACACTACCCACAACAAAGATCACGTTTTTTTCAATATCAACATGATGGATCCTCAAGTTTTGTGTTGTAACGTTTGTATTCCCCATATGTCCAGCCATTCTTTTGCCCTTAAAAACCCTACCTGGTAACGTTCTGTTTCCAGTAGATCCATGGCACCTGTGCGTAATAGAAACACCATGTGTTGCGCGTAACCCACCAAAACCATGTCGCTTCATACCACCGGCAAATCCTTTACCTATTGTTCTCCCTCTTACATCAACAAACTTGGTTTCCGCAAAATAACTACAGTCAAATACATCTCCAACACTATATTGTGTAGGATCTTCAACTCTGTATTCTTTTAAAATTCTATAGTTTTTGCACCCTAATTTTTCAAAGTTTTTTAATTGTGCCTTGTTGATATGTTTTCCGCTTGTTTCTTCTTCTGTGCCAAGCAAAACTGCATTATACCCACGTGTTTCTTCCGTCATCAGAGAAACGACTGCACAAGGTGTAACATGCAAAACTGTTACAGGAACTTGCACACCATCGTCGTCAAACAACTGAGTCATACCAACTTTCCTGGCTATTAACCCAACTCTGTTCATATACCTTACGCCTCCTACGTCACTATTTCTACTTCAACACCAGCAGCAAGCTCAAGCTTACGCAACGATTCAACCATCTGCGGTGCCCAGTCCATGATATCAATCAGCCTTTTGTGCGTACGAATTTCAAATTGATCTCTCGATTTTTTGAAAATGTGCGGGCTCCTATTTACAGTAAAGCGCTCAATCCTGGTTGGTAACGGAATAGGGCCACAAACAGTTGCGCCAGATCTTTTAACGGTGTCCACAATTTCACGCACAGATTGATCCAACAACCTGTGGTCATACGCCTTAAGTTTGATTCTTATACGTTTCCAGTCCATTTTACCATCCATTATTTTTTGATACTGCTAACAACACCAGATCCAACCGTACGTCCACCTTCTCTTATAGCAAAACGCAAGCCTGTATCCATAGCAATAGGGGCTATCAGTTGCACCGACATTTTTATGTTATCCCCCGGCATCACCATTTCTACTCCGTCTGGCAATGTAACAGTACCTGTCACGTCAGTAGTTCTAAAATAAAATTGTGGGCGATAGTTTGTAAAGAACGGTGTATGACGTCCACCTTCTTCTTTTGTCAAAACATAAACTTCAGCTTCAAAATCAGTGTGTGGTGTGATGCTGCCAGGCTTTGCCACAACTTGTCCTCTTTCTATTTCTTCACGCTTTATACCACGCAACAAAATACCAACGTTGTCACCTGCTTCTCCCTGTTCTAACGATTTCTTGAACATTTCAACACCAGTGACAGTTGTTTTGATAGTGTCCTTAATACCAACGATTTCAACTTCTTCTCCAACCTTGACGACACCTCTCTCAATACGTCCAGTAGCAACAGTACCTCTCCCTGAAATTGAGAAAACATCTTCTACAGACAGCAAGAATGGCTTATCAATATCTCTCTGCGGTTGTGGGATATAGCTGTCAACAGCATCCATGAGCTCTTTTATCTTCTTTGTATACTCAGGATCGCCTTCCAATGCCTTTAATGCCGATCCTCTAACAACAGGTATACTATCTCCTGGAAAACCGTACTCACTCAATAATTCGCGAACTTCCATCTCCACAAGATCAGCCAGTTCTGGATCGTCAACCATGTCCATTTTGTTCATGAAAACAACGATGTATGGGACACCAACCTGTCTTGCTAACAAAATGTGTTCCCTAGTTTGTGGCATAGGACCATCAGCTGCTGATACAACCAAAATAGCTCCATCCATCTGTGCTGCACCAGTGATCATGTTTTTTACATAGTCAGCGTGGCCTGGACAGTCAACGTGTGCGTAGTGGCGCTTTGCCGTTTCATACTCAACGTGTGCTGTAGCAATCGTTATACCTCTTGCCTTTTCTTCTGGTGCTCCGTCAATTTGATCATATGCTTTAAACTGTGCTTTATACCCTTCTTCTTGTATCTCTGATAAAACTTTTGTTATCGCAGCTGTCAACGTTGTCTTGCCATGATCGACGTGACCAATCGTTCCTATATTACAGTGCGGTTTTGTTCTTTGAAAAATATCTGCCATTTTTAGACTCCTTTCTAAACATAAAGTAGATTCTATAACACTTTTGGTTTAATTTCCATACCCTATTTTGCATTTTATTGCCCCGTATTACCATTTTTTCCATTAATTTCATCAGAAATGTTCTGTGGCACTTGTTCGTAATGATCAAAAACCATAGAAAATTGCGCCCTGCCCTGGCTCATAGATCTAAGGTCATTGACATATCCAAACATGTTTGCCAACGGAACCATAGCAGCAATAACTCTAGCATTTCCACGTTGGTCCATACCAGAGACCTGCCCTCTCCTGCTATTTAAATCACCTATTACGTCTCCCATGTAATCTTCTGGTGTTACAACATCAACTTTCATAACAGGTTCTAGTAATTTTGGTGCACATTTTCCTATCCCCTCTCTAAACGCAGCACGTCCAGCAATCTCGAAAGCTAGGACACTTGAGTCAACATCATGGAATGCACCATCAACCAGAACAGCTTTAAAATCAATCACAGGAAAACCAGCAACAACTCCAACATTCATAGCACTCTGTAATCCTTTAATAACGCCTGGAATATATTCTTTTGGAATAGCCCCACCAACAATTTTATTTTCAAACACAAAACCGCTGCCTGCTGGTAATGGCTCAAAAATAATCTTTACACGAGCAAATTGCCCTGCACCACCAGATTGCTTTTTGTGTGTGTAATCAACCTCTCCAACCTTTGTAATTGTCTCACGATATGCAACTTGTGGAGCACCAACTTTTGCATTTACTTTATACTCTCTCTTTAATATATCAACCTTGATTTCAAGATGTAACTCTCCCATTCCTTTAATGATGGTTTGTCCACTTTCTGCATCAGAAGAAATCTTAAATGATGGGTCTTCTGCAGCCATTTTGGATAGCGCAATACCCATTTTTTCTTGGTCAGCTTTTGTATCTGGCTCTATTGCAATCTCAATGACAGGTTCTGGGAATTCCATTTTTTCTAAAACAATGGGTTGCGTAGGAGAGCATAGTGTGTCACCAGTTGTTGTATATTTTAACCCGCTAAGAGCAACTATGTCTCCAGTTTGCGCAACTTTAATATCCTCTCTATTATTTGCATGCATCAAAAGCATACGGCCTATACGTTCATTTTTATCTTTTACGGAATTTAAAACACTTGTGCCAGCTTCTAAAACACCTGAATAAACGCGATAAAAGGTTAATGTACCAACAAAAGGATCAGTCATCACTTTGAACGCTAAACCACATAATGGCTCTGCATCATCCGGTTTGCGCTCTATCGGATTATCACGCAAATCAGTACCTTTAACAGCACCAATATCAAGTGGAGACGGCAAATAATCAACAATTGCATCCAAAAGCGGTTGCACACCCTTATTTTTGAACGCTGTACCGCACATAACAGGCACAATCGTCCCCTCTATCGTCTTTTTGCGTATGCACTTTTTTATCATATCAAGACAGATTTCTTTTCCTTCTAGATATGCTTCCATTGCGCTTTCGTCCGCATCAACAACAGAATCAAGCAACTTTGTTCTGTATTCTTCTGCTTGCTCAAGCATATCTTCTGGTATGTCAGTAACATCATACTGCGCACCCGTCTCATCAGATTTCCACTTATATGCCTTCATCTCTACTAAGTGCACAATGCCACTAAAATCAGATTCAATACCAATAGGTAGTGTTAACACAACAGGTACAGCACCTAATCTATCAACAATCATATCAACACAACGGAAGAAGTTTGCACCCATTCTGTCCATTTTGTTGACAAAGCAAATTCTTGGCACATTGTACTTGTCTGCTTGTCGCCATACTGTTTCTGATTGTGGCTCAACACCAGCAACCCCATCAAAAACAGCAACTGCTCCATCAAGAACACGTAAACTTCTCTCTACCTCTACAGTAAAATCAACGTGCCCTGGTGTATCAATGATGTTAATCCTATGATCCTTCCAAAAACATGTTGTAGCAGCAGAAGTAATAGTTATACCACGTTCTTGCTCTTGCTCCATCCAGTCCATTGTGGCACCGCCTTCATGGACCTCTCCTATTTTGTACGACTTTCCAGTATAAAACAGGATACGTTCTGTCGTTGTTGTTTTACCGGCATCAATATGAGCCATGATGCCTATGTTTCTGTATCGCTCTACAGGCGTTTTTCTACTCATTGTATTCCTCCTTATATACTCCTTAACATGGAAACGTACCCAACAAAAATGAAGAGTACGCTATACGATCACCATATAACAATATGATATTTTTACTTTGCTGTACATATTTATTTTACACGCCACTTATAACAAATAGCAAGTATTAAATAACTATGTTTACAATATTTGTTATGTATAAAACAAAGAAGTTCTCACTTTTTATTGTAACAAAACAAACATTTAATGCACATAATGTTATTGCATTTATGCATCACGAAGACATATTTGTCTTCATAAATAGGATTATCAATTTCTCATCCAAAAAGCAAATTTTTTTATCAAAATATCTTTCAACCACTTATCCAGCAACGCTTTCAACAAAAAAATGTCCCGCTTTTAGCAATAAACACATCAGGTAACACAAATATATAAGTTATTGAATAACTACATTTACACCAGCACTTTTAGTTTATTGCTAATAAGAAAGTAATTATATATCCTCTAAAATGCAGCATCTATATTTAAATTACTTAATAGTTGCATTTACAGTACTTTTAGTTTGTTAAAGATAATGCAGTGATCATATATCCTTGAAAATACATTAATACAATTGAAGAGTTGTTTACACAGGCGCCTTTAGTTTTAGAAAATAATCGTGCAGTTTTGCAAATAATAATTAGGTGTATAAATAGTCGTGCTGGCTCAATTCTTTTGGATTTATTACTAAATCATATAAAAACCATCACGCCTGAAAAAATCATATTTTTGTCCACATTGCAGTTAACACAAATGTATTTATACTACAGAAAATCTGTATGCCAGTTTCCTAGATTTGTTGCCATTGGACACATAATCACAAATCCTATACCTGACTGCATCAGCAAATATAGCAATAAAATGTATTAAGTATCTGAATAGTCAAGTGAGCATTAATTCCCTAACTAGACAATAGCACACACTAAATCACAAATCCTATACCTGGCCACATCAGTAAATATAGCAATAAAATGTATTAAGTATCTGAATAGCAAAGTGAGCATTAATTCCCCAACTAGACAATAGCACACATTAAATCACAAAATCCTATACCTGGCCGCATTAGTAAATATAGCAATAAAATATATTAAGTACATGAATAGTCAAATGAGTATTAATTCACTAACTAGACAATAGCATGCACCAAATCACAAATTCTATACCTTGCCACATCAGTAAATATAGCAATAAAATGTTTAAGTACATGAATAGCCAAGTGAGCATTAATTCTCTGACTAAACAATAACACACTAAATCACAAATCCTATACCTGGCTGCATTAGTAAATATAGCAATAAAATGTATTAAGTATCTGAATAGTCAAGTGAGCATTAATTCCCTGACTAGACAATAGCATGCACTAAATCACAAATCCTATACCTGGGAAATAATCGCACTAATATGTGTAAATTATTGTTGGCAAGATAGAATACAATTGAAAACGCTGTAACAAAACATGATTACTGTTTCTCTTTTGCTAAAAAACTTCCAGGATGGCCCTACCATCACATATAGTCGATTAATGGGCGATTACTGCTCCTTGTTATCAACCCACGCCCTCTTGGCGCCAAACTACTGTTCCATCACGTCAAAACTTACAAGATTCACGCCTTCTTAGCAATTAGTGTACTAGGACACGCGGACGACTACTGTTTATCACCTTCCTCTTGCTTTAAAAAATCACCCACCACAAAGCCACATCCTGGAGCAACTGCCAAGCAACATGCACCCGCTCGGCACCTCTGCTAAACCACTGGCAGCTACTCAGCAGCGCGCCAAAGACTATTGTTCCTCCTCTTCTTCCTGCTCTGGAGAATCTTCTGCCTCATCAGTGCCAGCAAACTCCTGCTCTTTTGGTGTTAACACGTTAACAGATATGTCAGCCACAACCTCCGGATGGAACACTATCCGCACAGCATGCAACCCAACAGTTCTTATAGGAGCTGGAATCTCAACATACCTTTTTTCAACATCAAACCCTTGCTCAGCAAGCGTGTTACAAATATCCCCAGCTCTGACAGAACCGTACAACATACCAGATTCGCTTGCCTCTCGCACAATTGTAATCGCCAAGTCCTGCATTTTGGCAGCCTTCTTGCTTGCCTCTTCGCGCAGCTTGTTGTTTTGCTTTTCTATCTCTGCCTTTTTTTCTTCAAAAAAGCGCATATTTTCTTCTGTATAACGTATTGCCTTTTTAAATGGCAGTAAAAAATTTCTCGCATAACCGTCCTTAACATCCGCCACAGCACCGATACCGCCAAGCTTTCCAGTTTTTTCTAATAAAATGACCTTCACTTTTAAAAACCAACGCACATAGACAGCTAAAATCTTACCACACGATGCGCCATAAGTCTATATACCCATTGTTAGAAAAACATACTTATGTCTTAAAACGTCCCTAATGCAGTGAATGAATTCCAACCTTGCTCTTCTAACGGATTTGTAGTACCATGAGCCTGTAGTCTCAATTTGGTAGGCACAATGATGAGGAAAGTAGTTTGTATATTATCAGCTCTTGGATGTGTAACGGCAAATGGGGTGGAGCAATCTGGAAACATGAATAAATGCATCAATGGAGGAGATGTGGTGTTTACAGCAAATCAAGAATTAATGGAATGTTCATTTGATCAAGAAAAATTGGGAGAAGAAGATTTAAATGAAGATGTCGTTAAAAACTGTAAAAATCAAGGGATAAAGAACCTGCAACAGCATAATATTGCTGGTGCGCGCGAAGAGTTGATTAAGGCTTTTTTTGGTAACACTTATCTTGAGAACCTATATTTACGTCGCGGATTAGAAAACGTAAATGTTTCAGATAATGAAGTTTATTGGTTTTACGATAATACGTGTGTTGGCGATAAGAGGGTTATTACGTACCTGCTCAAGATATTACCAAATTCTGTGTTTTGGCAAAAAATGAGGAAATTTGTGTATGTCCCTTGTGGACACTATTAGGCGTGTGACATATGAAAAGGATATTATTCGTTGAGTTGTTTTTAGCTACTTATTCTGTATTCACGATGCAAAACGATAGAGTTGGTATAGTATGTAGTCTTGAGCATCACGAAACATCAAATACAGATGAAAGAAAAGATAGGTTTACTAATTTCATTAGAGGAGAAATAGAAAAGATACTAGCAATTGATGATGTGTCTTCCACGGTTGATGATATAAATACTGCACTAACAAAGTGTGGCATAACTTTAAAAATAAGAGAACAAAACAGTGGTTCTTTAGCTTGCTTTGTTCATGGTCTTGTCGAGGCAGAAGACTTTGATGAGCAAGGGTTTCTTACCGATGATGCATTGCAAAAGATTAAGAGTAGTGGACTTAGTATTGATGTTAATTGTAAATATTCCATGGATACACGAAGTTTTGTTATATTTAAAGCAAATAAGCAGGAGTTGTGGTGCGAAACACCATACTGTGGAAACGTTATGTATCATGAAACTGCACGTGTTTATTTAAGGGAGATTGGTGTAACTTTGTGTCCATTTTTCGTAATTCTATTTCATGAATTACTACATTTAAAACATTTTTTAGACACGATTAATTTTCAATCACAAAAACTAGCTGATGCAAAATTTATTCCGTATGGTAAAGCTATTTCCATAAAAGGTAAGGATGATTATGACAATAAGTTAACGCAGGAACAGAGAAAAGCTTTTGGATATATTGCAGAGTTTGACGATGACATTTTTGTTAAGGCATTACAACAAGACCTAAAAGCTGTAGCGAAAAATGATCAATCTATGGAATTGTCTCTGCAAGTTATAAATGCGGATAAAGCTTATGAGTTAAGCAAAAAATTAAGCGAAAATTCAAAAGAGTATTTATGGGAAAAAAAACATGTTCGTCTCGATATTATAGAAAAACTTGCAGCTAAACCTGATTGGGAGAATTTAGAAGAAGTTAGGACTGTTTTTGGTAGTGAAATGGATTCAGTTAACGAAGACCTCATTAGAAAAAGTATAGGCATGCCACCACGAGGTGTATATGGAATACCTCAATGTAAGAGATACGTATTGGATTCTACGATAAGCAGAAGATATAAAGAAAATATAGATCGAGAATACAGTATCGGTATGTCGTCTCAAAATATGACTGAAGCAGAAGCAGAGTATGCTCCACTGATTGTACGCTTGCTGAGTTGTAGAAACCAAGTAATATTAAAGCACATTGGGGGCCGCACCCCTAATAAGTATGCACAAACAATTGAATTGGTAAGAGAAGCTCTGTGTATAAAAAACTTTGACCAAGATATGGAAGTAGTCACACCAACCAAAGCAACGTTAAATGACAATTCGACTGTTGATATGATGGTAGAACGAATAACTCCAAAACAATCGTCTACTTCTGAAGATAATTCTTGAATAGAAGTTGTGTCACAACTAGTTATTACTTTTTAACCAGCATGATTTTAGTTATGTGTCATTTTGTTTGAAAATACGCTTAGACATGAAACACATTCTTCTCACAGTAGAGATTTAATTATCTATGCTGCTATAACATGTCTAATCTGACACCCTTTCATTGCCTACATGTGCATGGGAAAAAAGTTGCTAAATAAGTGGATTCTATATTATGTTCTTCCAAATCAAATTCTACTTTCTGTTCTTGCAAAGAACCCTGTAATTCTCTCAAAACGCTTTTTAAAACCAATAATACAGTTACATTTTTATCAGGTGCATCTATTTCAAGATCTTGTCTTTCAAGACTCAATAAAACAAATTCTTTAAATCCATGCTTAGAGAATTTCTTTTCAAAAGAAATTCCAACTATATTTTTCAATATTTCGTCATTGTGTTTTACAATAATTAATTCTCCTAATAATGAAAAATTACGCAAATAACTAAATGTAAATCCAGTAAAAAATTCTTTTATAATACTATCAAGAACAGATATTGAAGAAGGAAAAAACAGATTTGTGATGATCTCACCTATCTCTTTTATATACTGAGAAATGTCAGGAAACACAATTTTTTGAATAACACACTCAGATATAAAATTAATTAATTTCTCAGGATCTTTCCTAACTTGTCCCATTTTCTCAGTGCTATTAATTACTTCTTCCATAAAGGCAGTATCTAACTCTGCTTGTTTGTATATAGCAATTTCTTTAGGAAGTCTTCTATTCAGATTTTGCAAAACACCTTCACTTTTGTTAGCCAATTGACGATGAAATGTTTTAGCAAATTTCCGAGCAGATGCTTTTTTTTTCAAATTCTTCCAATACCGCTTTAAACGCCATAATTTTATTTAAAACATCATTACTCTGCTGGCTGATAAAGCTACATGAGGTACCATATGAAAAAATACATTCCAGATCTTTTAACGCATTTAATTTAAACGAAATGTTACTATCTGAGCTTAAAGTTACCAAGGCACCTCTGCGGTGTCCGCTATTTCCATCATCTTTTATACCGTAAATACCTCTAAGAAACTTTAGATAATTCACTTTCTCATTTTCAAGTATAAATAGAAAGTCAGCCGATAACTTGCCACCAATTTCCGATATATCCAGAATATGCCCACTTCCTATTAAATGTTTTGTCACATTCAATACCTTTTCTTTATTTGATATGCATTGTTGCAAACATGCTGATGCAGCGTCCATGTTAGAAGTGTCTTGCCAAACAGCAGAAAACTGAGCTCTTGGATCACTGCTAATGCAAGCAAAGCCATAATTATCACGAGGAAAGCAAATAATCAATAAAATAACAAACAAAAATCTCATAATCACTCCACTACCATTCTTTCATACAAATCCTTAAACTTTTGTAATAACAAACCATCTGCCTCATCATCCTTAAATGTTTCAACAATCACTTTTAATACGTGCAAAAATATCTCAAAATCCGCTTTACATTCAGCGTTTTGATCCTTCGTTAATTTACTAAGTTCCATAACAATCTGCAAATCAACAAAACTCTTTTCTGTAAACATTTTTTTATATTCGTAAATTCCTATATCATGCAATCGCCTTGCACTTTCAATATACGGATCCTCCTTGTAGTAACTATCGTACTTAAGCAATTTATCCTCTACATTGTCAATTAATATACTATCTACCTTGCGCAACGATAGCAAACTCCTCAGAAAGAACAAAGATTCTTCATCTTCTGGCATTTTTACACTACTACCAGTAAAATAATCCATCGCTGAACGCATTCCTTTTGGCAATTCCACGGCTAACGTAGATACCGCACTTTTGTAATCTAACACACCATTGGATGTTTTACTCACTGATTTTTCCATTTGCTCTGAATTGGATCGTGGGAATTCACTTTTGTGCAACAAAGATATCAAATCATGTACATCCACACCTTCAGGTACATTAAATGCCTCAACACCTTGTTTTGTTACAAGGTACAACATAGGTGTTTCCAATACTGGCACAGTAAAAACACCACCCTGCATCGCGACTGTTTCCATAATAGCTGGAGAACTAAAATGCTGCAAATCACGGTATAACGCCTGATCCTCTAAGTGCATTCCTATGACACCTTCAAAAATTAAGCAGAAAAAACAGCATGCAATTCTCAACAAATTATTCATAGATCCACCATGTTCGTCTACGACTGCATAATAGTAACATACTACAACAAGTTAGTAAATCAACTACATGATTTGTTAATTGTAATAGTGCAGAGATAAGATTTGATACGTAAAAGACCTTAATTATTGTCTTCATACTAAATTTTTCCAATACATACCTTACAGGTTAAAATATATAAAAACATTTGTAATATTTATGCAAAATTCTTTGATTTCATTATCAATTACTCTTCCAATCAACACTTCTGGAAAAATTAAAATTACTTATCATATCATTTGTATAAATCACATGCGGGTTGGTAAAAATTGTCAGCGTTGCAAAACAATGGTAACATCGTTATGCGGCGTTCTGATTTGTGCAGTATATAGCATATGAAGGATTTTACGATAAAATCGGCAAAAGAGGCTTTATTAAACAAAGAAATAAGTGCTGTTGAATTAACAAAATATTATATTGATAGGATAAATAAGTATAAAGAAATAAACGCATACATTACAGTAACAGCAGAGCAGGCAATAGAATCTGCAAAAGAAGCAGACAAAAAAATCGCTGAAGGCAAAGATTTGCCAATGCTTGGTATTCCTATCGGAATGAAGGATTTATTTTGCACAAATGGCGTCCTAACCACGGCTGGATCGCGCATGCTGTCAAACTTTGTTCCTACATATGAGTCAACAATATCAAAGCGCTTAAAAGATGCAGGTGCAATCATGCTGGGGAAAACTAATAGTAATGCAATGAATAAACCCAGGCCACTTGCTCATCCGGCAGATTTGTAGTAGCATGAGTTGGATTGTTTTATGGTTGGTGCGCGATGGCAAGTATAGTATCTTATGCTGTGGTTTTTAGCTTCATGTGCATGTGTATGGATGTCGCAGGAGTGAGTGATGTAAATAATTTTCTTGTAGAGATAAAATCTGAATTGCCGGGAAATATGTTGTCTGTTATTTTGCAAAATAAAGATGTTAAATATGAAATAGACAAGTTAATTTCTGCTTTAGAAGATGCAACAAATGAGTATCTAGCTTATGAAGAAATGGTTGTTAATGATAAAATTAGGACAATAGCTGATAAGATTTCATGCATGCCAAAAGATGATAATTACGTGTCAGGAATAACGCTGATTATTAGAGAGCTTATGGAGTATTATTATCAGTGTAAAAATAAATCGCAATTACTTGTGAATTTTGTAAAGAAATCACCGGATTTTTGTTTTTGCATAGGCATATGTGGTTATTTTTTGTCCGAGCAGTCTGAGCAGGATGTATCTGATATTGGTATTTTTTTTAAAAATATGACTGGAACCGATATGACACAACAAGCTGGATTGGAACAAATTGAACGATCAACTAGTGAGCATGCTTATTGGTTCAAGAAAATTTTAGGTGCATGATGAAAGCGGCTTTTATAACGTACATAATATTTTCTGTTTTTGTAGATTGTTATCCTACGCAACTAACTTATGGAAGATGGTATGGTGATAAAGTTGCACAAAATGTTACGACAATTGATGTGGATGTGAATAAAGCGAATACTGTAAGATGTGGATTATTAAATAGAAACCTATTGTTGAGCGATGATGGGTATATGTGTATAAATAATATGTACCCTATTAAATCAGTTGGATACATGCAACTTATTGATGTATTAAATAATAAACAGCTGATTGACAAAAACTGTATTTTCTTACTCCAAACAACGCCATGGTACGAATGCAGTCCTGTTCCATACATCAACGCATTTTATAATTTCGTTAGTGCTGTGAGTGTGTATTTGAATGCTTTTGTAGGATATAATATGCCAAAAACTAGTAAAGCTTTATCTATCGTGAATACTGCTTTAGAACTTTTTAATCGGCCAAGAAATTATCAAACATTAAACAATATCATAAATTATCTAACAAACTTCAAAAATATGCAACCTGTATGGGAATTTATGCACACAGAGTTTTTGTATGTATTTCATTGTTATTACTTGCCTAGTAATAAAATGTTTGCAAAACAGTACTTATCAAGTTATGTAGTTTCGCACTACGACATGTGTGATAGTTGCGAATATCTTATGTTATATTTGATAAAGAGTGGGGTGTTAGATTCAAAAAATGGTTCTTATTCAGGAAATCGTGGAGTATCTGATTATTGTATTTTATTTGCGTCTTTTTGTGAGTATCGTGGTTCCAGAAATAGAGATGGGGATAATTGTGAATTGTTAAAAGTTGTGTTGGCATAATAAGTTTTTGTTGGATTACTCAATATCTTTTTGCATCGTAATGAAGTAAGTTGTATTATAATCGCATTGTTATACTGCTTTCACGCTTTTGTCATAGCGTGAAATCCGTTTTCATATTTCAAATCTTGATATTTACAATGTAGTTTCTATGATAATTTTGACAAAATAAATCTAGAAAATTAAAAAATAAATTAAGAAGTCCATCAGCGAATTTTTTATTGGCATGCTAATACTAGTTTAATACGTGCTTGGTAAAAATTGTCAGCGTTGCAAAACAATGGTAACATCGTTATGCGGCGTTCTGATTTGTACAGTATATAGCATATGAAAGATTTTACAATAAAATCAGCAAAAGAGGCTTTATTAAACAGAAAAATAAGTGCTGTTGAATTAACAAAATATTATATTGATAGGATAAATAAGTATAAAGAAATAAACGCATACATTACAGTAACAGCAGAGCAAGCTATAGAATCTGCAAAAGAAGCGGATAAAAAAATCGCTGAAGGCAAAGATTTGCCAATGCTTGGTATCCCTATCGGGATGAAGGATTTATTTTGCACAAATGGCGTCCTAACCACGGCTGGATCACGCATGCTGTCAAACTTTATTCCCACATATGAGTCGACAATATCAAAGCGCTTAAAAGATGCAGGAGCAATCATGCTTGGTAAAACTAACATGGATGAATTTGCCATGGGATCATCTACATTAACGAGTTACTACGGGCCAACATGGAACTGCTACAGAAAAAAATCCGCCCCAGATGTAAAGCTTGTGCCTGGTGGTTCTTCTGGAGGATCAGCCGCTGCAGTAGCCGCTGATTTAGCTATTGCTGCAATTGGATCAGATACTGGCGGATCAATACGCCAGCCATCATCTCTTTGCGGCTTGGTTGGAATAAAACCAACATACGGCATGTGCTCTAGGTATGGCATGATAGCGTTTGGGTCATCTTTGGACCAAGCTGGTCCTATGTGCAAAACTGTTGATGATGCAGAAATTATGCTTGATGTCATGGCAGGATTTGATGAGAAAGATTCTACCTCCAGGCATGCTGTACAAACACCCACACCTAAAAAACCATTCAAGATAGGTATTGCCAAGCAGTACATGGAAGGAATCCCAGAATATGGGAAGCACATGTTAAATGAAGCAATAAAATGGCTAGAAGCCTCAGATTGCCAAATCGTTGAAATAGATTTGCCAATGACAAAATATGCGCTGCCAGTTTATTACATAATAGCTCCTGCAGAAGCTTCTTCAAATCTTGGCAGATATGATGGTGTTAGATTTGGCTATAGATCAAGTAATGCAGAAAACTTGAGTGAAATGTACATTAATTCACGCTCAGAAGGATTTGGAGAAGAGGTAAAGCGTCGTATACTGACTGGAACATTTGTATTATCTTCTGGATATTATGATGCTTACTATAATCGTGCATTAAAAATTAGAAAATTGATCATGGAAGACTTTGCTAATAATGCATTTATAAAAGTTGATGCCGTTTTATCTATGACCTCCCCTATTCCAGCTTTTGCACCAAACGATCCAGTAGTAAATGATCCTGTTGCAATGTATTTGTGTGACGTGTTTACTGTAACTGTTAATATTGCTGGGTTGCCTGGTATTTCTGTCCCAGCTGGAGTTTCTGATGATGGATTGCCAATTGGCATACAGTTAATAGGCAATCATTGGCATGAAAAAACGCTATTTGCAATTGCAAAAATTATAGAAGATTCAGCAAATTTTCAAACTAAAAAGAAAAGTCTTATTAATGTATGTGCAGACTTTGATTAAGCATATATTGTGTATTATAACTCTTTATTTAGTGTCACCAACTAGAATACAGTTGATAAGCAATCATTGGCATGAAAAAACGCTATTTGCGATTGCAAAAATTATAGAAGATTCAGCAGATTTTCAAACTAAAAAGCAAAGTCTTATTAATGTATGCGCAGACTTTGATTAGGCATATATTGTGTATTATATACTCTTTATTTAGTGTCGCCAGCTAGAATACAGTTGATAAGCAGTCATTGGCATGAAAAGACACTGTTTGCGATTGCAAAAATTATAGAAGATTCAGCAGATTTTCAAACTAAAAAGAAAAGTCTTATTAATGTATGTGCAGACTTTGATTAGGCATATACTCTGTTCAAGTAATATATTCCACTTTGTATATGATCTCTGGACCATAAAAGAATATCAAAAATATAAGCAACAATGGATCTGGTGTAAATGCTGGTAAATATTACGCATAAAGCAGTAAGAATTTTGGCGCAAAAAAGCGGGACAAAATTTATGGTTAACATGGTAGTAGTCGTAGGAATACCAATGGGTTGAGCTGTGTTATAAAAAACAGAAGCACTATAAAATGCCCTATTTACTAGGTGTTAAGACCTGTTTGGCAAATTTTTATCGTTTAGAGAAATGTAGTAGCATTTTTGTAAGAAATGTAATTGACAAAGAATCATGTTGAGAGAACAAGACATACGCCGTGCATATTTGGATTTTTTTTCTGAGCGAGGACATACAGTAGTAAAATCAAGTTCTTTAATTCCAGAAAATGATCCTACGTTAATGTTTACAAATTCTGGGATGGTGCAATTCAAAGATATATTTACAGGAAAGAACACTGCACACTATAAACGTGCTACAACGGCGCAAAAATGCTTGCGTGCTGGCGGCAAGCATAACGATTTAGATAATGTTGGATATACAGCAAGGCACCATACATTTTTTGAGATGCTTGGAAATTTTTCGTTTGGTGATTATTTTAAAGAAGATGCGATATCTTGGGCTTGGGAATTTGTAACAAATATTCTACAAATACCAAAAGAAAAGCTGCTAGTCACAGTGCATGCAAGTGATGAAGAAGCTGCCAAACTTTGGAAAAAAATAGCAATGCTGCCTGATAATAAAATCATTAGAATAAATACAAGCGACAATTTTTGGACAATGGGACCAACTGGCCCTTGCGGCCCATGTTCTGAAATTTTTTATGATCATGGTGAACATATACAAGGCGGTATGCCAGGCACAAAAGATGAAGATGGTGATAGATATGTAGAAATTTGGAATTTGGTATTTACACAATTTAATACCCTAGATGATGGTAGGCAAGAACCACTAGAACATCCATGCATTGACACAGGCATGGGGCTAGAGCGTATTACTGCAGTTTTACAAGGGGTTGACAGTAATTATGATATTGATATATTTAAAATTTTAATAGAGGATATAAAAAACACCACAAATACTGACGATGATCAATATTCCGCGCATTATAACGTGATTGCAGATCATATTCGTGCTATCTGTTTTATGATAGCTGACGGTATTACACCATCAAATGATGGTAGAGGTTATGTTTTGCGTAGAATTATCAGGCGCGCTATGAGACATGGGTACACAGCAGGAGTGCACACTCCATTCTTATACAAACTTGTACAATCTGTAGTTAATGTTATGGGAGAAGATTATACTGAGTTGCAAAGATTCCAACCAGCTATTACTGATGTTTTAAAGAATGAAGAAGAATGCTTTATAAAAACGATAGACAATGGCATGCACATATTAAACGCACAGCTTGAAGCATCAGCAACAGGTAATGAATTTCCAGTTGATATAGTGTATAAATTGTATGATACATATGGTTTTCCATATGACTTAACATCTGACATTTTGCGAGCTGCTGGCAAATTTTTTGACCAAGAAAAACTTAATAAATTTATCGAAGCCCGCAAACAGCAGTCTAAAACATCCTGGACAGGCACTGGAGACAGCGAAGTTAATTCAGTTTTATACAATATTAAAGATATGCTTGGCAGTAATACTGAGTTTATACGTGAATGTGAAAATTTAACAACAAGTATTGAGTATATAGTTAATGAAAATAAAATTGTAGATACAGCAGTACTAAATGATGAAGTTCTAATATTTATGAAAAAAACTCCATTCTATGCTGAGTGTGGCGGACAAGTTGGTGACATAGGCATGATTGTGCAAGATTGTGGCAAGGCTGCGGTACTGGATACAAAATTGTTAGCTGGTCTCCATTGTCATAAATGTCGCGTAATAGATGGTAAGATCGTTGCAAAAAAATCTGCAGATGCGATTGTGCAAAATAGAATGCTCGCATCATGCAACCATACAGCAACACATATGCTGCAAAAAGCACTACAAATTATTCTTGGTAGTCACGTTGTACAAAAAGGCTCACTTGTTACTAGGGATCATTTAAGATTTGATTTTTTGCACAATAATAACGTTACTGGTGAACAATTGCATAATATTGAAGTAATCGTCAACAAAGCAATTAACGACGCGTTACCAGTCACAACAGAAATTACTGATATTGAATCAGCTGTAAAAAGTGGAGCAATGGCATTATTTGGAGAAAAATATGGAGAAACTGTACGTGTTGTATCAATAGGCGATGAATGGTCAAAAGAATTGTGTGGCGGCACGCATGTAAAAAACACAATATATATCAAGAATTTTAAGATCATAAGTTGCACTTCTATAGGCTCTGGAATCAAGCGCATAGAGGCATTAACGCATGAGGCTGTTATAAATTTCTTAGAAGAAGAAAAAAGTAAATGTGAAGAAAAAATAAAGGAGCAACTAGAAAAAATTAAAAGTATGAGTAACAACATTACTCATCAACCAATTGATATTAAGCAAACAGAAGAAAATATAAACGGCATATTTGTATTTCACCTACAAATGAAAGACGCACAACATAAATCCGTGCTTGCTGCTGTTGATAAATACAAAACGTATAAAAATAATTGCATCGTTATTGTTGAGAATTTTCTTTCTTCTAAAAATAAAACAGCTATTGTTGTTTTTACAAATGATGAAAAAATAAATCTGTTAACAGCATTAGAAAAATGTGACATCAAGTTTGGTGGTAAGCCATACCTTGTGCAAGCTGCATCTTCTGGATCAAATTCTGTATATATTTCTATAAAAGATACGCTATCTAACACACTTGTTTAGGGTAGCTGCAACGTGTATTACTTGTTGTAATACATTTGCTATACTGCTCTTCTGAACACATATTATTTTGTTGTGATTTATTTTCGCATTGAATAAGTGATACAAGTACCCAAAAATTGCTACCTATATTTTGTGGTATTTCAAAATTGTCGTTCCTTTCTGCAAATCTAACACAATAACGCAGCGCATGCATTTTATATTCGTCTATACATTTTGTAATATCAAATGATATAAAACTTTTATATTCTTTTAGATGCAAAGAATATTTATTTTCTATTAAATCATTATAATATTTAATTATGCTTTTAAATAATAAGATACGCTCCTTTTCTGCAAAATGCTCATTGCTTAATGTTTTTTTTACACAATATAATATTAAATTATCACTACATTTTTCAGATATTATTAAAGATTCTATAATGTTTTGTATTATAAAAAAACGTGAATGTTGTATATTATATCGTTTTATTCTAATCAAAACATCACCCTCTATATTAGTTAATAGAATATCATTAATACATTTTTGTTTATCAGCAATGTATACATTATTTATATTATCAAATATATCAACTCTATCATTAATAAATGATATTTTAATATCAAACTCTGGCACATCCAGATTTTTTATTGAAAACGTTCTATACTCTGTACAACATGCATGAAATGCCAAACAGACAAATACAAACATGTAAAACATCATAGAATGCATTGTATAAACCACATTTATACATTACAATATTATTTAATTTACTTCAAGAATTTATAACACTATGCAAAAAAATATATTTATTGAGATTTTGCAGAAAGTAGTATAAAATCCGGTGTATGCGGGCGTAGTTCAATGGTAGAACACAAGCTTCCCAAGCTTGTAGCGTGGGTCCGATTCCCATCGCCCGCTCCAGTTTGTTGTGCTACAGGAAAGATGCTTCAAACAGATGTATGCAAAAATGAAAAAAGTGCATCAAGAATGGTTGCCGTACAGTTGATGTATGCCTTCGTGTTAAATTGTGAAAAACCAGATGTTTTACTGAACAATTTCTTTAAATTTGATGCTAATACACAAGTAAACAAAGGTTTTTTAAAACGACTTGTAATGAAGTTTACAAATGATATTGATTTAAATAAAATCTTGACTGACAATACAATTAATATATCAAATATTCCATTGATTATAATGTGTGTTTTAAAGGTAGCAAGCATAGAATTAATGTATGAAAAAACAGATATAGCTGTGATTATTGATGAGTACCTTAATGTAGCAAGGTGTTTTGTTGATAAAAAAGAACTTGCGTTTATTAATGCAGTTTTGGATAAAGTAGCAGGTGTAGTAAGATGCAAAAAGTAATTTTTTATTGTATTAATGATGATTGGACAAATTTTGTGCCAAAGCTTTGTGAACAATTATATAGTGATAATGAACGAGTCCTCCTACTTTGCGATGATGACGAGGAAGTATCTTTTTTAGATAGCAAATTATGGACATTTTCAAAATTAAGTTTTATACCACATGGTAGCAAGTTTTCTATATCTTCAACTGATGGAGAGCATTGCGCAGTATGGATTGCAAGCGCTCCTGTATACTACAATGCACCAAATTGCTTAGTACATAACGGATTAACACTGTCAAATGATGTGCTTAATAATTTTATAACTATTGTAGATATATTTCATGAAAATAAATTTTCAGAAGCAACAGAGCGTAAAAAACAATATACAAACATTACAAATATAAAATGTTGGAAAAATACAAATGATGGGTGGAAAAACGTAGACCTTTAAATGTGTAGCAAAAGTTTTTAATCTAGCTATTGTGTTTTTATTTTGTATCTTTTAACATATTCATGAATGTCTCTTTATCAAGACCATTTTCTATTTGCTTTGAGCATTTTACTGTTATTGTACCTGGATGTTTTATAAATGAGCGTTTTGGCCAAAATTTGCCAGAATCAATATGCACATTAACAACTGGAACATTCAAAAATTTATACAGCGCAAAAACACCACTTTTATACTCTTCTGCTTCATTAATACTTGATCTTGTGCCATTTGGAAAAATTAAAATTGATACATTTTCATCAATAGCGGCTTTACCTTGCTTGATAAGTGTTTTTATTGCAGAAGCCCCATTTTCTCTATCTATTGCTATGCACCCAAGTCTTTTAAAATATAGTCCAGCAATTGGAAAAGTTAACAGTTCTTTTTTTATCACAATTGCTAATTCTTCAAATAGTAAAGAAAAAATAAATGTCTCCCACGTTGATTGGTGATTACAAGCTATTATTACTGGGGTATTTTCATATAAAAATTCCTTTTTTACTATTTTATAATTAAGCTTAACAAAAATTCTTAAACAAAATACCAGCCATCTAGTAACAATACGAAAAACATATTTATAAGTTTGTCTTCTATTCATAAAATATGCAAATGGATACATTATTGTTATGTATAAAGTAAATGTAGGCCAAAAAACAAAATTAAAAATCACAGATCTTATTATCATAAAATGTATAAAAATGTAACACAGTAGAATTATATAAAAAAATAAAGCTTTTATATATTGCATTTTTTATAAAAAATAACTATAATGCTTGGATCATGGTTTGTATAGTATTACTGCTGTTATGCATCACATACCTGTGTTGCTACATGAAGTTATTTCAATCTTGCAAATACAAGGTGACAGTCTAGTAGTTGATGCTACATTTGGTGCTGGAGGTCATACAATAGAAATTTTAAAATTATATCCAGATGTCAAAGTTGTAGGAATTGATAGAGATGCAAGCGTAATACAGTATGCTAACAATATTTTACAAGAATATCACAACCGTTTTCATTTTATCAACGATAGATTTTCTAATATAGATAAATATTTCAATAAAAATGTTGATGCTATATTATTTGATTTTGGAGTATCGTCTATGCAGCTAGATAACGCTGATCGGGGTTTTTCATTCATGCAAAACGCAGAACTTGATATGCGTATGTCACAAAATGATGAAATGTCCGCAGCTGATTTTATTAATACGTATAGTGAAGATGATATATCAAAAGTATTGTATTTTTACGGCGATGAAAGGCAAAGTAAAGCTATAGCAAAAGAAATATGCAGAATAAGAAAAATTCATAAAATACAAAACACAACTGAACTGTGTAATATTATATATAATGTAAAGGGTAAGAAAAAAGAAGGCAATATTAATGCTGCTACAAAAGTATTTCAGGCAATTAGAATGTTTGTAAACAATGAGTTGCTAGAAATTGAGCATGCACTAAAAAAATTACCATATATTTTAAAATATAATGCCAGAATAGCAACAATTACATTTCACTCTACAGAGGATAGAGTTGTTAAATATTGGCAAAAACAAAATCGTCTACATTTTCAAAAAATTAACAAGCATGTTATTTTGCCAAGCCATGAAGAAGTCTATAATAATATCAGATCTAGGTCTGCAAAGCTTAGGGGATTTGTATATGCGTAACCCTGTAGTTGTACCTTTTGTATTGTTAATACTTCTTGGGATTGCTGTTTCAAGAGTAAAGTACGAGGTTTCTGTTTTACGTAAAACATTACAATCCATTAACATGGAGATTGAAAAAGGAAATGACCAGTTACGCGTCTTGCGCGCTGAGTGGTGCCACTTAACAAATCCAGAGCGCTTAAAAATACTTGCAGCAAAATATTTACCAGATATGGGGCCTGCAAATCCAAAAAATATTATTACATATGATCAATTATTGCATGACTCTTATCCAGTAAAAAAAAGATCAAATAAATTATCACAACTTGTTATTGGCGAGAAAAAGTGAAAATCAATACTCAGTACATAAAACGTGGATTTGAACTCTGGCGCAAAGTTAAAGACCATACAGAGTTGATGCACATTTTGCACGACAGATTAATATTTTCATGTGTATTTAGTATTACAATTTTTTGCGCCATTATATTAAAAATGTACTTTATTATTTTTGAAACAAGCAATAACGTTATTAATAATACTACATATAACTTAATTAATACAAAACGTGCTGATATAGTTGATAGAAACGGTGCTGTATTGGCAAGCAGCATAGTTACTGCATCTTGCTATGTCAATCCATCTGCTGTATTAAATGCCAAAAAGACATCATCTATACTGGCAAAATTGGAATTTTTACCATCAGAAAATATTATATATAATAAAATAAAAGATCCTAAAAAACAATTTGTATGGATAAAACGGCACGTAACACCAGAACAACAGCAAAAAATTATGGATTTAGGACTACCTGGTGTTGCGTTTATAAAAGATTATAAAAGGGTATATCCATACGACAATTTGTTTTCTCATATCTTAGGTTTTGTTGACATTGATGGCAATGGCATATCTGGATTAGAAATGCGTTTTGACAATATTATGCGTAAAAAACCAAATAAACAAATTAAACTAACGCTTGATTTGCGAATACAATCAATTTTACACAATGAGTTATCAAATGCAATTATAAAGTATAAAGCTATTGCAGCAAATGGAATTATTATGGATTACTCTGGCAATATTATTGCAATTGTTTCACTTCCAGATTTTAACCCAAATAAACCGCTGCAAGAATATGAGAGTAAAAATTTCTTTAACAGAAATACTTTAGGAGTATATGAACCAGGTTCCGTGTTTAAAATATTGAATATTGCAATTGCACTTGAAACAAAAACAGCAGATTTAAACTCCAAATACGATGTTACAGCGCCAGTAAAACTTGGACGTTTTACAATTAATGACTTCCGAGGCAAAAATAGAATACTTAATTTTGTAGAATCATTTATTTATTCTTCTAACATAGCGTCAGTAAAGATCTTTCAGCAATTTGGAAAAGATATACAAAAACATTATATGAAATTGCTTGGGCTATTAGACAAAACAGAGCTGGAACTACCAGAAACTGGTAAAAGCATATTTCCAAAAAGATGGACGGATGCCTCTGCAACAACAATTTCTTATGGGTATGGAATTTCCGTAACGCCATTACAACTATTAACAGCTGTAACATCAATTGTAAATGGTGGATTTAGAATACATCCAACATTATTATTTAATAATACTTCACACATACCAGCACGTATCATATCAGAAAATACATCACACCTTGTACATGGACTAATGCGAGCAGTCATGCTATACGGTACAGGACGTACTGCAAATATACAGTCAATTGGCGTTATTGGTAAAACAGGCACATCTTATAAAACCGTAAACGGAACGTATGGAAAAGAAGGATCCAGAGCACGAATTACGACATTTATAGGAGGATTTGGCAGGTACATGCTAGTAGTTATGCTTGATGATCCAAAACCTATTGACGGCACATTTGGCTTTGCCACAGCAGCTTGGAACGCAGTTCCAACCGCAAAGTGCATCTTTGAGCGCATCATCCCCATCTTATGTACAGAAAACGACCTAGCTAACCAACAAGACACACTATTAATTAAATATATAAAAAAGTAGCATGAATCAAAAGTGATTTCAATACCATACATATTTACTTTGTCAATTTATGTAGTATCATATATGTGTGTTGTAGTATATGTTCTGTTATGAAAAACGCCAAATATATCATAGCAATGCTCTGTACGTCCCCATCAGCTAACTGTATGATTGTACAAGAGAGAGCAATAAGCCTAGACGATAATGTACAAAGTAGTATTGCAGAAAAGTTTCAGCAATTCGGTGATAGCATTGTAAAATCTTGGAATAATACAATTAACAAAATACAAAATAAGGAGAATGTAAATTGTGGCGATAATTTAATAAGTCGTGCAAAAGTATTGGCATATCAAGTTAGTATTAGTAACGACAGTATTCTTTTAGAAAATAATAACGATAGTAACACTGAATTTTGTAGGTGGGTAAATGGTGTTGCAAATGTTCCAGATGAGCTATTACACCACGGGATTGAACCAATAGCAGAGTATCGTATTAATATTACAGAAAAAATACTTAGACATATTAATTTACTGATTGATAAAAATTCAGATAACGACAGACCTAAAATTTTATTAAAAAAAATGTTGTATATTTGCTACACCATTGTGCGCGACTACAATGATATGAATAAATTGTATAAACAGTATATTGCTCGTTATGAAAATGTTGCGGATAGGCAAATTGATAAAGAAAATATGTGCAAAAAATTCCGTGATGTGATGTTTTGGCGTGATATATGCACATTAAGAGCATTAGTTGATCAAAAATCAGCACTAGATATATGGAAAGAAAAAGTTTATTATACAGGAATGTCTAATTGCATAAGTTACGATTGTGTATAAAATTTTTGTAGTATTCATACACTTTGCAACGATTATCAATATATTTGCTAGTGATCACGGTAGTATTGTTGTTAATAGTGGTATACATGATGTTATACATGAGCATGTTTCCAATAATTTCACTCAAGGATTGATACCGTCCAGTAATAATGACTTGATGATATATGCATTCGATGTTGGGCAAGCAAATTTTATCGCACTAAAAAAAGCAAATAAGATCGTATTAATGGATTGCGGTAGTCAAAATAAAGAGTACTTAATACCAAATGATGTATATAAAACTGTATTTAAAGAAGATAGTAGTATTGTTGCTATATACATTACACACCCACATCTGGACCATTACTTGTATCTTTTGGATATGGGGGACAACAGTTTACAAAAAACACTCGATCTTGGTGAAACAACTTTTTGCCTTGGCGGAACACAGGAAGATTGGAATGACTCTTCTTGTTTTAATCATGGTGAGTGGTCTGTACAATGTAAGCATGTATTTTTTGTAAACAATGATGGATTTGTACGTGAGTGGCTTGATGGTGTAACTTTTCATACTTTTGCTATTGCACAATTTGCACATGGAAAGCGTAATTGTAATAAACTAAGTTTGTTAACTCAGGTAACTTATGGCACAAAAAAAGCACTATTCTTAGGAGACGCAGAAGGTGATTCTATAAGTCGTCTATTTTTAAGATCGTATAACATAGGGCAATTTTCTTGTTTCTTTGATGGTGAATGTAAAGCACAAATCGATTCATTAACAAATAAACTAAATTCTTATATTACAACATATATTACTAACAATTTCTGTGGATCCGTAGTATTTGATAATGCATTTTTACGGTTTGCAGAGTCTTACTGTAAATTATATCAAGACATCAATAAAATCTTTGGAAAATCTATCTTAGATATAAGCCATGCATATGCGTTAAATGAATACGATACTAATGATACATTAAAAAATTTGTTCTTAGGACAGTTTATTGATGTAGCACAATCTTCACATGAAGCAATGATAAATTTCATTGATGATGTTATAGATTTTATTGCTTATTTACTACAAGAACATAGTAATTATTATAGTGGTGTTATATCTCGTCTTGAATCATGTAATATTAAAGATATTAATGATTTACATACTTTATTACGTAATGATGCAGAAAATGGTGAGGATTTTTGCAAAGCTTTTTTGGGGACATTTATTGACGAAATTAAAGAACAAACTCGGAATGATAATAGATTCTTGGCATCTTTAAAAGATAAGTTTTTATCACATTTTACATACAATGCCAAAGATATAGTTGCTAGTTTAGTGCACATACTTGCTATCAGAAAAATATTTAAGGCATCTGACGTCATATACTTACCACATCATGGAAGTAATACAAATTGTTCTCAAAATTTTCTTGGTTTGTTTGCTGGATTAAATAAAAAACACTTATTTATCGTTAGTTCATCACCGTTTGGCAAGGATCAACTACCAAAAGCGAGTACATTTGAAATGGCACCGTCTGCCCCAGAAATGTTTGCACATCCGTTTTTATACTGCAGGGATTATACAAACTCTAGGGGTAAAGCACAATTTGTTATGACAAAGAAGCCTATTTTCCTAACTGGTGCAGCTCCTGGTGGTGTTATTGCTGTAAAATTTACTGGATCTTTGAGTGGCTCAGTTCATATATTAAATACTATGAAGAATAATAATTGTTTGTGGCAGTGTTTTCAGTAATCATTGTGTTATACTATATATAGAGGTTCTTTTTACTTTGTATTGATATGCAAAAAACTTTAACAATCATTGCGATTAGTCTTATGCTTCAGCCAGTTAGTTGTATGATTATGCAGGATAAGAGTGTTGATGCAAAGCCAAACAACGTTGTTGCAAGCTTTCACGCATTTGCAGAAAAAATGGAACAACTTAAAGAAAGTATTATGAATGGTCTGCGCGAAACAAGAGAGGAAATTTTAATTAATAATGAAATTATAAAACAGAATTTTGCTGATATTGCAAGTAAAATAAAAATGAATCCAAACAATAAATCAATAAATCATATAAAAAAATTAGTTGATCAAATCACACTCGATAACGACGATATTTTTTTACAAAGTAATCACGATAGCATGTTAAATTTTGGAAGATCTATAGCAAGTATAAGCAATGTACCAGAGGAATTAAGTAATTGTAATAATGAAGTTATCGCACAGTATCGTATGTTTATTGCAGAAAAGTTACTAGATCGTGTAAAAACATTATTTGATAACAATATAAATAATACAGATATTTGCGATAACTTGAAGAAAAAAGCTGAGTATATCTGTTATATTGTTGCATGTAATAATGACGATAGAAAATTGTTACTATACGGAAAATACACAAACGAATTCTTAAATGGTGATAAAAGGCGCATGTATGATAGATTGTCAGAAGAGGATTTTTGGAATAGCATAGTCGTTTTACATACAATGGTTGATACAGAGGCTGCGATAGAAATACGAAATCATCGTTTTGCATGGGATAAATTTGACTACAAACCATTGGAAAAATCGTAAAACTTTTTTTTAAAAACGGCGTATTATATGCGCTTTTATAAGATATATTTTTAGTATTAGTCATTCTGTACAGTCATGATGTATTTATATGATAGTATGCGATTACATATACAAAATATATTGCAAAGTTATATTTACTACACATATTTATTACTAATATCAACCTGTGCAATCATAGTGTATTTGTATGGTAGTATATAATTCTCTAACTTACACAAGGTATATTGCAATAGTTATGCTCACTATACACATTTTATTACTAATATCAGTTTGTGCAGTCATGGTGTATTTATATGATAGTATGTGATTCTCTAACTTATACAAGATATATTGCAAAATTATATTCACTATACATATTTTATTATTAATATCAACCTGTGCAATCTTAATTTATTTGTACGATAGTATGTCATGGTACATTTTTGTGATGCTCTAACTTATACAATACATATTGCAATAGTTATACTCACTATACACATTTTACTACTAATAATTGTATGAATATGCTTTTAACATACATTAAAAATACATAAACATAGTAAAATACGCTATTCCATAAGTACAATTTTAATATATACAAATGTATCACAAACTGAAAATTATTTAATCACATATTCGCTGCCGATTTGCGAAAAACGGGTCATGCGCTTTGCTGGATCAATGTCTAATGACAACGCATCCTCAATAGCTGCACCAACATTATCAATTGTTTGTGTTTTATTTCTATGTGCACCACCTATTGGCTCTTTTATTATTTTGTCAATAACATTCATCTCTAATAAATCTTTTGCTGTTAAGCGCTGTGCACTGGCAGCAATTTCTGCTTTACTATCATCTTTCCATAAAATAGATGCACACCCTTCTGGTGAAATCACGGAATAGATTGAATGCTCAAGCATCAACACAACATCAGCGCATCCAATAGCTATTGCACCACCAGAACCACCCTCTCCTATAACAACAGCAACAAAAGGCACATGAATTTGAAAACTTTTTTCCAAGCATTTTGCAATTGCTTCTGCCTGGCCTCTTTCCTCTGACTCTGCACATGGATACGCACCAGATGTGTCAATAAATGTAATAACTGGAAGATTAAATCTATCAGCTAAATCAAACAAACGATAAACCTTTCTGTACCCTTCTGGTTTTGGCATACCAAAATTGTGCTTAATACGCGACTCTGTGTCATGCCCCTTTTCTTGCCCGATAACGATACAAGAGCGCTCTCTAAAAGAAGCTAAACCACCTATAATTGCAGAATCATCAGCAAAACACCTATCCCCCCTTAATTCTACAAAATCTGTAAACAATGTAGTCAAATAGTCATTAAACTTTGGACGATCTGGGTGTCTAGCAACTGCAACAGTTTGCCATGGTGTCAATTTTGCATAAATTTGCGTTAACATCTTGTCAACTTTATTTTGCATTCTCTTTATTTCTGCAGAAACATCCAACTCACTTGTAAGTGCATTTAGCTCTGCAATTTTTTGCTCTAACTCACATACAGACGATTCAAACTCTAGTCCCTTCATACGCCATCCTCCATATCATCTGCCTCCTGTGTCTCATCAACAAGGGAAACAGAGCTGATAATTTCTCCTTCATCCATCCGTAATATGATCACTCCTTGCGAAGAACGTCTGGTAATTCTAATATCTTCTACAGAACAACGCATGATACGTCCGTTTGTTGTTATCAGCATAATATTATCATCATATTTTACTGGGAAAGATGCAACAACATTTCCGTTCTTCTCCGTAATTGCAATATTTGTAAACCCTTTTGTACCTCTACTTGTTGGTCTATATTCGTAGCAAGAAGAAACCTTACCAAATCCATTTTCAGTAATAGTCAAAATTAATTCTTCCTCAAAAGCTAGTTTTGTCATTTTATCTTCTATTAATGTTGGGCCTGTTAATCCTCTTTTAGCAGTTTTTCTTAATTGTTCTGCATTTTTTAAATACTCCTCACGCTCTTCAATTCCGTCCAGTTGCCATTTAGACAATATATTCATAGAAACAACTCTGTCATCATCATTTAATCTAATACCACGTACACCGTTAGAATCCCTGCCAGAAAATACCCTAACATCAGTAACATTAAATCTGTTGCATATACCACTTTCTGTGGCCAAGAAAATATCATCATCGTCAGAACATAATGCAACACTAACAAGTTGTTCACCATCATCAAGTTGTATTGCTTTTTTGCCATTTGCTTGAATATTAGCAAAGTCTTCAAATTTATTACGTCTTACATTACCAAACGATGTAGCAAAAACAAAAGTTTTATTCTGGCGTTTATCATCATCCTTAACAACAAGAATAGTAGAAATCTTCTCACCATCGCTAACAGGTAAAAGATTAACAACAGCACGCCCCTTTGCAGCTGGTCCAGCAAGTGGCAATTTATACACACGCATTTTGTACACTTTGCCAATAGATGAGAAAAACAAAATATCATCATGAGTATTTGCAACTATAACGTTACTGACAATATCAGTATCCTTTGTCTCCATCCCATTTCTGCCCTTGCCGCCACGTTTTTGCGTCCTATATGTAGCCAAAGGAACACGTTTTATATACCCTTCTACAGTTGTTGTGATTACCATATCTTCTTTTTGAATCAAATCCTCTGTATCAACTGATTCAAAACTTTGCTCTATAACTGTTAAACGCTTGCTTGGGAATTTATTTCTTACTTCTTGTAATTCATCTTTTACAATTTGTACTACACGATCTTTTGATCTTAAAATTGCCATATATTCATTAATCTTTGCAACCAACTCATTTAAGTCATCAGAAATCTTGTCACATTCAAGACCTGTTAATTTATGTAATCGCAAATCTAAAATTGCATCTGCTTGTATTTCCGTCAGTCTGTACTGTTCTGTATTAGGTACATTTCCATCAACTATTCTTAAAATATCTATAACATCTTCAATATTAAAACTAGCAGTCATAAGCTTATTTTTTGCCTCAGCCCTATCCTTAGAACTTTTTATCATCTCTATAATCAGATCAATATTTCCAACAGCAATAGTAAAACCAAGTAAAATATGTGTTTTGTCTTTAGCCTTCCGTAGTAAAAAACGCGTCCTTCTAATAACAACATTCTTTCTAAACTCAATAAAGTGTATAAGAAGATCGCGAATTCCTAGCTGTCTTGGATGTCCATTAACAATCGCTAATATATTGTATCCAAATGAAGATTGTAGCGGAGTATATTTGAACAATTGATTTAAAATTACTTCTGCAACACCTTCACGCTTAATATCTATAACAACTCGTACTCCATCTTTATTTGACTCATCTCTGATATCTGATATTCCTTCTACAGTTTTATTTTTAACAAGCTCAGCAATTCTTTCAACCATTCTCGCTTTATTTACCTGATACGGAATTTCACTGACAATTATAGATTCTCTATCATGACCACTTTTTACAATTTCTGTCTTAGAACGTATCACTACAGATCCTCTACCAGTTACGTATGCAGATCTAATTCCAGCATTACCCATAATGATTCCACCGGTTGGAAAATCAGGTCCAGGCAAAATTTTCATTAATTCTTCTACACTAATTGTTGGATTATCCAATAAAGCAATACAAGCATCAACTGTTTCACACAAATTGTGCGTTGGAATATTTGTTGCTAATCCAACAGCTATTCCACTCGCACCGTTAACCAAAAGGTTTGGGAAACGTGCAGGCAACACAGCTGGTTCTGTCAACTGTCCATCATAGTTTGGCACCCACTCTACAGTATCACAATCTATATCAGCCACCATCTCGTGCGCAGCAACGCTCATCCGCGCCTCTGTATACCTATCAGCAGCAGCAGAATCTCCATCCATTGATCCAAAATTCCCTTGTCCATCTATCAAAGGCACACGTAAACTAAAATCCTGCGCCATTCTTACCATAGTATCATACACAGCATCTCTACCGTGCGGATGGTACTTACCTGTTACATCACCTGTTATGCGGGCAGATTTTCTATGCGGCTTATCAGCGTGATTGCCGTTTTCATTCATGGAGTATATGATTCTCCTCTGCACAGGTTTCATCCCATCGCGAACATCTGGCAGCGCCCTAGCCACAATTACACTCATCGCATAATCTAAGTATGACCGCCTCATTTCGTCTTCAAGCGGCACAGGCACTATACCATTTTTTCTTTCATCACTCATTGATTCTGTAAAAACTATTACCTCTGATATTATAACGTCTAGGATTTGCCAAGCGCAAGAATGTATGAAAAACAACACACGTGGTGCCGATTGAGGGACTTGAACCCCCAACCTACTGATTACAAATCAGTTGCTCTACCAATTGAGCTAAATCGGCGTGGGGCGAGCGATCAGAGTCGAACTGACGACCTCCAGAGCCACAATCTGGCGCTCTAACCAACTGAGCTACGCACGCCACCCAGTTAATTGTCGCACATAGTTAGTTCATGGTCAATCAAAACTAGTAGCGAGTCTGCATTTTGTGCCAAGCATTACTATCATTCAAGTTGAATTATATTTTTTCTTCAACCATAAGTAGAAAAACGCCTGTAATCCTACACATAGCTTCAAAACTACATATATTTGATTAAACGCAAGGCCTGACAACGGTTTTGAAGCATTTTTGTAAATTTTGTCAAAAAAATATTTTTTTACATATTGCAATTGATCGCAGATAGCTGATAAACCAATAAGTGCAGGTCTTAGTGTGGGTTAACCATGAAACAATTGATAACAACAACATGCGTACTGCTTTTGCAAGTACATGCAAGTGACAATGCTGTATACAATGTTGATTATATCCAACATAATTGCGTAGAGGAAGAATTATATAATAAATATACTACATACAACGATACAAAATTAATCAATACATTTAAAAATAAAGTTGTAAAAAATTTTGATGATATGTCATCTTATATTTGTGAAAATTTTTTTGAAATTGTAAAATACGACGCTGGACGTGAACTTTTACTAACATTAACAGCAAAAATGACTAGCATGGAATATTCTATTAGTTCACTAGAGGAGCAATACGATTTAATTAAATCTGCAGAGCGAGAAAATAATTTTCAAAAAAATGGCAAGGCTTACCGTAGCCATTTTAGCTAAATTTGATAACCGTCTTTACAGTAAATGTAATACTAAATACATAATAAAATGTATAAAAGAAAATTTTTTAAATAAAGATCAGCAAATATCTATAAACAACATTGTAATAACAGGAAAAGATTTTAAAAATCTTTTAAAAAATCCAATAGTATTTAATAAAAATGTACATGATGAACACATAAAAATGGATAAAATACCATGGCTACAACAAGAAACACATACACTTAAAATTTTGATCAAAAATCTACTTAATATAAACGAACAAAATTTAAATAAATATAAAATAAGCTTTGCAGCTGGAAATAATAGATACAACACAGATAACATTATTTATATATCAGATAATAACAATATCACGTATCCAGCATTATGTGATATCACAAAAAATAATAATCAAGAAATTAAAAATTTAAATGTTTCAATAGATGAAGCACTGTACCACGAATTAGTTCATTATTTACATGTAGTGTTTTTGTCAAATACATCATGCACTAAAAATAACAATGGCATTTATAAATTTCCAATGCCGCATGCGTATTACAAATATCATAAATTTCTAAACAAATTTTGTAGAAAATCTCCTCATCAAGCAGAAGAAGTATATACAATAACTGGTATATTATTTTTAGAAAATACAAATACTATTGCATATTTAAAATTAAATGAAAATGCATATAGATTAGATAAAGGAAGACAAATTAGGGTATCACACAACCGCGTATTCAACGAAAAATTATCAAAATGGTTTTTAAATCATATAAAAACACTGTATGGTAATTTAAATCTTGATAGTGATAATTTTTATGCTAGACTGAAATAGTAGTTAAGTTGTTTTTTATCTAGTATGTATAAGGCATTATTTATAATACTATTAAGTAATATATACTGTGTTATTGGATGTGAATATAAATATGAGCAACGCAAGAATGATATTTGCGCAAGAATTCCACAAGATCAGTCAGGCACTACACAGAATCAACTTATACAAAGTACATTAGATGAGGAGGAGGATGATGATTCAATAACCGATTCTCCAGTTGAACATGAACCTTACACAAAACCCAGTATATACAATCGTAAGGTAAGCTATTATATCCATTTAAAAACTTCACCCAAGCAATTTAAAGAAAATAGTGTTCAGAAAATACACTTGCTTGATTTGAAGATTCTGGAATTTATAGACAAACTGGGTATAGAAGATGAGCGTAAATTAACAAAGATATAGAGGAATTCTATAGCACAGGATGTGCTTGTACAATTCTTGATGATAAATACAGTAAAAACAGCTTTGGCCATTTCCAAAGCGGGCTCATAAACATCATTATTAAAACATGTAAAGAATTGAAAATCAATGATCTACATCTGCAAAGCGTGTCCGATATGTCAGAATATTGCGCTCTTAATTTATTTGTGTTTGGGCTACAACTGAATGACATTAAGTATTTAAAATTTTCTAAGATTTTATACCAGTATTTAGATGTTGATCTTTCGGCTGGTGTACTAGATACTTTATTTCTTGACAAGATAACTGAGGTTGATAAAATCATTGAAAATATTCAAAATAATAATTTAAAAAGAATAAATGTTAAATTCGTTATCGATAATAGTATGCCAAAAACTAAGTAATATACAATAATAGAACGAGATATAAAACAAATGTAAGAATAATAACTTGCTGTTGCAATTCTTGGCATGCTAATGAAGATTAATACATCAATAAAGTTGTAGTGTATATACAAAATTCTCATGATGCGATAAAAGTGCCTGTTTCCCTTGTGTTTGTGCAAAAATTAGGTTTTTTCTTCAAATGCCTTGATTTTCAACGAATTTGAGACAAATCTACATTTTTAGATAAAAAAATATTTTTTTTGCATATTGCAATTGATTGCAGATAGCTGATAAACAAGTAAGTGCAGGTCTTAGTGTGGGTTAACCATGAAACGATTGATAGCTGTGGCATGTGCGTTACTATGTCATGTTTGTGCAAATGAAGTTAGGATATGTGATGCAATATCAGGCAAATCGCCACTATGTGTAATAACTGCAACAATGCCGTGTAGTAAAAAACTGAGTGATGAGAGTATCAAGACGATCTTTGATGTACAGCACTTGCTGTTTGAGCAGCACGAGGAATATATGCCAGGATTACTTGGTGATTACAATTGGCAGAGCGTGGAAATTCAAAACGCCTTGGATAAGGTATATCGTGAAATTGATACACTAGCTATAATCAGAAAAACACCAAAACTGATAGTATTCAGTGAAAACTTCTTTGGTAGAAAAATTGTAAGACAGAAGCAGGAGTTTGAAACATTGCTAAAGCAGCATACCAGCAGATTTGAGGACACAATCTTTGCCATTAATTATTTGTGTACTACAGAATGCCATTTAAATAAAAAAGATATTAAAAGAACATTATCTCTATTTACAAAATACTACAATAATTGTATGCAACTAAATTATATGATAAAATTATCAGATTTATTATTATTTTTAAAAACATTAATACCACAATTTATGCATTCAGCACTGAATTACATGCAAGAAAGTTGTATAAGTAAAATTAACGATATTGCGTGTGTAATTAAAGCAACACAGATAGATTTTTCTGCATACAATAAAGAAAAAATCTTATTGGAATATATAAACTATTTAAAACATACATT
>CALXQI010000014.1 GCA_944390585.1 uncultured Alphaproteobacteria bacterium | reverse complement strand
TTTTATATTGCTTTGTTCCTTTTTGTGGTTGCGTTTTCTTGGCGTATTACTTGAATCACTTCCAGATGATTTTGGACCTGGTACAGCTGAACTTTGGAGTAAAAGATTTTTCTTAGTTAGTGTTTTTGATTGAGAGTTATTATTGGAGCTAGAAGATCCTGCATTTGATGTATGTTTAGAGGTTGAACTACTATCGTGTTGTGAATTTATACTTTCTTTATTAGAAGAATAGTCGTAATCGCTGTAGTAGGTTGATTCAGATTCTTTGTTATTATTTTGTTTTGTATTTTCGGCATTTGAATTTTGTTTATGTGAGCTACTACCAGGATCTGTTAATTTTTTATTGTTTTGTTTATTTGTGACTGTGCGTTTTTTTTGTGTATTATTTGGACTTGGGATTGCATTAGAATTGGAAGAACTATAATAAGTGCTGTAGTAACTTGATTCAGATTCATGGTTATTTTCTGTGTTATTAATATCTGAGCTATCGTAATATCGCTTACTTGTTGAGTTGTGTTCATTTGGTTGAGCATTGGCATGGATGTTTTTATTTTGTGGCGTAGGAGCAGGCACGTTTGAAGAATAATCTAGTAATTTCTTGATGGCTTTAGTTTTGACACTGCTACTTGATATGGAGTTACTGTTAATGATTTTTGAAATTTTTGGCTTTTGTGGTATTTCAGAACTGGGAAGAATTGTTTTTTTGAGATTATTGCTTTGTTTATCGTCATAACTACTACTATAACTATAGTCTTCTTCATCACTTGGATTGTTAGGTTGTATTTTGCTATTGCTAGAAGACATTTCGCTGGAAGACATTTCGCTGGAAGCTAGATTGTTTGATTGATCAAGAAATTCACATGAAAGTACGTTTTCTACTTGAGTAGTGCTAGGTGTTTTATTGTCTCTATAGCATTCGCTGGCTTCACTAATGTCCCAGCTATCTTTGGATGTTTCCTCTAACGATGACGATACATCGGATGCAAAAATCATAGTAAGTAAAACGAATGTTGTACAATATCTAAGAAACATTTAGATATCCAAAATGACACACATTTACAGTATTACATGTTTTGTATTAATAAATTATTAACAAATAGCAAATCTACATTTCATTGCCAATAAACGTTGGTTGGCTTATATCTCCATTAATTTTTACAGTTCTGTATCCGTAGCCATTTATATGAATAATAGCGATTTGTGAATTACTATTTGCATTTTGTTTGATATCAAATGCAACATATCCGCCAGCACAGTGACATACAGAATCTAAAAAATAAGCACTAAAAATGACGCGCTCACCAGAGCCATCTTTATTCATGACGCATAAATGAAATTTCCCTCCCTCTGCCTTAACAAAAACAATTTTATTTTCAACAAAAATAGGGCAACTTTGTTTGCCACTGCCTGTGCCCACTCTTGTGATGTTATTTGCTCCACAAATCTTTGTATATATTTTTTCTACTCCAGTAGTATCTGATGTAAACAACATAGTACTACCTTTTACAAATGGAACAGTTTGTATACATGAAAATGTTGTATCTTGCACAAACTCTTTGCCTATTTTATAAAAGAATATTGCGCTTTTCCCATCCATTGTACATGTCATAACAAGCGTATCATTATCAGCAAAGCGAGGTGCAGTAATTCCTTGTAATTGCATCTTTTTTGCTTTCTCAAGCAGTTTTTGTTGCCTTACTCCAATAATAGTACGTCTTACACCAGTTTTTAAATTTAAAATACAAACAGATTGCATATTTAAAACAAATGCTATTGATGCATTATCTGGTGAGCTTGTTGGCATTAAAACCAAGTTATTTTGCTCTGTAATTGTGGATTGGTTTTCTCCATCGTGGTCTGTAACAACAAGACATGTTGTCCGTTTGGCTCCACTTTTTACTGTTTTTACGCATACAATGCGTTTAGAAAAATAGCTATTTTCATTTAAAATTCTTTTGAAAGCAATATCAGAAATTGTATGCGCTGCTTTTCTAATAGATGCGTAATTACCTTCTGTGGTAGCTGTAATTAACTTTATGTTATTCATTACATCAAATACAGTAAAAGTAATTGTCAAATTATTACCGTTTTCAACAATAGTGCCGTATATCAAAAAACGAGCTCCTACCACGCGCCAATTTGCAGCATTTGGCCCATTTAATGCTAATTTTGAAGCTTTTTCGACAAAAGATTGCTCGTTAAGAGGAGCAAATCTACCAGAAATTTGTAGATCATTTGTAATAATTTTGGAAATTTCAGTGCCAGTTTGTGATGTACTACCATCAGAATTTGTAAAGCTTGCAACAGCAATAGGATCTGGAACAATAACACCTTTGTTGACACTAATTTTTAAAACAGCATTTGCATTTAATGTTATGCATAAAATAAAAAATATAAAACGTACCACTGAAGTCACAACAATACCATGATCTTGCATTATACTACAAATTTGATTATTGCGCACCATATAGGTTGTAATTTTGGAGTACTATAATGTGTTTATTGCTTTTAAAATATTTTCAGTAACTTTTTTTGCATCACCAAGTACCATCATTGTATTGTCCATGTAAAATAGTGCATTATCGATACCAGCATATCCAGCCCCAAGTGAGCGTTTTATACATAGCACTGTCCTTGCTTTTTCAACTTCAAGGATAGGCATGCCATAAATAGGAGATGCCGGATCGTTTTTTGCAGCAGGATTTGTGATGTCATTAGCTCCTATTACAATAGCCACATCCGTTGCTGCAAATTCGTGGTTAATTTCATCTATTTCCAATACGTCATCATAATCAATATTTGCCTCCGCTAAAAGCACATTCATATGCCCAGGCATTCTACCTGCAACAGGATGTATGGCAAATTTTACAGAAATATCATCTTTTTTTAGCACATCAACAAGTTCTTTTATAGCGTGCTGCGCTTGTGCAACAGCCATGCCATATCCTGGAACAATAATAACAGATGATGCATTCTTTAAAATAAATGCAGCGTCTTCCTCGCTACATAACTTTACGTTTGTATTATTTTTGTTACTTATTGTTTGTGCACTATTTTCTGAATTAATACCTCCAAATACAACATTTAGCAATGATCTATTCATTCCTTTACACATAATATTACTCAATATTGCGCCGGATGTCCCAACTATAGCACCCGTTATGACAAGTAAATCGTTCTGTAGAGTAAACCCAATTCCAGCTGCCGCCCATCCAGAATAAGAGTTTAGCATTGATACAATAACCGGCATATCAGCACCACCAACAGGCATAATAAGCAATATACCTAAAACACATGATAGTATTGTGATAATATACATCAGTGTATGATAGTTTGTAAATGTAAAAATCAATATTAATAATATAATTAATGCTCCAATACCAAGATTGACTTTGTTTTTCAACGCAAAATCAAGAGGATTGCCCTTTACAATTCCTTGCAGTTTTGAGAATGCAATGATAGACCCAGTAAACGTTATAGCCCCAATAGCTGTCCCTAGCGACATTTCAAGCGATCTCCACACTGATATGCCATCAGTTATGCCAAATGCTTCTGGTGCAAGCATTGCAGCAATGGCGATAAATACAGCAGATAATCCAACAAGACTATGGAAAGCAGCAACCAATTGCGGTAATGCTGTCATGGCGATCTTCTTTGCTATGATGTATCCTATACAGCCGCCAATAACAAAAGAGCAGATGATAAATTTGTAATGTTCTACGGATGGCAGCATTAGTGTTGTAATTATGGCCAATGCCATGCCACATATTCCGTATAAGTTTCCTTTTCTGGCTGTTTTTGCTGATGACAATCCTCCAATTGACAAAATAAACAAAACAGCGGATATCAAATAAAAAAATGAAGCGAATTTTGCTGACATAATGATATTAAACAAATTTATAAATGAAGTGTATAAACCATGAATTGTGCTGTCAATATAGTTTTAAAATTACATCAAAAAAATAGCAAGAAGTATGGGGGATTTAAGGTAGTTGTGTGAATAGTTTTAGCCTATTTTGTACATCCATGAGATGGAGAGTTTGATGGTTTGCATGGTTATTTTGTGAGAGGAGCCGAACTGGTTTTTATCC
>CALXQI010000013.1 GCA_944390585.1 uncultured Alphaproteobacteria bacterium | reverse complement strand
TCAGCAGCACTACTAATACCACAGCACAACACAGCAACTAACAATGAAACTACTTTCTTCATTTTTTTACTCAAAGAATAATACGCAAATAAATTGTATCACTACAAATTAATAATGTCAATATTATTTTTATATATATCAAACTATTTTTTACACATTATTTATTTTTGGAATCCTTTTGCAACAATATAAATTTCAACAGATTCTCTTCTACTAGCAGATGGCTTGCAATATTTAACAGTCTTAAATCTCGGCTTCAATGTTTTGACAAAATCTGTTTCTTCTACACCTTGAAAGATTTTTGTCACAAAGTTGCCCCCATCTGTCAGAACCATTTGCGCAAAATCAAACGCCTGCCTAGCCAACTCCATAATCCGCAAATGATCAGTACTTTTAATGCCACATGTATTTGGTGCCATATCACTAAGAACTACATCAACACGTGCAATATTTAATAACTTGTCAACAACGCTTTGATTAGTAAAGTCACCACAAATAAACTCAACATTATCTAACATATCTATTTGTAATAAATCCACAGCGTATACACGCTTACAAAACTTTGCAGCAACTTGCGACCACCCACCTGGTGCAGCTCCCAAATCAATGCATACGCCATTTAAAACGTCATACCTAGTATTAATTTCTATCAGCTTAAACGCAGCCCTTGATCTATATCCATACTCTTTTGCTTTTTCAACGTAAACATCAGTGAGCTGTCTCTGTACCCACTTTTTGGACGACTCAGACAACCCCTTATTCAAAACCCTTTTTCTCACACACCTTGCTCTTGTTTACGCAACGCCCTCCTGTGCCTACGCGCAGCCTCTGCTCTTTTACGTGCCAATTTTACCGACTTTTTCTCATGTCTCTTATGAATCTTGATATCACGATAAATGCCGTCTCTCTGCATCTTCTTTTTTAAAATACGCAACGCATACTCGACATTATTGTCAACAACATTTACTAACACTCCACTCCCTCCTTCCATATAAAAGACGGCCTACAGAGTAATCCTATCACAAAACGCTATATCATTCAGCATAAAATTGCATTGCAGTTTAACTCGTTAAACAAAATAAAAATATATTTACAAAATAAAGCAAAAATTAGTAGTCAACACATGATATTTATGCAAGAATATTTACACATGTTGTATGCGTTAGCTATGAAGAAATTCTTATTTTGCTTATTATTTTGCACATTTAGTTTTCAGTGTTTAGGATGGAATAATTGTCCATTACACAAACAAGAAGAATGTGCACAATTTGACAACTGTATAAATAGCTTGTTGTCATGTATTGGTGGGGATTATCAAAAATTAATTGACGTAATACGTATGATGCGTAGTATGTATTTTTTTAGCGATGCCACAGAAGCAAGAATTTGCGAAGTCGCCAAACAAGTATTGGATACGTTAACTAATATCTCAAAAATGCAAATACGAGACATTATAAATCTTACACAATAATATTACACTTGCATTCCGTATAAAGTAAATTATATAAAAATTATTTGTTAATTGTATTAACGTGCGCTGAGATTTGTGTTAATATCTTGGAATGAACAGTGAATACATTTTTGCACATCTTACAATTATCGTTTTAGTTGCAGCAGCTTCTGGTTTTTTGCTTGCTAAGCTAAAACAGCCAACAATGGTGGGCTATATCTTAGCCGGAGTCATATTTGGACCAAGTTGTTATTCTTACATATCGTCGTACGACCAGATACAGTTCTATTCTGAGCTTGGCATTGTCTTAATGCTATTTGTCATAGGTATGGAGCTAAACATCAAATCATTCATGCAGATGTGGCGTATTCCAACATTTTTTACAATAATACAAGTTCTTTGTAATGTTGTATTCGCATGGGTTTTTTCATTCTTTTTTGACTTTTCATTAACTGTATCATTACTTGCAGCATTTATTGCTTCATTATCTTCTACTGCTGCTGTTGTTAAAGTTTTAGAATATATAGGTGAGTTAAAAACAGACGTTGGGCATATAACAATAGGAATTTTGGTTGCACAAGACATTGTTGTTGTCCCAATGATGCTATTTATGCGGCAAACAAGTAGTAGCTTTGATATTGATGTTTTACTAAAAGTTATTGTTGCAGTTGTATTAGTTGTGCTAATAATAAAACATATAGGTCAATCCCGTAATGTAAAAATACCAACAAACTTTTTCATAGCGGATGACCCTGACTTGATCCCTGTAATGACACTTAGTGCTTGCTTACTATCATCATCGTTAGTCGTGCTTTTTGGACTTTCAGAAGCATACGGTGCATTTTTAGCTGGAGTATATATAGGCAATACAGTTGATAGAACACAAGTATTAAATAGTATTAAACCAATACAAAATGTGTTGCTGATGTCATTTTTTATCTCTGTTGGACTAATGTTTGACTTGACATTTCTTGTAAATAACTTTTTGGTTACTGTGGCTGCTCTTGCAGCAATAACATTGTGGAAGTTTATTACAAATACAATTATTCTCCATTTTTTCCAAATAGAAACATCAAAAGCTGCTTCAATAGGCATTATTCTGGCACAACTTGGAGAATTTTCTCTTGTTTTGGCAAATGTAGCAGCAAACTCTGGCATCATAGGCACATATGGGCAAAAACTCATCATATGCGTTACCGCAATGTCATTGTCTATAAGTCCATTTTTTATTGCGTTATCAAAAAGAACACGTAATTTATATTCTGTAGGAGATAATACAGTTTCTTCAATACTTAAAGTACTCATTTCAAAAAAGTTTGCAGATGATGTTGATAAATTATCTGTTGAAAGCATAAAAATTGATCATACAAAATAACTATACAAATGATTTAATACTTTATTAATAAATATCTAATAAACTTAATATAGTGAACTAGTCTTTGATAATTAATATGACAGTAATAAGATGCGCAGTCTTGGCCACTTTTTGTTTATCGTGCTGCGGTAACATTTTTGCTGCGCAATACTACCAAGCACCAAGCCAAAACAATGGTACTATAGCAAGCAAAATAGCAAATATAGAGAAACTTAAAGTACTTATAGGATCACAATTACCAAATCTTGACCAATTAGAAATGAAGGTAATGGACGCAAAAACTGCACTTCTTGAAGCAAAGGTAAAAAGGGGTAATATAAAAAGGGCTGAATTTAATCTTGCCAACGCACAGCAAACGTATGAACGAGAGAAACGTAAATACAACGATCTTATGGAACAACTAGACCAATTAGAAATAGAGAGAGTGCAATTATCTAATAAATATAACTTAAATGCCAATGTAGGTGAACGGAACGAAGAAATGTATCAACAATTACGGCAACAAGCCACGCCAAAATTACAGAATTATCAACACTATATTCCTCAATATTCAAGCTACAGCAAACAAAATAGTGATGTACAGAACGAAGAAGTGTATCAGCAATTACGGCAACAAGCCACGCCAGAATTGCCAAGACCGTTACCGAGATATAGCGAAAATAGTAATGAGAATGATATGGTATTGAATAATTTAAGTAAAGATATGGATGATTTAAGTAACTCTATAGAAGATTTCAATAATGGCACCAATTAATGCTTTAATAATCAATAATAACTAATTTCTGCATTTCTTAATAATATAATTTTTTATATATTTATTTTTCAAAACTGGCTTGATGCTTGAGTTAATCCACATAGATTGTTAATAATTTTTTTACAAAATTACTTGACTGCATAATTATGTGCTTATATAATTATGCGTAGAGCTGTAACATTTATTGATATGACAAGACCGTCTAGACAACTTGATAAAAAAATGATCGCTGCAGGTGTTGATATCATTAACAAATATGGACTTGAGTCGTTGTCTATAAATAATGTGTGCAAGCTTGCTGGTGTCAATAATGGCATGTTTAATTATTGTTTTTCTAAAAAAGATCAATTTATTATTGAGATAATACAAAATATAATTGCAGAATTTGGAAATAAAATAAAGAATATAAAAGAGGATACAATAGAAAATATGTTTAAGTCCTATGTCAATATTATTTATACTACAATGACTACAAATTTATCCCTTATTCAAACATTAACTGTCGGCATTATGTCGCAATATGAAAATATTGCTGAACAAGTACTACAGATTATTGAAGACAATAAGGATGCATGGTTTATTATTCAGAAATGCCAAGACGCTGGTTATATCACAAGTAAATTTCCTGCATTGGAGATTTTTAGCATGTTGTTACGCATTTTTGTACCATCCATTGCTCTTTATCGCTACTCTTGTGAACAAAAATGCCAAATACAAAAAATGCAACTTGATATCATGGTTAACAGTTTGTTGTGTAAGCAAGAATATAAGGAGGGATTATGAATATAACAAAATTATGTATTGCGCTTTGTGTTGTGTGTACTTGTGGATATTTTGCATATCACAAAATTACAACTTCGTCGCCTTTTATGTACGTTGGGACATTAGAGACAAAAAAGGTAACAATTTCTGCAGAAGAGCCAGGACGCATTGTTACATTTGCCATCACAGAAGGACAAGATATCAAAAATGGCGATGAAATCGCTCATATAGACGATTCTATGCTCAGAATATATGCAAAAAGATGGGATAGTGAATATAAGCGATATAAAAAGCTGTTTGGATCGGGTAATGTATCACAAGAAAGGTTTGAAGAAGTAGTAAAAAATGCAGAAGAAACGAATTTGCGCATACAAAGATGCAAGATTGTCTCACCAATTAATGGTACAGTCGTTAGTAAGCTTGCAGAATGCGGAGAATACGTTACAACAGGAAGATGCATTGCTGTAATAGCTGATCAAGATGATATCTGGGCATATTTTTACGTTCCATATGATGTTATAGCAAGTTTGAAGATTGGGCAAAAAGTCGATGGATGGATGCAAGAAATGCCGGATAAAAAGTTTGCTGGTAAAATTGTAAAAATTAATGCTCAAGCTGAATTTACCCCAAAAAATGTTCAAACCCGTGAAGAGAGAACACGCTTGGTGTGCGGAGTTAAAGTTCGCTTTGAAAATGTAGAGCACATCTTGAAAGATGGCATGACAATTGAATGTTCTTTAAAGGAGACTGAAAGTGAGTGATGGTATCAAAATCAACGTTGACAATATTTGCAAAAAATTTGGCGATAATGTTATTGCGCTGGATAATGTAAGCCTTAATTTTGATGCTGGCGCTTTACATGGTGTAATAGGGCCTGCAGGGGCTGGCAAAACTACTCTTCTTAGATTAATACTTCAATTGCTTGATCAAGACAGCGGGACAATTACATTTTTACGAGGGAATACTGTTTTGGAATTTAATAATATCAAAAATACTATAGCTTATATGCCTGAACAACAAAGTTTATATGCAGATTTGTCAATAAAAGAGCATCTAGAATTCTTTTCTACAATGTATGGATTAAGTAATGAACAATATACAACAAAAAGTAAATCACTTTTAGAAATGACAAGACTTGACAAATTTCAAGATAGGCAGGCAGGTAAACTATCTGGTGGAATGTATAAAAAGCTTGGCTTAATGTGTGCGCTATTGCGTAGCCCTGATGTAATCTTATTGGATGAGCCGACAAATGGAGTTGATCCTATTAGCAGAAGAGAGTTTTGGGAGATATTAAATGATGCCGCATCACAAAATATTACTGTTATTATGACTACAGCATATATGGATGAGGCAGAGCGTTGCGAATATGTACATTTGATGGAAGATGGACACGTTCTTGCTGAAGGAGAGCCAAGAGAATTACTATCTGCAGAAAATGTTGATAATTTTGATGAATTTTTCATTAAAAGGTGGAATTGTAATGAGGTATCCATATGAAGAACAAATACAATATAAATAACATGGATGTATACTCTGGCCTAATACGCGATGATTATAAATATATCGATGCAAATGACTATTTTGCACTTAATAGAGCAATGCAAAGACCGCATGTAAGATGTAGTGCTCAAAAAACTCCACTGATGCCAGAACGCTTTATGAATCACGTAATCTATAGAAATAAACGCAAGCCATGCTCTGTTGCATATCATATTGGAAAATCTGGGCTAACAAGATACAGAGAGGATATATGACAAACGAATGTATAGTTTCTGTTGATCATTTAAATGTTGTCTTCGGTAATTTTCGCGCAGTAAAAGATGTTAGCTTTAATGTATATCGTGGAGAAATTTTTGGATTTTTAGGGGCAAATGGTGCAGGCAAAACTACAACTATTCGCGTCTTGTGTGGATTACTTGTTCCAACATCAGGTAATGTTGTAGTAGATAATATACAAAGTTCTGCAGAAACAATACCAAATATAAAACAAATAGTTGGTTATATGTCACAAAAATTTACATTGTATGATGATTTAACAATACAAGAAAACTTGGAATTTACAGCATCTTTACGACAAATCCCCGACAAAATTTTTAATGAACAAAAAGAAAAATTGCTGCAATTTATCGGATTTACTCAAAATGAAAAAACAGTAGTAAAAAATGTACCTAGTGGTATTAAACAAGAAATAGCGCTTGTAGCATCAATATTGCACAATCCTAAAATCGTCTTTTTGGATGAACCAACAGCTGGTGTTGCGCCAGTCGCTCGTGCAAAGTTTTGGGAATTGATAAAAAGATTAGCAGCTGATGGTAAAACGATCTTTGTTACAACACATTACATGGATGAGGCAGAAAATTGCAACAGAATAGCACTAATGCGCTCTGGTGAATTAATTGCTCTTGATTCTCCAACAAAATTAAAACAAACGACATATAATAAGCAAATGTACAGTATTACTCCTTTTGATCACATCTCCGAAAAGGAAGTTTTGAAGCTTAGGGATAATTTCTCTTCATTTGAACCATATGGACGCCATTATCATGTAATAGTCAATAAAAATCTGCCAGAAAACACAGTAATATCAACAATTGCACAATATTGCGATGTAAAACCCATAAATCCATCTTTAGAAGACGTTTTTGTCAAACTTGTAGAAGGAGCATCAAGATGAATTTTGAAATAAAAAGATTAAATGCCGTATTTAGCAAAGAGTGCATGCATATATTGCGTGATCCATTTACTATGTTGTTATCTTTATTATTGCCATTTTTAATTATCGTTATTCTTGGCAATTCAATTGAATTTAACATGAAAAAAATTGCCACTGTTGTTGTTGATCACGATAAAACGGAAGAATCCAGAAAGTTAATCGAGTCTTTTAGTAGTTCTGATTATTTTAAGATATTTTACACAGATTCTCCAAAACATGCTTTTGACACAATTGTAGACGAAAAAGCAAAGGCCGCCATTTTCATCCCTCCAGCATTTGCACAAAACATAAAAAAAGGCGCTATGGCAAATGTACAAATTCTTGTAGACGGTTCTGATAATTCATCCGTTGGAGCAGTATCAAATTACTTGTCAACAATTCGTACAATTGCTTATAAGCAATTAAAACATACAGATTTAAAACTACCGATTACTATTAAAGAACGTTTTTTATTTAACCCAGAGCTGAATTCACAATGGTTTGCAATTCCTGGATTAGCTGCTGTTATTATTGCAATTGTTGCAATTTTGTTAACTGCATTAACAATTTGCAAGGAGTGGGAGCAAGGCTCTATGGAATTGCTTATGTCCACACCAGTGAGATCTGATGAACTAATTCTTGGCAAAATACTTCCATATGCAATCTTAGCTTCAATGGGATTTGTTATTGTATTTTTATCAGCCAGATTCTTATTCCATGTACCATTTGTGGGGAAATACTGGATTTTAAGTCTTGGTACAATTACTTTTATTATGAATTATTTAGGGATAGGACTCTATATTTCTGTGACAACAAAACAACAAGATGTTGCTGTACAAAAAGCTTTAATTATAGGAATGCTACCTACTGCTTTGTTATCTGGTTTTTTATTCCCTATAGAATATATGCCAAGTATTATACAGTATATGACACTTATTTTTCCACCAAGGTGGTATATAGAAATAGCAAGAAATCAGTTTTTACAAGGCGGGGATTTTACTGATCTTTGGTTACCTTTTACAATTCTTATAATACAATCAATAATAATTGTATACGGTGCAATTACAAAATTCAGAAGAAAAATAGACTAGGAGGTATATTATGAACCAAGTATTATTTGGATTTTTAAAAAAAGAATTAACGCAAATGCTGCGCAATCCAGTTATGGTATTTGCATTGTTGTTTATGCCAATAGTGCAATCTTTCCTATTTAGTTACGCTATTACTAATGAACCAAAAAATATATCTATCGCAATCGATGCTGAACCAAAAGACTACATGATGAATAAAATCCTTAATCGTGCGCTTGCGTCAAAGTGGTTTGTAGTAGCAAAACCCTCAGTTGGAGATTCTTTTTATGCCGTGCAGAACGGAATAGCTGATGTTGTTATTATTGCTCCTAGTGATGGTTTGACTCACAGTTTTTTGAGAGATAATGGTGAATTACAGGTATTAATCAATGCATCAAATGTTATAAAAGCACAATCTGTGAGCGGTTACATAAATGCTATTGTTACAGAAGTAATATTGAATGAAATGTGTAAAAATATAACAGCAAAAAACCCTGTTAATTTACATTTTTGTAATAGAATATTATTTAATCCAGAAATGGATACAAAAATTTTTATTGTTCCAGCAATTATGGTTATGATTATTATGAGTACTGTCTTAAGTCTTGTATGTATCGCCATAACAAAAGAAAAAGAAGTTGGCACAATAGAAACATTGATTTCAGCTCCAATAAAAAAACACCACATCATGTTAGGAAAAATACTGCCGTATATAGGTATAGCTTGTTTTAACATGATATGTATTTTGCTGATAGGCATGCTGATATTCCACGTCCCGTTTAGAGGAAGTATTGCTCAATTTTCCATAGCATTTGCTATTTTCTGTTTTTCTATAAGTATGCTTGCTGTATTTCTATCAACATTGTGTAAAACACAACAACAAGCAATGCTGCTTATTATGATGGTATTATTCCTAGCGATGATGCTGTCAGGCAGTATGTTTCCTGTAGAAAACATGCCAGATATTTTAAAATTCTTTGCAAATATTAATCCATTAACTCATTATACTTTTCTTGTTAGAAATATTATGTTAAAAGGCGGTTCATGGAATTACTTTACAGAACATATTACACCAATGATTATATTTGGTGTTGTGGCAACAATTGCTGGTATAAAAAAATTTAAACAAACGTTGTAGAGGAAATATTATCTCCGCTTTGGGGCTGGGGCTTTGCTTCGTCTATGATGTGTTGGTACAGTGCTCATTTTAGGTCCTTTGTCTTTTAAGTTTTGCATCATTTTGTTGCTTTTTTTACTTATCCGACTCAAGTAAACTTTTATTCCATCTATATACCGCTCTGTCCAACCGTTGTATTCAATGTCCGCATCAAATTCCACACCCTCTAATCTATCCGCAATATCTCTAAGCAAGCTAAATTTAGATCTTAAGCTGCTCACTGCTCGTTGATTATCATCGCTCCTATTGCTATCATCCTCCCTATCTCCTCCTCTTCCTGGTCTTTTGGGTTGTATAGGTTTATCTACAACGCCACCTAGATTTGTCAAGTTGTCAAATTGACTCCCTTTACCTTTTGTATTTGTACCATTATTTAGTCTATTATTTCGTTTATTTATATTATCTCCAGCGCCCTTCTTAATATTTACACCTTTACTGTCGTCATCGTCCTTATCTTCCTCTTCTTCAAACTTACTAGAATTTTCTTCCTCAGCTTTTTCCTTGCTTTTTCCTTTTTGAATGTCATCTGGCAACGCTTTGTCGCCTGTCTTTTCAGTATCGTCTTCTGCAGTTTCCACATTTTCATCATCGTTATCACTATTGCCTTCTCCTTGAACATCATCCAGCAATACTTCATCATTACTATTTTTATCAGCCAATTTCTCTTTTGTTAATCTCAATTCTTCTTCTAATACTTCAACTGTTTTTTGCAATCCACCAACTCTCTGCTCTAGCTCCTTGACTTTTTCTGAGTCTGAACTAGAATCAGTTTTTTTTGGCTCATCATCTTCATTTTTATTATCCTCAACTCCCTCTTTATTTTCCACACTTTGATCAAATATACCATCACCTCCTTTTGCATCATCTTGAGCACTAGCATTTTCACCTTCTCCCATTACGTCCCGAATCTGTGGCAATATAATAGATGTTTCATCACTCCCATCGTTCACTGCATCTGCTACATCACTCCCTGTATCTGCTGCATACACATTACATATAGCAACAACACTTAACAATGCACTTAGTTTTTTCATAATAAACGCATAAACAATACTAAATCGTATTAACAGTCTTACATACAAAAAGTAAATTTTTCATTAATTTATCAAAAATCTTTCCATTTCTAAAACACGCCTCAAATGTCTGCCTCCTTCAAATACGCTGTTAACAAAAATATTCAGACATTCAAGAGCTAATTTTGTATCAATAAAATCCGCGCCAAAGCAGATAATATTACAGTCGTTATGTTGTCTGGACAACTTTGTCATTTCCAAATTGCCAGTGCATAAAAACGCTCTAATACCAGCAAATTTGTTGGCGGCAATGGACATGCCAATACCGCTTTTACATACTAACACACCACAAGCATTATTCGCTGCAACCACATATTCAGCAACGCGTTTTGCGTACACAGGATAGTCTACACTCTCCTTACTATCAGTCCCCAAGTCCACCATTTGGAAACTTTGCAGCAGAGCAGTTTTTAAATCAAAACCACCGTGATCGCTACCTATACACACACTATCAAAAATCACTTTTCTTTTTTACCAACAATCATATCACCACCACAAGTACACACCCTCTCTTCAAAACACACACGCTCCATAAACTCTCCCTTTTTACCCTTATTAAACTCGCTGACTGGTCTGTAATACCCCATCACCCTAGTCCAAATCTCACATTTTGTACGCTCACCATCGTTAAGACAACACTTTTCCATAACAAAACAATCAACAATGTATACACTTAGTATGATACCACACTATCATGTATCTTGCTTAATGTACCTCTTTTAAGTAATATTTTGTTATTGGCGCTTTATGTGTATATGTTGTGCAAACTAGAGCAATAGTAATTACTGTAATATCTTGTCTTATATTGTCTGGGTGCAATAAAAAAATTCCTGTTCCTGGTAAGCGCGAGGACTATGACCATTTATCCGGAATAGTAAAGGCCGATCAAGGATTACCAGTAGTAGATATTAGTAGCAATCCAAATAATCAAAATATTGCATGGAAGGTAAGTTATAATAGTGAATGCAGTAATATATTAAATATTGAAGATAAAATATACTTTGTAAATAGTTCAGGATATATACGCTGTTATAACAAAAATGATGGTAAGTTATGTTGGCAGGCAGAGGCTACAAACGCTCAATTTATAGCCTTTGATAAGGCATGCAAAATGTTAATATTACTTTCAAGCACTGGTATTTTGTCCTGTTTTGACATTAATAAGCAACAAATTGTTGATTCTTATGATATAAAACATCCAATTTCCTGTGTGCCTGCTATTACAGAGAATGGCGTTATTGTTATAACGATGGATGGATACACATATGCCTTTGGGCATAAATTATCAAATGGGCCAATTTGGTCTCAAACAAGAAGCCAAAATGAATGCATGATGGATAGACTACCAGCGCCAATTGTGAATGGTAATGTTATGTACTGCTCATATCATGATGGCGCAATAGTAAAATTAGACACAATTACTGGAAAAATTATTTGGGAAAACTATATAAATCCAAATAATACACATGAAAGTGATTTTACTGTGCAATCGATAGTACAAATTATTGATCAAGGCAGTACGTTAATAATTTCATCTCAAAATGATAATATATCATGCCTGGATAAGGAAACTGGGATTGCCATATGGCATCAAAGGATAGGAACACAAACAGACTGTTTAATCAAAAATAAATGGTTGTTCTTAATTGGATCTGATCATCAAACTGTTGCATGTATCAAGGCAGATACTGGAGAATGTAAATGGTCAACGTTTACAACAAACATGAAGTTATGTGGAATTTCTTTATTTAACAATGCATTACTTGCAGTTGCAACAAATGGTGATTTATTATCAATAGACGTAAATACAGGGAAAATAAAACAAACACATCATATCGATATGCAGTTTACAAATGCGTCTTGTGACGATGATGCTCTGTACGCATTTACTGGACTGTCAATCTTTTGCATAAAGTAGCAGATAAAGCATGTTACTGTTAGAGCAAGCAATATCCTATCCAAAAAAAGTAAATCATACAAGAAATGATTCTGTCTTCAACATCACAACCGATGCACACATCATTTTTATTAACCCTTCCTACCCTTCGCTATATTAAACTCACGTACAAGTTCAGGGAAAGCAAGCATCAAACCCAATCTATCCTTTATATATGTACCACCCCAACACCCACCAGAAACAAAATTGCTCACATTTTTGTTAGCTTTTTCCACTTTTACATAAAGTTTAGCACATGTTAGCCACCTCTCCCCCAACCTCTTTAACTCCTCCTCCACACCACTTTCAAGCAACTTTTTCATATTTTTTGTACCATATGTTTTGCTCAACGCAATCGCGTCTTCACCTAGTTTCTTCATCATCCCAGCAATCTTATCAATAGCAGCAAACCCTCCTCTTCTAACCATCCCTCTATGTATATCCATCATTATCGCATGCTCTTCAAACCTTTGTAGCACTCTAATAACTTTCTCACTAGGTAAAAATCTTTCCATTTCTTCTTTTAACTCTTCACATGACAGCAAAAAAACTTCCTTTCTTTCCTCGATACCTGACGTGTTTTCGTTACTACTAGATCCACTCTTAAGCATTCTCCGATAATACAATGCCTGATCATGAAATTTCTGCTTAATAAACTCTAACAATTCCTTAAATCTATCCTTAATTTCACCAATGCAATCTACTTTTACATCATTTGCTGCGCTTACAATGCCCCCCCCCGCAACAGACAATAGTTAACAATAATAAAGTCTTTTTCATCATTATTCCTTTAAAAATATACGTAACCCTATTTCACACTATCATTACAAATTAACAATGTCAATATTATATTTATATATTATATTTATTTCTAAAATTTCACCAAAACAAACACAACACTATACAATCGTGTTTACATGATCCAACTTAGTAATCACACAAACAACACAAAATCACTCATATATTCTCCCAAAACTATGCCAAACACGACGATACAACACCCCGTGACAAAAATGTCTCCTCCTTTCTCATTCATCTCTACTTCTGCCCAACTCTCACCACATTTTCTCCACCACCTTACCTTTTCTATCAATTCACTCTCCTTTTCAAAAACTTCACCACAAACCTTATCCTTCTTTTCGCCATACACCTTGCATAACGTCCTCATCGTCCCAGCAAACCTATGCATCAACATACCAATATTTTCAACTGTGTCAAAACCTCCTCTTCCCTTAACATAACCATGTATTCGTACCTTAACAGCCCACACTTCCTTACTTGTATATTTTTTAGGATTATTCAACAATTCCACACCATCTTCATTAGGTAAAAAATCGGTTAACGCATCGTACAACTTGGTAAAATCCTCACTCAAAACCTTTTTACTATTCTGCTCAATTTTACTTTCTCTACACTGTATCCTTTCTCCTTCCGCCGTGGAAACAGAATAAAACGCCTGCACAACAGCCTCTAATGCCCCTTTAAAAGCATGTTTAACATCAGCCCCCCCCTATCATCACTCGCAACACCATCCAAAATGCAGCAAGCAGCAAGCAACAATAACAAATTACTTTTCATTGTAATTCCTTAAAAATATCTAACTTCACCCCCCTGATATCACTATCACACTTACATGTCAATACAATTATTATACATAACATTTATTTCTAATTCATGTTAAAATAATTAAAAAAACAAATAAAATACAACAATATGAACAAAAGATGCATACAATGCAGCATGAATATCGTCAAGCATGATTCCAAGTGCGTTGTGTTTTTTGGAAATATATTTTTCAAAATTTAATATCCCAAAACACTTTGTTATATCAAATATTCTGAATAAAACAAAATTTATTATGATGCTATACCATCTTAATTCATGTGCATAACAATAAATGATAATAGCACAAAGTAAAACACCACACACCTCATCTATCACAATATATCCAGGATCTAATACTGACAACTTTTTGTTAATCACAACATGTTGATAAGAACATATAGTACCAAGACAAAATAATAGCAAAAACATTACAATAAGTTGAAATATAGAAAAAGAATAAAATAATATACATGAAGCAAATGCAGAACCAATTGTACCTGGACATCGTTTTGACAGAAGTCCAACACCACAACACGTTACCACAAATATAGAGACAGCATTACTTACTTTGCCTGAAAATAATTTGTACAGGGACTTGGGATAATTCAAAACGCTCTTGTAAAACCTTCTTAATATATCGCTTTTGTGATGATAACAGATTTTTTATACCAGAAACAAAAAATAAAAAGCGTTGCGGATTAATACTTATTTGCGTTGCATACTTTATTTTTACATTATGTAAAACACCACTATTATTTATTGTTTGAACTAGTTTATTCAACTCAGAAGTTTTAACTTCAACATGACAATTTTTATATACATCAATTATACTGACAATAGTACGATTTACATCCGTGCGATTTTTGCCACACACAGCAAAAACGGGCACATTACACATCTGTGAAAAACTATTACCTAGTGACATAACAACATCTTTTGGAACGACCTTCCACCCACTAAGATCTGCTTTATTGAAGACAACTCCAACAGTTTTATATGCATCAGAGCAAATATTCAATAGAATCAAGTCCTGGCGATCTAGTATAAATCCATTAACAGAGCAAGAATCAATAATAAATAGTATAATATCAGCTTCTCTACAAGCTCGCACTGCACAAGATACACTGAGACGCTCTAAATCATCCACAACTCTAGCGCGCTTCCTTACTCCTGGTGTATCAACCAAAACTATGTTATGCCCACCAACTTTGCAAATGTCATAGCTTGTCTCACGTGTTGCTCCTGGAGAATCACAAACTACACGCCTCTGCTTACCTAACAAACTGTTAATTATTGTTGATTTTCCTGCATTTGGACGCCCCAAAACAGCAATTTTAATATAATCTTCATTATCAATCCTGCTAGCATTATTATGCACACCTAAAAAATTTACTACATCGTCAATGCCAATATTGTGCTCAGCTGAAGTATAAAAGTATTCATCAAAGCCCAACTCGTACGCTTCGTCACAAATATTTAATTTATCACACTTATTACAAATAACAACGCATTGTTTATTAGTTTTACGTAACATTTCTGCTATTTTTTTATCATTTGTTGTAATCCCAACACTGCAATCAATAACAAATAAAAAAATGTCAGCTTCACTTATGACAATTTCTAAAATACGACAAATTTCATTAGCAATATCAGTATTAGCAGAATAATCAAACATACCTGGCGTATCCGCAAATATGGTATCACCAATACGCACCTCTCTAACGTCCCGTGTTACGCCATTTCTATCAAAAACGATAGCTGCACGCGTCTTGGATAATCTGTTAAATAACGCGGATTTACCAACATTTGTTCTGCCAACAATTGCAATTTTACGCATTAAAAACACACAAAAAGACCAACATTATATACTGAATATTATATTATCGTATCGGAAAACACTATACACCATGCAACCCTCTAGGTATCACAACAGCATGACGCCAATATTGTACACAATCACACAAATTCGCTTTAAAAACATTAAAATCAAATGACTTGCATATATACCCAGCAGCTCCGTTTTTATATGACTCGTTTAAAACAGAAATACTAATATTGCTTGTCAACATTACAACCTGAATATCCATCAAACCACGGTCTCGTTTAATATCTTTTAACAACACCAAACCAGATTTTACAGGCAAACCAACGTCAAGCAAAATTAAATCAGGCCTTCTAAAATCTGCAGATATAGTTTTATAACGTAAAAAATCCAACGCCTGTACCACATCGTGTACGCAAAAAATATTTACACCATGCATATCTGATAATGCACGCCTGGTAATGACTTCATCACCAGGATTATCCTCTACCAACAAAATGTTAATTGTACTATTTTTATTAATATCTGTTAAGAATTCTCCATTTTGCTTTTCTATAACGCTTTGCTCAAAGCCATCAAAAAAATGACAAATATCAACCCCATATACAAGAGAAAATTTATATAACATTGATGCGGAGATTTTGCTGGTTCCATGCTCATACTTTTGAACCTGCTGATGCGAAACACCAACCCTTTTTGCAACCTCTACAAGCGTCAAATCTCTCTTTTTTCTCTTTTCTCTGAGATTCTTACTAATGCATACATCTATATCATCAATTGTAAAACCTTGTTCACTTTGCATAATTTACTCCATCACGAAAAAACACCATCTCAAATTCAAATCCTGGCTTTTGCTCAAAAGTAGCGCCATTAGCAATAGCAAGCTCCCTACAAAGTTTTAATCCAAGATTATCGCTATTTTTTCTATCAGCAACTTGGCATGTCTTACCATTGTCATAATATGTCACAACAAGCTCGCTTTGTGTTGTTTTAGCAAAATCTTTTTTTATAAAAACAACAAGATTATCTTCTGTTTTTGCATATAATAAAGAGTTTTCTATCAAATTTTTAAAAATACATACAATATCCGATCTAACAGCGCAAATCTTTGGTAAATCATCAATATCAAAACAACATCCTCTTTCATCTATTTTATAAAAAATCATCCGCTTAATATCCTCCAATACATCTTGTATATAAAATGAAGATCTATCAGCAAAATTTCCAACTTTGTGTCCAAGCAGAGAATTGCTCCAATTTTTTAAACGCATAACACTTTCTAATGAATACTCTACATATTTCATCGCATCACTAGAAACGTCACTCAAAAAATTAATAATCTGAAGACAGTTTGCTATACACCTAAGTGGCTCCTGTAAATCGTGGTACAGCTGTTGCTCAAGATGCTTTGAGCGTTGATATATAACAACACAAAGGTAAAAATCTATACAGTAAGCAACATATACAACAAAGTCCCCAATTAAAATTCTAGAAGATACACCATCTACAATAGAATCATTTAATGCACTATCAATATTTTGACAATAAAACCTACTTGCGTATACGTTATCTAGTTTTTTATCTTTAATAACACAAGAAACATCCGCTATATCACATAATGCTTCACACACACCAATAAGCGGCTTTGCTCCTATCTTATTTATATCACCTATCTTTAGCATTCTACCTCCAAAACAAAACTTCCTGGCAGTAATTATATGCAACACAAATGCGCAGTTATGTGGAAAATACGCACTATAGGTTGAATTATTACTCATAATTCTCATGATAGCTGATTTTTATCTTTGCAACAAATAAAATTTTATGTTTTACACGGGAAAAGTAATTATATTATCACAAATTAATTAAAAAATTTACTTTTCTCATCATATTTAAAACGTTATTACACAGTTTTACTCAGGCACGCTAGTTGTAACATTTTGTCATTGTTAAACAGTAAAAAACGTGTGTAATAATTTAACAAAGACCAAGATACACAAACAATGTGCGGAATAGTAGCAATATTAAACACAACAAGATATGAGGATTCTGTAAAACAAACAATCTCCGCATTAGAACGTATGGAATACAGGGGATATGACTCTTCTGGTATTGCATTTATAGACAAAGAACATACACTACACAGGATATGCTCTGTTGGCAAAATAAATAATCTATACACAAAATGCAGCAGTATTGATGGAACATGTTCGGCAATTGTAGGGCATACAAGATGGGCAACGCATGGCATTGTTACAGTAGAAAACGCACACCCGCAAGTTACAGGAAATATTGCTATAGTGCATAACGGTATTATAGAAAACTATAATGAATTAAAAAACATAGTTAATGAGCCATTTACAAGTAATACGGATTCAGAAATTATTTCACAACTAATATTCCATTATATGAAAACTGGAATGACATTTAAAAATGCCTTTCTTAAAACAATAACAATGTTAGAAGGATCTTATGCTGTTGCTGCCATATGTTCTGACTGCCCAACAACAATGCTTGGTGCAAAAAAAGGATCTCCACTTGTGGTTGGATCAGATCAAAACCACATTTACATGGCAAGCGATGCTGTTGCCTTATCTCAAATGACGCCCAACATAACGTATTTGGAAGAAAACGACGTTATTGTGGCAGAACAAGGCTCATTTCAAATCTTAGAAAATGGCACACAACAAATCCATAGAAACAGCGTACCAAATACGATCTCTACAGAAAACATCGATAAAGGTGAGTACGAAGACTTTATGATAAAAGAAATCAACGAAGAACCAGCCGCAGTTTCAAATGCGTATAATAAGTTTAAATGTAGTGTTAATATTGAGAAATACTCAACAATACATATGATTGCATGCGGTAGTTCACATTATGTTTGCATTTTAGCAAAATACATTATTGAGAAACAAAAAAAAATAAGAATTATTACAGAAATTGCTTCAGAATTCCGTTATAGATGTCCAGTACTTAACAAAGACACTTTATACGTTTTTGTCAGCCAATCTGGAGAAACCTCAGACACTCTTGGTGCTATGCGTCTTGTCTTATCACAAAACATGGATACACTTGCAATTGTCAATGTACAAGAAAGTTCTATTGCAAGAGAAGCAAAACACTGCATCTACACAAATGCCGGTGTGGAGATAGGCGTTGCTTCAACAAAAACGTTTGTAAGCCAATTGGTAACGCTTTTATTAACTGCTGGCATAGATATACCAGTTATGGAAGTATGCAAATCAATAAACAAAGTATTAAATAATACAAAAAATATATTCTCCACAGCACAGACTTTGATAAAACACAAAACATTGTTATTTATAGGAAGAGGTGTTTGCTATCCAATAGCAATGGAGGGGGCATTAAAAATAAAGGAAATAACGTATACACCAACGGAAGGATATCCATCTGGAGAAATCAAACACGGACCAATAGCTATTGTTGATAACACTGTTTGTTCTGTTGTAATTGCAATAAATGACGATTTGTACGAAAAAACAATGTCAAATATGGAAGAAATTAAGGCAAGAGGCGGAAACATTGTAACAATAGGGTACAAATCAAATAATATATGTATTGATGATGAAGAAATGCCATCAATATTTGCATCTATTACAGCTGTACATATGCTTGCGTATTATGCTGCAAAATTAAAGAACCTTGATGTAGACAAACCTCGTAATCTAGCAAAATCCGTTACAGTTGAATAAACTAAGGCAAGAAGCCAAAATATTGTTACAATACTTACATCTATTACAATTACGCGTCATTTCATACAAGTAATTTTTGTACAAATGTTGTACTATATATATTGTTTTTTGCCATAAAACAATGGAACGTATAACATACGAGATAGATGATCTTATGACACCGATTCCAGGATCACAAGACGGCGTTGGTAAAGATGAATCTCTTAGCAATGAATACGACGAAATCAGGTCAGCTCGCATCGCCGAAGATCCACAATTATCAATGGGTATCTGGGAGCGAGATTTAAAAAAAGCAAACTGGCCGCTTGTTGAATCACTAACAGTAGATGTATTAAAGAATAAGTCCAAAGATTTGCTTGCAGTATCATGGCTAATGGAGTCACTTGTTAACATGGATGGATTTAATGGCGCATTAAAATCGTTTCAAATATTAGATAAATTTGCACAATCATTTGCTCTATCTTGCTTTCCTCATACAGATGATGGAGCATCAGATGACGAACAAAAGCAACATATATTGAATAAATTAATAGACAATATAACTACAAAACTGTCATTAACTCCAATAGTAGATGCTTTTACATTATATGATTACGAATATGCAGGAGATATAAAAATCAAAATTAAGCAAGACCCAGAATCAGAAAAAAGCATTATGGATGTGTTTAATAACGAAGGAAGGCCAGAACAAGAAAAAATACAAAATGCAATAAAATCCTCAACAAATATGAGTGATGTACTTAGTATTCTGCAGTATACAAATCAAGCTATCGCTGCTGCTTCAGATATTATAAATCAATCATACAATAATACAATTTCATTTTCTAAATGTACAAACACAATATCCAAAATTATTAATATAATAAATACATTTCGTACAAAAGAAGAAACAATATCCGGAGAACTTCAAGTAGTACAAGAAGAGGAGGAAATTAATGACAGAGATGCTGTGTATTCAGAATTAGGTAAACTTGCCACACAATTAAAAAAGATAGAAAAACACAGCCCAACACCATACATACTTGATTTGTTGGTGTCCTGGAAAGATAAAACGCTGTACCAAATAATAGATGACATGCACACATCAAATACAGAGTCCAACAAATTGCTCAAATTCTTGTTATCACAATAATTATCTAGTATTTACACGAACCAAAGTATTAATATCTCCATTTAGTAGTAAAAAACGAGACAAAACAGAGCAAAACAGCGGCACAAAATCATCACTACCATGCCTAACATCCAAAGAAATCTCCTCAACTTCAACAAAACGCGCTGGCAATCCAACACGAGCAGATCTACGAGTAACATCAGCAACAGTTAAACAATCAATACATGATGTTACGCGCTTATTGCCAAAAGCATCAGATAATGCGTGCAAAAGCACACCTATATCAACACCACATCGCAACAAGCAACACAAACGCAGCAACAGCAACATATCACAAGAGAAGTCAACTTTTTCAAATAAATACAAAGATTTTGCACATCCGCCCCCCAACTCTAAAACATCAGCATCAAAAAAAGAACCAATGGCAATATCCATGCATGGTAATGACATGCGGACTAAATCACCATACAAAATGCAATCATCTGTTCGTTCTCCTAAAATGAAAAAATCATCATTAACACCGCTCTCCATAAAAACTAAATCACGCCCAACACCATCGCGACAATCAAAAAAATTTTGCACAACACGCTCATTACCGCCATTAACATCCTGTGCAGTCATTTTTTCACAACACAATATAGAGTCACAACCAAAAGAAAACTTCTCCAACATCCAATCCACGCGGATAGGATCAGATAATTCAGCATAAGTATTTGTAACTGAAATACAATTTGCCACCACGCATCCATCAAAAACATCGCTAGAAGACAAAACATCATCACACGGGATTGCAATATCAACCACGCCATCTTTGCTCTCAACACCATCAATACAAAAGAACATAAACTTTTGCCAAAAGCAGCAAAAATCTCTAAACAAAAACAAAGGCAAACACGTATACCCCATTAATGGAACAATAGAATCTCCTCTCTCATAGCCCATCCATCGCAAATTGCGCCTTACACCACCACATAACGCAAAATTGGCATCACGTATGGATGCGTACAAATTCAGGCATTTTCTAACATCGTTACAAAACAGGTGGAACATAACGCGATCACTATCAAAATTTCCACGTAAAACAAACCGCAAACAACCACCAGAAACATGTACAGAATCAATACTACAACCGGAAACATCAGCATCATACAAACTTCTACACACTGCATCACCACAACGAAAAACTGCTCCACGTGGAACATGAAAATGCCCATCTCCCAAATCACATAACTGCAATACAGAACAAGCAGGAGATTGACGAAGCAAGTCACCACACATTCCTTTTAACACAAACTTGTGCACATCCAGGCTTTTATCGCTTATAAAGCATCGCAAATCGGCGGACATAAAAGCAATTGCATTAAGTAACCGCTCTGTTTGTGGGTCAACAGAAGCGCCAGAAGAAAGCCCCAACGCACTACCTATTTCTGGAAAATCACTGGCAAACTGAAGCATAGATTCTCGTAAACGCCTCAACTCAGAGGCAAAAACATCAGCATCCACTATGAAATCAACTCAACATCAGCACCAACACCAGCGAGCTTATCATAAAAAGCCTCATACCCTCTATATAAATGGTATAACCTATCAACAATGCTAACCCCATCAGCTGACAAACCAGCAAGCACAAGAGCCGCAGAAGCGCGCAAATCACTAGCCATAACGCGTGCACCAACTAACTTATCAACTCCAACAATATGTGCGCACCTGTCAGAAACATTTATATTGGCGCCCATTCTGCACAACTCTTGCACATGCATAAATCGATTTTCAAACACAGACTCTCTAATAACACAAGAACCATTGCATAAACACATAGCGGCCATAAACTGTCCCTGCAAATCAGTTGGAAAACCAGGATATGGAGCAGTCTCAATATCAATAGGCAATATATCTCCAGACATAGCAACACGTATACCTGTATCAACATCACAAACATCTGCCCCAGCACACTTTAAACACTCCAAAAAAGCCCTTAAATGGTCATGGCGTGCTCCTTCCAACACAATATCACCATGGGTAACAACGGCAGCAACAGCATAAGTACCAGCCTCAATCCTGTCGGGAATAATATCAAACGTACAACCGCCAAGATCATTAACGCCATCAATTGTCAAGACAGACGTTCCAATACCATCAATTTGCGCCCCCATAGATCTTAACAATAAGCACAAATGCTCAACTTCTGGCTCTACAGCAGCATTCACAATCACGGTACGCCCTTTTGCCAAACACGCTGCCATTACTATGTTTTCCGTCCCTGTAAACGTAGGAAACGGAAAAACTACATCAGTACCGTGTAATCCATATTTTGCTACAACATCGATATCACCACCGCTTATCGTAATATCTGCGCCCATATCAATAAGCGCCTTGACGTGCATATCAACTCCTCTAACACCTATTGCACATCCACCAGGTAGCGATACTCTAGCCTTTTTAAATCTTGCAACAAGCGGGCCAAGTACCAAAATTGAAGCTCTCATTTTGCTAACAAAATCATAAGGAGCACAAGTTGTTACAACATTTTTTGTACTAATTTGTACTACATTATCAATGTGTTCAATATTACTACCCAAATATTGCAATAAATCAATCATTGAGGAAATATCCGTTAGTTTTGGAACATTATTTAATGTAATATTTTCAGATGTCATAATTCCAGCGCTTAATGCTGGTAGTGCCAAATTCTTAGCTCCACTTATTTTTATAGATCCTTGTAGTTTTTTTCCACCAACAATTTTTAAACTCTTTGAAAGTAACATATTAATAATTTTTTAATTATATGTAGTGATAATAATACGCATAAAACAGTGCATTGTTTATAATCAACACAATTTTAAACACAACACAGCTTTGTGTTTTTTACATTTTAAGCATTTATTAACAACATGTTGATAAAATAATCAGTCTGTGAAAAACTTGTTATTAGTTTTTTGCAATATGTTTAGTTTTGTTCGTATTGTGAACAAGATTTATGTTGTTAACATCATATTCACAATGTTTTGTACTACTTGTTGTGCAAAAGCAATTATCAATGGAGTCAATGATGGAACAATGCTTGTTGCTATGAAATCTGTATTGATATCAGATGATAAAGATATTTGTAACAATTTGGATGAGGTTTTAATTGATATTGTTGCTCAGAAAGATATAGCTTCTATGAAGGAGATATGTAAATCATATGGATACTTTGATTGTTCTGTAACGCATAGTTTTAAAAATGGAGTCATGCATTTTAATGTATGTCTTGGTGTTCGCTACGTTGTTAGTGAAATAAAACCTGTTTATATGTGCGGTACAGATAAAATGTTGTGTAGCGATGACTTGTTAAAAATTTCAGGATTAAAAAAGAACAAAAGTACTGATGCTAAGAGCATTTCTGTTGCTATGGACAATATTAGAGATTTTTTTATAGCGGATGGATATATTAGGACTGTGGTTAATGCAAGCGGTCTTGTTATTGATAAAGTAAATAAGAGTTTTTGTATTTTGTGTAATATAAATACAGACAATAAATTATGTATTAGAAAGACTAATATTAATGTTGTTGGCGATTATACAAAAGGAATACAGCGTTTTGTAGAAAACCGTTTACTGTGGCGCGACGGTGATGTTGTTAGTTCCGCAAAGATTGATGAAACAAGAGAGTTATTGTTGAAAAGCGGAATGTTTTCTGGTGTTGATATAGCGATTAAAGACGTAAGTGAAAATCTTGTTGATATTGATATAGTGGTCACGCAAATAAAAAGACGCACAATTGGAATTGGCGCACAATATGGCAGTAATACCGGTATTGGTGTTGGTGCTAAATTTTGTTGCCGTAATATTGATGGGCGCGGATCTGTATTGATCTTAGGCGGTACTTATTCATCAAGGCGTAAGACGCAAGAAGTTTGTTACAACGTTCCGGATGTTTTTGGCAAAAAGCAGGAAGTGAAAAATGTTTTTCGTATCTCGCATGAGAAATTAAAGGCGTATAAGGCTCACAATATTTTTTGTCAAAGTGTTGTTTCGCAATATGTAAATGCGCTGTTTTCTGTTTCTGGTGGATGTGGTTATGAAAGATCCAAATTGTTGCGTAGTGGTGATGAGAATGCTACATATACCGGTTTTAGATCAGCGCATGTTATTTTTGAAGGAGACATTGATCTTACGGATTCAAAAAACAATCCAACAAGAGGTACAAAATATCGTGCAAGTTTGATGCAGTTTTTGTGTAAAAGCCAATTTACTATTGCAAAATTGGGTGTTAGTTGTTTTATTCCAATTGCTTCTCATAAAAACGATGTTGATGTGATTGCGTGTTCTGTACGCATTGGGCAAATCTTTGGTAGAGGGTGTAAGGATGTACCGGTTGATAAATTATTTTATGGTGGTGGTTTTGGGTCTGTGCGCGGGTATGGATATCAAATGATTGGAAAATTGGATGACAATAATAAACCTGTTGGTGGTTGTTGTTTGTTTGAATATAGCTGCGAGTTTAGGTGGCGATCATCTGAAAGTGTTGGCTTGGTTTTTTTTGTCGATGGTGGTATTGTCAACAAGGATAACAAGATGCTATCGGGCCGTTTATATACAGGCTATGGTTTTGGTTTGCGTTTATACACAGTGCTGTCTCCTATTTGTTTTGACATTGCTTTTCCGTGCAAGAGGAGAAAAGACAAGAATGACAAATTTATAGACTCTAGCTTTGTTTTTTATGTTAGTGTAGGTCATGCTTTTTGATGTTCCACGTGGAACGTTTTGGTAGGTAGTATGGATAAGTTGTACAAGTACATAGATGAGTTGAAGAAGTGGAATGAATATGCTGGCCTGATTCAGGAGAGAGATATATGCAATGTTATTAATAGGCATATTATCGATTGCTTACAATTATGCTCTTTTGTTCAGCGAGATCGCATTGTGCTTGACATTGGTAGTGGGGCGGGATTGCCAGGGTTTGTTCTGGGAATGTGCGGGTATCATGTTTTATTGTCAGAAATAAATGAAAAAAAGCGTTCTTTCTTGCGACATGTTTCTGATATATGCGGTGTGGATGCATATGTATGTGGTGATGTATATAAATTATGTGGCAGTGGAATGGTTGCTGTTTCTCGCGCCTTTGGATCATTGTCAGAGTTATGTGATGTTATGTGTTGTGTTGGTGTGAGTAGTGGAGTTTTTTTAAAAGGGAAAAAATGGTGCGAAGAGCTTTCTAATGCGTACAATTATTTTGATTTTTCATGTAAGACTTATCCGAGTATGACAAATAATGATGGTGTGATAATTTGTTTGGATAATGTTGTGAGGAGATAATGGGAAAAGTTATTGCTATTGCTAATCAAAAGGGTGGTGTTGGTAAAACAACAACAGCTGTTAACTTGGCTACGGCGTTTGCTGCAACACGCAATCGCGTACTATTAATAGATCTTGATCCTCAAAGCAATGCTACAACCGGTCTTGGAATATATAAGAAAAATATTAACAATACATATGATGTATTGATTAGAAGGAAAACATTATCAGAGGCGTTGATTGCAACCAAGATTCCAGGTCTGTCAATCATTCCAGCAAGTATTGATTTAGTGGGGGCTGAAATAGAGCTTGTACAAATGCCTGATCGAGAGAGCATTTTGAGATCAGAGCTGAGTGCATATCAGGATATGTTTGATTACATTGTGATTGATTCTCCTCCATCAATGGGGATGTTAACCTTAAATTCCCTTGTAGCTGCAAATGGAGTATTAGTACCGTTGCAATGTGAGTATTATGCTCTTGAAGGACTTGGGTATCTTCTTAGTTCTGTAAATAGAGTACGCGCATCGTTTAATCCGTCGTTGCAGTTGTATGGCGTGATTTTGACAATGTTTGATAAACGCAATGTTTTATGTCAATCTGTTGCGCGTGATGTGCGTGATCATCTTGGAAAAAAGGTATTTGATAGTGTAATACCAAGGAATGTAAAAATTTCTGAAGCACCATCTTATGGGCGGCCCGTTTTGATTTATGACGTAAAAAGCGTTGGTGCGCAATCTTATATGGAGCTTGCAAGAGAATTTTTGCATAGAGAAAAATGTGGATATTTTGATTAACGACCAACTAATCTAGTATGCGTGTAGAATCATTTTTATTTTCTGTCTGATTGGTATGAAATTTTTTATACGTGTATATGGCTGTCAAATGAATGTATACGATGCAGAAAAAATTCAAACATTACTGCTGTGTAATGGGCATGAATGTGTAAATTCTGAAGATGATGCAGATATTGTTATTTTTTATACATGCAACGTTAGAGAAAAGGCTAAGAGCAAACTTTTATCTGATATAGGGAGAATCAATAATAGGAAAGACAAAATTATAGCTATCGGTGGTTGCATTGCGCAGGCAGAAGGTAATGCGCTATTTGATCACGACGATAGTATAAAAATTGTGTTTGGTCCGCAAACTTATCATGAAATTATTTCATTTATTAATCGCGCTTGTAATGGAGAAAGAGTGTTATGTCTGGAATTTTTGCAGTCTAAGAAGTTTAACTTTTTGCCAATGCATAGTTCTGTTAAAAAAAGCGAATACGTCACAATTCAAGAAGGTTGTAATAATTTTTGTACATACTGCGTTGTTCCATATACGCGTGGAAGAGAGTATTCCAGGCCGGTGAGAGAAGTTTTGACAGAAATACAAAAGTTAGTTGATAAAGGCGCTGTAGAGATTGTTTTGGTTGGGCAAAATGTTAATTCTTATAATGGAGATACAGACGATGGTAAAAAACTAAATATTGGCCAGTTAATAGAGCTTGTTGCAAATATAAAAGGTATAAAGCGCTTAAGATACCTAACGTCAAATCCGTACGACTTTAATCGCGATTTAATGTTTTTACACAAAGAATTGCAGCCTTTATTACCACCATTTATTCATATACCAATACAATCTGGAAGCGACAGAATATTAAAAAGGATGAATAGAGGGCACACAAGATCAGAGTATATCGAGATGATAGAAGAATTTAGAGATATTTGTACAAATATTAATTTTTCATCTGATTTTATTGTTGGATTCCCTGGTGAGAGCGAGGAAGACTTTTTGGATACTTTGGATATAGTTGAAAAAATTCGCTATAGTTCATTTTTTGCTTTTAAGTATAGTAGACGCAAGAATACACCAGCCTATAGTATGACAGACCAAGTTCTTGATGAGGTAAAAGATAATAGATTGGCAAGGTTGATTAATGCATTGTCCAAACATCAGCTAAAGTTTAATGAGTCTTGTGTTGGTACTGTGCAAAAGGTTTTATTTGAAAAATGTGGCAAACAAAAGTCACAATACATTGGAAAGACACAATACATGCAATCTGTGATCGTAAAATCTGATAAGAATTTAATAGGTAATTTTGTAGATGTGCGCATTGAGCGTGGATTTCAAAATAGTTTATTTGGCAGTATTGTATAACTATAGTAAATATAATTTATTATGATTTATTTTATAAATAAAATATCGCTTTTATACATGATTTTTGTATATTTTGTTAATATGTAGTAAAATTCAGAGTTGTACTGTTATGCCAGAGATTATAGATGCAAAATGCAACGTTTTTTAGAACTCATACTTGTAATGAATTGAGATCAACTGATATAGGCAAAACAGTAACTTTAGCTGGTTTTGTAATGAAGATTAGAGATCACGGAGGATTACTTTTTGTTGATTTACGTGATCATTATGGTATTATACAATGTGTTCTAGAGGAAACTTCCGGAGATTTGTTTAATACTGTTTCTGCATTAAAGGATGAATCTGTTGTATCTATAACTGGTGATGTTGTTGCACGTCCTGCCTCTACAGAGAATAAAAATATGGCAACTGGTGAAATAGAAGTATTAATTAAGAAAGTAGATTTATTATCTGATGTATTGGATGGTGTTTTACCTGTTCAAATTAATGTTGATAACGAGTTTCCTGAAGAAACAAGGTTGAGGTACAGATATCTAGATTTGCGTAGAAAATGCATGCACGACAATATTGTTCTTCGCTCTAATGTTGTTTCTTTCTTACGCCAACAAATGAATGATCTTGGGTTTTTAGAAATTCAAACACCCATTTTAACTTCATCTTCTCCAGAAGGAGCAAGGGACTATTTGGTTCCAAGCAGGGTGCATCCTGGTAGGTTTTATGCGTTGCCACAGGCGCCTCAGCAGTTTAAGCAGCTTTTGATGGTGGCGGGGTTTGATAGGTATTTTCAGATTGCTCCGTGTTTTAGAGATGAAGACTCTAGGGCAGACCGTTCTCCTGGTGAGTTTTATCAGTTTGATATTGAAATGAGTTTTGTTGCACAAGAAGATGTGTTTTCTGTAGTAGAACCAGTTTTGTACAACACGTTTGTGAAGTTTGCAAAGCATGGTTTCTCTGTTTCTTCTCTTCCATTCCAAAGAATTACATACGAGGATGCAATGTTGCATTACGGATCAGATAAGCCGGATTTGCGTAATCCGTTGGTAATAGAAGATGTATCAGATATCTTTGCTAGATCAACATTTGCTGCTTTTGCTGGCAAGACTGTTAGAAGCATTAATGTTGCAGGCGCTGCATCAAATTCTCGCAGTTTTTTTGATAAATTGAATGATTGGGCAAAAGATATGGGAATGCCAGGGCTTGGGTACATAACAAAGAATGATAGTGGATTTAAGGGACCAATTGCCAAGTTCTTGGATGAGGCATTACTTAATGAGCTTGTTGTAGTAAATAAAATGCATGATGGAGATGCTTTGTTTTTTGTTTGTGCTGATAGCGTGAGTGAAACATCACGTATTGCTGGAGTAGTAAGGCAAAAACTGGGTGAAGAAACTGGGATAATAGAAAAAAATACATACAAATTTTGTTGGATTACTGATTTTCCAATGTATGAACTTGGAGATGATGGAAAAAGTATTGTGTTTTCTCACAACCCATTTTCTATGCCTCAAGGTGGGCTTGATGCTCTACAAAATAAGGACCCATTGGAAATTAAGGCGTATCAGTATGACATAGTTTGTAACGGTGTAGAATTGTCTAGTGGGGCTATTAGAAACCACGTTCCTGCAATTATGTATAAAGCGTTTGAGATTGCAGGATACACAAGCGATTTTGTTGATTGTCATTTTGGAGCAATGATAAATGCATTTAAGTATGGGGCGCCGCCTCACGGTGGTTGTGCTCCAGGGATAGATAGGATGGTTATGCTTTTAGCAGATGTGGAAAACATTAGGGAAGTTACAGCATTTCCGCTTAATCAGCGTGCAGAAGATTTGTTGATGGGCGCGCCGTCTGTTGTTTCTGATGAACAGTTAAAGGAATTACATTTAAAGGTTTGTAAGTATAAAGAATGAATAAATATGCAAAATTAGTAAGAAGATGGGCGTTATCTATTGATATATTTACATTATCAGTTGTTATTGTAATTATAGGTATAGGAATATGGTTTAATATTACATCTACGCCTGTGGTTGCTGTAAAGCTTGGATTGCGTCCATTTTATTTTGTGGAGCAGCATATTATGACGCTTCCAGTTGCAATCTTTATGATGTTATTTATTACTATTTTGCGAGAAAGTGACATATGTAGATTTGCTGCTATTGGTTATATTGTTTGTTTTTCATTATTAATAGTTGTTTTATTGTTTGGACAAGAAATCAAAGGAGCGCATAGATGGATAAGGATATTTGGGTTTTCTGTACAACCGTCTGAATTTTTAAAGCCAGTTATGATTATTATTACTGCTTGGCTTATTTCTGAGCAGTATATTGATAAATCATTTCCTGGAATATTTATTTCTACATGTTTAATATTTGCTTTGGTTCCATTTTTATTGTTACAACCAGATATTGGTATTACTATTGTTTTGATTACAACGTGGTGTGCACAATTGTTTGTTAGCGGTTTATCTGTAAGTATTTTGTGTGCATTTGGTTTTGTTATTATTGCAGCATTGTTTTTATTTTATTTTATTTTCCCACACTTTGCAGAAAGGATAAATTCATTCTTATATAGCGCTGCTGACAGTTACCAAATACAAAAATCGCTTGCTGCATTAAAAAGTGGTGGCTTTTTTGGCAAAGGCCCAGGAGAGGGTGTAGTAAAAAATTACGTTCCTGATGCGCATTCTGATTTTGTATTTTCTGTAATAGGTGAAGAATTTGGCTTTTTTATGTGTTTTATTATTGTTTTACTGTTTGCTTGTTTGATAGTGCGTGCATTGATAAAAGCGATGCGTACTACAGATATATTTGAAATGTGTGTGATATACGGTATTGCTGTTCAGATAGCAGTTCAAGTTGTAATCAATATTTCAACCTCTTTAAATCTTATTCCAACAAAGGGTATGACTTTGCCTTTTATTAGTTACGGTGGTAGTTCTTTACTAGCTACATCTATTAATATTGGAATTTTGTTGAGTATAACAAGAAAAAATGGGAAAAATAAGAATATAAGGTACAGATCAAGTCGTTAAATCTATATATTGGCATTGAACGCTTGACATATAAGTATGTCATGACAATAAAGATCTGTTAACTGAATTTGTATTATCAAAAATTGGATTAACAATACTTATATCAGTATTATTTGAAAATATATTTTTTAGTTTTGTGCAAAGGTCATATATCCAACCAGTTTTATACATAGCTGTATTATTACAGTTATATATTGCACATTTATTATTGTTATTTAGTGAGCCATCCATAAAAAATACATTATTGTTTCCACGCAGCATTGATGGTGCAACATCACACGGAACCACGTATTCAGAATTGCCTGATTGTTGTATTCTTTGTATATTGCTAATATCTGTAGTATTAGTAGTATTAGTAGTATTTGTAACATTATCACTTTCTGTAGTATTTCCATCATCTAATGGTAAATTAATATTTAACCAATCATTTAATGCTTCTATACTCTTATTATTGCTGATAGCAACAATAACAAATATAACTGGTGCTAGGTTTGCTGCTGTTTCTGCTAAAGATCCTAATACCTTTACGATCTTGAAAGGGAATCGTAGCCAGCTGAAACGTCTGATTAAGATTTCATACCATTTTAGTTTATAATATGACGCAACTTCAAGCGTGACAGTATCTTGTGAAAAATTCACTTTATCTACGCCGTACATACTCATGCCATCGCTTGTTGCTTGTATAAATGCGCCGCGTTCATATTTTTGAGCTGTAGTATCATCATCTTGCACACACCGATTTAACAAGATATTTAATTGGTCAATACATATTTGTACGAGACTATTTAATAATGGAATAGATGCCATATCTACAATTTTAGAAAAAATATAGATAAATATTGATAAATAGTTTATTGCCTCAGTTTGTCCATTATACAATACATCTAGTAGTGCGTGTGTAATAGCCATTCTGTATGGAGGAATAAGGTGCTGCATAACGTTTATAATGTTTTGCTGTACTTCTGGCCCCATTTTACTATTCAGACGATGTATTAAGTACGCAACACTACATTTATCTTCGTATTTTAAATCAGCAAAAATATCTATTTCATTAGGTGTTGTACTGTATATAGTTTCTGCCAATATTTGTATCATGTGTCTTTGCACTTCTTCATCTCCTTCATCCGCACACTGATTTAAGTATTGCAAGATTAAAGCTTTGTGATGTTCTGGTACGTTATGGAACATGTTTTTTGCCATTTCTTGTATATCAATATTATCCACTATGCATGTTTCTATTATTGTATTGTCTGGTACTAACGTAATTTGCGTTAAATCTACTTTTTGTTCTTTATGTATTTCAAATAGTATTTTTTGCAAAATATAAAGTAATTTACTTCGTGTTGTATCATCTGTTTTTGCAATAATGTCATTTATTTTGTTAAAAAAATCTTTTTGGTGTTCGCTATAATGAACATGTAATAATTGATTAATAATGTTAAGTATAAAACTACTGTTTTCTGGTGTTCCTGCAATGCTTTGCATGGATTTTCTACGCATTTGCGCTGTTGTTATTGTATTTCTTGGTTGTGGGGTAAGATCCTGGCTGTCGCTTAGTTGCTCATCTATTATATTAATTGGTATTTGCTTCAATACATCTAACAATCGTTTTTTATGTATATTGTTGATTTGTAATAAAATATCGGACAATATATTTAAATATTTCCCCATTACATTGTTGTCTAAACAGCATTGCGATAGTAGCATTCTTATAATATTTTTTAACTTTTCATTAAGTGCTTCATTTTGTATAGGTAGTTGTTCATGCTTTCTGAAAAATTTTTCCCTATCGTAGTCAAGTTGTGGTATCTGTATACTTTTTTCTTGTAAGTTTTGCATTTCTTCTTTTGCGCTTTGATCTTGAGCCTTTGTCATCATTAGATATGCTGTACCCCAGACTCCTAAGTGTTCTCCCACACCTTCCACTTTCTTTTCTTGTTCATTATTTTCTGATACTTGTACATTATTGTCTGATAATGATTCAATTTGTATTAATTGCATACTATATTCTCCACTTTCATTAGATAAGCTTAGAGATTCACTGTCTGAGCTTGGATCTGCATTGTCTGTATCTGGAGATTCATTATCTGTGCCAGTAATTTTTGGGTCAGTGTTATCTTCTATACCACAAATATCACTATTTTGCATATTACTAGCTTCTATATTATCATCTGCATTAGCTAAACGTGCTATTTCTTCAAAATAATCTTTATATAAATCGAGATATTTAGATAAATCCATTGGAAATTTTTTCCTTGGATATATTCCATTATGAGTTACGTCACTAATGATAAGCGTGTATAATTGTAATATTTTTGCTCGTTCTTCATCTGTTTTTATGTTTTTACTTAAGTACGTAAACAATTTTAGTGTGTTAGCATGTTGTACGTAACTTTCAAATGGATTTAATGATATGACATGCATATGTACTGCTGTTGCCATTTCACAGAAAATTTCAACTAATTTAATTCTCTTTGGCCATTGTAGTGTCATTAAATAATCAAATAGATCAGCAACAAGATCTCCATCAATATGTTTAAACAAATTTATAGAGTGTTTATGCATATCCCGCAGAATAGTCATTGTTGCATCATCTATGACAATATCTTCCCAAAGTTTGGTAATATCTCTCTGATTTTTGCCTTCTCCAATAAGTATTGCATCCTGTGTAAAATCTTCGTTGTTAGATCTACAACAGCAGCACAAAAATTTTGATAGTGTGCAGCAATTGCAGGAAGAGGTAAATAATATTATTGGTAACAAAAGTTTACGTATCATATACGTGTCTGTTCACAACAACATCTAATTTTATATTGCCAATATTTAATATTATTTGACAAGATAATTTTTTATATGTAAAAAAATGTATAATATTGTAAAATTTTTGTTTTGTCTTTTAAGTAAATGTTGATATACTTATTGTATAGTATTTGCATTGCGTACTATGTTGCATAATACCAACACAGCGCATTTCATTTTATTAATAAGCAACCTGATATACTAGACATCTTACGTGAAATGTGAAAAAATTTACCAGTTAGCGTTTTATAGTAATGTTATGTTTAGATCTTTTTCTAAATTATCCTTATTGCATCTATCGTTTTGCGCCGTTTGTTTAGCGGATACGCAGTCTGTTATTGTAGATGATGTTGGCATTGAAGGTGAGAATGGAAGCAGCGAGAGTGTTGTTGGGAATTGCCAGTTTTTTGTCGGTGGACTTGGAGAGTTTAGTGGTGGCAAAATAAAAACTACTACTGCTGATGTAACAAGCAGCGGCAGTAATAGTGCAACAACGGCGACTACTTGCACAAATAATAAGTTTGGGTTGGGATGTACAGTAATTGGTTTTTTTGATGGTTTTGGAGCTATAAAACTTGGTGCTGGTATTACTGCGATTGTTGTGTTTGGCAATAAGACAATGCAAGCAAAGTATAAAGAAGGAAAATATCAAGAGGATCTTAAATATAAAAACGGGTGGGGCGTGCGCTTGCCTATTTTTGTTGGGACATCGATTGGAAAATTTGGCATTAATATGATGTATGCTTTGTGCTATAACAAATCTCGTATCAATTGTAGATTTTTAGATGATGGCAAGTGTGATCCAAAGGAGGATGTTAAGGCGCACATAAGCGGATTAAGTCACAGGCTTGGTGTTTTCTTGACATATCAGATTTGTTCGATTTTGCAGGCTGGCATTTGCTGTGGTATGGGATTAGGTGGTATAAAGAGGAGTGTTGACCATAAGGTTTCTGTTGACAGAGATGGTGGACGCGTGAATGTGGAACAGAGAGCAAAGATCGTTTCACGAGATCGCTATTTTGTTGAATTAGCGTTATTATTTAAGTGTTAGTTATATTGTCGGTTTGTTAATGCTATCAGTAAGAGAAGCACTAAGAGATGCAATGGCAGAATCGATGAGAGAGGATGATTCTGTATTTTTAATGGGAGAGGAAGTAGCGGAGTATAATGGTGCTTATAAAGTGTCGCAGGGATTGTTAGGCGAGTTTGGTGCACAGCGTGTTATAGATACGCCGATTACGGAGTACGGTTTTGCTGGTGTTGGAGTTGGTGCTGCGTTTGCTGGACTAAGGCCGATTATTGAATTCATGACGTTTAATTTTGCCATGCAGGCGATTGATCATATAATAAATTCTGCAGCCAAGACCAGATACATGTCTAATGGTAATATAAATTGCCCTATTGTTTTTAGGGGGCCTAATGGTGCACCAGGTAGCGTTGCTGCACAACATTCTCAGTGCTTTGCTAGCTGGTATGCACACATCCCTGGATTAAAAGTAATTGCACCGTATACATCTACAGAGGCAAAGGTGCTGCTAAAGCAATCAATTGCAGACAATAACCCTGTAGTATTTTTGGAACATGAGGCTTTGTATAGTAAGCAATTTGTACTGGATGAGGATATTGACATTAATATAGGCCGTGCTAGTATTGCCAGAAATGGGTGCGATGTGACAATTGTAGCTTTTTCTATCTCTATGGAATATGCGTTACAGGCTGCTGATGTGTTGTCACAACAGTATGGGATAGAGGCGGAGGTAATAAATCTCTTGACGTTGCGCCCAATTGACACAGACACAATTGTGGAGTCTGTAAAAAGGACAAACAGGATTGTTAGTGTTGAAGAAGGATGGTTAACATGTGGTATTGGTGCTGAAATTTGCACAACAGTGTGTGCAAATGCCTTTGATTATTTAGATGCTCCGCCTGTTTGCGTGGGTGCAGAAGATGTGCCTATGCCGTATGCTACTAATTTGGAAAGTTTAGCGTCGCCTACTCATTTAAAGATTGTTACTGCTGTAAGAGATATGTTAAATAAATAATGGATGAAAAAGAAAAAGATATAAGACAATATTTAACAAATAGTGTGTTTATTTTTGCTTCTGCTGGTACTGGAAAGACTAAAGTATTAGTTGACAGAGTTGTTTCCTTGATGTTTTGCGGTTCAGCGGCTTCAAGTATTTTATGCATTACATTTACATCTGCTGCTATTTTAGAAATTAAAGAGCGTATTGCAAAATTATTAGACAAGTTATTAAATGATGAAGTTTTTGCCAAGCAATACAGCTGTGATGTATTACACGTGCATTATCAAAAATCTGTTATAGACAGATTTCGTAGTATGCGTGATGAGTGGAGTGTGTCTACTGCAAATATAACAACTGTACACGCATTTTGTCAGAAATTATTGATGCTATACCCAATTGAGTCTGGAATTAAACCTGATTTTATTATGATGGATAATATTGATCAGAATGAATTCTTATTACTAGCAAAGGATGCTTTTTATGCGGAACATGATGTGCAGTCAGAGCATTCATTGAAAATATTAACGAGGGATGTATCGTTATATTCTTTTGATTTTTTGTTAAATAACATCTTTAAAACACAAAAGATTAGACGTTTTTTTAACTTATATTCAGATCATTATGAGGTATATCTATCGCAAAAATTACACATGGAACCAGAAAAAAAGATTGCAGAGCAATATTCACATATATCGAGTGATATGTTTTTTACAAAAACAGGCACTGTTAAAAAAAATATCAAAATACATGGATTGACAGAAGATGAAATCAATGTTTTAACAGGTATATTTGTCCATAATAGAAATGTTCAAAATAAACAGAAGATATTAAATAAAACTTGCAAATTTCTTACATTGGCTAAGCAAATCTTTAATCATTATCAAATATTAAAACAACAACATAACATGATTGATTATACAGATGCAATATATTACACTGAGCACTTATTAAAAAATAATGAAGCTATACTTGCCCAAATATCATATCCAATTTCTCATATTTTAATTGATGAAGCACAAGATATGAATGCAGATCAATGGCGTATTATTAGGTATATTGCTGAAGAAGTGCTATTTAATAATTCTGATAGTACGATTTTTGTCGTTGGAGATACAAAACAATCTATTTATGCTTTTCAAGATGCTGACCCAGCGCTTTTTTTGGAGTTTAAAGATTTTTGTGAAAATTTGCTAAAACAGTGTGGCAAAAAAGTAATCATTAAGTATATGAATAAAAGTTATAGATGTTTGCCAGAAATTTTAAATATTACTGATATAGTATTGCATTCAAGATTGCAAAATTACCAACAGCATATTTCACATAGAACAGGTAAAGGTATAGTTCAATTAATTGACAAGCAAAATGTTGTTGAATTTATTAAGCAGCGTTTGCAAAGTGGTGATGTTGTACCTGCAGATATTATGATTTTGACACGAGCAAGAAGCAATGAAGTTGATATTATGTATAATGAATTAATTGCAAATAATATCCCTGTTACTGGAGACAATCGCATTGTTTTAAACAAAACAATGCTTATTGCGGATATTATATCTGTCGCAGAATTTGCATTGGATAGTAGTAATGATTATGCATTAGCTTGTTTATTAAAAAGTAAAAATATTTTTGAATCTCCAATGTCAGAAAAAGAAATTTTCGATTTATGCTATAACAGAACGCAATCGTTATCAAATATTGTTGAAATTGAAAAATTGCTAAATCTAGACATAGAGCAGCGTATATTTGATTTTTTTGAGTATGTAATAGATAAGATTCTTGTTGTACCGCAATCTCAATTAATAGATGAATTTATGCAAATCGTATTAAAATGCGATGAAAGAAATATGAAATTGGATGAATTTTTACAATGGTTTACAGAACATGAAATATACACAAATATTGCTTATCAAGATAGCAATAGTATTAAGATTAGTACAATACATGGAGCTAAAGGGTTAGAAGCGCGTATTGTTTTTTTATTTGATTTCTGTCTAGATATAAACGAAAAGTACATCACTTTTTTGTGGGAAGAATCAATTGATGAGATAACATTTTGTATTAAGCCAAAAGTTATTGAACGATTTGCAGAAGTTTCTGCAATGTTGGATAATACTATACGGAACGAGAAAAATGAGTTGTTACGGATGTTATATGTTGCTATGACTAGAGCTAAAGATGAGTTGTATATTATAGGACCTAGCACAGAAAATGGTGCATTTATGATGATAAAAAATGCACTAGAAATTGCTAATAGTAGTAAATAAAGCTACCAGATAGTCATATGATTAAGTTGTTTTCAATATTTGTTGTGTTATGTGTAATATGTATTGCTCCGTTTCAAAAGAGTAATATTCCAGATTATACAATAAATGTGCATTCAAGGAGTGATATTTACAATAGTATAAAAAAAGAACATAATATCGCATTCCGTACATGTATATTTGTTGCAACTCATTTTAAGATTATTAGTAAATATTTGAATCTAGGAGAATATATTGTATATCACAATGATACAGCGTTTGATTTATTATGTCGCATGATGAAAGGTGATTTTATTGTTAGAAAGATAGTCATTCCAGAAGGATATACTGTTAAAATGATTGTTGAAAAAGTAAAAGATGATAAATTTTTAATAGGTGATATTGGTGAAATTCCAGAGGAGGGCACACTTTATCCAGCTACTTATTACTATAAACGCGATACAAAACGCTCTGATCTAATTGATCGTATGAAAGTAAAAATGAATATTGTAAAACAAGAATTGTTTAAAGGACAAAACGAAGCGTTTATTAAAAAGATTATGATTATTGCATCAATAATAGAAAAAGAAACAAATATTGATGCTGAGAGGCCAATTATAGCTTCTGTTATATATAATAGGTTAAATCATAATATGAAATTACAAGTTGATCCTACGGTTATATATGCTCTTTCAAATGGGTACGGAAAAATAGAGCGAGCGTTATTGAGATCTGATTTGCTAATAGAATCGCCATACAATACGTACAAGGTTAAAGGTTTGCCGCCAACTCCTATTTGTTGTCCTTCTATTAAATCTATCGAGGCTGCTTTATATCCAGCAAAAACCAACAATTTATACTTTATTGTTGATAAGGATAAAAAACACCACAATTTTTCTGAAACATACAGTCAACATTTGTATTTTAAAAATAGAAAATGAGCTTATTTTTTACCTTTTGTAAAATATAGAACAGCAAATGATAGTGAAGACAAAATGGCACTAACAACAAATGTAGTTGTTGTATTGTATTTATTAGAAATGTATCCTGCAATGCTTCCACTTAAAAACAAAGAACATGCGCAAACAAGATTAAAAATTCCTATAGCTGTACCTTTTAAATCAACTGGTACTATATCAACAATTCTTGCGTGAAATATACTTTGTGATATACCAACATATCCACCAAGACACATCAGTCCTATAGCAATAACAAACAAGTTTGTTCCAAATATAAATAACAAATCTGATAATATAAAAATTATTAAACCACACACAATAACTGTATCACGTGATTTTAATTTGTCTGATAATATTCCAGCTGGCCAAGAGATTAAGCTGTTAGCGATCTGATAGCACATAATGCATGCAGGGCCGTAATGAAATGGTAAATGGAATCTGGATATAATATGCAAAACAACAATCGATTCTGTCACTTTTGCCAGCATATACGTTCCGGCAATCAACATAGTCAGCCAATATTTAACACCTAGATTTTTTATATCCTTTAATGCAATACGTCTGACAACTTTTTTGCCAATTACTTCTGTATTAATTGGTTTTTTGTGTTTTTTATCTTTTACACAGAATGCAATTAATAATACAGATGCACATGCTGGAATACTTGCCATCCAGAAAACAAAACGGAAATTATCACCAGAATAGAGCAGTAATAAAAAAGATGATAATGCTCCGATTACTGATCCAGCCGCACCAAGAGTTTGCCGCATACCAAAGCTTGTTCCTTTTAAATGTTTTTGTGCCCAATCTCCAACTATAGCGTCACGTGGCGTGGATTGTATGCCGTTACCAAAGCGGTCTAAAATTTTGGCGTAAAACCAATGCGTGTATGTGGTTGCAAGAGCCTCTATCGGTTTTGCAATAGCCATGCATGCTGCCCCAATGAAGATTAATAGTTTTCGATTAATAAAAAAGTCACTTATTACTCCGGAAAATACCTTAATAACAAATGCAAAAGCATCTATTACACCGTCTAAAAGTCCTATCTTTTGTAAATCAACACCTAAAATATTGTACAGATATACACTAAAAATACTATATGCCATTACTGTAGACATATTAGTAAAGAATGATGCACATCCTATAGCTTTAACAGTCTTTGGAATTTCTGATAATAAACTACTCACAGACCTCGTGATTTAAATAATACACCTAGGTCGCTTAATTGTAACATAAACACATTAATTTTCAATAATTACTGCTAAAACAAAATAATATAATACTGGATATTTAATAAATGATAACAATTTTTTAGCAATTAATATTTATAATATATTATTATATACATTTGCAATACTAAATAAACAATTATATTGCCACATTTTTATATTGTTACAGTGATAATTTAAAAGATATTGATTTAATATTGCAATATATTTTGGATATAAAGATAGTTATAAATTTTACCAAAATATTTTATTTGCAATAATGCTAAGTGGCAGGATAATAGTAAAAGAATATAACATATATTTAAGAAACGATGGCATTTTGATGTCGTTGTGTTGCGCATATGATCTAACCATCATATTTGGTGCATTACCGATATATGTCATAGCACCCATAATAACAGCGCCAGACGCAATGGCTGTTAGTACGTTTTTCGCAGCCATTAGGTTGGATGCATTGCCTCCAGCAACGTTAAAGAACAGCAAGAACGATGGAGCGTTATCTAAAAAAGAAGATGCTAAACTACATAACCAGAAAAATAAGTGTGGCCTGTTTTGCTCGCTTGTTAAATGTATAATGTTGAGTATTTGTTCAGAATATTTGTTAAGTAAGAAAATAACAGGCGCAAGAACTATAAAGATGACAAAGAATGTTACAGCAACATCTATAAATGGGGCATAATTAATTTTTTGTTTTTTATTGTAAATTAAAGCAATAGCAACTAACGATAATAAAAATCCATATTTCACAATATTTAATGTATTGCAAGGCAAGAAAAGCACAATAATTGCTATAAATAATAATACAATATTAAACAAGCCATTTATCGTAATGTTAGGTTTGTATTTATTTAGTATTTCATGCTTAATAAAGTGTTGATCTATAATACACAATATTGTTAGGCATGATATTGTAAAAAATAGCCAAATAGGAGATAGATTTTTAAAAAACCAAAAAAAGTCAACACCTTTAATATAACCAATTAAAAGAGGCGGATCTCCAAGTGGAGTTAATAATCCTCCTATATTTGAAACAAGAAAAATAAAAAATACAAGTAAATGTTGTTTGTATTTTCTTTCTGTATTCATTTTTAAAAATGGAGGTAAAAGCAACATTGATGCTCCTGTTGTACCTATTACTGACGACAAAATACTACCAAATAGCAAAAATAACACATTATTCATCGTTGTTGCCGTAGCACAGAGTTTTATTTTTATGTACGAACTCAAGCTAAATAGTGTAAATAATGTAATAATAAATGGCAAGTAATCTAAAATAATAGCATCATACATTATATGTGTTGCGCAATCTAAAATTAAAAAACAAGATATAGCGCTAGTAAATGCAATCAAAAATAAAATATGCTTTTCATATTTTTGCCAGAAATTTTTTGCCAATAGTGGCATGAATGCAAGCAATAATAATACAAGTACAAGTGGACAAGCTAGTATTGTAATTTGTAATAATTGCATAAATTTTTAATAATTACATAATCCAGATCATCTTATTATACATTTCACTACAGGCAATACAACTCCTCTAATTGTTTTGTTGCTTCATTCACTTTGTTAAAATCATCAATAGTTACGATTTGTTTTCGTAAATTTGCTGCGTTTTTTATATTTATACAATATTGCATTAGGACTTTTTTGCATATAACTACTGCTTTATCTGTATTATAGAATTCTTTAACGTATGATAAGTGTCTTTTAATAATGTTAACTTTTTGTATATTTGCAAATTCTACACCATTTTTCATTTGTGCAAGTATCCACGGTGCGTGCATTGCTGCACGTCCAATCATAACGCCATCAGCATTGCTTGCCAATAAACTTGCTTTTACATCACTTTCTGTTCTAATATCACCATTTGCAATAACTGGAATTTTAACTGCATTTTTTACATGTATAACTGCTTTCCAGTCGGCTTTACCTGTAAATAATTGTGCTCTTGTCCTACCGTGAACAGTTATCATTTTAATACCAAGTTCTTCTGCTATTTTTGCTAATTCAACGACATTTTGTTGCTCATTGCTCCAGCCAAGGCGTGTTTTTAGGCTTACAGGAATGGATACGCCATTAACAACCTTTTCAATGATCTTTGCTGCCGAATTTATATCTTTCATAAGGGCAGAGCCTGCATACGATTTTACGACTTTTTTCACAGGACAGCCCATATTTATATCTATAAATTTAGCACCAAGGTCTTGGCTGAGTTTTGCCGCGTCTGCCATGACTGTTGGATTTGCGCCAACTATTTGTACTGATGTCATGGAATCTCCATTTAGATCCATCATTTTCTTGGTTCTGGCAACATTTCTAATGACAGCATTACTTGCTACCATTTCGCTAAAGACAAAAAAATCTCCAAGTTCACGCACAATACGCCTAAATGGCAAATCTGTTACACCAGCCATTGGAGCAAGCAGTATATTGCAAGGTAAATTAAGCAAAGACTATCTACGTACAATTAGTTTATATCATGAAAAATACTATAATATTAAAAAACTTTTATCAATAACGATATTATGCTTATTAACAGAAAGTATTGATTGCTTGTTAAACTGTATAGTTGCTATTTTTTGATTATTTAATAATATTGATAAGAATGCACCAGCACCGTAATCTTCAACATTATTAATAATACCTAATTGTTCTCCACAATCTGAATATACTGCTAGTCCATTTAAATCACATGCATAAAAACAATCATCATATAAATCATCGAAGGATGAACGAAGAGCAAATACTTTTTTACAACATAAACCTTTTGCTGTTTCTCGATTATTTATGTTGCTAAGTTTTACAATATAATGTTTATTTTTAGCAAAACATGAATCTATTACACGTGATATAGAGTCAATATACAGTACAGAATTCACATCAAAAAATACAGACGATTCAACAAAAGGAACTATTGATATACAGCCGCGTACACCGTGTGGTTTTCCAACTATCCCAATGCAAACAAACTTGTCAGACTGCTGCATTCAATCGTTCTTGGGCTTTTTTCTTTGGCGTTGACTTTTTTGGTGTGGCGTGTGGTTTATACTCGTCCAAAACTCCTACTTCTCCCAACAACTTGGCGACCCTAACAGAACATTGTGCACCAACGCTTAACCAGTATTTTGCTCTATCAATATTTACAACAAGGCGTTCTGAATGCTCTTTTTCAAGTAATGGATTATAAGATCCTATCCTTTCAACAAACTTGCCATCACGTGGTGCAGTGTTTTCTGCTACTACCATTCTATAAAATGGACGCTTCTTGGCTCCACCTCTAGCTAATCTGATTTTTAAAGCCATTTATCTTTATGTTATGCAACAACACTTACACATGTTAACACAGACACACTACAAGTTCAAACATGTGTGAGTAGTTTTTGTACATGCAATATTATCCAACAGTAATATACGATACTACTTTTCTAACACCACTGGTTGTTTTTATCACTGATAATACTGCATCCTTTTCTTGTATAGATTCTGCTATACCACTTACATGAACAATGCCATTGATTGTTTTTATACTAAAATTTGACGATCTAACGCCTTTACGCATGAGTAACATGCTTTTTATTTTTGTTGTAATTGCTGCATCTCCAGTTGATTGTGCAAATGTTGTTGCATTACCTATGACAATTGCATTTTTAACTCCAACAACTCCATTTATTTTCCACACTTCTTCTTCAACAAGTTTTTTTAACTCTTCGCGTTCTACACTTCCAGCAAGCATAACATACCCTCTATCAACAGATACGGAAACGTTGTCATATGCAACACCTCCATCTGCAATTTTTTTTCTGACAGTAAAAGCTAAAGATGTATCACTAATGCTTGTGCTAAGATTTTTTCTCTTTGTTGCCCTGTAGATTGCAGTACCACCTATTCCAGATATGACGAGTGGAGCACATCCAGATAGTGCATAGCAACAGCTAAGTATTAATAGAAAACGCATTTTCAATATATTCATACATTCCATTTTTATCAAAACATACAACATCTATCCTATAGTTTTCAAATTTATTATTTACACGCTCTGATATAAACATGGCAAATGCATTAGCAATACGTATTTGTTGTCGTTTACTAATACACTCAAGTGATGTTGATAACGTTTTACGTTGTTTTACTTCTACTGCAATTATATCGATTCCTTTTTGGGCAATAAGATCAATTTCTCCATATTTGTTTCTAACACGATTGCCAATAATATCAAATCCGTGTTGCTTTAAAATATTGGCAGCAAGCTTTTCAAATGCGACACCTTTGGCATAGTTTGTTTGCTTTTGTATATTATTAATTGAATACAATGATATTAAAACGTATACCTATACACACTAATATTATCATATTTTGATACTGCAATAAATGCATAATATTATTTACAAATGATTTTATAAAGCAAAATAGTACCAAAGTATAATACAAGCATTGGTAACATCATAAACAACATGCTTGTAATATCTGGTGGAGTTATAATTGCTGATATTATTGTTATAAGCAAAAAGTATTCACGCCATAACTTCTTTTGTTTAGAAATTTTTATTATACCTGTTTTATCAAGAAATATCATGATAATGGGGATTTGAAAACTAATACCAAAAGCTAGAATTACAGAAATAATAAACTGAATATTTAATGCAATACTTGGCAAAAATACTGCATGTTTAGCGACACCAAAGCTTTTTAACATCAAGATAATTTTTGGTATTGCTATATACCAAGCAAATATAGCCCCCATAGCAAACAATATAAAACTACTACAAATAATAAACTTGAATATTTTTTTTTCATGTAATATTAAGCCGGGCTTGGCAAAATTCCATAAATTAAAGAAAAGTATAGGATATGTCAAAAACAATGACACATACGATACAATTTTAAATTCTGTAGAAATTGGCTCTGCAATTGATGTGTATACAAAGTTTTGGTGAGAAAAAATGTATTTTATAGGTCGTAATAAGAATAAAATGATATTTTCTGCAAAAAAGAAGCAGCATATAAAAATAATACAAAAACATATAAACGTATTTAGCAAAGCAGAACGTAGAGCCAATACATGACCAATAATTGGCATGACTTCATTATGCTGATTATCCACACCAATATTTTTTTGTTGATTCCAGTGTATCATTTAATATTGCGTTTCTTATGTCACTCATTACGCGATTCATGGTATATATGTTATGAATAGTTAGCAATGTTCCACTTAGCGTTTCATGCGCTTTGATTAAATGGTGCAAGTAGCTTTTAGTAAAGTTTTTACAAGTATAACATTCACATGAACTACAAAGTGGAGAAGTATCTTTTGCGTATCTTTTATCTGCGAGATTAAGATATCTTTTATTGTCTGGTACCTCACTTTTTGGCAAAATCGCAGCATTGTGCCTTGCAACACGTGTTGGTACCACGCAATCAAATGTGTCTATGCCATACAACACACCGTGGAAAATATCTTCTAATAATCCAATACCTAATAAATGTTTACAACGCTTGTGATCAAGTAATTCTGTTGTAAAATCGACAACTTCGTACATTTGTTGTTGTGTTTGTCCAAGTGATCCACCAATAGCAAAACCAAAAAAGTCATTTTCATTGACAAATGCTGCGCTGCTTTGCCTTAAATCGTTATATACACCACCTTGCACAACACCCATTACTGCCTGTCTATCTCCTCCATACGTCTGGATATACCGTAAAGATCTCAATCCCCACTGTTTGCTCTTTTCCATAGCATTTGCAGTGTATACTTTGCTTACATGGAAGGCTGTACATTCATCAAATGCTACCACAAGATCAGCCCCTAATGCTTGTTGGACTTGCATAGAAATCTCTGGAGTTAATTGAACAAGATTACCTGTAATGTATGATCTAAATACAACGCCGTCATCTGTGATTTCAATAACACTGTTACGACGTGGTTTGTTGCTTTGTCCCTTAATCTCAGATACCACCCCACCATATCCAAGACTAAAAACTTGGAAGCCGCCAGAATCTGTTAACATTGGCTTATTCCAGCCAATAAACTTGTGTAATCCGCCATTTGTTGCAACAACTTCAGCACCTGGCTGTAACATCATGTGATAAGTATTGGAAAGAATTACTTGTGTACCAGCATTTGCAACTTGGTCTATTGTTACTCCTTTTATGTTTGCCTTTGTAGCACAAAAGATAAAAGCTGGTGTATCAATACATCCATGTGGAGTTGTTATACGCCCTATTCTTGCACGTGAGTTTGCGCTTGTTTTTATAACGTCAAAACTAAACACTGCACAAAACTACTGTTACCCATTGACATTCTACTACCTTAATTTTAAAAACACCAACATATATTGTGTTTTTTGTGCAAAACGTATTTTGTTGAATATAAATATATTTTTTTACTTGTAAAAATTTTTATTTTGTGTTTTAATACGCTGAATACATTATTGTATGCTTTGTATAATAACATATTATAAATTTTTACTTGGTTGTAATTTTTTCAATAGAATTTAAAAAATAATATTGACTTGATTAATTTATATCGATAGTATTCTGTCGCATGTTATTTTAGTGTATAAAGATGATGAAGATAGTTTTGTTATTAACATCCGTTTTGTGCTGTGGAGTTTGTAGTGCCATGAATGAAAAAAGTATGGAGATTGTGCAAGGTGATATTATACAAATAGGTGCATAGAACGATACAAGGATGGAGAGTGCGCAGGGCAGTATTGATGAGCAAAATTCGATGGAGGTGCTGAAGAAAAAATATATAAGATCGCTGTGTGAGATGACAGCAAGGATACGTAGTTTTGTGTTGGATAGATCGTGGCAAACGGAAAAGTGGGATGGGATTGATAGAATGAGAAAAGAGATAGAGGAAGATAGTGAAAAGTTTGATGCGAGAGTTGTGCGGAGTGAAAGAATGGCGGGTACACGAGAAAATAGGTTGAAGGAGTTAGACAAGATATGGAATTTAGCGTATGAAATGTATACAAGTTTAAAAACTGCAATGGTGCGTGTTGAAGGTTATGGTGATACCAAGTGGCTGTTTACAGTGGGCGAAATAGGTATTGTGAAAATGAGTATGGGTGAAATACGAAGAATGCATTGCGTGTTTTGGCGATATTGTGAGGCTGCTGGTTATTGTGCTGTGATAAGTAATAGTGAGTGGAGAACCAAAAGCGGAGAAAAGAAGACACACGAGGGAAATATGGAAAAGTTGTGTGGGATTACATATGGTGGTAGTATGCTCAAGGTAACGAAGGTGGCAAAATTGGAACTTGGAGCAAGATGGTGAGATGGAAGGAATGGGGGTGGGAGGTGAGTGATGGGTGAAAAAACTCGAACATTGAGATAGCGTTGATGTCATTGAATTATAGTAACAATATAATAAATGAGACAGTACTAGCTTTGACTTCTGTTATTTTGTATTTTTTTAAATATTGAAGATAATATTGACATTATTAATTTGTAGTGATACAATTTATTTGCGTATTATTCTTTGAGTAAAAAAATGAAGAAAGTAGTTTCATTGTTAGTTGCTGTGTTGTGCTGTGGTATTAGTAGTGCTGCTGA
>CALXQI010000012.1 GCA_944390585.1 uncultured Alphaproteobacteria bacterium | reverse complement strand
CTTTGACGTGGTTGAGGCGGAAGGACGAGAGGCTGGTTCAAGCGTTAGCAGAGGCGCATCCGTACGTAAGGAACGGCTTTATATTCGAGATGCATTGTTGCAAGACTGGGAACGAGCGCTTTGCCCTAATGGAGAGGCGTTTTAAACCAGTTGGAGAAGGTTTTGTTTTAAAGGAGTATTAATTATGTTTTATAAAGTACTTAGAGATTATGATGACGGGTTAATTCGGAAAAGGACAGTAGTGCTAGCAGTTCTAGGAAAGATTATTGCGGTATTGTTTTGGGGGTTGATGCTGTTTTTCCAGATGCAAACGTGTGTTAGGGTAGACGAACTCTGTAAAGGCAGTAGTTGCAGGTGCAGGTACTGTAGTTGCTGAGACGTTTGATAGATTGTTTGATGACAATCACGATTTAGTGAGATTACAGAAACAAAACGAGATGCTCATGGAGCAGTTGAAAGGATTGACTGCAGATTATGAGGATTTGTTTGCACATTATACGCAAGCATTAGATATACAGAGTGATTTGAAGAAGAAGTGCGTGAGGTTAGAGGAGAAAGCTAAAGATTTGGAAAGCTTGACAAATTGGACAAACAAACTTAGAGAAAAGATTCAATCTTATCAGTTCAGAATTAGGATTCTGGAAGAGGACAAAGAACAACTTGAAAGACAAAACAAGGAATTAGAAGCCAGAGTTGAACGCGTGGAGAAAAGATTGACTAACGAAAGGAGTGAACTAGCACACGTGTATAGCGAAAAAGAAGAAGCAGAAGAGAGAAACGAAAGACTGGAAAAGAGAATCAAAGGACTGGAAGAGCAAAACAAAGCATTAGAACAGAGGAATAATGCGTTAAAGTGTACAGTCGATCAGCTTGATAGCTATCGCTTGAAGCACGAACTCCTGTTGGAGCGCGTTAACTCCGAAATCGGTCAGTGTCAATCACTGAGCGAAGAGATCCGTTCTAAGAACGTGGAACTAGCTGAGCTCAAGGATGAGCTCGATCTAGAGACACACCATGTATCTTGTCTAGAAGACGAGATACGGGAGCTGAAGCGCGTAATCGAAGACTATGCGCGGCTCTACGGACCGCATCGAGGATACGATCCCGATGCGTTCTGAGCATAGCACAGTATGCTTTGTGGTAGAATATAAAAAAATAGAAGGAGGTCAGTATGGCAAATGTTTTTGATGTGGCATCTTGGTTCTGGTTGCTTGAAGATAGCAAAGATGAAGGATTAACTAATCTTAAACTTCAAAAACTTTGCTATTATGCGCAAGGATTATATCTTGCCAAGTACGGGGAGCGTCTGTTTAAGGATGATATGGAGGCCTGGAAACACGGCCCTGTTGTACCTGTCCTGTACGAAAAGCTGAAGTCTTGTGGACGAATACCTATCGAAAGCACAATGCTATTTCAAAATAGTTCAGACATAAAATTGTGCGATAAAGAGAAAGATCTAATTGAGGATGTATTCACTTACTTTGGAGAGTATACAGCTTGGAAGTTAGCAGATTTAACACACGAGGAAGACCCTTGGATTAATGCAAACAAACGCGAGAATAAATTAATCACTGACGAGGATTTAGTTGCGTACTTTAAGAATAAGGTGGGTGAATACACAAGGGACGAATTGGACGAGGAATTGTATAAGTTAGCGCTAGAAAGTCTTAACGATAGTGATGAAGAAAATATTAGTCATGAAGAATTTTGGAAGGAGTTAAATGCTTAGAATTGTTTATAAGAAAAGAGCAAAAAAATATATAGACAAAATCTCAAAAGAAGTTAAGTTAAAAATCAAGTTAAAGATTGAAGAACTTGCTTGTGACAGTCAAAATCTTGACGTGAAAAAATTGTGTGGAGAACTTGAAGATTTTCAAAGAATCAGGTACAGGGACTACCGCATTATTTTCCAAAAGTTTGACGACAGAATAGAGATCGTAGCTATTGGCCCAAGAAAAGAAATTTACGACGAGTTAAAACGCTTAGTTTAAACAAAACTATTTCCTTAATTCACTTTCGCGGCGTTGATACTATCATTTTCGCGGGCTTTTTGTAGACGTTTTTAACGTCACAAATATTTTTTGTGAACTCTTTTCGTTCCTTTTCTGTCTACAAACAATTTATATTCCCAATCTAGATATATTGGATAGAAAGCATTGTCATTTTCAAACATGCATCCAACGATGCAGAATCGTCCAAACGCACCGCTTTCTCCAATATACCCCTTGTAGAATTTTGCATCATTGATATACGTAGGCTCCCGCAGTGTGTCTTCTTCAAACTCTACAAGGACTTCAGCATTGATGCAATCATCCCACCCACGTCTGCAAAGCCAACTTAGAATTTCGCAGTGATACAATGCAGCTCTGCCTTCTAAACTGTCTTCCGAATATAGCACCTCCTCTAATCTTTTAAGATCCATCCACGTGTAATCTATTAATACTTTTTCAGTCAACTTTTCTCCTAACTCAATTTCAAAAAAACAATAACATCAATACAAAACCTATTCCCATACCAATCATCACTAGAGCGCCACTCATAATCATTCCATTTTTGAAACTTTGCACTTCCCCAGGCGTTAATTTAAGTTCCTCTTTTCTGTGCATACTTCCTCCTTTCTTAATCATTCATTTTGTTTTGTTCAACAATTGGAACATAATCCTTCAATATATTTTGAGCCCCATCTGCGTAAATTAGATCAAAAATATCAACATTATTCTGTTCGCTGTACATTGCAGTGCCGAGAAATAATACGTCTGACCCGCCTTGCATACTCCCCAGATCACCAATATAGAATTTTCTTTTAAGTATTCTACTGAATATACTACTAATAGTCCATCTGTAGCAATTTCATATTTACTACGTTTTACCACTCCTAGAATGTAAAAAAACAGTAAATCTCATACCTATATACAATATATACCTCCATAGTAGTTTTCATCATTTATTACATTTACAATAAAATTCACTGCTCAATACTACTTGTTAAAACATCAATTCTTATATTATGTTTGAAAATAGAATTTACTCACTACATAAGCTGATATAATTATTGCTCTACATTCAATATAAGTACGTTATCAATAATGTCATGCACTTTGCCATGATATACGTTTCCTACTTCTAATGTCTTATCATTGAATTTAGCATGTAAAAAGTGATCTGTTTTTCCACACTCATCGTGTTCTACAATAAAATTCACGCTCGTCCCTATAAATCTATTTAGAGTATTTTCCAATGCGGTGTTTGCCACATTTCTTAGTTCTTTTGCTCTCGCATGCACAATATTATGAGGCAATTGAACAAATTGTGCAGCTCTCGTGCCAGCTCTTGGAGAAAACGGAAACACATGAAGCATTGATAAACCAGCATCATCAACTAAAGCCACAGTATTCTTAAACATCTCTTCTGTTTCTCCAGGAAATCCAACAATAAAATCAGCACCAAATACAATATCACTTCTAAAATTCCTAATTTTATTGCATAAGGCAATAACATCTTCACGCAAATGTCTCCTACGCATCATTTTTAATATATTATTATCTCCAGATTGTATACTAAGGTGTATATGTGGCAATATTCTGTAATCATGACATATAATATGCAATAACTTGTCATCAATTGCAGCCGGATCAAGAGACGATATCCTAATACGTGTCAGCTCTGGTATGCGTTTAAAGATGTGTTCTAAAACATTAGCAAGACCTTTTCCTATTTCACGCCCATATGATGTAATATCAATACCTGAGAGCACAATTTCTTTAAAACCACTATTAACAAAGTTTTTAATATTACGCTCTATAACTTCAAGTGGCACGCTAACAGAATGACCACGCGTAAAAGGTATAATGCAGTAACTACAGTAGTGATCACATCCGTTTTGGATTTGTACAAATGCACGCGCTCTATCAGCAAAAGTTTTATCATCAAATTCTCGCAACATTGATGTTTTTTTCTCATTTCTCATAACCTCAACTGGTAACTGCGAAAAATAATCTTTTGACGTTTCAACAGCACATCCTGTCACAATGACGCGTGCATTTGGATTTTCTTTCAAACACTTTCTTACAGCTTGTTTTGACTGTCTCTCTGCTTCATGTGTCACACTACAAGTATTAACTATGATAACGTCTTGCTCTCTACTACTATTACGAAAACAAGATTTTAAAACTTCAGTTTCATAGAAATTTAGACGGCATCCAAGTGTAATACCGTCAACCTTTTTGTTCATAATTTTCTTTATCCTCCAGTATTTTTGACTTTGCATTCCACGTTAATGCAAAAAAGACAGCACTGATAATAGCAGACATAATCGCTACAACAAAAACCATTTTCCATCCGTAATTATCAGCAACAAAACCAACACCACCAACTAATGCACTACCAGCATAACCAAGTGCACCAGTAAAACCAGAAGCAGTAGCAGCAGCCTTTTTTGACGCAAAATCAGATGCAGCAACTCCAACCAAAATTTGTGGGCCTGTAACTAAAAATCCTACTACTATCATACAAATAGTATTCAATATGTGGTTTTCTTTTCCAGATACCAATAATAAACCAATCATTATTGCAAGTATTATCATACATAGAGCCCCCACAGGTCCACGTCTTCCTTTAAACACCTTATCAGACAAATACCCAGCAAAAACTCCTCCAAACATACCAGCTATATCATACATTGCCATTTGTACACCTGCTCCAGCTACTGTACTACCTTTTGACTCAAGTAAAAAAGTTGGCCCCCAATAAAAAAACGTCATGCGACATACATATACAAAAAAATTGGCCATACCAACATACCAAACTTTTTTATTTGCCAATGCCATTTTTAGCGTTGCTATATAGGTTATATTTTCTTCAGTAGTTGTCTCCCACTTTTTTGAATGCTCAGCAGCAGAAACAAAGCCAGTCATTTTCTCAACACTCGGTAAATTTAGTGATTCTGGAGTATCCCTTAGTCTATTAAATAAAAAAACGGCCAAAATAGCAGCAATAATACCAGGAACAAAAAATACATACCTCCAACTAAAATGTGAAATTAAAAACGCTGATAATAACATTGCGGCTGTTCCGCCAATTTGTTGAGAAGTGTTCCATAACGCCCACCTAGTACCAATTTCTACAGGGCTAAACCAATGTGTCAACAATTTTGCACATGGCGGCCATCCCATGGACTGAAAGCAATTATTTAAAGCACAAAAAATCACAAACGATGGTATAGCGCAACTAAAACCCAGACAAATATTCATAACTGCTGACATAAACAGTCCAATTACCATAATATATCTGGCACTATACCTATCACCAACATAGCCAAACAAACACTTACCAACCCCGTATAATACAGCGCCAACAGTAATTGCCGTGCCTATCTGTGCTTTTGTGTATCCTAAATCAGAGTACAATGCAGGTAATGCAAATGAAAAATTCTGTCGTACTAAATAAAACGCCGCATATCCTATAATAATAGAATACATTGTTCTAAAACGCCAATAATTGAAAACTTTTGTACAACTATCCGAATATGACACTTTTACACCTCCAAGACACGTTTTAACTTTTCAACATCGTTTTCTAATTCTCTATCGCATTGCATTTTTTCTTGTATTTTCCGCACAGCATGTATCACAGTAGCATGATCCTTGCCACCAAACATCCTGCCAATTTCTGGCAATGATTTTGTTGTTAATTCCTTGCATAATAACATTGCAACATGGCGTGCTTTTGTGATTTCTTTTGTCCTCTTTGCGGACAAAATATCACTTACTCTTGTATGATAGTGCTCACAAACTTTTTGTTGAATCATATCAATCGTAATAACCTTTTCGTTAGCTCTTAGTAAATCCTTCAAAACATCTTGCGCCAACTCCACGCTTACAGGCACGCCAACCAAGCTTGCATGTGCTACTATTCTATTTAGCCCCCCCTCTAGTTCTCTTATATTAGAAGTTATTTTTACAGCCAAAAATTCCAAAACCTCTCTAGGTATATTTATTGTATAGTTTTTTACTTTATTTTGCAAAATTCCATACCTTAATTCATACGTTGTAGGATGAATATCGGCAACCAACCCCCACCCCATTCTCGACTTCATCCTCTCTTCTATTCTGTCAAGTTCACTTGGAGATTTATCAGCGGATAAAACAATTTGGCGATTATTCTCTATCAATTCATTAAATGTATGGAAAAATTCTTCCTGTGTAGCATCTTTTCCACCAATAAATTGTACATCATCTACCATTAATACATCTGTATTTCTAAATAATTCTTTAAAAGAAACAGCAGTTTTATCGCGCAATGATCTAATAAATAAATACATAAATTTCTCAGCAGATAAATATACAACTCTTTTATGCGGATAGATTTCTTTAATCTTCCATGCAATAGCATGCATAAGGTGTGTTTTTCCAAGACCAACTCCACCATACAAAAAAAGAGGATTAAAACTAGGTACATCGGACTCTGCCACCCTTTTTGCAGCAGCATAGGCAAACTCATTTGGCTTGCCAACAACAAAATTTTCAAACCTAAATCTCTCATCCAACCGCGATATTTCACGCATTTCTGAATGTGCATCATCAGTTACATGTTGAGTTATATGTTGCTCAGATTCAAAATCACTTTGTTGAACATTAACTTCAATTGATCTTACAACACTTTCTTTTTGAGCATTATTAAATTCCGCTAGTATCATTGTAGAATAGCGCATCATAATACCTTCTACTTCAAACTCTGTTGCAGCACATAAGTGCAAAACATCAGATTTAACACAAATAAACTTTAAATCTTTAAACCAAGCATCAAATTGCGTTTGCCCTATCTTTGCTCTAATTGCATCTTTTACAACATTCCATGTTGTTTCCATAGCAAACGCATAAAAATTACATACACAAATTCTATCACACCAACAACTTTAATGGAATAAAACAATAATAGCTCTGTTAATTACGTTTGTTATATACTACTTACATATAGCTATGTGAGATAAAAATGACTATGGATTTATTAAATAATTGGTTATCACAACTTGAGAAAATTAATACTATTAACGATTTAAATAATTTTAAATCATCAATTCTTGGTAAATCAGGAATTATAAATAATGAGATGAAAAAAATATCAACTATGTCCGATGATGAAAAGAAAGAATTTGGCAAAAATATTAATCAATTAAAACAAACTATTGAACAAGCAATTTCCAATAAAAGAGCACAAATAAACGCAACATACATTGAAAATATACTAAAACAAGATAAGATTGATGTTACATTACCATGCGTCAATTCAAGTATTGGAAATAGGCATATAATTTCCACATATATTAGTAGAATAAAAGATCATTATACCAAGCGTGGATTTACAGTTATTGAAGGAAATGAGGTTGATACTGATTTTTTTAATTTTGATGCATTAAATATTCCAGCACACCATCCTGCAAGACAGGAAAGCGACACATTTTACATCGATGGATACCCTGATACATTATTGCGCACACAAACTTCTACAGCGCAAATTCACGCTATGCTTGATATTGGTGTTCCAATAAGAATGATTTCTATGGGCAAAGTATACAGAAGTGATAATTTGGATATAACTCATTCTCCGATGTTTCACCAAATAGAATGCCTAGTCGTTGATAGTAATCCAATTTCTATACGCAATATGAAAAGTGAAATTCAAAAAATGCTTGCCTTTATTTTTGACACCAACATTCAGAATATTGCTATGCGATTGAGGCCAAGTTATTTTCCATTTACTGAGCCAGGAGTTGAAGTGGATTGCAAGTATAAAAAATTGGATGACAAAATTGTCCTTTCACGTGAAGGTGATAAATGGATGGAAATTGCTGGTGCAGGTATGGTACATCCAAATGTCTTTTCTGCATGTAAACTACCAACAAATCTCTTTGGCTTTGCGTTTGGTATGGGACTAGAGCGATTAATAATGCTAAAACACGGCATAAACGACATACGCATTCTTTGCGAACACTAATGCACGCCACAACCCGTCCGTGGTGCCGCAAATGGGAATTGAACCCACGACCTCTCCCTTACCAAGGGAGTGCTCTACCACTAAGCTACTGCGGCTCATATGGCGGAGAGAGAGGGATTCGAACCCTCGGTACGGAACACACCGTACAACGGTTTTCGAGACCGCCCCGTTCAACCACTCTGGCATCTCTCCAATTATATTTATACAAAAATTTAATCGCAATAGCAATTAGTCTTGATACAATACACTGTCCATGCAATTACTTCTATATAACAACATAAGCAACATTACTCACATACATGCTACTTATAAATAACAACAATTTTTAAAATTATTTTCGCAATTCTAGTCGCTTAATGAGTGTAAAATAGCGTGCCTCATCTGTACGTTTTAAATACTTTAACAAACGCCGTCTATTGCTAACCAACATCAACAGCCCACGCCTTGTATGCAAATCTTTTTTATGGTCAGCCATATGTGCAGTCAAATTTTTAATCCTCTCCGTTAATACAGCAACCTGCACTTCCACAGAACCTGTATCACCATCTTTTCTTGCAAATTGGTTAATGACTTCAGCTTTTCTTTCAGTTGTAATCGACATCAAAACCTCCTTTAACAGTGCCTAATAACGCGCTTAATTGATAACGAAAAACCTGTTGAATTTGCAATGGCCAAGAAGCCGCCGCACTTTGCCAACACAACACCACTTGGCGCACACAACCCAACACATAACCCGTTTAACAAACGCTCTTTTTCATGCAATCCAATAAGAACAACAGGGATGTCGTCCAGTACGTCCTCAGGATCATAAAGAGTGTAACATCTTTTGGCAATATCATCAACTTGTACTGCATCCTCGATAAAAAACTTGCCATCAACAACTCTTCTTAATTCCTTAACAAAAGCTAAGCTACCACTCTGTACAGCAATATCCTCACATAATGTCCTAATATATGTCCCTGGACTTACTGTTGCTTCTAACTTAAATACTCTTTCATTACATTGTTCAATAACATGTATATCAAATATTGTAACATCTCTTGCTTTTATGTCAGGAATATGCCCACTTTTACTTAATTTATAGGCTCTAGTACCATTTATTTTCACAGCAGAGAAAGCATGAGGCTTTTGTTTTACTGTTCCTATAAAATTGCTCAACACACTATTTATTTGCTCTAATGTTGGTATATATAACGTTTGTTCTACAATATTGCCAGTACAATCTCCAGTATTTGTTTTTGCACCAAACTCCATTGTAAAAATATACTTTTTCTTTGCACACTTTATATATGGAATAATACGCGTTGCTTCATTAAACACTATTGGCAAAACTCCAGTTGCAAATGGATCAAGCGTGCCTATATGTCCAACTTTTTTTACCCCAAGCATTTTTCCAACCAATCTAGAAATAAAAGCAGATGAACGGCCAGCTGGCTTGTCAACAATAATGATTTTAGGGTTTGATATTCTTAGGTATTTCATCTTGCCTGCAAAGCGTTGCAGAATTTTTTTACAATTTGTGAGTCTTGCATTGTTCCTAAATATTTTGCTACGGCCAAATAAATGATGTGTTTATATTTATTGGATAACTGATAGAAAGACAATTTTGTATATTTATTCTGCTTTCTAGATATTGTATCAAGCACTTTATCAAATTTGTCTAAATCCATACTTTCACAATGTTTGTCCAATATCGTATCAATATCAAAAAAATGTCTTGCACTTTTACTTCTTTTCTTTTGTACATCTAAAGTCTGCAACTTACACTCATTATCTCCTTCCTGATTACAACTTGCCAAAATTTGCGACATACTCTTGCTCATTCTTTTCTTTTCAAAACTTGCAAAAGCATGCAGTTTTATATTATCAATACTTTTTTGTCTACAGTATCCAAAAGTTTGCAACCTATTCTTACAGTAACTTTTTCCCAAACACACAAACAATCTCATTACCCCAATTTCTTGTAAAATTCTATATGCAAATTGTTTTTTGTTAATTTCAGTACTAAGTGTCTTTAGAAGCACATTGTTATGTGTTTTTAAAAGATATTTATTTTGTTCTATTGTTTGCGTAACAAATACTTCATATATTCTTTCTCTCTGCTGTTTAGACATCTTACATGCGTTACAAAATTCTTGCTGAGCTTTGCTACTTTGATACTTGTCACCATATTCTAGATAGCAATCTAATGTATCCCAATTCAGGGTGTCACAATCCAGTTTGTCACAATCTAACGTGTTAAGCGCCTTCTCACATAATATATCACGGCATTTTCCACTCTTTAAGATATCAAGTAGTACTGTATGTAACACATCACGATTTATAACACTGTCATATTTTACACTTAATAATCTATTTATCACTTCTACGTTATCATAAAATAACGCACATGTGACAATTTGACATAAAGTGTGTATAACGCTACCACTATCTTGATAATTAATGCTCATAAAAAACTTAAAAAAATTACATATAACAATATCTGATGTATATTTTTGCTGAATCTCATAACGTTGTACATCACGATAATTGTCTAAAGTTTGTCTTGCAATATCATCATAATTTTCTTGCTGTACTGGAAATTTATCACAGCAATAACATGCCCGTATACAGCATACTGCAATAGACATAAAACAACATTTATTCATAATATTTTTATAACAAAAGCTTACAATTTTTTAACATATTCATAACTAACTAAGCAATATAAAAAACAATCTTATTGTAGTCTTGAAAAATAACCAAAAATAAGATAGGCTCTCTACAGGTTATTATCATGTGTCTTTTTTATGTGTATACATAGAAGTAGTGTTGCAGTTTTGCTTAGCTGTCTTCTTCTTGCAGGTTGTGCAAATGACTTTTCTAGTAGTACATATGAGCGCAACGCAGTTGGAGACATTAATGCATCACATCTTGGTAAGGTTGTAGCAAAACGCTACGTTAACATTGAAGGAGATAATGAATTAGGCGCTGGAGCATTGGCCGGCGGCGTAGGTGGCGCACTGCTTGGTTCTGCGTTCGGTAAGGGACAAGGCAAAGTTTTGACTGGTGCCATTGGCGCTGCAGCTGGCGCTGGTATAGGTCATGCAATACAGAGAAAAGCAACAAAAGCACAAGGTATAGAGTATGTCATTAAATTGGACAATGGAGCAGAAGTTGTAATAGTACAAGGACTTGATAATGAGTTGCAGATTGGACAACGCTGTCGCATAATTAGTGCACAAAATGGAAAAAGGAGTAGAGTGATTGCAGCTCAATAAATATATTCTGCCTATTTTGGCAATTGCATTGTCATCTTGCAGTTTATTTAAATATATTCATGTTCTATTACATAGCGTAAGTTTTGATGTTGATACAGATGCAAATTTAGGCAGCCATCGTGCTTTTAGTTGCCATATTGTTATAGCTTATACTGAAGATATGAACAAGCAGATAGCAGGTATGGATGCGAAATCGTACTTTAATAACGTTCCAAAATTTGAACGAGATTACGTTGATGTTGTGCAAATTGTAAAATTTGACTTAATGCCTGGGCAAACATTGTTTGACCAGAAAATTGATATAAAATCTCGTTTTCGCGCTAAGGGAGCGTATGTTGTTGCAAAGTATCAAGGAAATGGCAATACAAAAGCAACAATTGGAAAGATGCCAGTAATTATCGTTAAATGCAAGCGTAATGGAATAGAGATTTTAAATCCAATTTCATACTCAAAAAAGTATAATGAAGAATAGATACAATATACATCGTAGCCAATAATCCTTCTTTACACAACTTGTAAATCACTTCTAGATTTTATATATTCAAATATATCACGTGCTATTGGTGCTGCTTTTGTTGCCCCTCCTCCGCCATGTTCCACCAACACACAAATGGCATATTCTGGAGAATCAACTGGTGCATATCCTGTGAAAAGTGCATGTTCTTTTTTCCAATAATCGTCTGATACGGTTTTAAATTCTTTGCGTTGTTGTGCAGTTATTCTACAAACTTGTGAACTTCCAGTTTTACCGCCAAACGGCATTTTAAGCGATTTTGATGAACGAGCAGTGCCTGTTTTGCCATTTACGCATTTATTCATACCATTTAATATAATGCGCATGTGTTCTTCTTTATATTTTAATGGTGACATTTTAAAAAATTGTTTTGTTTTACACAAATACGGTGTAATTGGCTGCAATCCATTTACTAACATTGCAATCATTTTTGTCAACTGCATAACTGTTGCTAGCGTATACCCCTGCCCTATTGACATATTGATGGTATCACCCTTTGTCCAGCTTATTGATCGCATACTTTTTTTCCATGCATTAGTCGGCATAATTCCAGATTTTTCATTTGGTAAATCAATGCCTGTTGGCAAGCCCAACCCAAAATCTTTTGCAACATCAGTTATGTCATCAGCTGATAATCGCATAGCAACGTTATAGAAAAATGTGTCACACGATTCAGCTATTGCATCCTCCAAATCAACGTAACCATGCCCACCATATTTCCACCTCCAACAATGATACTTATAAGAACCAATTTTAAAAACGCCATTACATGAAAAATTTGTATTTTCATCAATAATGCCTTTTTTTAAACCTGCAAGTCCTGTAATCATTTTAAATGTAGAGCCAGGAGCGTATAATCCAGATATTGCTTTATTAATAATTGGTTTATACGGATTTTGATACAATTCATGTAATGTAGTCCTGTCAATCTTTTTTGTAAACAAATTTGTATCATATCCTGGATAAGAAACAAAGGCTAAAATCGCACCAGTATGCACATTCATAACAACACAAGCACCACTTTCATGTTCTGACATGCGCTTATAAACAAAGTTTTGCAAATCCATATCTATAGTCAATGGTAAATCCTCACCTGGAATACTTTTTGTTTCATCAATTTCACGTACAATTTGGCGTCTTGCATTTACCTCATAATGTCTAATACCACTCCTACCAAATAGTTTGTACTCATACTTTTTTTCAATATTACATTTTCCTATCTGAGCTGTTGGCATTAAAAACGCCATATTTTTTGTTGTATCAAAATCATATTTTGTTGGCTTGCCAACGTACCCAATGATGTGTGAAATAGCCTCTGAGTCGATGTATTTTCGCACCAATGTACGTTCTATACTCAATCCTGGTAAGTATGAGGATAAAGTTTCTAATACAGCCAATTCCTCCCAATTTAAATTTTCCTTTAATAACAGCAATTTTTGCTTTCTTTTATTTATAAACAATATATCATCATTTACTACAATATGCTCTTTTATTTTATTTAACACAATATTTAAATCATCTACCTCTGTTAAATCTAAAACGGCAGAAAATGTATCTATATTCTTTGCAATTACATTGCCATTACAATCCAATATTTTGCCACGCTCTGGCAATAACAGTTTTGTTACAATGCGATTTTTTTCAGAAAGTAGCTTATAGTGCTTAGACCTAAAGATTTGTAGATAAGATAAACGAGAAATCACAATTGCTCCAAGTAATGCCTGACCAGACGCAATCATAAAAGCCCTTCTTGTTAATAATTTTCTTTCATCAAATCTGCGGCTCATTTGTATGCAAAGATATTTTACTAGTAGCAAAACACATAGGACTATGTTATGCACAAAAGTAGTGAATGTTAACTGTTTTTTTACGATTTTAAGGTAAATATATATCCATGCTTGGTGAGGTTGTTTATGATATTTCAGTTTGTCGGGTTACGTGTACATGCATGTGTGTTTATAGATAAAACTCACATCACTATACGTATCAATGGGAAAATAGCTGCAGAATGTGCGTATGGTGATGTTGTACGCACATTATGCTCTCTAAAAGTAACAAGCGTTGATATGATACTTTGTAATACAGATTTTAATTATAGAAATTTAACTATTAATGATATAAGTATTTTTAATATTAATAATGTTGTAAAAAATTGTCTTGATACTGAATCTACAAAATACAATTCAATTATATACACAACAAATAAAAATAATATCTCAGTATGTGATGTTAATATTACTCAAGAAGTCGCAGAACTTATCTCTAATATTAGGCAAAAAATTTATAAAACAAGTATAATCTCTTGGCCAATGTGGATTGCGTACCAATACTTTACAATCTACCACAATGATCAAGATAAATTTCACTACTCAATTTTAACTGTTAAGAATAATAAAAATTGCGAAATAATAATGCTTGATAAAGATATGAATATAGTGTGTTATAGAAATGAAATCAGTACATCAGATTTAAATGATCAAATATCCAAAACTATGTCATATGTTGCTGATCAAGTCATAAATGGTGATGTTGCTATTTATGATTTAGCAAAAGATGCAGCAGTAGAATTTTCAAGCAATATAGCATATAAAACGCGTATAATTTCAAACGTATTTTCATATAATAATTCATCATTTAATTATAAAATTACCACAAATACTCTATCTGTAATATTATGCTGCGTAATAACTTATCAGTTATATAGTATCTCTGATATGCAAGCAAAAACATACGATATACAAAACAAAATATCAACAATATCTAAAAATAAAACAAAAGAAATATACGCATGGAATAATATTCCAATATCTGCAGTAAAACGTATATCCTTTCAATCAATCGTTAATAAAATATTAGAAAATATAGATATAGCCCCATGCAATAAACTACAAATAACAAAAAATATTGCAACAGACACAATATCAATAACAATACATTCAAAAAAACGTAAACAACAAAATATGATGAAAAAAATATTTTCTTGCAATAACTACAACTTTAATGTCACATACATTAACGGAACTATAAATGCAAATGGCAAAGCAATATAAAAACATTATAAATATACATTTTGGCTGTTTTTTACTTATTGTAATTGCATGCTTTATAGTTTCTTATAAATTTTATGATACAAAACATCATTTACTAGAAATGCAATCAAAAATACATAGTCTAAATCTTATTACGCAAAATAAAACAAAAATGAACATAATAAAAAAACATAGATTGTCAAATATTACAATTAATGATTTTGAAGAATTTTTAATACAAAAAGCAGAACAATTACATATTAATATTGTAAAATGCTCGCACAAAACTGATTGTACTGACTCTATACATAAAACTAACTTCAACATAACAGCATGTGTGTTGCACGAAGATGACGCTTTTGATTTTTTATCAGCAATTGAAAATGATTTTGTTGGTTTTTGTTTTATATATGATATAAAGATAACAAGGGCGTCAAAGGAGATAACACAATCACCGGCACTACTCTTAGAATATTCATGCACCTTATATCACCTATAATTTGTAATTGCTTAATAGTTAATAGCTGTTTTTCTTCTATTTTTTTTACAAATGAAGAGTCAAAAGCAATAAAGAGAAGCACGTTTAAAAACCGTAATGTAAAAGACAAACAGTATATACTGTCATGTATTATATTTAATGGTACTGATGACTGGACTGTTTGGATAAATGGGAAAAAATACACAAAACTTGGAGTATATGATGATTTTTCAATAGAGAAAGTAGATAAGAATCGTGTTACAATTAAATTAGGTAATGGCAAACAAAATATACTAACAGTACATCCATCTAGTTCTGTTACACAACAAGAAAATGATGAAGAAGCAGATACATCGAAAAAAGAAAAAAAATAAAAAGCCATTTCGTATATTTAACTTTTTTTGGCGTATATTTATTTTTGCATCGCTATTAATGTTTGCTACTGGTATATGCGTTATTTTATATTTTGCAAAGGATATTCCAGATCTTGACAATTTAGAGATGAAAGTAAGGGTACCATCTGTTGTTATGCAAACATATGATGGCGAAATTATAGGAACTTACGGAGATTTAAGAGAAGATGTTGTATGTGTTGATGATTTACCAGACTATGTTACGGCAGCATTTATTGCTGTTGAAGACAGACGATTTTATCAGCACTTTGGTATAGATATATTAGGCCTTATGAGAGCAATGTATAGAAATTTTATTGCCGGCCATGTTGTAGAGGGTGGTTCTACAATTACACAACAATTAGCAAAAAATATTTTGATTTGCTCTAAAAGCGTCCAATATTATGACAGAAGCCTTAATAGAAAAATAAAAGAACTATTAATGTCAATATGGCTTGAGTATAAATTTACAAAAAAACAAATCATGATGATGTATCTAAATCGCATTTATTTTGGTGCTGGTACATATGGTATAGACGCAGCAGCGCGCAAATATTTTAATAAATCTGCAAAAAATCTCACAGTATACGAAGCAGCAATACTAGCTGGATTGCTAAAAGCACCATCAAAATATAACCCCACAAGTCATACAAAAAACGCAAAAGAACGCGCTGTCGTTGTACTACAAGCAATGGAACGAAATGGATTTATCAAAAATGCAAATAAAATTATTAAAAATGAAGAAGAACAAGCATTTTCCCCAGAACACACACAAAGAAGTGGATGCACATACTTTTGTGACTATGTTTACGACGAAGCAAAAAAAATACTTGGTGTAATTCGCGATGATATCGTTATTGTCACAACCTGCGATTCTGCTAAACAAAAAAGCCTTGAAGAGGTCATGGAAGTATGCAGGAGAGACTTTTTTGCGGTTTATAAATGTCAGCAAGCTGCTCTTGTTTGTATGGACATAAAAGGTCGCATACTTGCCATGGTTGGTGGAGTCAACTATACAAACACACAATTCAACCGTGCTACACAGGCTAATAGAATGCTAGGCTCTGTATTTAAAATCTTTGTTTATGGCGCAGCATTTGAATATGGATTTCAACTAGAAGATATGATTTCCGACGCCCCAATATCAATTAACGGATGGAAACCAAAAAATTATAGATGGAAGGAGCAAGGACAAGTTAAAGTTATTGATGCTTTTGCAAAATCAATCAACGTTGTATCAATTAGGCTGGCACAGGCCATAGGATTGAAGAAAGTTGCTGAATTTGCTGATAAATGCGGTATACACAATGTCTCTACGCGTGATTTAAGCGTTGCCCTTGGCACAACATCAACATCACTCAAAAATATAACTGCTGCCTATAATTGCTTTCATGATGGAAAAAGAAGAAAACCAATATGCATAAGTGAAATTAGAACAAAAGATGGAGAAATATTGTATACGCATAATTATGTACACAATGATAGAATTATAGATCAAGAAACATTAAAAAATTGTCGTCATGCATTGCGTGCTGTTATTGAACGCGGCAGTGGCAGACTCTTTAATATTAGTTATGACATGTATGGTAAATCCGGAACAAATGGTATGTTAAATGGCAACCAAGATGCGTGGTTTATTTGTTTATACTCTCCACCAAATAAAAAAGATTGCTTAACCATAGGAGCGTGGGCTGGAAATGACTCATATGACCAACTCATGTCACCACTTTCATCCGGAAGCAGAATACCTGCAATACTTATAACATTGTTTATGCAAAAAATTGGTATTGCAAAAGAAAGCAATATATTGCCAAGAATAAATGAAATAGTCAAAAACGATAAAAATAGGAAGTAATGTTATACACCACAGTAATTATATCTTTTCAGAAGCCACGTGTGTGGAATCGACAATGTGGTATGTTCAGGAGAAAATATATTGATAGTTCTAAGCGTGCCATGTCTGGCACACTGTGCCGATTTTTTACCACACAACGCGTCGGAATTCTACACGTTATTGCGTGATACGTCAAGTGCATATGACACAAATATATAAAAATTTTAAAAAAGTAGTAAGTAACTAGTAATACAAAATCGCTTTAAATAATCATAAAAATATTGTAGAAAAACAAACTACTCACAATACAATATTATTGTTTTTTATTCCATTTTCATCATACGATTAACAACACTACACCCATCTACATCTATTCCCATATTTATCAAATCCTGAACAATTCCTTCCCCGTTTGGTCCAAATACATTTAAATCACCATCCATCAATCTATATGCAGCACGCACAATAGATTCTTTAGCATCTTTCTTCAGCCGCATCGTCTTTTTATACATTTGTGTGTAGAGTAAAGCAACACCTATATTGTGGTCATTCCCCCATTTTTCGCGCATCGCATTATACCCATGCAACTTATCAATCACAGATGTGCTAGTTGTCGTCGCAGTGTATAACTCTTCAGCTGAACCCGGTCTATTTTCAAAAAAGTTCACAACCAACTTTCCCATACTTTTTCCAACCGTGCTATATTGTATATTCTCGTCTGATGTGGAATTTGCCAATTTAAATGCTGCCTGCAAAATCCCCTTGTTTGCATCTTCTCGCAATTTGCCTGTTTTTGGGTCAATCTGTGTCGCCCATAACGCTTGTCCTATTTTCTTATCGTTGCCATACACCCGTTGCAAAACTTTGTATGCATGCAACTTGTCAACCACAGAATCGCTATCATTACATTCCAACCACAACTCTTCCAAGGCACCTCCCCCCACAGAATCGCTATCATTACGAACCACATACAACCCTTCCAAGGCACCCATCACACCTCTAGCAAGCGCATTGGCTAGTACTCTTATATAATCACCTTGACTATAAGAGCAAACACTACAATTACAATAATTAGAAGACAACATGCACACCGCGCAAAGCAATACTGTATATATTTTCATTTTTAGAATTTAAAAAATTACACTTCAATGCATTGTACCATATTGAATTATTAATAACAATATTTTTTATTATATTTACTAATCTAGTTTATTAACAAATTTGTATGCTAGCATACTTATATATTGCTTGCATCGGTGTACTGTGAAGTGCAATGTAATAATACCAGCAAATGTTTCAAAATGCTTTGCTTACGAGACAAAATATGATATCCAGAGTGGACAACTTGTTGTTATACAATTTAAGAACAGAGAAATAGTTGGCATTATAGATAAAAATAATATTGATTATTTTGGCAACATTAAAAATATTGTTGATATACTGCCGTACCGCATTAACAATATATATGTCGAGTTTATACATTTTATGTCTTCATATACTTTAACTCATCTTGGGAAAGTTGCAAAATTAATCACTCCATTCAATATTATGCAAATCCTCAAGCAGTATAAAGATCCAAAGCCAGTCATCTATAACTGTGAAGACGTTATTCTAAATGATGAACAACAAAAAGCCATAGCCAACATTGCTCACACAGGTGTTACATTACTACATGGCGTCACTGGATCAGGAAAGACTGAGGTTTTTCTATCATTTATAAAAAATAAAAAACAATCCTTAATTATTGTTCCAGAAGTAGCGCTATCCGATGAACTAGCTAAAAAAGTAGCATCAAGAACACAAAAACAAGTATATCTATGGCACCATTCCATTACTACAGGACAAAAATTAAATATATGGAAAAAAGCAATTATGGGAGAAGAAATGATTGTTGTAGGTGCGAGATCTGCACTTTTTATCCCATTTAATAATCTTGAATGTATAGTAATTGATGAAGAGCACGATGAATCGCTAAAACAATCAGATGGAATTATTTACAACGCAAGAGATATGGCAATATTTTTGGCATCAAAATTTAATATTCCAATAATTTTATCATCCGCAACTCCATCTATAGAAACTTATTACAATGCAATCTCAAACAAATACCGTTATGTACAAATACACACTAAATTCTATTCATGTTCCACAAATACAAATATTACAATTAGCGATTTAAGAAAAACACGAGAATTGCTAACAAATGACTCTATACAAGCAATTAAAAAATGCTTAGAAATCAAAAAACAAGCATTAATTTTTGTTAATAGAAGAGGACATACACCAAGAACAATTTGTTCAATTTGTGGCTGGAAAATTACGTGTCCAAATTGCGATGCATGGCTGTGCTACCATAGTACAACTGGAAAATTATTATGTCATTATTGTGGACATGAAACAAATATGCCAAACTCGTGCCCAAAATGTGCAGCAAAAAATTTTATAGGATTAGGCATTGGTGTTGAAAAAGCGTATGCAGAAATAAGCAAATTATTCAGCAATGCAAAAATAATCGTTGTGTCTAGTGATGTCATGAATACCCAAAAAAAGATTGCTAATACAATATACAGCCTACAAAATGCTGAATATGACATAATTATAGGAACTCAAATACTAGCAAAAGGGCACAACTTTCCAAATTTAAATACAATCATTGTAACATGCGTTGATTCTATGCTTTTTGGTGATGATTTTCGTGCATCAGAAAAAACTTTCCAAATGCTACACCAAATTTCAGGAAGGGCTGGACGTTTTCAAGATTCACAAGGTGCAAATATAGTATACCAAACATATTCTCCAGATGATAATTTAATAAAACTTGTTGCTTTTGGAGAAATAGAAAAATTTTACAGTACAGAAATAAGTAATAGAATGGCACTTTCAATGCCTCCGTTTGGTAAGATGTGCTCTGTCACATTATCGTCATTTAATAAAAATTTACTTACAGAATATACATCAATGATGCTACAAAAAGTAAAATATAACGATGCAATAAATATTACTGGTCCGTTAATTCCTTGTATAATGAAAATAAAAAATAAATACAGAATGCGCTTTATCATAACCAGTAAACATGAATTACAATCATTTATAAATGATTGGATAGCTAATATAAAACAAGATAAAAACATTACAATTACTATTGATATTGATCCATATAATTTCATGTGATTTGTCAAGCATAAATTTTAAATTTTCGGCCAGTATCTTTGATTGATGCAAAATATTTTTTCTGCATATCGTAAATGATTTGTACATATGTTAGCTTCTTAGTATGTGGCTTTATAAATTTTGTATAAAAACTGGAGGGAGTATGCGCTTAATAGGTATGGCATTAATGTATAGCATTGCTGCAATGTCTTGTTTTGCAGCAGGCGAAAGCAAACCAAACACCACGGCAACATTACAAGACCGTGATAATCTTCATGCTGCCAGACAAACATTGAATGATTTAAAAGAATCAGATAATACTAATAGCACTCCAATTAACAAGGATTTTCCAACTGTTATCGACAAATTAAAACCTCTTATAGATGCTATTGGAATAGAAACAAGAAAAGAAAGTCTGGAAGAAGAAGTAGCAATTTTACTTGACAAGCTCTACGAAACTATAAACGAGTTATATCAACAAAATGAGTATAAACAAGATAATAAAATCATTAAAAAAATGGTACCAGCAAAAACAGATGAAGAAATGCTAAGAGTCATTTTTGATCCGCTAAAAGACGACAAAGTAAAAGGACATTTTTGTACATTAGTAAACAAAATTGGTGCACGAGATTATGAATGGGGAAAAGATTGTACTGAAATATATGGTATATTTTGTGATATATATAAAGAATACGATATAACAGAAATACTGAACAATCCTGGTGTTGACAAAGCACTAAAATCTGCTGCGCACGAGTTTGTACATAAATATGCAGATCTAGTATCGGTGTTATACCATTTTGATATAGCAAATCGCCAAGTTTTCTCAAAAATTGTATTCTCTTTTGCAAATGATGATTTTGCATCACAGATAATGCCGATATATCAAGATATAAAAAAGAGAATAACAAACAATCAAAATGAACTTTATGTAAAATTGAGTCTTGATCAAAGGAATTTTGCTACTGAAAATATATTTGATGTCCCTGCTCTTGAGATTGCAACGTCAATTGGCGCTTTTATTGCAGCAATGATGCTACCAAAAGAAAGAACCGTTGACAATCCAACATGGGACATTTTAAATGAAGTAAAGGGGTTTATTAACAAGATAAAAGTTAATAATGACAATGTCGGCAAAATTCAGCATTTAGGTACATTTATTGCTGATTATTTACAACATCTTGTAAATTTAGCAGAAAAGTATTTTAAGGGGAAAAGTGCCACTAGGAACCATACAGCCACTAAAAGGTCATTTGAGAATGCTGATGTTCATGAAATTCCAATCAGTGATTTTTGTGTAGAACAAATGTGCTTTAATACTTGCATAGAATTTGCAGATTTCATTTTGGGTAAGCCAAATATCGCCATTCTGGAGCAGATGTTCACTTCAGCAGGTGACGAATTAAGCCAACCTCTCCCTGTTGTTGATGCCAAAATACTAGAGCGAATAAAAGATGCATTTGAAGAACTTGCAGATCCTGTGATCAATCTAGAACAAGTACAAGTAGATGATAAAAAAGGGAAAAAAAGCAAAGGGAAAGCTAAAAAAGGTGGTAATAAAGACATACAAGAAGTAACCTTCCTAGTACGAGGAGATGCAGACGTTGGAGAAGACGATACTGTAGCTGCCACATATGGATATACTCTAATGCAACACATGGAATTAAAAAACAGATATGATTATACAATTAGTTTATTCCCTGCAAATCTAACACAAGATGCACAAGAGGCGCGAAAGACACAACAACTTCAATCTGCACTTACTCAACCATTTACTAATCAGTACTACAAGGTTGATACTACGTTTCAGACATGTAACAAAGAATTTCAAGAGAATGTAGTGAATGCTCTTCTTGGATTTGCAAAAACTTATGGCAAAGACTATAAAGTAGAGAAAGGAGCCAATCTAAATTGCATACAAGGTAAGGTTGGAACAAAAGTTCTTGAATCGGCACAACATTCGCACGGCGATACTTGTGATCCGAAGTTTTCAGACTCTACAAAATCTAAGAATAAGAATACAACTAATATGACAACACTATCAGAAAACCGTGCTACGTGGTTTGACACGCATACAAAAGCTGTGCATGGAAGCAAAGCAATTTATCGGTTTGCTGCAAACATTGGAGTTTGCTTTACAGCAAATGCACTTGCTAACCCTATAATCTTCGAAAAAATAGTTAATGTTAAAAGCAATGCAAATGATAGTAACAATAAAAAGAAACAAAAGAATAAAGACAAAAACTCTTCGGAAACTTTTAATAGTGCAATAAAATTCTTCCTCTTAGGAAACGAAGATCACGCAGCGACTTCTGTTGTTGATGGGAAAATTACTAAAAGTAAAATTGATAAATCTAAAAAAGATAAAAAAGACTCAAACAAAGCAAAAAATGGTAAGAATGGAGGAGATGATGTCAAGATTGATGATTTTGGTAAAATAAAAGTTTCTTCTGACAATACAGAAATTAGCAAAAATTGTGAATGGCAGCGTGACATGGTACACTCTTTTGCCAATGCGCTAGATACAAAAACACTTGTATTTAATGTTCAGCCTAGCGAAAACAATATTCCTGTGTCGAGAATTCTCTATCATGACACACCTATTGATACAGACAACATAGTTAATAATGCAAATAAAATAATATTTGAAAAACCATTGTGTGAGAACATACTGTCAACAGAGAACAGTTATTGTTATAACCAAAATTATGATTATCAAAACGAATTAATAATAGCAGATGCAGAAGCAGAAAAGGCAAAAGCAAAATAACAGAATAAATTACAGTTACTGCTAAGAAATTAAAAATTCCTCTGATTCTTTTTTCATTAACGTCTTAACTAATTTTATGTTATATGGTATTTTTTTCTGTGTCGGTGTTAAATGTTAAATAATTGTGCATTGCAATGTCAGATTTGCTCCAAGCCCAACTGGAATAATGCATATAGGAAACGCAAGAATAGCGATTGTTAATTTTTTGTTTTGTCAAAAAAATAGTGGAAATTTTTTACTAAGAATAGATGACACTGATATAACACGCTCAAGTAAAGAGTCAGAAGATGCCATACTCAAAGATTTGGAATGGCTTGGAATTAAACATGATAAATTTTTTAGACAAAGTGAAAGGCTAGATAGATATCGTGACGTTATGAGACGGCTAATTAATGACGGATACTTATACAAATGTTACGAAACGCAAGAAGAGTTAGAATTTAAAAGAAAAAAACAAGCATCTAGTGGTCAATCTTATGTATACGATAGATCTTGTTTAAAATTAACAGTTGATGAACAAAATGGTCTAGAAAAGCGTGGGATAAAGCCATACTGGAGATTTAAGCTGCCACATGTGACAATTACGTGGAGTGACATGATTTTAGGAGAAATTTCATATAATTTAGCAAATGTTAGCGACCCAGTTGTGGTTAAGGCAGACGGCACATTTTTATACACATTTGCGTCAGTTATAGATGATTGCGATTCTGATATTACACACATAATTCGTGGGCAAGACCATACAACAAATACAGCAGTGCAAATTGCTATGCTTAACATTATTGCAAGCAAGCCAACAAATATAAAATTCGGGCATATGTCTCTTTTGATTTCCGCTGACGGATCACAGTTTTCTAAGCGCATAGGAAGTGTCGGATTAAATGAATTACGCAAATCAGGCATTGAGCCAATGGCAATAATGGACATGGTTGCTACATTAGGTAGCAATCTTAATCCTGTACTATTCACAAAATTGGAAGATTTAGTACAATATTTTGACATTACAAGATTTAGTACAAATTCACCAAAATTTGATGTTAATGAATTAAAAAAATTAAACAAAAAAGTAGTACGCAATTATACATATGATGAAATTACTACACTAGGCATAAATATAGAAAGAGATATTTTTGAACTCGTACGCCAAAATGTAGAAAATGTAGAAGAATATACAAAGTGGATATGGATTTTTAGTGAGAATTTTAATTGCGAATACAAATTTAATAAAGAAGAAAAGCAAGCGTTACATGATATTATTGATGATTTGGATAATGTTAAATACAAAACAGGACTAGAAAACAGATACATTTTAGAGCCACTGCGTATAGCATTAACAGGGCTAAAATTTGGTCCAAATATTGCAAAAATAATAGAAATATTAGGGAATAAAGAGTCTTTAAAACGCATACAAGCTGCTATCTCAGGATAATATTATGGATATCTTTGCAGATATTGAAAATATAATCTCAAAAAAATACGAATCTCGTACAAAAATTATTAAAAAATTAATTGGAAACAGAATAGTTGATGCCTTGTTGTTTTTCCCTTGTAATGTGCTGATTAGAAAAGTTGTTGAAAACTTAACGATAGATGATATAGGTGGAAATGTAATAGTCCTTTTTACACCAACGTATATTGAAGAAAGAAGAACAGGGAAAATAGCTATGCGTGTTTTTGGAAATGTTGCTAGCCAAGAACTTGTTATAATCTTTTTTAATGCAAAGGCCGCGATGTATTTTAAGCACCGTATACAAATTGGCATGCCAGTTGCTATATGCGGAAAACTTGGGATAGACAATAACGGTATGTTTGAAATCATGCACCCAGAAGAGGTATCTAAAACTACAGATTCTATAGTTAAAACCAAGCCAATTTACAGCTTATCTACAGGAATAGATTTATTTTTAATTGCTAATATTATAGAAAATGCATTATCAATATTAAGCAAATGTTATATAGAAGAGTGGATACCGCAAAAAATAATGGAAGATAAAAAGTGGTTTTCTTTTCAACAATCAATTCATGCAATTCATCATCCAACCAAATATTCTGACATTACGCTTGATGGCCCTTATTTACAGAGGTTATGTTTTGATGAGTGTTATGCAGAAAGTATAGCAACTAAATTAGCAAATAAATGTGATAACACAAGAAGAATTAGTAATAAAAAAGAATTATATAATAAAGTTTTACAAAATCTTGGGTTTCAATTAACTAATGATCAGATTAATACACTGCATGATATTGAAAATGACTTAAAATCAGACAAACGTATGTCACGCCTTGTACAGGGAGACGTCGGGTCTGGGAAAACGGTTGTGGCTTTACTTGCATCAATGTTAGCCGTTGATAGCGGGTATCAAGTAGCGATTCTTGCTCCTACAGAATTGCTTGCTAGGCAACATTATGAATACTTTGCAAAATATTATAATTACACATGTATTCTTATATCATCAGAAACAGGCAAACAAAGAAAAGAGATTTTATACGGTATAGAAACTGGAATTTTTAAAATCATCATTGGCACGCATGCTATCATTTCTGAATCTGTAAAGTTTAATAATCTATTTCTTGTTATTGTTGATGAACAACATAGATTTGGTGTCAATCAAAGGTTGCAGTTAATTAGCAAGGGAAATATTCCACATGTACTTAGCATGACGGCTACACCAATTCCAAGAACATTAGTACTAACGATGTCTGGTGATGTTGCAGTATCAACAATTAAAACAAAGCCAAGTGGAAGATTACCAATTATTACACGAGTATTTGCTATTTCTAGAATTTCAGAAATTGTAGAAACAATACAACATATGATTTCTAAGCAAAAACAAGTATATTGGGTCTGCCCATTAATAGAAGAGAGTGAAAAATTAGATTATACTTGTGTTATAAAGCGTTTTGAGTATATGCAACAAATCTTTGGCGATAAAGTTTCTATAATGCATGGTAAAATGAATACAAACGAAAGAAGCTCTGTATTTCAAAATTTTATTAATGGGAAAACTCCTATTTTAATATCAACAACGATAATTGAAGTTGGTGTTGATGTGCCTGAAGCAGCATTAATAGTAATAGAAAATGCAGAAAAATTTGGACTTGCACAATTGCATCAGTTACGCGGCAGAGTTGGCAGAGGCAATACACAATCATACTGCTTTTTATTGTACGATGATAATATTGGCGATATACAACGCAAAAGAATATCTATTATTAGAAATAGTAATGATGGCTTTGAAATTGCGGAACAAGACTTACTAATACGTGGTGGAGGAGAAATTATTGGGTATAAACAAAGTGGAACAAAAATAAAAAAAACCTATAGGGTGGACGATACAAAACATGCAAATTTTATACATTCTTGCATCAAGCAAACTGCGCAGTTATCGTGTAATGCTCCAAATATACTTCTACAAATCTTTTTACCAGATAATTTTAAAGATGTAAAAAAATCATTTTAATTGATACACAAAATCTTAATAATGTATTTTTACTCTATATTATTCAGCCCTTGCCTGCTACATAGTAATGTGGTACATTGTTGTGGAGGGGCCGTAGCTCAGCTGGGAGAGCGCTGCAATGGCATTGTAGAGGTCAGGGGTTCGATCCCCCTCGGCTCCACCAATTTGCTGGCAATGCATATTGTAGTGTTTTTTGATAGAATTATTGTAGTATGTGCCGCTAAAAGAAATTTGCTTTTGTGAGTTTGTTTTCTATTTACTTGAGGATTATATTTTGTTTATGCTTACTACCGTTTGCGTTTGTTGGAGCATTTCAGTTTTGCTTTATTGATTATGATGAAACTGGTATTGCATTTTACGCATCAATTGCTAGTGCATTTATTTTTGTTGTTTTTTATTTATTAAACACATATTTTACTGTAATTTTACAAAAAAAATACTCTGCCCAGTTAATAAATGACTTTACAAAAGATGCAGTACGTGTAGACAACAATGTTATTTCACCTGAGGATGTTAGTAAAAAATGTGATGCGTTTATGGTATACGTTGATTTTTACGAAAAATGTGTTAATGAACTTTTTGCCAAAGTTATACCATACGGGGAGTGTTTTATCTTGCTTATTGTGACTTTATTTATTGTTGAATACCGTGTTTTATTTTTTATGGCATTTATTATTCCCATTATGCATGTAATCGTATGGTTTTTTTGTAATATTGTTTTCCAAAACACAACACAAAATTATGCAGTATTTATCAGTAATTTTTGTAATAGCATTTTATCTGCAGTACGCGGTATTCAGTTTTTTGGTGCAGCTGATACTATGACAAAAAGTGTACAAAGTAATATAAAACTGTTAAATAAAGAGTTTAAACAATTTTCTGCGTGTTATTTATGGAAACAGTTTATCTTATTATGCATTATATTTTGTATAGCTTGTACTTCGTATATAATTGCGGATTGCTACGACAGTATAACACCAATTGTCAACAAATACGTTATACCCTTAATCTCGTGTGTTTTTATGTATTGTTTGCTTGCTAAATCAAGTTTTCACTTTTTAAATTTTAGGAAGCAATTAATTAATAAAGATTTTTTATTTGATTATACATTCCAATATGATACAAATAAAACAAACAAAATTGATTCTAAACGTGATATTTTTATTGCTTTTCATAGAGTGTGTTTTCATGACCCATCACTAACTTCAGATAAACCTATTTTTGATAACTTAACATTTTCTGTTATGCCATATGAAAGCGTTGCAGTAACTGGAGAAAACATAAAATCTGCTTTTTATTTATTTGACTTAATGTTTAAATTTTATAAATGTCAATCTGGTAATATTTATATTGCTGGTATTAATATTAACAACATTGATACAAATAGTTTACGCAATATGTTTTCTGTATTTAAAACTGATTTTGGTATCATTGATTCGACAGTAATGGAAAATTTGCAAATATCAGCTCCATATACTAGTGACAAGAAAATTTTAAACATAGCAGATAATGTAGGACTATCTGATGCGCTTGATAAGCATATATCAACAATGGATCAGGAGATGATGATTAGAATACAAATGGCAAGGACTTTATTGCGCAAAAGTAAAGTCGTTGTTATGGAATCTCCATCAAATTTTGCAAAATATTCATCAAAAGAATTATTTATGGAATTTGTACATTTTATTTCTAAACGTTCTACTGTTTTTTTAGTAACAAATGACACAATGATGACTGTATATTGTAATAAAATCCTATATATTGGGAATACTGTTACCGCATTTGGTACACATGCTGAGCTAAGCTATAACAATGAATACAGAAAGTTTTTGTCATGAATAAATTATTTAAAAATTGCAAATCAGTCATTTATCTTAATGGGAATATATGTTTTTTACGTAACGTAAATTTGCCTATTATTGCAGCTGATGGTGCATATAAAAAACTCCAAGGTATAGGTATTACGCCAGATTTTGTTGTTGGAGATTTTGATAGCACTGATATTAACAAAGTAAAATGCACTACCATTACTAATTATGATCAAAATTATACTGATTTTGAAAAAGCTATTCATTTTGCTACAAGCAAAAAACTTATGCCAGCAATTATCTCTGGAGTTAATGGAGATTGCTTGGATCATGTATTAAATAATTTTAATATTATTATCCGTAATAAATGTTGTGTTTATGATAAATTTATCATAGCTTATGTTGTTGATGAATACATATCTCTTAAAGTTAAACCAGACACAAAAATATCAATAATAGGATTTTCTGCATGCGTTTCTTCTACTGGATTGAAATGGGATCTTAATAATACATGCCTTTCTTTCCCCGGATACGTTTCTTGCTCAAATCGCGCAGCAAATGATATTGTTAACATTACAGTACATAGTGGTTCTGTACTTGTCATAATTTATAGAATACAAGTAAATGATAGAGGGAATACCAATGTTTGAAGAACAAATAAAAATTATAAAGAATGCAGCGCAATCTGCTGGCAATTATCCAGGTGTGTATAAAATGATAGATGAATTCAAAGCAGTAATCTATGTTGGAAAAGCAAAGAATTTACATAACAGGTTGCTATCATACACGCGTATACAAAATATGCCAAACCGTACAAAAATGATGATTTCTAAAATAAAAAATATAGAATTTATTATTACAGCAAGTGAAAAAGAGGCGCTAATATTAGAAAGCAACTTGATAAAACAAATGCGACCATATTTCAATGTATTAATGCGAGATGATAAAACATATCCATACATTTTTATAGATGAAAGCTCTAATTTCCCAAGAATTACGAGTAAAAGAACAACAAGTATTACTGTTAAAAATCTTTTTGGCCCATATCCAGTTGCTGGAGCAATGCACGAAACTATAAAGACAATTCAAAAAATATTTATGTTAAGAACTTGTACAGATAACTACTTTAATAATGTTAAAAGGCCATGTTTACAGTACTTTATAAAACGTTGTTCTGGGCCTTGCGCAAATAAAATCTCTTCTACTGAGTACGCAAAAAATGTTGCTCTTGCAAAAAAACTTCTTGCTGGAGATGATACTTTTGCTATTAATATTTTACAAAATGAAATGCAGCAAGCCGCTGAAAAATGTGATTTTGAAAGAGCTGCAATGCTAAGAGATAGAATAATTGCTATTAACCAAGTGCAATCAAAGCAATACGCTGAAATTAAGCAATGGGCATCAATGGATGTTATAGTTATACTAAACTCTGTAATTAATGTTACATTTTTTAGATCTGGAAGGAATGTTGGCTCGGAAAATTTTGTTATAAAAAATGCGGCAGAAGAAAATATTTTAGAACAATTTTTAATACAATTTTATCAATATACAGTCAAGCCAGGAATTTTAGTAGTAAATGAAAAATTATCAAAAAATATAAAATCTATTTTGGCAATAAAGGTGATTGATAAAGTTAATGGACAATATCAAAAATTGGTAGAACTTGGCTTGCAAAATGCCCAAGCAAAATTAAAAAATGAACATGATTATACAAATGAGCTTAGTAAATTATCAGCACTTGTAGGGCTTAAATCCGTAAATAGAATAGAAATTTACGACAATAGCCACATTTCTGGAAAAAATGCATGTGCAGCCATGGCTGTTTTTCAAGACGGAAATATTAGGCCTGAATTGCACAGAGTATTCAAAATTAGTGATGAGATAGCAGCTGGAGGTGATGACATAGCAATGATGAAATTTGCATTAACTAGAAGATTTTGTTCAAAAAGCATTAGTGAAAAACCAGACTTAATAATAGTTGATGGTGGTAAGCTACAGCTTGGCATTGCATCTAGTATTGTTGGACTTAACACTAAAATTATTGGAATAGCGAAACAAAACAACAGAAGTATTGGAGATGAAAAAATAGTCTTTTCCGATGGTAGTGAGGTATTTTTAAATGATCATCAAGATTTAAAAAATTTTTTAATAATTTTGCGTGATGAAGCTCATAAAACTGCAATAAATTTCCATAGAAAAACACGTAATAAAAATATGAAAAAATCTTTACTTGATATTATACCTGGTATTGGCAATGTCAGAAAAAAAAGATTACTTGCACATTTTGGTTCTGTAAGCGCAATAAGAAATGCTACTATTGAAGATATAGTTCATGTTCAAGGGTTTAATTACAAATATGCTTCTTTGGTCTATGAATTTTTAAATAAAAGGTAATATGAAAATTATTAATGCACCAAATATTCTAACTATTTCGCGAGTATTTCTATTGCCTGTGATTGTGTATTTATTTTTCACAAATACACAGATTAGTGATATCTTAGCATCATTTATTTTTATATTTTGCTGTGTGACAGATTTTCTAGACGGATTCTTAGCAAGAACATATAAACAATCCACATTAATAGGACAAATATTAGACCCAATGGCGGATAAAGTACTAATTGTAACAACCATTTTTTGTATAGGTATATTTCAAAAAATCTCTGGCATTACAATGATTCCTGCATGTATTATTTTGTGTAGAGAAGTTATTATTTCTGATATACGTGATTTTGTCTTTGCGTCTAAAATAAAGTTTTCAACATCACATCTTGCAAAATGGAAAACAGCTTTACAAATGGTTGCTTTGTCAACAATTTTACTAGGCAATGCATTTTGTATATCACACATAATTTTTATAGGTGAAATATTGCTATGGCTTTCCGCAATATTATCAATTATTTCTGCTGTATTATATTTTATACGTTACAGCAATGCTTTTATTTCGTAATATCATGATAATATAAAAATCAAATAGTATGCAGTATAGCTGATCTGCTAATACTTTACTGAGCAACACATTTTGTATATCATACCTAATTTTTTGTAGTAGAACTGTATTAAATATATTGGAGGCAAATTCATTGCTGTCGGTAGCAACAAAATTATTAGAACGTTTGATGGAGTAATAACTGAGAACAATACTAAAGAATTTTTTGGTCTTGCCAGTAACGAAAGGATCTTTGCATACTAGCGAAGCAGCATAAGGCTTTTGCTGCAGAGGCAGCTAGGTATATTACAGCATCAAAATATCAAGCAGGAGAACATTACTATTGCTTTCTGCAATACTTTTTATACATTAATGCAACGGTATCAATGTAATTTTGTTGCAATATATTGACAAACATCAAGCATTCTATTAGAAAAACCAACTTCATTATCGTACCAAGCCATAACACGACAAAACTTTCCATCTATTACTCTTGTTCCAGTTTCATCAAAAATAGAACTCTCTGTTCTTCCGTTGTAATCAACTGATACGAGTGGTTCTTGACTGTACCCCAAAATACCTTTTAGCGCACTTGCAGCATTGCGCACTACATCATTGACATCTTGCTCACTAACATCCTTATTTAAAACACACGCAAAATCTACAAGGGAAACATTTGGTGTAGGAACCCTTACGGAACAACCATCAAGTTTACCAGCAAGATGTTTTAATATTAGGCCAACAGACTTTGCTGCGCCTGTTGAAGTTGGAATAATAGACATCGCTGCAGAACGTGCTCTCCTTGGATCTTTATGCGCCGTATCCAATAAACGTTGGTCTCCAGTATACGCATGAACAGTTGTCATGTATCCGTGCTGTATTCCAAATTCTTTATCAAGTACATAAACAATAGGTGTAATACAGTTTGTTGTACAAGAGCCATTTGACAAAATTATATGATCATTAGTAATTTCTGTATGATTAATGCCATATACAACTGTTATATCTGCACCGTCTGATGGAGCAGAGACGATGACACGCTTTGCACCACCTACAAGATGTTTTGCTGCATCATCCCTCTTTGTAAAACGTCCAGAACACTCTAATACAACATCCACATTTCTGCTCTTCCAATTAATATTACTTGGATCTTGTTCACTAATCATTTCTATTTCCAAATCACCTATACTTATGCCATGTTCTGTTGTATTTGCATCAAAAAAACCATGTACAGAGTCGTATTTTAATAAATGTATATTCATATCTTTTGGAGAAATATCATTTATACACACGATTTGTACATCACTAAAATTTTCCCTATTTGCAAAAAACGCACGCACTATCATACGCCCTATTCTACCAAAACCATTAATTCCAACTCTTAACATTGCATATCCATTTTTGTAGCACACACTTGATTGTAACACTATTTACGCAAAATCTGATAACATCTAAAAAACATGTGAATTTTATGTATTTTTCTTATACTGCGCTTATAATTATTTCAATACTATTGATCATTCAAGATCTTAAAAAACAAGAAGTTAATATAGTTATTTGTATTTTATATGTCTGCCTTTGCATACATATCTCGCATAGTTTTTCTCCATGGCCAATTATTATTTTTGCACTAATTGGCCTACTGTACAAAATCAGGAATAAACAGGCATTTGGCATTGCAGATTATATTATTATATTTGGTAGTTCTTTTATAGTTGGCGATAACTGGTACTATTTTATTACTGAATGTGGAATATTTGGTGTTTTGTTATGTTTGTTTTATCAAAAAACAATTCCGTTTATACCAGCAATAATTTTGGCAACAGCAATGCATACTTTGTTAATTAAAACTTAGCTATTGCTAAACATAGCGTTATGTTGTATCATTATCCAAGGTTTTATGTGGTTTAGAGATGAAGGTAGCAAATTCTTTAAAAACATTAAAAAACAGACACAGAGCTTGTAAACTGGTAAAACGTCGCGGTCGCATTTATGTTATAAACAAGCAAGTACCAAAATTTAAAGCAAGACAAGGATAAAGCAGAAATCTATCATTAGACTTTTATTGTTGATTATTTTTGCACGATGGTAGTTTTACGGTAAATTTTGCTCCGCTGTAATTTTTTGAATTTTCTGCAGTTATACTTCCTCCATGGTCTGTTATAATATCGTGTACTATGCTAAGGCCAAGACCAGAGCTTTTTGTACGGTTTGTTGTATTTATGTCGTTTGTAACAAATGGCTCAAAAATGTCTGCAATTATATTTTTTTCTATACCAGGACCATTATCTTCAAAACATATAACAATAAAGTTATCTTCTTTATAAAACGAAATATACATTTGTGTTGCATACTTTTGCGCATTTGAAATAATGTTATTACATGCCCTAAGCAACATTGTTTTCTTTGCATAAACTAGTATAGATCTATCACCATCAATACAAATTTGAAAAGATGTGCCTGTTATAGCTGTCTGTAAAAAATTATACAGATTAAAGCAAGTAAACGTTTCAAAATTCTGCTCTCTAGAGTATTCCATAAAGCTTTCTGTAAGTTCAATCATTGCATTTACATCATTACTTAGCCCATCTGTTTCTTTATTTTTTTTCATTAGCGCAAGTTGCAATTTCATTCTTGTCAATGGAGTTTTTAGGTCATGAGAAATACCAGCCAGTGTATTGATACGTTTTGTTAGTAGTTTTCTAAAATTTGTTTTCATTTCACAAAATGCATTACCTGCAAGTAAAATTTCTTTTGCGCCACTGGGCGTATACTCATTAGAATCAATGCCATCACCAAAATCTCTGATGGCTATAGCTAATTTTTTTATTGGTCTAATTTGGTTTTTTAAAAAAATAAATGCAATAAAAAGCAATATTATTGTTGAGATAGCACTCCAAATAATAGCTACTGATGTAATATTGCCATATATCTGCTTTTTACAGAAAGTAAACTTATACACAGCATTATTTTGTGCATTAATATATACACACATCATCTTACGCACAGGTTTTATAAATACATCAAAAATATTATGTTTTACAAATGCCCTATACAGTGTTTTTTGAACACGAGCATTATATTTGGTTTTTATATTTTTTACACATGTATTTTTTAGTATAACAACATCCATATTCATACTTTGCGCTATTTTATTAATATTTTGTTCATTATTATCAAGTGCATTCTTTAAAGCAACTATCTCACCAACAACCATATTTGATATACATTTTGTTGTACTTTCAATATAACGTCCTAAAAAAATATAACTAAAAACAAATTGCGATAAAATAGTTGGCGTAATAAGTATTAGTAAAAATCTAGCAGAAATACTGTCAAAACGTTTCATATCAACTCCATAATTTATGGGATTATTATACGCGCAAAATACATTTAGTACATTGATTTGTAAATCAGACATTATTTGATTGTTTATAATTAATTAAAATATATATTGTAACAAAAACATTTTTTAATTAATATATTTATATAACTTATTGTCTTTACAATATGCACATATTACAAATATCAAGCATCTTCCTTGCCATACTAACATATTGCAATGCATGTGAGCATTCTAATGATCAAGACCATATTTATAGTGATTCTATTCTAAACACAATGAATGGTATACACGTACAAAAATGTATTGATATAGCAAAACATACTACTATAAGTGATAAAGCCATAAAACGCCTATACGGCTCAATTTCTGAATCATCAAATATAACGCATGATATTGAAGAAGATAATAGCGTAATATATGATCTTGCACATGCCATACTATCTTACCTATTGTATAGTTATTCAGAAATAGAAAATCTTAATAACATTTTGCCAAATATACATTTTAATAAGTTGGCACTTCAATCTACATATGAAACATTATAAAATGACCGTACAATAATAGCAGTTACACTTCCATTTTGCAGATCATTTCAATCATGCATTACAATAAATTTAGCATCTGCTTTGTGCAAATATTTAGAAATATTTAAAGATTACAATTGGAGAAATATCTATGTATTTGAGTTTGAAAGTAATGATGTATACAGTGTTATTAATCAGACTATGTGCAATGTAAAGTCTATTTTAATCCCACAGATAGATCACGCACAAATCGATAGATTATATAACGATATCGTTACTAAAAATCAAAACAATTATATAAACAGCGAAACAAACAATATAGAAAGTACAAATCAAACAGAAACGACATCTAATACTAAAACATATTCATTGAAGCAATTGATAATAACTCATACGAAGATTATAACAAATGCTGTTTACTGTTATAGAAAGAACAAATAACACATAAATATTGTTTTAGACTTGCTGTATACACACATTAATATGTAAAATATGTATACTAATAAATTTTGCCAAAATGGAAAACTGTGACATACTTCTACTGTGTTTTGTACGCGAGAAATATGATCTACCTTGATTACGCAGCAACAACACCATGCGATAAGCGTGTTGTAGATGCTATGCTGCCATACTTTACGTCTAACTTTGGTAATCCAAGCTCAATACATAAATACGGGGAAGATGCACTACTTGCACTATCGGATGCTAGGCAAAAAGTTGCTGATCTAATTAATGCAGAGTTTGATGAAATCGCATTCACAAGCGGTGCAACAGAATCAAACAATATTGTTATTACACGTGCAGTAAAAGAAAAACAAGCTATTTCTTTTAAAACAGAACATAAATGTATTATTGATATGTTCCAAAGAAATAACTGGCTATTACTTGATGTTCAAAGCGATGGCATTGTTGATTTACAAAAATTAGAATACGCAATAAGTGATAATGTGGCAATTGTTTCTGTATGCCTTGTTAATAACGAAACGGGAGTTTTGCAAAATGTTGCAAAAATTGCAGAAATTTGTCATAAACACGGCGTTTTATTACATACAGACGCAACACAAGGATTTGGGAAAATTGATATTGATGTCAAGGCGCTAGATATAGATTTTCTCAGCGCATCCGCACATAAAATATACGGGCCCAAAGGCGTTGGTATTGTATTCTATAAGAAAAAACACAGAAAGCTGCTTATGCAAAAATTTTCTAATCCAGATATAGAGTACGGTATAAGATCTGGGACAGTTCCTGTGCCTTTATGTGTTGGTTTGGGCAAAGCAGCAGAAATAGTAAAACAGGAAATGCACGACGATTTTGAAAGAATCTCCCGTTTAAGAAAGTTGGCTGTCAGTATGACAGAGGATATGGATGAGGTATACGTTAACGGGTCAGAGACAAGCTTTTATCCAGGCATTTTAAACATTAGTGTACGTGGATGTGAAGGTGAAGCACTGATGATGGAAATTGGCGACGTATGTGTCTCATCAGGTTCAGCATGTACATCAAATAAGCTTACAATCTCTCATGTCCTGGATGCCATGGGAATTGCGCCAGATATTGCACAATCCTCTCTTAGATTCTCTTTTGGAAAATATACAACAGAAAGTGAAGTTGTAACAGCCATGACAAATTTAAAAATAGCTGCAGACAAATTGCGTAAAATGAGCCCTATATGGGAAATGATAAAGAAAAACATGAATATCGATGAAATATTTAAAAATTGTCCAAGACATGACCATTAATATTTCTGCTATATACAGTATTTAATATTGTTACTATTGTTGTCAAACAATATTACACTTTTTTTACTGTAACAGTATTGACATAAAAACAATGTAATGGTAGTGAAGTACGTGCTATTGGAAGGGCAAATCCAAATGATGAAGTAGCAAACATAGTAAAGAAATATGTACATAAAAGAATTGTGGACAGTGGTGGTTTTAAAACTATTGATAAAATTGGGGAACAAATACATAAGTTGTGGGATATAGTGAATGAAATGTACAATGGCGTACGGTAGAAAAGCAATGCGAAAGATGTTTGGTTTTGTGGGAGAAGTAGAAGATGAGTTTGATATTTGGGAGAGAGTGGATAAATTAACAAAAATGGTACGAAGATGGAAGGTAACTGTTGAATGTTATGCGGAGGTTGAGAAAGCTAATATAGGTGTGGATGGATTTGTTTCTGGTGGATGCTGGAATGGTGAGTATATAAAGAATAAAAATGATGTAATGATGTGTTGGTATATTGCACGTGATATTTGTAGTCAAGTATTTGGTGGGGAGAATGGAATAGTGGTATGATAGTATTGTGTAGTGTTAGATAAGATTGTGATCATGATGTGTACAGTTTCTTTTTATGGATAAATACTAGATATTTGTCACTTTCTTGCTAATTATACCAATTTTGATTCTAGTAAAATTTGTTAGATCCAAATATTGTTGCACACTCTAATAAAGGAATAATTTGCATGAGTGTTTGGGATTGCATACTAGATACATAGTGAATATGAGTGATTAATAATCTTAAACAAAGTTTAGAAAATGCGTTTTAGAATTATATAAGCAAGTATTTGTACAGTATATTATTGTAGATATTACATGGATATAGATGTGTTTGTTTCTGGTGGCCGTTGGGAAGGACGTTTGTGTGTAGATAGCAGAGGAGCGTTACAAGGATTAATGAGGCATGCTGAAGGTTATCTTCACCAGATAATGTTTGAGGATTTTTGATGAGTAGACTACGATAATATTTGATTTGTTCTCTGGTTTTATGCAGTATTTTTTAGAATACTAGCCATAGTGTAACTCCCTTTTTGCCGTATCAGAAAGCGCATGCATTCTATAAGAACAATATTTTTGCACTTCTTGCCATCCTTAGTTGATTACGTATCAATTACTTTTTTTAACTATAAAGTTCCTTGGATTAGCAAGATTTATTTGGACTATTGCATGCTTAAAACATGGATACATGCAGGCCTTTGACTAATCTATCGTACCCAGTCTTAATCTACTCGCTATACATAAAGCAAATAGTACTGGCATAAACAATACTCTAAGGTCACTACACCGTACAGAGATACAACCTCATCCTCGCTAATAGTATTATTAAGAATAGATTAAGCACATCAATTGATTTTTGCTGTTTTAGATATCACAATTATTTGCAAAATTCTATATCTATATAACTTTATCTTATTATTGTATTCACCTTTGCCATCTATAAACCTGCAAAAAAATTTCACATAGGCCTTGCATCTTTACGTTATTCATGCTCTGATGATAGTATATACTTCTTGTTTTTAGATGATGTCTGGATTTGTACCAATTGTTGTAGAACAAACAAGTCGGGGAGAACGTTCTTATGACATTTATTCCCGCCTATTAAAGGAGCGCATCATTTTTTTAAGCGGTGAGATATATGATGAAATGGCTTCATTGATATGTGCACAACTTCTATTTCTGGAATCAGAAAGTCCTGAAAAAGATATCCATATGTATATTAACTCTCCAGGTGGTGTTGTGACTTCTGCTTTTTCCATCTTCGACACGATGAACTATGTAAAGTGCGATGTTGCAACATTGTGCATAGGACAGGCATGTTCTGCCGGATCTTTATTACTAGCAGCAGGAACACACGGCAAACGCTTTTCATTACCAAATTCGCGAATTATGGTACATCAACCATCTGGAGGAGCACGCGGACAAGCCACAGATATAGAAATTCATGCTAGAGAAATTTTAAATATGCGCGAAAGGTTAAACAAAATTTATGCAGATTTAACAAATAATGATTTAGATAAAATAGAAGCAGCTATGGAAAGAGACTACTTTATGTCGCCACAAGAAGCTATGGATTTTGGAATAATAGACAGTATTGTAACAAAACGTGAATCTACAACATAGTTGACAAATATACTCCAGTTAAATTTATATTCTACTTAGTACAAATTATAATGAGCATGTGTTATTATTTGCTGAAAGCAGAGAGGTTACAGTTATGATGCACACTTTGTTTGATAATGTTGCTAGAAAGGTTGAGCAAGAGCATATTTATACTGTTACAGAACTTGCAACCCATGTTGAATCAGCAATCAAGGAGAAATTTAGTAGCACAATTCGCATCATGGGAGAAATATCTGGATTAAAAATTCATGCAAATGGTCATATATATTTTACATTAAAAGATGATAAATCTGTATTATATGCAGTTTGTTGGAAAAGCGTAAAACTACGTTTTAAACTTGAAGATGGAATGAATATTATTGCAAACGGGCTCATCAAAGTCTACAAAGAAAGATCACAGTATCAGATTGATGTAAGAGAAGTCGATATAGCAGGAGAAGGAGAATGGTTTAGAATAATACATGAAAGAAGCAAAATGTTTGAGGCACGTGGGTATTTCAAGAACAAGCGCCCATTACCAAAATATCCAGATATTATTGGAATTGTTACATCACCGACTGGTGCTGTAATACGAGATATGGAGCATAGACTACTAGATCGTTACCCAGTATGTAAAGTTTTTGTATATCCAGCAAATGTGCAAGGAAATACTGCAGCTCAACAAATAGCAAACGGTGTTCAATTTTTTAATACAAATATAATAAAACCAGATGTTATCATTGTAGCTAGAGGTGGCGGCAGCGTAGAAGATTTATTGCCTTTTAGTGAAGAAATTGTTGTGCGCTCAATATATGAAAGTAAAATTCCAGTAATTTCAGCAATAGGGCATGAAACAGACACAACATTAGCAGATTATGCTGCAGATGTACGAGCACCAACACCAACCGCCGCGATAGAATTTGCCACACCTGTGCTAAGTGAAATGGTTTTATCAATTAATACTTACAAAGACAGAATATGTCAGGCATTACAACAAATTGTTCTTAATTTTACAGTACGAATGCAAAGTATTGATAAATTTGTACAATATTATCATGGCTTTTGTATAAATATGCAAAATTTAATTGAAAATTATAGCAATAAATCTTTAATATTAATAAAAAATATAATAAATGAGTATGTAATATGCATTAATTCTATACATATAATACCTCCAAATTTTCAAATAAAAGAACAATTACTACACAATAATAGTGATAAATTATTAAATGTAATGAACATTATTATTAACAACAAAATAAAAGATGTAAAATCAGTACGCATGACTTCATTAACACAATATTTACAAACAAAAATTCAGTTATATCAAAATAATAGCAATATTTTCTTTAAAAATTACGTTATATATATCAAATATTACAGCGATTATTTATCAACATTAAATAATAGATTAGAACAAAGTTCTTATCTCACAATATTGAGTAAAGGCTTTTGTTATGCTTATGACAAAAATGGTGTTATAAGAAAAAAATCAGATATTCACAACAGTAAGTTTGAATTACGCTTTTGTGACGGCAATGTTGCTGTGCAAACAACAAATACATAACTTCTGCATCTACACGAATGGAGAGGTGAGTGTGGAGATGTTGGGATGCAACTGAGTTGCTAAAGGTGCATTGAGAAACAACTAGAGTTAGCGCTACACATGTGGTGTGATTCCCGGCAAGGTTTCTATAACGTTGATGTTTATGAAAAAGTCTGTTGTGATTCTGTGCACATGTGTTTCTGTGTGCCAGGTGGGGTTTAGCAGTGATTTTAGAAAAAGAACTGATTCTGACAGCCTGTCTTCTTTCTCTTCTTGCGCTCATAATAGCCTAGCTCCATCATCCTCCTCAACATCTGCAAGAAGTAGTAATTTTAGAATCACGGGGTCTGATAGCCGCGCTTCTTTCTCTTCTTTTAACTCTGATAGCATGTGTGTTCCATCATCTCCTGCTTCAGCTTTTGTGAGAAGTGTTGTCGGCTCTAGCAAGTCTTCTATCATACGCGAGCTCACAACCATGTTCTCTGATAGAACAGGCATTAAATCTGGGAGA
>CALXQI010000011.1 GCA_944390585.1 uncultured Alphaproteobacteria bacterium | reverse complement strand
AAAATTAATTTCAGTTTCACTCAAACAATCAGTTTTACAAAGCCCATCTATCAATATATTCATCATTATTTGTAGGTGCTACAATTCATCACCAAGATTCATTAACCTATTGCAGTTTCTATTCTTTGTTTTTTGCACTTTTTCACAAAGATTTTGGATGATGTGGAAATGCGTACGAGAACTAAACAAGCACCTGAGATTGAGGAGGCAAAGTCCTCAACAAATCAACGAGATGTCGAACGAGTTTTTGATCTCGTGCATTGTGGAGGCGATTGCAGATATCAAGAGCGTAATTGCAAGAACTCCAATTAGTAACGAAGAGCTGTACGAATTGATGCTGGATTTGCAGCATATAAGTACAGGTTTAAAACAAAGACCAATTAATTGGACAAGAGGTATCCACGTTGAATAAAGATGAACAGAAATAGAGAAGATTAAATTGCATGTTACAGCAAAGGATTTTAGTGAGGAGAAGATGCGACAGCTAGTTGATTGCTTTGACAAGTTGGATTGTTTAATTGATAGAATTAGAGATGATTTAAGAAAGGAGTAGCAGTGATTGAAAAAGATTGGAAATTATCCCTAGAGAGATAGGATTGGTCAAAAGTGGTATTATTTTTAGTTGCATAACTACTTGGCTTTGTTTTGCGATAGCATTTCTGTTGGCGTTGTTGTTTTTTTTAATTGCATTGAGAGCATGGACTGTGGATATTAATTGCAGCTATTTTTGATTCAACTCAATACTAGCAAAAGAATGTGATGATATTATGTGGAATTTCTTCATACTTCTGCAACAGATATCTTCTTAGTTGGACTTGGCTGTACATTTCTCAAGCATGAAGAAATTGAAGAAGAAAAAGTAAGAAAAGATATGTGAACAGCAATATGTTTTTCTATTAAATACAATTATAAGCAAGAAGACTATAATATTAATTTTGAAAAAATTTGTTAATAGTTTTATCAATATATAAACCCCATGAATAACGATTATTTTTTATGTTTTTATTAATAACAAAAAGGTTAAATATTGATCACACAGCACAATTTTGCGTTCATTGTAATAAAGTGTTGGATTGCACATATCTAATGAGCGTCTATTGACTTTTTTTATGAAATGAGAGAGAATTCGGTTTCTATGATTTCTTTGTGTGAACTTGTGGATAAGATTCCTGTTACTCTACGTGGGTTTAACAAGATGCAAGATGAGTTACGCAGGTTAAAAACTGTAGAGCGTCCGGCTGTTATAGCAGCAATAGCTGAAGCTAGAGAGTTAGGCGATTTGTCTGAAAACGCAGAATATCACGCAGCCAAAGACAAGCAAGGCATGATTGAGGCACGCATCAATGATATTGAAGCAAAAATTAGTCTGGCAGAGATCGTTGATACACCAACAATAAAGGCAGATGATGTGCGTTTTGGTGCAACAGTAAAGTTTGTTGATTGTGAAACAGATAAAGTCACCTGCTATCAAATTGTTGGGAGCGATGAAGCCGACATTCCAAATGGACTATTGCCTATCACAGCACCATTGGCTATTGCGTTTATTTCAAAACGCGTTGGAGATGTTATTGAAGTTAAAACGCCTGGTGGGATAAAATCCTATGAGATCTTAGAAATCAAATATGAGTAAACAGGTATTATATTTAAAAAATATTACAAAAAAATTTCCTTTAGCAGATGTTTTACACGACATTACTTTAAGTATTAATGAGACAGAAAGTGTTGCGTTACTTGGAGAAAGTGGTGCTGGGAAATCAACTTTACTCCAAATAGCTGGCTTGCTAGATATTCCAACTAGTGGAGCTGTTATTATTGATGGTATCGATACATCCAATTTGTGTGATGAAGAAAAAACTGCACTTAGACGAGTTAATATAGGGTTTGTATATCAGTTTCATAACTTATTACAAGATTTTACTGTTATTGAAAATGTTATGATGCCGTTATTAATCAATGGCACAAAAAAATCTGTAGCACGTAATTTGGCTCTTGACACAATTAATAACGTTGGGTTGTACAAAAAATGTGACAGGCTTCCAAATATGTTATCAGGCGGGGAACAACAACGTGTTGCCATAGCACGTGCGATTGTACATAAACCAAAACTAATCATAGCTGATGAACCTACAGGAAATCTTGATAATAAGAACTCTGAAATTGTTTTTGACATGTTTTTGCAGCTTACAAAAACATACAGGACCGCCTTACTAATGGCAACTCACAATACAAAGCTAGCAACGTCTATGCAACAAAGATTTGTATTATCTGATGGTGTAATAGTGTCTTCTGATAAATGATAATAATGACATTATTCTAGCAAGCAGTTTTAATGTTTTTTACGACGTTATTATTAAGTGACGTAATCGTTTATGCAACAAATTTACGTATAATTAATAATAGTTTTTTTGCCATTCATAATATTTATTAATATTTCATATGGATTTGTCATAGCATCATTTGCCATATCATTTATTGTATAATTATCATCAAGTATTGTGGCATAATCTACATCAATACATGGAATATTAGTTATATCACATGCCATAAGGTCCATAGAAATATTTCCAATTATTGGTGCTTTATATGGTATATCGTTGCAATAAAATAAAACGCTCCCATTATTTGATAAACTACGCATAATTCCATCACCATATCCAGCAGAAACAATGGCAACTTTTGTCGGCTTGCTAGCAATGTAGGTTGCACCATACCCAACAGCATCGCCATTTTGTATTGTATACTGTTGCAGTACACTTGCTTTCATAGAAACAACATTTTGTGGGTGATCATAAGTCTGGCATTTAATACCGTATAACATACCTCCACATCTAATCATATCAAATGCAAATGCTTTGTCAATAAAAGCACCAAATGACGATGAAATACCAAATTTTGATTGTGGAAAATATTGTTTTAACTGTATAAATTTGTAATATTGTTCATTATTCATTTTATGGGTTGGAATATCAGAGCATGCAAAATGCGATATTATATACTTAACATTTGCTGGATTTACCATAGAAGCAATCTTTTGCATATCCTGCATTCTGCAACCTAGCCTATTTAATCCTGTATCAAAAAATAATACATATGGTAAATCGCACTGTAATACGTCATATAACTCACTTACACAATTAATCGTTGGAATAATATTATAAGACTTGATTATATTTATATCAGTTTTATCAAAACCTTGTAAAAAATAAATGTTACAATCATCATATTTTTCTCGTAATTCAATTGCTTCTGATAAATATGCACACCAAAAATCATTACAACCGCTACCCAGCAAAGTATTTACAACATGAGAAGCACCAATCCCATAAGCATTATCTTTTACAACTGCTGTTATATTAGTACACGGGAAATTATTCATCATTATTTCATAATTACTACGTACAGCTTGTAAATTAACAGTAATTTGTGGATTTTTCATAAAATGTCTTTTACGCACCAACTATTGCAGTGTACGATATATAGACAACGCACGCAATACTACTATATTGTAGATTTTATCCTTGCTTTTGTATAATATTTAAAAAATATTGAATTAATTAAATTGCAAATTAGTCGTATACAAATTGCAGAATACGAGATATCTGCAAAATCATTTTGATTAAGAGGCATACTAGCAAGCAAAACAAAATTAACAAATGTAAAAACAAAAGTATCAACAATAATGCTAGAAACAAAGAGTAATATATTATGTTTTACATAAGTCATGCGCTTTATAAGTTTACCTCCATAAATTTCTGTAAACTGCGAAGCAAAGTATGCACAATAAGATGAAAATAACAATTGCGGTAATGGTAAAAACACAGTTTTTATGGCATTTATATTATTCAATAATGTATACTCATCAATACTAAAATTTGGATACAATTTACAGTCAATTGGTTTATGTGCAAATGTTATCACAATATTAAGTACAATAAAAATTTGCATTATTACACTTAGTAGAACAGCTTTCTTTGCAACCCCAGAACCATACTTGTAACTCAGAATATCACATGCTAAATATGATGATGCAAAAGTAGAAGTCCCTAAAAAAGCATGGATATTTAATATTTCATACGTAGTTGCATACAATATCTGCACATTACTAATAAAAGCAACAATACACATATATACACATAATCCAATCTTACCAAACTTCTTTTCTGCAAATAAAATAAAAAAGCCGCATAAAACAATACTTACAATAGTCCACACAATGCTTGGTACATCATGTAAGTATTCACAAATATTTACACAATCTATGGTAATTCTCGTTGCTCCACTCGTACTGTGCACATCGCCTTTGCAATGCGCATTATCTGTTGCATTTTTCTCCTAGCAAACTCATTACACATCTCTTCATAACACTTTGCGTAACTAACGTCTTTCGCCTTATCAACAACCTTTTTTCTAAAAAACAGAATCCTAATCTTACCTTCATCATCCGCTGCTGGCATTATAATAAAACGCGCGCGTTTAAAAGCATTAACCAAATAGTTACTAGGACGCTCAATATCCATCTCGCTATACTTTATATTATACTTGTTACACACCTCAATAAACCCCTCTTCATTATCAACACTATTTAACGATTCTACAAAAGAATTTGCAGCATTTACGTCACTACTAGTCGCAAACGCCCCCTGGTACACAATAGAACATTCATAACATTTATAAGTGCTTTTACTTTGCGCTTCACATCCTGGATCTGCAGTATCGTGTAAAACAACAACCTTATACATATTTTCATCAACATAAGCCTCCGTACATTCACCAACCGACAATTTTTTTATGCGTTTTCGCATTTTTTCATCAAGGCTATCAAAAGAAACCATCCCAGTATCTGTAACATTGTTACTACTATTGAGTAAAATATCTAACATTCCTTGTTCAATAAAAGAGCGGATTAATTCAATTTTTTCTTTTTGTTTACTATCTCCATTACGATACGGTACGGACAAAATCAGCAATCTAACACGATACTTTTTTTGCTGTTCAGTCTCAAACGCCACCCTACGCTCAACATCTTCTCGCCTTATATCACCCTCAACCTCTCTCACCAGAGAGTTTTGTATACCACCAAAAAGCAGTTGCATTTTGATGTGCCCTCTAAAAATCTCGTAATCTATCTGCATCGCCTTCAAGCTATCCACAAATTCGTCCACACTCTGTCCGTTTGCTGTCGCCATATTTTTTACTTCTGCATCTACATCGGCTTTTGTAATAAAATTTCCAGAACGCGCAGCAAAACTCTCAATCATGCATGCGCGTTTCAATTTTCTCAATATATATTTGTATATTACTTTTGCATATTTTTCATCATATTCTCGTCCCACAGTATAAAACATAAATCTGATGTAGTTCACAACATCGTTAATCGTTATAGCAATATCGTTAACACGCGCAACAACTTCAACATCATTTACTGCGCCTTTAGTTTCAACCACATGCTTTGTTTTTCTACTCTGCAAAACACCTTTTAATTTTTTAAGTGCTTTTGTATCCAACCTATCATTAATTAAATTTGCATCTGACACGGCAGTCGTACAAAACAACAAACACTTATTTGTAATCAAAAATAAAAAACAAAGTAAACTTACAATACTCATTGTAAATATTGGAAAACAACATAGGATGCATTTTATATTTTTTTGCCAATTTTGTCAATTATATCTATCAGAAATTATCATTTGATATATATCAATACGACGTCACAACTTTTTATATTGACATGCAGTGCACTTTTTATGTAAGCTCTTTGTGTAGTGGGTCCGTAGCTCAGTTGGTAGAGCATCTGACTTTTAATCAGGTGGTCGAAGGTTCGAATCCTTTCGGACCCGCCAACGTCTCCTTCGTCTAGAGGCCTAGGACACAGCCCTTTCACGGCTGCAACACGGGTTCGACTCCCGTAGGAGACGCCATTTCAGAATCGTTCTCTGTGAAACTGTAATAAAGGCAAACTTCTCATAGTACAAAAATAAGCCGTTAAATAAGTCGAAATCCAATTTTTACAGAAATATTTCTATTAAACAAAATACAACAGATATGGCTAAATTAACCAGAGCGATTGCTACTGCTGCGCTACCAACGTCTTTTGCCTCTTTTGATAGTTGATGTTTTTCTACAGAAATACGATTAATCGTAATTTCTATAGCTGTATTTAATGCTTCTGTAATCAATAAAATAACATAAGAAATCAACAAATATACACTACATGCACAAGTTTTTACAAAAACTAGTAAACAAAGCACCACTGGCAAAAAGATAAACTCCTGCCTAAATGCACGCTCAGAAAACAACCTTTTAAAACCAGAGCACGAAAACAAAAATGCATCACACCACTGCTTAATTATCTTTTTCAATCATTGCTCCTAAAAAACCATCCAAACTGCTTAAAAACATCTACATATACATGTCTTTTAAAATGTACGGCCAATCTAATAACGTTTTTATAATGCATCCATCTCCAGGCATCAAACTCACTATGATTTGTATACCGTAAGTTAATGTCAGAATCCGGGCCATCATATTTCATTAAAAACCACTTTTGTTTCTGTCCAATAAACATCGCATTTTGTCTACGCAAATTTCTTGGTATTACATACCGCAACCAATCATCCGTTTCTTTTATTACCTGTAATCCTTGTATACCAACCTCTTCAAGTGTTTCTCTATTTGCGGCATCAATGGGTGATTCATGAGGCTCTATGCCACCCTGCGGCATCTGCCAAGGCTTTTTCAAAAACCAAGAAACCATCTTTGTATTGATGCTTGATCTTCGTCCTACAAAAACCTTTTTATCGTTATTCACGATAACCATTCCAACACCCAGCCTGAATTTTTTTTCTTTCTTTGCTTGCATAAAAATTATATAAGCTGGACTATAAAAACATCATACCATAATCACAAAATGTTTTGTAATGCGACAATTACTTACCAACTATTATAACAAAAGCAGTAGCATACAATTTTTCATCGCTTGTTGACACAAATATATTTGTACATGACTTAATTTTTTCTTTTGCTTTATTATGCAATAACACAATTGGTTTACCAAATTTATCATGATCAACCTCTATATCACGCCATCCTATCCCCCTCATATCAGATATCGCCTTGCCTGTAGCCTCCTTAATTGCAAACATTTTTGCTAATGAATGTACAAAATTGGTGCGTTTTTTGCAAAATTCAATCTCATTATTGGTAAAAATTTTGTTTAAAAAACGATCGCCATACTTTTCTATCGCATGCTCAATGCGTTTAATTTCTACTATATCCGTCCCAATTCCTGTAATCATTAAACCTCTTTTCTACAGCAGTACATCCTATATTTTGCATAATTTCAAAAACGCTTGGCGATGCCAGTTTACCAACAAGCGCACATCGCAAACACTGCGCAATCTCAACAAGTTTTGTATCATGCTCCTTAGCAAATGTCCTAGCCATCATCAAAAGTGCTTCTTCATCATAATTTTCATTTCCACTAATATACTTTAAGTACTCTCCCGTCAATGTTAGATGCTCTTCGTCATGATACTTGATACATTCTTCTGTATACTGTGTAGGCCCATATGCATACAATATAGCTGCCTCTGCCAAATCAACAAGCGTTACTGCACGTTCTTTTAAACTACGCATACCGGCTAAAATAATGTTTTTATGCTCATCATCAATCTCTCTCTCAAAAAAACTTTCAAGACGCAAGTACAGCTCGTCATTTGCAGTATTTCTTATATAATGTGAATTCACATTATTTAGCTTATTTAAATCAAACCGTGCTGGTGACTTTCCTACATTATCAAAATTAAACCACTCAATTGCCTGTTCAACGGAGATAATCTCATCGTTACCATGCGACCATCCAAGACGCAACAAATAGTTTAACAGAGCTTCCGGTAAATACCCTAAATTCTGATATTCCACTGCGCTAACAGCACCATGTCTCTTTGATAATTTGGTACCATCATCACCATAAATAAGTGGAATATGTGCATATACAGGGATATCCCATCCACACGCCCTGTAAATTTGAATTTGCCTAAATGTATTGGTCAAATGATCATCTCCACGTACAACATGTGTCACACCCATATCATGATCATCAACAACCACAGACAACATGTATGTAGGTGTGCCATCAGAACGTAGCAACACAAAATCATCTAACTGCCCATTATCTACCTGCACTTCTCCTTGCACAAGGTCATTCACGCTTGTTGCACCTTCAAGTGGACACTTAATTCTAATCACTGGGTCTGCACTATCAGCATTTTCTGGCACACCATCCCTACACTTCCTATCATATTTATACGACACACCATCCTCCAACGCCTGTGCTTTTTTCTGCTCCAACTCTTCTTGTGTACAGTAGCAATAGTATGCTTTACCTTCTTCTACAAGCTTTTGTGCAACTTCTTTATGACGTTCTATCCGCGCAGATTGTATAAAAACTTCATCATAACTTAGCCCAAGCCATTTCATAACATCAAAAATGAGCTGCGTATTTTCATCAGTAGATCGCATTTTGTCCGTATCTTCTACGCGCAAGATAAACTTTCCACCATTATGTTTTGCATATAACCAATTAAAAAACGCAGTCCTAACAGAACCTATATGCAAGACACCAGTTGGGCTAGGCGCAAACCTAACAACAACATTTTCCATATAATAGATGCTCTATGCTAACACTATAATTTTACCATATTTTGCATTGATAGGTATTTAATAAAGTGCTACAGTATAAAGTAGTTGCTGTGTTTTTGCAATGCTTAGCGTAGAACTATCTCTGTGTATTAGTTTTGCTGGTATGATTGTAATACTTATAAAGTACTACAAAAGTAACATATCAAAAAAAATTGATGCTGAAATAGCTTCCATTGTTAATGCTATTGATCAAGTTGAGCAAGAACAAATAGAGAGTGAACATAAATTAAAACAGCTAAATACTTTATTGCACAATATTAGTGTTATGAATGAAGAAAATATAATGCACGCACATAAACAAGCAGAAAAAATCATGCAACAAAGTAATGAAGAAACAGCAATAATACTTGCACAAAAACAAGCAGAAGGCGAGCGCGCAATCATGCAAATACGACATGGAGTTGAGTATGCACTAAAAAATAAACTTGTTAAGCTTGCTGTAGAAAATGCTGCCAAAGAGATGCATTATATGACACGTGCGCAGCATAATAAACAAATAGAAAAAGCATTAAACCTAATGAAATCAATATAGAGCTATGTATATTCGTAGTATTATGCGCCAAGTTATCGAATGTGCAAAGTCCTCAAACAATATCCCAGTATGTGCAGCAATAGCAGTTGAAGATAGAATTATATCAATATTAACAAATAATTCTTCTTATTCTTTTGAACATGCGGAATTTTTGGTTATAACAGATGCCATAAAAATTCTTTCTAACAAATACTTAGACAGCGCAAGTATTTATATAACTCTTGAACCATGTATACTTTGTTCATCATTACTATTAAATGTTAGAATCAAAGATATTTTTTTTGGTGCTTATAGTGTAAAAACAGGCAGCATCACACATGGGAAAAGAATTTTTGATAATTCCACACATACAACAAATATTGTTGGTGGGTTATACGAAGATGAATGTGCAAATATAATGCAAAACTTTTTTAAATCAAAACGTCACTAGTATCAGCTCATATAACACCGCATCTTGTGCATTGTTCCTCAAACAAATTTTTTAATCTTCTGTATATTTGCAAACGTGCATCGCTATTCGGGTCACAAATCTCTACCACCTTTATTGTTTGCAACCAGCAAACTTCATCACAACCAAACCCACCTCTCTTTTTCTCCAACGGTATACTAATACATGTATAATATGTAGGTATACTCCCTTCATTTTTCCTATATACACGTTTGTCAAATTTTTTCTCAAATTCTTCCCATTCCTCACACATCATCATTATCTCATGCATCTCACGCAACTTACTAGTCAAGTCTTGCATCACACCACACATTTTGGAACCATCGCAAAATAATTCCTCTCTATCATGTTCTTTCAGCAATTCATCGCGTGCATCCAAAAACTCGTTCACTGCTTTTGCAATCTTACCAAAACTGCCCCAATTTATTCCAAGCCTATTCGCAATACACTCTTCAAGCACATCTCCGCTAAACAATTTTAGCCACAACTCACTAAGTGCGCGTTTATCCCGCTCTGTTATCATGCTTAAACCCCCACCAACACCATGATCCTGTATATCCTTGACAAGCTGCCAGCACTCATCACTTGGTAATAAACCTTTGGCAGACATTTCCCTTATTATACTTTCAACTTTGTTAAGCTTGTCCAAAACGACGCTTCTCTTTTCTTCATATTGCGCAGCATTTTGCGCAACATCTGATGCATTCCCATCATTGTAAGATAACATAGTAACCAACAATAATAATACCTTTTTCATTCTATTTTCTGAATATACAATGCCGCGTCATGCTATCACAATATTGTAATTAATGTCAAAATATTGTTGTATCAAAGTATTATTTTTAAATTTTCCAAATATTATCAAAATAACCAAATTTCTTAAGTGCACACAAATATCAGTGCGCAACAATGTATATCTTAGTTTTTCATTATTATTTTCACTCACTTTATTTCAACTTACACCTTTTGTTTTTCCGTTTCTCGCCTATCCAACATTCTCCACGGAAAATACTCTGGAAAACAACATTTTAGCAGTTTTCATACTAGAATAACACATGCTCAACCATCCTCCTTGAGCACGTTTCGCCATCTTTCCTTCTTGCGTGCCACAATAATACCAATCACATTCACTCGCGAGTTCACAACGTTCTTCTAAACATTCATTACAACAATCCTTCAAAACCTCAATCTTACGTTTATATTCTTCCACGCTTTCTCTGTTCACAATCCCCTCTACATCTAGTTTCCACGTTTTCATAGTTTCATACTTGTCACAAACATCGTTTATCGTGTCTACAACCGCATTTACCATATCAGGTTCACCATTCTCCATATTTTTACACATATTCACATACCACACACTTCTCACTTCACGCCATCTCATTGTAGCTTCATCACGTGCCTTTACTGTAGCTTCCAGCAACTCTTCGTTATTGTTCACGACAGGACGCCAACACGAATACCTACACACAAGCATTTCCTTACCAAGAGCAGAACATCTATATTCACCCATCTGTTTGTATTCATTGTCGTCAGGAGCAGCATTATCCAATAATTCTCCTAACTTCACCCATGATTCTACAAAAGCTGTTCTTATTCCACTTGCAAAACCATTTCCACAACAACAAGCAGCAGCTAGCACTAATACAACCTTGTTCATTTTTGTACCGTAAATATAACAACGCAGCGCTGTATTACTACTATATTTAAACAATGTCAATACTATTTTTTTATACCTTATTTATTTAAAACTATTTTTGCGATAAGTTTTAATAACATTTTTTATAAATTAATAATAAACGGCTTGGAGCGCAAATGACATATGTTTAATGGCGATTTACGCATTTTTATGTTACAGTTCTTCTGGATTGCAATTGCACTGGTAGAATGGCTGCTTTTATATTTTATGGTGCTGGACATAATGCAAACAGGGAGTGTGCGTACGCAATTGCTTGCAGGATTTTAAAGAATGATAGCAATGTTAGAGCGAACGCTTTTCCAGATTTCTTATGTATACAGCCAAATGATGATGTGATTTCTATAGAGCAAGTAAAGTTTGTATCAGAATTTGTAGCAATGAAAGCAGAATTTGGTGGGTATAAGGTTGTTATAATTGAACGAGCTGATCTTATGACAACAAACGCAGCAAATGCTATTCTCAAAACTCTGGAAGAATTGCCTGAAAATTGCTTTGTATTTTTGACAACTATCAATCTCTATACAATATTAGCAACTGTAAGATCAAGATGTAAAAAATACTATATAAAAAGCGAAAGTGATTACAGTTTTGTTAATAATAATGAAATTGTAGAATGCTTTAATAAATTTTTGTGTGACAAAAATATTTCTAATATTTCAAAAATTATTACACAAGATGATTTATGTGATTTTTACGAATTGATTGAGTTTTTTGCTTATAAAGCATGTAAAAAAGCAAAAACAATACAAGCGGCAAAGCTATATATGGATATTGTACAATTAGTTACACAAATAAAAAGCCCAGATGTACAAGCTGCTGTTTCTTTGTTATGCTCGCGGTTGGTATAATTTATGATTATTGATGATAATTTTTCTGGTGAGTATGTAGAGAATACAGATTTTGGAAAGCTGATTATTAATTTTGTCAATGGAAAACGTGAAGGTATTTTAAAATCATTTGACATTACAGGCAGACTGATAGCAGAAATAGAATATAAAAACGATATGATTTCTGGATATATTTGTAATTACCATATAAATGGCAATATTGCACTAAAAGCCGAGTATAAAGAAAATCATCCCAATGGAAAAATGATGAGCTTTTATGAAAGCGGTGTTTTGCAATTTGAGACAAATTATGAAAACGGTGTTTTAAATGGATATACCGCATCGTACGATGAATTTGGAGATAAAATCATAGAATTTACATATAAAGACGGTCTTAAAAACGGAGAATATACTGCATATTTTCCTAAAACAAATGGTGGTGGCATATCTGAAAAATGTTTTTATATAAATGATCTAATATGTGGAAAAAGAATTACATATTACCCAAATGGAGAGAAAATGACAGAGACAATGTACGAAAATGGGCGCCCACAGACGTACACAAAAATGTATACACAGAAAGGTAAAGAAATTTATTGATTTATGTGTTATCATTAATACGTTAGGAGTGTAGCTCAATTGGTAGAGTAACGGTCTCCAAAACCGTCGGTTGGGGGTTCGAGTCCCTCCACTCCTGCCAGTGTTTTTAAAGCGTTATATGCAATGTGCTTGTGTGACGCTGTTGTGTGAGAGAATTAGGTGTTAGATTTTTTACTCGGCTTCTTTGGGTTACGCGTTTCAGGCTTTAAAAGGCAGAATAAGTTTTTTTTATATGCAATGAAAATTAGATATTCTGTGTTTTTTAAGCATTCTCTCAGTTATTTTTTTGCAATATGTGCTTCTTGTATTGTTATTTTTTCGCAGAAAATTGGACAGACAGTGTATAACTACTTGTACGAAGTTAGTATTAAAACAAAATTATTTTGTGACGATGTCATGATATTCCATTCTAAGATGTTGGAATATGTTGCAGAAAATAGAAGACTGCAGAATGAGCTTAAAAGATTGACATTTGAAAACGTTGCTTTGCAAAAGGAAAACATTTATTTAAATACCTTAAAACAAGAAATGATAAATTTAAAACATGCGCTAAACTTTGTTTATGATTTTGAATACTCTAAGACAGTTGAAAAGGTGCTTGGTTTTGAAGGATGTGCATATTCAACGCCTATGATTATTACTACAGGAAATGGCAATATAAAAAATGGCATGGCAGTTTTATCATGCGACGGAGTAGTAGGTATTGTTGGTCACGTTGGCAGTAAGTTTGCCAGCGTTGTGCATATCTTTGATCCAAAGTTTCGCATTTCTGTAAAGACAAAAAGCGGTATTCGTTTAATATTGGGAGGAGATGGACGTGGGATTTTTAAAATATGCGAAATAGAAAACTATCAAGATGCAAAACTTCAACCTGACGAATTGTTAACAACATCTGGTGAAGGATGTATTTTCCCAAAAAATGTCCCCGTTGCAATTGTAGATAAAAAACTGATGATAAGACCTGTTGTCAATATATATGAAACAAACTTTGTTTGGGTTGTTTCTCTTGATGCATGCACTACTTAAGCATTGGTTTGCATGTAGTGGTGCTTGATATGATAAAACTGGAAGAGGATATAAAATATAGTCAATTCAATTTGGTGAAGATATTACAGCTTTTATTCAGCACAGAAAGAAGACTGAGTGGGACAGTGTTGATGTTTTATTAAGAACATTTTGTGAATATTTTACAATACAAATAGTTTTGCAGAAATTTATAAATACTGTTAAGTCTGTACAAAAACAAGATGTTGTATCCAATGCTAGTTACTAACATGCAGAGAAAAATTGATCACTGTATGGTGGGCATATTAATGATAATCCCAGATATTTTATGCGCCAGGCGACAGTGTAACTGTTATTGTTGCACTATCCTCACCTTTTGTAACTTGCTCTGTATTTAAGCACATTTGTAATTTTTTAAACATTTGTTCGACATGTTTTTTGTCTGTTGTTATAGTAATTGTTTTATTCCCAGTATCAACATCAATAGACTTATCAATCATAACTTGCTCATGAATAAAATTATTTATCTCTTCACTATTTTCATCACCATAACTTTGTATATACATATTGTACGCTGCCACGATAGCAGAAACAGTATTAACCTGTTTATCCATTCTTGCGTTATCCAGCATTGACAACCCCTTAACAGCCGCAATAGATAACACGCCCAAAATTGCCAAAGCAATTGCAACTTCTATAAGTGCAAAACCTTGTATACATTTTCTTAACAATTTCATAATTTTCACTAAACGATAGCTTCTTGTTCAGATGCAACCTCTTGCCCATCTACAACATTATTTCCACCTTTCTGTTGTGTATTCTCTGGCGTATTATTTTCTTGTTGTGTTGTCTGTATATTTGCATTCATCAAGATAGTATCAATTTTATTGCTTAGCTCTGCAAGTTTTTCTTCAATATTTTTTATACGTTCATTGTTATTTTTTGCATTTTCTTTATCAGCCTCATGTATTTTTTTTAATAAAGCAAATATTTTTTCATTCACTTCTTTTCCAGAATTATCATTTGATCCTAAAAATTGCCAATCTACATTTTCTTTATCATCTTCTGTAGTTTGTGTTTCAGATGCTGCATTATTACTTGCATATATGTCAAAACACTGCAAACAGCACAAAGCAATAATCACACTTTTTGTAAACATTTTTACACTCTTTTTTTATTCTCCCCATAAGATCATTCTATATCCGTTTCTGATAAAAACAAGTTTTTTTATAAATTTGAACAAAACATTGCAAAATTTTGCCAAATTAAGCATTTATGCTAGAATGTATAAAAGTGTTATATAGTACTATCATGCCAAATAAATTTAAGGCAATACTAGATTCAACAACAGAGAAACTTTGCCATTTTTTATTTAGACTTTCCAATAATGGGAAAAAGAAACCTATAATGACAGCATCAATCATTGTTGCTTGCATTATTGGAATATGGGGAGGAACACGCCTAGTAAATAGAATACTGATAGGTGTTTGCAAAATTGTGATGCGTGAGGATAAAACACGCAACATGTCTATGGAAGATTACGTTGTTGGCGTTGAAGCAGCAAAAGCTGTTGTTGGCACTACACAAGATGAAGTGCGCTCCATTGGATATGTAAAAGGATGTAAAGAAGTTATGCTAAAGGCAGAAATTAATAGCAAGATTAAGCAAATAAATTTTACAGAAGGGTCTTACGTTAAGGAGGGCGATGAATTAATTACATTAGACGATGTAGAGTTTAATGCAAAGAAAGAACAGGCAGAAGCTGAGTATAAATTAGCACAAGCAGATTATGATAGAGTAAAGAGTGCGTATGAAAAAAAAGCCGTTCCTCTTAAAGATTATGACGCAGCAACAGCTAAGCTGCAGGCAGCAAAAGCGAGATTTGAAGAGGCTGAAGATTTGTTATCAAAAACAGTAATTAAAGCACCTTTTGATGGTTATATAGGAACCATGAAAATATCAAGTGGAAATCTAGTACAAAGAGGACAAGAGCTCGCATTTATTGTTGATACAAGCACAGTATTTGTTGAGTTTATGGTACCAGCTAGGTATTCAAACTCTGTAGACAGTGGACAAATTGTTAATGTAAATATAGATGCGTATCCTGATACAACGTTTTCTGGAGTGGTGCAAGCTGTTGACTCTGCTGTTGATCAAAAAAACCATAGCATTTTTGTAAAAGCTTCTATAGACAATGAAAAACAATTGCTAAAACACGGCTTGTATGCCAATGTTGTTTTAGTTATAGGAGAAAAGACTGGTGTTATACTTATACCAGAGGATGCGCTTGCCAGGGAAGGTTCTATAGATTATGTTTGGGTTATTGATAAAAAAGACAGAGCTTACCGCAAGCGTGTTGTTGTTGGGAGCAAAAGCGGATATTACGTTGAGATTGTTAACGGATTGCAGGAGGGAGACGTTGTGGTTGTTGCTGGACATTTAAAATTGTCTGACGGCATAAAAGCACAGATATTAAATGACATGAATGCGCAAACTGAACAAGTAACTAATTAAAAAACTTAATAATATACCGGAGGAGTGTATGAAAATTTCTGAAATTTGTATTAATCGACCAGTATTCGCATGGGTTATGACACTTATTGTTGTTTTGCTTGGGCTAGTTACTGGCAATAGATTACAGATGCGACAGTATCCAAATGTGTCACAAAATTACATAAAAATAGAAATGGATTATCATGGTGTTGGTCCAGAAATTATAGAAATGCAGATTACCAGCATCATAGAAGAAGCAATTGCCGGTATAGACGGCATAGTCTCCATTACATCTACAAGCAGTACTGGGAAAAGTACTGTGCATATGGAAATAGCGCCTGGTGTTGGTATCAATGTAGTGAAAGACGAGGTACGTGATAGGTTAGACAGATACACAGGGCGTTTCCCTCAGGATGCGCAGAGACCTGTTTTAAAAGGAAGCTCAGGCACTAGCGAAATACCAGTAATAGAACTTGCATTGATAAGTAAAAGCCTAACAGATGCCGAATTATACACAATTGGTGTAAATGAAATTCAACACGATTTAGAAGCAGTCAGTGGCGTTTCTGCTGTGCATGTTTTTGGTGCAGGGCAACATACTATGAATATCAAGCTTGATCCAAATAAACTTGCAGTATATAACTTAACTATACTTGATGTTGTGCAATCCTTGCGTAGACAAAATGTAGAACTACCAGGTGGAAAAATTATAAATGGAGATAGAGAATATGTTGTTGCTACATCAGCCAAGGTTGAAAATGCTGCAGAATTTTCTGATATTCCTATCATGACTAAGGACAATATGGTGATTCGTCTTGGAGATGTTGGCAATGTTGAGCCTGATGCTGCTGTTAGAAATACATTATCCAAATTTAATGGTGAAAAAATTGTCAGTATTTCCGTTCTTGCACAAGGATCAGCAAACCCTATTGACGTTGCTAGAGGCATAAAAGAAAAGATCAAAACAATAAAAGAACAATTGCGAGAAGGTGTTGACTTGCTTGTTGACTATGATAGTACAAAATTTATGGAAAACTCTCTAAAAGAAGTCTATGAAACAATATTCGAAGCCGTGCTTTTAGTTGTGCTTGTTGTGTTTTTCTTTTTACGTTCTATGCGTGCTGCAATCGTACCTCTAGTTACAATTCCTGTATCGCTAATAGGTGCATTGATATTTATGTACGCGTTTAATTTTAGTATTAATAACATGACATTAATGAGTATGGTGCTGGCTATTGGTCTTGTTGTTGATGATGCTATTGTTATTCTTGAGAATATTCATAAATATATTGAAAATGGATTTACACCATACAAAGCCGCTATTGAAGGAACACGTGAGGTAAGTTTTGCTGTCATTGCAATGACTTTGACACTGTGCGCCGTGTATGCTCCTGTAGCACTAGCAAAAGGTGTGACCGGGAGATGGTTAACTGAGTTTTCTATTACTTTGGCGAGTTCTGTTCTACTATCTGGATTTGTAGCATTAACACTATCTCCAATGATGTGTGCAAAATTATTAAAGGCAGATAATACAAATCAATCATCGATCATGTCTCGTATATCTCAAATAATTGACACAACAAAGTTATTAAAAAACACTGATATTGTGTACACAAAAGCGCTTAATTATGTCCTTCATAAACGTTTTTCTTACGCAATGGGCGCTGGTATTCTGGCATTAGCTGGAATAGGCCTATATATGATAGCTGATACAGAGGATATACCATACCAAGATAATGGATTAATCCAGGTAAGTGGGCATGCCCCAAACATGTCTACATTGACGTATACGCAAAGGTATGTTGATTCATTAGACAAGTTAATAAGAGAAATACCAGAGGTAGAATCCAACTCCTATACAATAACCAACCCAACTTTTAAGGGATGGGTTATTTTAAAGGACAAGCGCACAAAATCTGCTAATGAGGTTGTCAAAGAAATTGAGAAGCGCTACATGCTAGTACCTGGAATATATGCAAGATTCAATTCTGGCAGCGGTGGCGGTGGATCAGATTCACGTGCTGTAGATTTTGTTGTACGCGGACACAAGGGAATCAAAGAGTTGCGAGAATTAACATCAAACATGGTTAGCGTTATGTTAAGCAGTAAAATTGCACAAAGTATCTTAACTAGCGATAGGAGTGAGGCAAATGACTATGTAATTGAAATTGACAGAAATAAAGCGTCTTCACTAAATATTGACCCAGAATTAATTGCTAGAATTATAGACGGATTATTGCGAGGATCCGTTGCATCGCATTTTAAGAAGAACTTCAAAATGTATGACGTTTCTGTTGAAATCGACAAAATGTTTAAACAAGACATAGAGCGATTGTTTGGCACCTTGCGTATCAAAGGACATACTGAGCGTGAAGAATTCTTAGTCCCTATTTCTGAATTTGTCTCAATTAGTACAAAATCTGGTCCAGTTTCTATCTTGCGATACAACGGTACGCGCGCAAATTCTGTACACGTGATATTGTCAGACAAGTGCAGCTTGGGAGATGCAATTGGAAGAATCAAAGACATTGCAAAAAAGAATTTGCCAGATGATGTTGTCGTTAGCTTTACAGGAGATACGCTGAGATATATAACAGAATCAAATACTATGATGATGATTTTCTTCTTAGCATTGAGTTTTATATACCTTGTTATGGCTGCACAGTTTGAAAGCTGGAGCGATCCGTTTATTATAATGTTGTCTGTGCCTTTAGCCTTGATTGGAGGAATTATTGGCCTATTTATCACAGGTTGTACTATAAATGTGTTCTCTAATATAGGATTTTTAACACTTATAGGACTTATTACCAAACATGGAATATTGATTGTTGATTTTGCTAATAAACTCGTTGATCAGGGGAAAAACCACGTAGAGGCAATAGAAGAAGCCGCCAGAAGAAGACTACGCCCTATCATGATGACAACATTTGCAATGGTCTTGGGTTCAATTCCTTTGTCCATCGCGTCTGGCGCTGGGTGTGAAATTAGAATCCCGCTCGGCGTGGTCATTGTTTTTGGAATGACTATTGGATCAATATTCACAATATTCTTGGTTCCTGTGTTTTACACATACATTGCTCCATTCAGCAAGAGAGTAAGAAATCTAAAAGCGAAAGCGCAAGTATAACATATGTACAAGCAAAATAAAATACAAACTTTATGTTTAATTTATTGTTTATGCTAATAAGTTTTCGTAAATATGCAAAATAATTACTCCTTTTTGACTTTTATAATAAAATAATATAAATAATTTTTCTTCAAAATTTGAGACATAATATATCTAAAAAATGTGTTATATTTTTTTATGTTTTTACAATTTATTGAAGACATACTATATTTTTACAATAGTTTTTAAAAAAATAAATTATAATAATATATAAAAACGTATAATCGTTGCATTATACAAAGTTGTGCAGTTGACATAAAAGTGATACACTCACCGTCGGTTGACACCACACTAAGACTTGCAGTTGCTTGTGTGTCAACCTGTTTTTTTATAAACATCTGCAACAAACTATTCGTGGTATGTTTTATCCGTAATACATACTGAATTGTATTTGCCCTCTAATATATAAAGCTTTACAAATTTCTAGACAATCCAAAACTTTTACACATAACTTAATAATGGATCTGCATTTCATGTATACCAGTTTTTTACTTATTCTGCTTCCATAGCTGCAATTCTATACAATACTAAATTAACTATTCTATGTTATCTGCAATTTTATACATGGGTTAACAACAATACTACATCTACTATTTTGCCAATATTTATATAATACTAGTTTTATTCTTTCATCTGTTTTAAATTATCTATATCTATACATAAACTTAATAACATTGCTATATCTATTATATGCTCAATACAGAACTATTCTGTTTTACTTCTGTAATAACTTTACAATTCTACGCAATATTAAATTTACTTCTCAACTACTTTATATCATCTACCATTTTATATACTATACTACAACTATTCTGTTTTTATACTTGCAAATTTCACACCACTTTATATCATCTATCATTTTATATATGATTAACAGTGTGGCATTTTATTTATCCTCAATTTTCCAGATACTATATTTCTATACGTAATAACACTACAAAGCTTGTACAATATTAAATTTATTCTGCTACTTCACTATCATTTGTAACTTTATACCCTAGTATACTACCAAAAATATTCCACTTTTTTGTATGCAGCTTACCAACTATTCTATTTTTTATTTTAGTTCGTATCCAAGTATAAACAGCACTACATCTCATTCATACTTAGTTTTTCAAGCTGTTCTGCCTCTATTAACTTATCGACTATTTCATCTAATGCTATACCTGTAATAATTTTATCAATTTTATATAGTGTTAAATTTATTCTATGATCTGTAACACGCCCCTGTGGAAAATTGTACGTCCTAATTCTCTCTGACCTGTCTCCACTTCCTATTTGAGAACGCCTGCTCTCCGCTCTGTCGCTCTCGCTTTTGTGTTTTTGCGCTTCGTACAATTTTGTGCGCAAAACCTTTAGCGCCTTTGCCTTATTTTTGTGCTGCGAACGCTCATCCTGCATTGCAACAACAACACCTGTTGGAACATGTGTAATACGCACTGCACTATCTGTCTTATTTACATGCTGCCCACCAGCCCCAGAAGCCCTGTATGTGTCAATTATCAAATCTTTTTCATCTATATTGACATCAAAGTCTTCTGCTTCTGGCAAGACAGCAACAGTTGCAGCAGACGTGTGTATACGGCTAGATGCTTCTGTTTCTGGCACACGTTGCACTCTATGCACACCGGATTCGTATTTTAGCCTTGCAAACACGCCTTTGCCAGATATGTTAATACTCGCTTCTTTAATCGATCCTATGCCATTCTCATTAATATATAAAACCTCAAATTTCCATCCCTTTATATTGGAATACAACTCGTACATCTTTAACAAATCAGCTGCAAAAAGCCCAGCCTCGTCGCCACCAGTTCCTGCTCTAATTTCTAAAATTGCATTTTTTTCACTATCGCTATCCTTTGGCAGTAGCAAGATTTTTAAACGCAATTCTGCATCTGATATTTCTTTTTGCAGAATTTGCAATTCCTGTTCTGCCATATTCTTTAGCTCAACATCATCACTATGAAGTAATTCTTCAAGGCCACTAATATCATCTTTTATCTTTAAGTAATTGTTTGCTTCTTTACAAACCTCATCCAGCTCTGATAACTCCTTTGCAGCTTTTGTATATTCGTCACTGCTAAAATCAACACAGTTCTCGATCTTTTGCTTTAAATCAGCAGCTTTATTCAAAATATCATGTAATTTTTTCTCAAAATTAATCATCTAAATTTGTATAAACATGCTGCACATCATCATTATCCTCCAGTGCATCTAGCAATTTCATGAGTGTATTTTTGTTCTCCTCTGGGCATTTTGTTGTCATGTTAGGAACGTAAACAAGACCAGCTTCCGAAGGGTCACCAAACTTTTTTGTAAACGCATCACGGACAGTAGAAAACTGTTCAACAGAAGAAGTAATTTGGACACAATCTTCAAATTCCTCAACATTGTCAGCTCCTATTTCAATAGCATACTCAAACATTTTGTCATAATGCGCAACAGACTTTTCATAACGCAACATCCCTATACGTGTAAAGGAAAACGAGACACTCCCAGTTTCGCCAAGATTTCCTCCAAGCTTAGAAAATGCGGACCTAATTTCTGACGCTGTTCTGTTTCTGTTATCGCTTAACGCTTCCACAATAATAGCAATACCACCAGGTCCATACCCCTCATACCGTACCTCTTCATAGTTTGCTGTGTCGTTTGCCTGTGCCTTTGCCATTGCACGCTCTATATTATCCTTTGGCATGTTTTGCGATCTAGCCGTTGCAAGGGCAGAGCGCAACCTTGGATTTGCTGTAGGATCACTTCCACCTATTTTTGTAGCAACAGTTATTTCACGCGCTATCTTTGCAAACATTTTGGCACGCTTGGCATCCTGCGCGCCTTTTCTGTACATAATATTTTTAAATTGCGAATGGCCTGCCATTTTTATACAAAAATTAACTGATACTACAATCCTACCATGTTACAACGCTATACACAAATTGAGCATCAAACACTATATAATTATGCTTGTTCCATAGCTCGTTTATATAATTCCAACAATTCCTCCTGTTCGCTTACTTCTTCTGGTTTTTGCTTGCGCAATCTTATAAGCTTGCGCAACACTTGAACATCCAAACCATTTGCTTTAGCCGCAGTAAACACATCCCTTATTTGTTCTTGAGTTGCAGCACGCTCCTCTTCAAGTTTTTCAATTTGCAATACAGTCTGCTTAATCAACGCGCCGGAAACGTGTTCCATCTAAAATACCAAAAGCCTTTTTGCAGATTCTACATTCTTTTACTACCGCAATCAATTGTGTAAAATGCATCTGTTTTGTATATTTAAAAATTAAACAACTGTTTATCACATCTTTTACAAATATAATGATAATAATCATTATTACTCAATAACTTATTTTTATCGTATACATTGCAAAATAAACTATGTCACAATGCAATCACACTTAAATATAAAATTACATACAATTTTGCTATAACCACTCAATAATTATTATTAACAATGCTTTGCTATTATATACTTTTATTTTTACATGCACAATAGTGATGTGTTGCAAAATTGCCAGACTATCAAAAAATCATCACAGGTATGATTTAGCGTAAAAAACCAAGATTTCAGCAAAAAAACATACAACGCATGATATCAAGCGCAGAGTATATGCTATTTTTACAAAGCGGGACAAATTTTACACATGTTTCCATTTTGTGTAACATGTTTGTGTAAATGGTAGTTTTTTTCGAGGAGAACAATGTTAAAGATTGGTGATAAGTTTCCAGAATTCAGCTTGTTAGCACACGATTGTGTTCAGTTTGAGCACCTAACATTAGAAAACGCTTTTAAAACCATTGACAACAAAACTTATGATGGAAAATGGTTGGTTGTGTTTTTCTATCCAAAAGATTTTACATTCATTTGTCCAACAGAGATTGCTGGCTTTTCTGATATGCAGGAGCGCTTTGCAGAAATGAATGCACAAATATTAGGATGTAGCATTGATAGTGAGTTTGTACACTTTGCGTGGCGTAAATACCATAAACCTATAAATGGATTACGGTTCCCACTTATGTCAGACATAAAGAGAGAGCTATGTTCAAAATTGGGCATCTTAAATAATGATGGTGTAACAGACAGAGCACTGTTTATAGTTGACCCAGAAGGAACAATTAGATTTATCATGGTTACAGATCCATCAGTTGGCAGAAACCCAGAAGAGGTCCTTAGAGTTTTGAGTGCACTACAAACAGGTGAATTATGCCCATGCAGTTGGCAACCAAAACAAGAAACTATTGATTTAAAGAAGGTAGAAGTATGAGTTTTACAGCTATAAAAGAATATGCAAATGATGTGCTCACTCCTTTTATATCAGAGGAGACACAGGAGTTTCATTACGGTAAACATCATATGGGCTATGCATCTATGCTAAACAAGCTTGTTGATGGAACACAGTATGCAGAACTAACACTTAGGCAGTTAATTAGATTACAGGATCAGTTACCGGATCAAAAAATCTGGAATAATGCCGCACAGGTATTTAACCATGATTTTTACTGGAAATCTCTTAGCAAGGCAGAAACTGTACCTAGTAAAGAACTAAGTGATGCAATCAACGCCTCATTTGGCAATATGGAAAACTTTAAGGCATCATACATAGAAACTGCATCAACTATGTTTGGTAGCGGGTGGTCTTGGCTTATATGCTCTGAAAATTCGCTGTCTATTGTTAACACACAAAATGCCAACATCCCAGCAGAAAAAAAGTTGTTGGTAATAGATCTGTGGGAACATGCATATTACATAGATTACAGGAATGATAGGAGAACATATATTGAGAACATTGTCGGTAACTGCTTAAACTGGAATTTTGCTAGCGAGAATTTTGCATAAATGCTATATATCGTTGGCACTCCTATCGGCAATATGGGTGATATTTCCAGGCGTGCAATAGATGTGCTATCAAGCGTTCAGTACATTTTGTGTGAAGATACAAGAGTTTCTAACAAATTGCTAAGCAATCTTGGTATTCATGCAAAACTGCTTGTATACAATGACTATAGTGCAAAGAAAATGATATCAAAAATAGGAGAGGATTTAAGAACTATGGACTACGCACTAATATCTGACGCTGGTATGCCTTGCATCTCTGATCCTGGTTATAAACTTGTCCAGTACTGCATTGAAAATAATATAAAATATACTGTAATTCCAGGCGCTTCTGCTGTTATTGCTGCGTTGGTACTATCTGGTATGCCAAGTGACAGATTCACATTTGTTGGTTTTGCTGATGAGAAAAAATTTCAAGAAATTGCTTCTATAAATAGTACAATCATTATGTTTGAAGCACCAACTAGGATTTGTCAAACACTAAGCAGTATTAGCCAATACTTTCAACATCGTAAAATAGCAATCGTTCGTGAAATTACAAAAATTTTTGAAGAAAGTATAAGAGGAACAGCTGATGAATTAATTAATATATGTAAAATAAAAAAAATGCAAGGAGAAATAGTAATAGTAATAGAACCACCAACACACAAAATTGAAAACACGCTGTCAGAATATGATGAAATTATTACAACATTAAGCAAAAAGTTTCCTATCAATGAAATAAGCATAATGCTTTCAAAGCTAACTAAAATAAGCAAAAATGCTATTTATAATTATATAAAATTACTAAATTTGCATAGCTGAGCAAGTTGTAAAAATTGATCAGGAGTAATTGTTTCTGGCCGTTGTGATGGCTGTATGCAGCATTTTTGTAGAATGTCCAGTGGCACATGTTTATTTATCATCTTGCGTCTATGTGTAAAACAACGCGATACAATACTGTCAACATCTTGTAAATCTATATCAATACGGTATGGCGTCAAACGTATTACAGTTGATAATACTTTGGGAGGCGGTGTAAACGCAGAAGCATGTACATTAAACAATAATTCAGTTTTACAAACCAACTGCACTAGTACAGACAATCTCCCATATTCTTTTGTACCAACATTTGCTGCAATGCGTTGTGCAACCTCATGCTGCAGCATTAAAACAAGGCGTTTTATCTGTTTTCTAAACTTTAATAGATGCATTAAAATTGCTGTTCCAGCATTATATGGTAAATTAGCAACAACTATAACATTATTTGATGTCAATTTAGGAATAGAAATATTTGTTGCATCATCATAAATAAACTCAATATTATTTCTATCTTGCATAAAATCGCTATGCAATTGTTCTAAATTATTATCCTTTTCTATACAAATGAGCTTAGAATCTCCACATAAACTGTATATTGCATCAGTCAAGCCACACGGACCAGGCCCTATCTCCAAAATAGTACAATTTTCAAATGGAAGAGCAGCAGATGCTATTTTTTGCAGTAAATTTTTATTTGTCAAAAAATGCTGCCCAAAGGCCTTAGCACGACCACGATTATGTAACAACTTATACTTTGTTATTACACTGCTAATATCCCATTCAGGCAATACATTCATAGCATTATGCTTTTTTATACTTTTCACGCAAAGCAGAAAAATAATCAAAAATTTCTTGCGGTATTGAAGTTTTATCGTTTATTTTCAAATCATTAAATATGGCTGTAATAGTTTTTTTATTTGGTTCTGATATTTGCCACCCCCTCCAAGCTTCAATATTTCCATTCTTATATAGAGAACAATACATCACAACCTCTGTATTATAAATTTTTGTTTTTATACTTATCATATTTTTGTTACGTTCTACTGTACAATTTAATTTATCAAAGTCAACTTTTTTACAAATAATAGAATAAAACGGAGCACCTGAAACATCATATACTTTATCATTTACAACCAATAAATCATCAATAACTGTAATTGCGTTTTCCTTATCATTTTCCGGCACCATATACATGCATGGTATATCATCAAAATAGCAAAAGAAAAAATGCCACTCAACGTTATTTTGAGTAAACTTTGCAGTAACAGTTTTTACATTATTAATAAAGTATTTAAAAGATTGAACATAGTCAATCTCAACGTTACAAAACGCAACAGGAAGTAAAAAGCAAATTGGTATTAACCACTTCACACAACAATATTAACGAGAATAAAATTCAACAACCAAATTTGGTTCTATATTAACCGGGTACGGAACATCCTCAAAGCGTGGTGTGCGCACGAACGTCCCCTTGCAACCTTTGCTGTCAACAGACAAATAATCAGGAATGTCACGCTCGTTTGATTCCATAGCAGCTACCACATTAACGTTATCCTTCATATTTCCAATCACAGAAATTTCATCCCCGTCCTTTACGAAAACAGACGGAATGTTAACACGCTTACCATTTACAGCAATATGTCCATGGTTGACCATCTGTCTTGCAGCAAAAACGGTCTGTGCAAACTTCATGCGATACACAACAGCATCCAAACGTCTTTCCAACAACCCAATCAAATTCTCTGATGTATCTCCACGCAATCTTGCAGATTCTTTAAAAATTTTTCTAAATTGTCTTTCTCCAATATTGCCATAATATCCACGTAACATTTGTTTTGCATGTAGCTGTAAACAATAGTCAGAAGGCTTAGTTTTATTTTTACCATGTTCACCCGGTCCGTAATTGCGTATATTAAACGGGCTCTTTGCTCTTCCCCACAAATTAACACCGAGTCTCCTATCAATCTTATATTTAGCTTGTACTCTCTTTGTCATTCAACTCCTCTAACACACAATAATATACTTGCGACAATTTATTCTTACATATGCTGGATGGAAGGTCAATAATCTTAAAGGAATATTTTTAATAAAACTTGGCAAATGGTGATTTTTCAACACATTGATCCTGTGATGTATTTTTTTGCATCATTGATATAACGTAAATTTATAACATGTATATCAAAACAGTCATTTTGTTTATATTCATAATTTATTAATTTTAGACAATTAAAAAACAATGTAAGGTATACTATACAATTCATCAAAAATGGTGTAAAATTTAAAGTGATGGCTTGTGATTGGTAAGTATCATGAAGTTTTCTAATATGGCCGTTGCCGGTTTTGCAATGTTCTCCATGGTCTTTGGAGCAGGTAATATTGTTTTCCCACTAATTTTGGGACGCGATTTCACAACATCATCATGGTACGCAATTATGGGATGGGGATTGACTGCTGTAATTATTCCTGTACTTGGATATTTTTGTGCATTGCTATTTTTTGGGGATGTAAAAAGGTTTTGGAAGCCATTAGAGCGTGTTCCTGTAATTGGCAAACACTTGCCAATCATTTGCATGAGCATTTTGATGTGCATATGCGGGCCTTTTGGCACACTAGCAAGGAGCGTTACTATAGCTTTTGAGAGCGTTTATGTTTCTATGCCTATTGATAAAGTTGTGTTTAATTTAATCTTCTGCTTAGTCGCTGCCATTCTGGCATGGAATCCAGGCAAAGTTGTACAGCTAATAGGTGTTATCTTTACGCCTTTAAAATTTGGTGGCGTTGTTATCGTGGCCGCTTGTGCAATGTACTTTGGTGGTTCATTTAGCGATATGCCGCAGTGCACTGCTGGAGTGGGTGATGTTATGATGCATGGAGCTGCAATGGGCTACCAAACAATGGACTTGATCGCTGGCGTTATGTTTGGTGCGTCCATTTTTGCCTACATCAAAAAGGCGGTAGGTGAAGGTGCTAGTACCATTGATCTGCTAAAATTCTCCACTATTGCATGTATTATTTGTGGTTTGACGTTTTTGACAACATACATTTTCTTGGTATTTTGTGGAGCTATGTACTCAAATGAGCTGGTCGGATGTGCAAGTGCTGGCTTGTTCCCAGAAATTGCTAGAATATCCATGGGACAATTTGCTTCGTGTTGTGTGTCTATTATTATTGCCGCATGTTGTTTGGCAACAAATATTGCTACATCTTCTGCTTTTACAGATTTTATATACAAGGAGATCTGTAAAGAGAAGGTTAATAGGCAGGTTTTGCTTGTAGCAACTTGTGCAATAACATTTGGATGTTCGTTGCTTGGATTTGAGGCTATTTGTAATATCCTTGGTGCTGTATTAAAAGTTGTCTATCCACTTCTGATTGTATTTGTCTTGTATAGAACTGTGCAGTACTTTGCATGCAAAATGTATAACGAGAATTAATTGTTTTGATGCTTTTTTGATTTTGAAATAAAAACATATAGCAAAATAGAAATTATCACTATACAACATATTATAAGTGCAGCAAATGCATTAATTACTGGGCTTATTCCTATCCTAATATTTGAGAAAATCAGTACAGGAAGCGTTGTACTGCCTGGCCCAGCCAAAAAACTTGCTATAACCAGATCATCAAAAGATGTAGCAAACGCAAACAGCCAACTAGCTAATATTGATCCTTTAATTGCTGGTATTGTAATGTGTAATAAAATACTTGATGGTTTAGCCCCAAGATTAATCGCTGCTTCTTCTATATTTGTATTACAGCAAAGCAACCTATCCCTTATTAGCAAATGCCCATATGAAATGGCTGCAATAATATGTCCTATTGAAAGTGCTATTATCCCCCTCTCTATTGTAATATTAAACATTTTTTCTATAGAGATAAATAGCATCAAAATTGAAAACCCAATGATAATTTCTGGAGTTATAAGAGGCACAATCATCAATCTATCAGATAATTTCTGCCCAAAAAACTTCTTTCTACCGCACGTTGCAATTGCTGACATAAGGCTTAAAACTGTCGCGCATGTGGCAGATATAATGGCAATTTTGCAACTAGTAGCAAATGCATCAATGAGGTTTGCGTTGTCAAAAATTTGTTTAAACCATTTTAATGAAAATTTAGTCCAAATGCCTGGTATGCTTGACTCACTAAAAGAGAAAAATACCAAAAAAAATATTGGTAGATATAGTACAGCAATAATAAAGACAAATACAATAGTTCCTATTTTATTTATTTTGTTCATTAGCAAACATGCATACGACTTACTATGATTATACGTCTATGCGTAAACATTACAAAATACATCTTATGTTATAATTTTTGTAGCTGATTTATTATAAACGTTACCATGGCTGAAAAAGGGCAAACATCTATGATGCCAGTGCTAGCTTTGAGGGATTCTGTGATGTTTCCACACACGTGTATGCCACTATTTATAGGAAGAGCAAAATCCATAGCAGCCGTAGAATATGCATATAATGTAGGAACTGAACTGTTTATTGTTGCACAAAGTAATCCAGAATCTGATGTCGTAACTGTAGATGAATTGTACCGCTTTGGCACTGTTTGCAACGTATCACAAGTGACAAATTTAACAGACGGATCCGTTAAGGTATTAGTTGATGGCAAGTGCCGTGGTAAAACCAAAAATATAAGCGAGGATGAGTTTATGTTTCAAGCAAATGTCACATGTGTTCCAGATGGCGTTGCAAAAAATCAACACAAGTGTGAGGCGCTGCGTAGAAACATATTGGAGAGTTTTGAGCAATTTATTCACCTTAGCCACAAAATTTCTATTGACGTTTTACATAGTGTTTCTCTTTGCGAATCTTTTGGCAAATTTGCTGATAATATTGCTGTTTATATCCCATTAAAAGTCCAAGAAAAACAAAAAATTCTTGAAACATTGTCAGTAGATAAAAGACTAGAAATCTTAAATGAAACATTGGAACAACAGAACGAATTGATGAAAGTAGAACGCAAAATAAAAACAAGGGTTAAACGACAAGTAGAAAGAAATCAAAAAGAATATTATCTAAATGAGCAATTAAAAGCAATTTATAAGGAATTAGGAAACGGCGATTCAGCAGGAGAACTAAGCGAGTTAGAGGAGAAGGTAAAACAAACAAAAATGAGTAAAGAAGCAATGGATAAAGCATTGTCTGATATAAAAAAACTGAGAAATATCCCACCGCTGTCGCAAGAAGGTGGGTTGATTAGAACTTACATAGATACATTGATGGGGTTGCCGTGGAGCTACGAAAAAAAGCCGCTTGTATCATTGAAAAACGCAGAAAAGATACTTGATGCAAGCCATTACGGTTTAGACAAAATAAAAGAGCGCATAATTGAATATCTTGCCGTTCAGCAACGCGTTGGCAAGATGAAATCACAAATTATGTGTTTTGTCGGCCCACCAGGTGTTGGTAAAACTTCTTTGGGTAAAGCTATAGCTGCTGCAACCAATAAGAGCTTTGCCAGGATTGCGCTTGGCGGTATCAGTGATGAAGCAGAAATTAGAGGGCATAGACGTACATACGTTGGAGCAATGCCTGGAAAAATTATACAAGCTATGAAAAAGGCAGGCACAACAGATCCTGTCATAATGTTGGACGAGATAGATAAAATGGGCTCCGATTGGAAAGGTGATCCATCATCCGCGTTATTAGAGGTATTGGATCCAGAACAAAATACAGCATTTGTTGATAATTACATAGAGGTTCCATACGATTTATCTAGCGTCATGTTTATAACAACAGCAAACTCAACTGACATCCCAACTCCACTATTGGATAGAATGGAATTGATTAATTTATCTGGATATACTGAAGAAGAGAAGTTAAATATTGCTAAAATTCACATTATTGACAAACAAAAGAAAGAAAACGGATTAAATGATGACGAATTAAAGATTACAGACGATGCCGTAAAGGCCGTGATTAGAAACTACACACGCGAATCTGGAGTTAGAAACCTTGAACGCTGTGTTGCAAAAATCGCAAGAAAATCTGTAAAAAAGATTTTAACCTCCACATCAAAACACGTAAATGTAACTGTTAAGAATTTGCAAGATTATTTAGGAGTACCAAGATTTCAATTATCTGTTGAACAGGATGACTCTGTTGGCGTTGTTGCTGGTATGGCGTGGACAGAAATGGGGGGTGAGTTGTTATATGTTGAAGCGTTGGTATTACCTGGTAGCGGCAATATTATTTCAACTGGACAACTTGGGGATGTGATGCAAGAATCAATAAAAGCTGCGTATAGCTACGTAAAATCAAAATCTACAGAGTTAAAAATTGATCCAAAAATGTTTGCAAAGCATGATATTCACATCCATGTGCCAGAAGGCGCTGTACCAAAAGATGGGCCATCTGCCGGTGTGACCATATGCACAGCAATAGTGTCAGCTGTTACAAAACGCCCTGTCAGACATGAAATCGCAATGACTGGTGAGATTACGTTGCGGGGGAAGGTGCTTGGGATTGGTGGCTTAAAAGAAAAATTGCTTGCAGCGCGTCGCTCTGGAATAAAAAAAGTATTTATTCCTGAAGAAAATAAAAAAGATATCGCTAATCTGCCCAAAACCTTGGTTAATAACCTGGATATACAGTGCGCTACTCATGTAGATGTAATATTGCAAGACGTATTTGTCAAGTAATTTTGTTATAGTTCTTCCAATATTGGTAAAGCTTATGCAATGCATTTTTAGGGAAATTAACAACTAATTTTAGATAAATATGCATATATTAGGCAGATGTTCTTCTGTTCTTACTTGAATTTTTTGGAAAAAAACAAAAGCAATAATAGTGCTATTGAGCAAAATACCGCTCCACCAAAAAACGCAGCAGATCCATTATTGACATAATCAGAAACAATACCAGCAATAATACTAGCTGCTGATGTAGATGCAGCAGTTAACAGATAATATACGCCAAATCCAGTTCCTCGTAAATCTTTTGGTATATACGTTGCAACAAGCGCTGCAATTATACTTTGCCCTATACCAACATTAATCCCCCAAATTACAGTTCCCAATATTAAATGATTAATATTAGCAGCAAAAAATATTGTTATATGCGATACGATCGCCATCATTATGCCAAACAAGAGTACATTGATACCACCGTATCTATCTGCGAACCTACCAGCAGGATATGAAGTCAGTGTTGCAATAAGATTGTAGATTATCGGAATTGATGTACCATACCCAATATTCATTTTATATTTTTCACATGCTAATAAAGTAATAAAAACCTCACTAAATCGCCCAAGCATGTATATAAAAACGACTAACATTAACAACCAAAACCTTGTGCCAAGAAGCTTTAGGTCAGCAAATTTAATTTTCCTGCGTTTAGATAATAATTCTGTTTTTGGTTCTTTCACAAATTTTACAAAAACAATAATAGCAAGTATTGATGGAATAGTTGCAAGCAAAAACATTTGTTGAAAATCGTTATTTGTTGCACGCATGATAACAACGCCAAATACGCCACCAAGCGTAGAACCTATAACCGACAAACTGTTACGCAACCCATAGCATGTCCCCTTTTTTTCTTTTGGCGCTATTTCTCCAACAAGAGCGTCTCTTGGTGTTGCTTGCACTCCATTACCAATTCTATCAACTGTTCGTGCAAGAAAAATCTGCCACACTGTACGGGAAAACGCCAACATTGGTTTTGCTATGCAAAGTAAAATAAGACCAACAAGTATTATTGGTTTTCGTTTCCTCAAGCAATCGCTTAAAACTCCAGAGAAGATCCTAATTGCATAAGCGATTGCTTCAACACAAGCTTCAAGCATCCCGACAGCTGCAACACTTGTAACAAGAACTGTGCGCATATACAATGCTGTTCCAGTAAACATCACACTTGTAGCAATATTTGCTAATAGTGAAGAAATGCCTATTGCTAAAATTGCAGATGGAACAGAATGTCTTATTTGTAGAAAACGCATTTCAGCTTTTTCTTACACGAAGACCAAGATTTTAACATAAAATGCTTAAAACAACAAATATATCTATATACATTATAACATGTATTGAGCATCTTTTTTATTTAAATATAATCAATTTTTAAAATTATTGTAACAAATAATACTCTACATATATGCTGTTGTTGCAAAAATTGCTGCACATATAATATTAAACAAATATTATTTGCGTTTTATTCTTAATTTAAAAACAACGTTATTTTTAAATTCATTTTTTAAGTAGTACTATATCAGTCTGCCAGTACTATGTTCTAAAATAACAATATTTAAAATAAATGGATAAATTACACAAGTATTTTAAAATATATTTTTCATAAAATCTCTTACAAGTTTGTTATTCTCATCAGTACCATTCCACACGCCTGGGTGCATACAAACTATAAAACATAATAACTCATCATCTCCAATGTATTGCTTACATACATCAATGGCATTTTTTCTATAAAACTCTGCCAATTCTTTCTTTTCATTTCCAGCACTTGTTACATCTTTCCAGTAAATAATTCTCACCCAATTACTGCTGTGCACCATATCGTTAAAAGTATTATTTTGTCTATTAACAAACATACATGCTGCACACTCAGCTACTTCTACTTTTTGTTCCCCGGTTATCGTTCCACACATACCCAAAAAATCTGATAAAAATCTCATATACCCATCATCTGTCATTTGGTAAGATTCAATACTTATTGTATATGCGCATTTACATAATAAACAAATAATGCTAATTAACCACATCTTATTCATGACAATAATTAAATAACAATTATATATTTATTCTATAACTAAATTAATTAAAATATCACTTAATATTGGACAATCTTTGTCTACACAATTCTACTTCCCAAAAAATTCTTTACACGCCCCACTACACACAAAACGCGTTTACGATACTTATCCTTTGAGAAAGTATAATAAAATATGATCCAGAAACTTTTTGTGCTGCTGAAGCTTCTTCTCAAGCCCTAGATCTCTAATCACTTAACTACCCAACAATCCTCCTACCATCCTCTAGTCCTACCCCATCTCCATCCTAATCTAACAACACTGTAATTATAAATAGTATATCTAATAATTAGAATACTTGATTAGATAATCAAACATAGTGTTTTAACATTTTTAAGACAATGAAATGTTATCGATATTACATACGCAATAGTTATACATACATATCGATAACATTCACATAGTTTTATCAAAACTCACTTTCCATTAACTCTTGCACAAGTTTGTTGTTCTCATCAGTATCTCGCCATATTTCTGGATTCATGCCAATCACAAAACCAAACACCTCTTTTTCGTTCTCAGTTTGTTCATCTTCAACGTGTGTGCGCCATATTTCAATAACGTTTTTCCTGTAGAATCGTGCCATTTCTTCACCGTCAACTCCGCTGCTTGTTGCATTTTTCCAATGAATAGCCCTCATCGCACCTTTCCAACACACAACACCATTAAAGGTATTATTTTTTCTATTAACAACCATATGCGCTATACACTCAGCTACTTCTGATTTTTGCTGCATGTCAGTTACACCACACGTAGTCAAAAAATTAGACAGGTACTCTCTATATTCAGCAACCACGTCTCTATACGATTTAGTGTCTGTTGCGCACATACATTTACATGCCAAGCAAATAACACCAACTAACAATTTTTTGTTCATAACAATAATCAAATAACAATCGCGCATTTATTATAATTAAATTGCTTATAAATAGCAATATAAAAAAAATACTGATTGTGTTATAAAAATGATGATGCAGTATCAATATATTTGCACACTTGTGTATAATATAAGTATGGCATATGTTTTTTAAATAATATGGATGATTGTAAAAAAAATTCAATTTACTGCATAGCAGTATGTTTAATAATCATAATACTTGATCAAGCAAGCAAATATAGTGTCTTAGCATTCTTAACGCAAGGAAATGTTGTCAACATTATTCCTGGTATTAATCTTGTGTTAACGTTTAACTTTGGTATTAGTTTTGGGTTATTATCTCCAAATACACAATTTGGCAGTTATATAATTATTGCATTAATTATATTTTGTATTTGTGCAATTTTTTATTTTTTTATAAAAACACAATCAATGCTAGAAAAAATGATGTCCGCATTTATTATTGGAGGGGCTATTGGAAATTTAATAGATCGTATACTACATGGTGCTGTTGTGGATTTTATTGATCTATACTACAAAAATATGCACTGGCCTGCATTTAATTTTGCTGATGCATTTATTACTATTGGTGCTTGTGTAGTAATTTTGCACAATCTATTGTGCGACAAATGTTAATTATTGTTGCTAATGATACAGTTTAATTAAAATTTTATATCAATTTTGTTTATCTAAAAATATTACACAGTCGTACGTCAACGATTTTTATGAGACTTTTTGCGAAAAATGTGATAAAATTGTAACACAAGTCATGATAATGTATTATTGTTGATTTTAGTGTTGTTTTGTAATATTAGTACAAGGGATGAAAAATGAATGAATGTAAAACTTTAACAAAAGCGTTATTGGCATGGGGTGTTGCGGCGTTATTCTATCTTTACGAGATGGTACTACGTGTTGCCCCTAGTGTAATGACTTCTGATTTGATGGCAACATTTGGTGTTACATCCACAATGTTGGGCATTGTTATATCATGTTATTACTACTCGTATACTGTTTTACAAATCCCTTGTGGAGTTGTTTTAGATAGAATTGGCGCAAAAAACTTAATTAGTTTTTCCATTGTATTGTGTGTGGTAGGGACTGGACTTTTTGCATATAGTGATAAGCTGTTTGTAGCACAAATAGGCAGGTTTCTGATTGGTGCTGGTTCTGCATGTGCTTTTGTTAGTTGTTTGCAAATAGCAACTGTATTATTCCCTGCAAAACATTTTCCGCTTATTGCCGGAATAACAAACGTTGTTGGAACTTTTGGCATTATACTTGGAGGATATCCTGTCGCCAGGATGGTCAACAATGTGGGGTGGAAACAAACAACGTTTGTTCTGGCTGCTGTTGGAATCATAGTTTTTGTCCTAGCCCTGATATTAATACCTGATATGAAGTGCAAAAATAAAGAGGAAAACCAAAGTACATTACAACAAACTATTAAACAAGCAATGTGGAACAAGCAAGTACTGCTTGCTGGAATTATTGCTGGTGTAATGTACTTGCCTATTTCTGCTTTCTCTGAATTGTGGGCTATACCGTTTTTTATGTCTAAATACGGAGTAAACAATGAGAGTGCATCAATTGCACCTGCTGCCCTTGCTATAGGGATAGCGATTGGAAATGTTGTTATGGCCTTTGTTGCACGCAAATTACAAAGCTATACAAAAACGATCAGATACTGTGCTTTATTTGTTGGTTGCTTATTTATACCACTGATTTTTATGGATGTAGCTTATAAGATTGCAGTTTGTGTTGTGTTTATTATTGGGTTCTTTACTGGAGGACAAGTCATTAACTTTACGTGCGCCAAAAACAACGCAACACTCGATACTTCTGGAACAACAATTGCGTTTACAAATGGCGTTGTAATGCTGATAGGGGCCGTTTTCCAACCAGTGCTTGGTGTTTTGCTTGATATGTTCTGGAATGGCAAAATATCCGATTATGGAACAAGGATTTATGATGCAAGCTGTTACAGGTATCCTATATTAACTTTAGCACTATGTATGTTTATAGCGTGTATTTTAACTTACTTTATGAGGGAAACTATTATGGAAGAAGAGGATTAGTTAATGTGTCTCTGTCACGTGTATAATTTTTTATAACGCATATTTATATTACTATTAGTACATGAGTTTATACTTTTATTATTAATAAACAATATTTTTAGTGCATGTCTAATTCTTTTTTATAATATATGTTTGTATTATCAATATGAGCACATGATTTATACTTTTACTCTCAATCGATTATGATTTTGGTTGTTTCTCCAACGACTTATATGTTACTATAGGGTGGTTTTGGTGATATTGTCTAATCGCTGTATACAGAGGAAAGTCCGGGCTTCGCTGCAGGTGTAATGCCGGATAACGTCCGGCGGGGGTATCGAGAGATACTTTTAGGGATAGTGCAACAGAAAAGATACCGCCTTGCGCAAGCGGGGTAAGGGTGAAAAGGTGTGGTAAGAGCGCACCGCGCGTGTGGTAACATATGCGGCAGTGTAAACCCCATTAGAAGCAAGATCAAATAGGAAAATCGCGATCTTTATGATCAGGAGGTCACCTGCTTACTTCTAGATTTTCGGGTAGATCGCTTGAGGCAATCGGCAACGGTTGTCCTAGATGAATGGTTAGACAGAGGTGCAAACCTTGGACAGAACCCGGCTTATAGATATCATCAAAACCATCGCTATTTTTATTAAGGAGATATGTTTTTTTTACTGCTATTACTCACATTTATAATCTTTATACGTTTACTAACAGTATTTGGTAATAATAAATACGTTGATATAAACAATGTAAAAAGCAATAAAAAACAACAAATGAAAGATGTAAATACTCATGAAAAACAAAATGAACATGATAAATTTTTAGCACTATTTCCAGAATATAGATATAAAGACTATATTGTGGAGTTTGAAAAATTATTTGATGATGTCTTTTATGCATTTGCTGGATCGCAGTATACATTTTTAAAACAACATGTTGATAAAAAGGTGTATGAAGCATTTTCTACGCAAATAGAAAAAAGACAAAATGCTGGATTACGGCAAGAACTTGAAATAAAGCATTTATCAACAAATATTGCACAAGTGTTTGGCGATAAAAGCGTAATTGTTATATTTGAAGTTTCTCAGATGAGCGCTATGTTCAATTACGATAATATTTCTGAGGATAATCCGCATAAAATCTTTGTTAATGTTAGACATGAGTGGACTATGAAATTTGAGAATGGGAATTGGATTGTGATACAAACAAAAGCGCGTGAAAATTAATTTATGTTACAACATTAACTATTTTGTTTTTAACAACAACAACACGTTTTGCTTTAATATCTCCAAGCAGAGATAACGCCGTACTTTGCAGTATTTCATCATCTGTGTCCACAGCCACATCAAACGTTGTTTTTAGTTTTCCATTTACCTGCACAGCAATTGTTACATTATCATCTTTTGCTAACTCAGGATCATATTCTGGCCACACTGCACTTTCTCCAAATTCTGCTAAAACTTCATGAGTAATAAATGGAATAAATGGTGTGGCAAGACGTAAAAATGAAATGAATGCAAAGTGCAGGCTTTCTGATGACTCATCATTTGGAGTTGTAATTGCATTAAAGAGCTCACGAATGTATGCAACAGCTTTATTCAATTGAGCGTTTTGTATACATTCTTCCACTTTTTTGATGTAAATATGTGTCTTTCTTATTAATCTTTCCGTTCCAACAGAACCGCTCTTAATTTTTGAGAATAGTATGTAGGAATATTCCCATATTTTGTTCATAAATCGCCATGCACCATCCAAAGCATCCGTGTTCCAATCAAGATCTTTTTCTGGTGGTGTATCAGATACAATAAAGAGTCTTATAGCATCAACCCCGTGTGATTTGATTATTTCTTCAGGTGAAACAATATTTTTTTTGGATTTACTCATTTTTTCTGCTGGTCCTTCTATAACTTCATTACCGTGTCTATCAATCATTTTGCCATCAACATTTGTTACATCATCAGGGAACAACCAGTTACCATTAATGTCTTTATAAGACTTATGACATACCATGCCCTGTGCTATTAACTTTTTAAAAGGTTCTGAAAACGATACATATCCCATGTCGCGCAAAACCTTTGTAAAGAAGCGTGCATACAAAAGATGCAGTACTGCATGCTCTATACCCCCAATATAAATATCAACAGGCATTGCAATATTTGTAATACCAGTGTTTATTGCTTGGTCACATTTATTGTCAAGATATCTGAGGAAATACCATGATGAATCAAAAAATGTATCAAGTGTATCTGTGTCGCGCATAGCATCACATCCGCATTTTGGACATTTTGTATTTTTCCACTCGCTTTGATCCAACGGATTACCTTTTCCATCAAACACGATATCGTCAGGCAAGATAACAGGTAAATCTTCAACAGGAACAAGTCCGCATTTTGGGCAATGAACAAACGGAATAGGACATCCCCAGTACCTTTGCCTAGAAACAACCCAATCACGCAATCTGTATGTGATTTTACGCTCGCCTATTTTTTGCTGTTCCAGATAATCTATCATCTTTTTCTTTGCGTCTTCAGTGTTTAATCCATTTAAGAAGTCAGAGTTAATATGTATGCCATCCTCTGTAAACGGAAGTGGTTTGTCAGAATCTATAACACTCTTTATTGGGAGATTGTACTTAACAGCAAAATCGTAATCTCGCTGATCATGTGCTGGGCAGCCAAAAACAGCACCAGTACCGTAATCAATCAGAACAAAGTTTGCTATATAAACTGGTATCTCTTCTTTTGTTATAGGGTTTATAACGTTGTGTCCTGTGAATATTCCGATTTTTTCCATCGTTTCTACATCAGCTGTTGTTATCTTGCATTTTGTGGCAAATGTTTTTATATCAGAATTCTCTTTGCCAAATATTTCTGCCAACTCATGATCAGGAGAAATAGCCAAAAACGATGCTCCAAATAAGGTATCTGGCCTTGTAGTGAAAACTTCAATAGTATAATCGCTATCAGCAAGATGGAACCTGACAATTGCCCCCTCCGACTTACCGATCCAATTGCGTTGCATCTTAATGACATTTTCCGGCCAATATCCTTCCAGCATGTTTAGATCATCTAGCAGCTCTTCTGCATACTTTGTAATATTGACTGACCATTGTTCAAGCAGTCTACGCTCAACGTTAGCGCCAGAACGCCACCCCTTACCATCTATTACTTGCTCATTTGCTAAAACAGTTTGTTCAACAGGATCCCAGTTTACGTACGTTTTTTTACGATATACAAGTCCACGTTTATACATTTCTATAAAAATCTTTTGTTCATGCTTGTAGTAATCTGGCAAACACGTACTAACCTCTCTTTTCCAATCGTATGAAAAGCCAAGTTTCTTTAACTCTTCTTTCATGCTTTCTATATTTGTCTTTGTCCATACCTCTGGGTGTACGCCTGATTGAATTGCGGCATTTTCTGCAGGTAGTCCAAACGCGTCCCACCCCATAGGATGTATAACCTTGTACCCACGCATTGTATAAAACCGAGACAAAACATCCCCTATCACGTAATTCCTGACATGCCCCATATGCAGCTTGCCAGACGGATATGGGAACATTTCTAGGATGTACATTTTATTATCTTGTGTAATCTCGCTATTTTCTACACGAACATCAGATAATTTATCCTGCCATTTGTGTTGCACTTTCTTAAAGTTATATATTTTGTACGACATCAAAGAACCAGAAGTACTACCTTCTTTGATTCTATCATGGGGCTCATACAAAGTCATTGTTGATAAATCAAACATTTTTAGTACTCCTATAATCCATGATAATTTGATTAATAATTGGAGTTTGCATAACATCCAAATTATCGCATTCATACAGTGATTTAACGATTTGCAAAGCTGCGTATTGTAAATCCTTTGGCACTTTGCTTCTATTATCAAAAAAGCCTGCGATAAATTTTATGCTGTTTGGTTCTGTGTGCAGAATTTTTGTGACTGGAGATATTGGAATTTTTTCTATATCAGAAGAAAAGTATGTGTATTCTTTTTGCAAAATTGAGTATCCTATCTGTTTTTCTAAAATATCTGTTGCTGCATCAATTAAGATGTAAATGTAATCGTCCTCGTAATTGTGCTCAATTTTTAAATGCTGCTTTACTATTTCCAGATCAAGCAGTTGTTCAGAAGAATTTTTTGTAATGGTTAACATTGTTCATACTCCTTTAAAAAATGATTTAAGACCTTGACACTACTTATGTAGTACTCCCCATATTTTTATGTTAAGCAGAAAAATTTAGTTTTGTCAAAAATGTCCCACTTTTTTATTAACATAAAACTACAGGCTTGTCGGTAGTGGCTTTGTTAAACTGCTACCACCCCTGTATTTTTATGTTAAGCAGAAAATTTTTGATTTGTCAAAAATGTCCCGCTTTTTTTATTAACATAAAACTACAGGCTTGTGGTGATGGCTTTGTTATAACTACCAGCCACCTGTATTTTTATGTTAAGCAGAAAGTTTTTGATTTGTCAAAAATGTCCCGCTTTTTTATTAACATAAAACTACAGGCTTGTGGTGATGGCTTTGTTATAACTGCCAGCCACCTGTATTTTCATGTTAAGCAGAAAATTTTAGTTTTGTCAAAAATGTTCCGCTTTTATAGGACAGAAGAATTGCGTGGTTTTTGTGCTAGGCAAATGTGTTGGAATATTTTTTTGCAGCAAAATTATTGTGCATAAAAGCCAATTTTTTCTTGCTCTTTACAAAATGTCAACAAGTCATCTAGCGGCAGCACAACGTTTTCGTCCGATCCTAATCTTCTAATAGAAACGGTATTGTCAGCTGCTTCTTTTTCACCAACAATTATGAGCACTGGGATTTTTTGTGCTGAATGTTCTCTAATTTTGTAGTTAATCTTGTTGTTATCAATATCTAACTCACATCTGTAACCTGCATCATTAATAAACTTATGGACTTTTTTGGCATATTCTGCAGATTTTTCTGTAATACTGGCAACAACAATTTGTACAGGAGCAAGATAGAACGGGAATTTTCCTGCATAATGTTCAATCAAAATGCCTATAAACCTCTCTATTGAGCCAACAATTGCGCGATGGATCATAACAGGACACTGCCTTTCTCCATTACTGTCAATATAATAGATGCCAAACCTTTCTGGTAGGACAAAGTCAACCTGCAACGTACCACATTGCCAAGAGCGTCCCAAACAATCCTTTAGCACAAATTCTAGTTTTGGGCCATAAAATGCACCCTCACCATGGTTAACTGTAAAATCAAGGCCTGACGCTATGGCAGCTTCTTTTAGAGCATTTTCAGCATTGTCCCAAACATCATCACTGCCAGCACGCTTTTCTGGGCGATCTGAGAATTTTACAGCAATATCATTAAAACCAAACGCTGAATAGACTTCTTTTAGTGATTTGCAGAATTCTTGCGTCTCTGACACGATTTGGTCTTTTGTACATATAACGTGTCCATCATCTTGCATAAATGCTCTAAGACGCATGATGCCATGTAATGCGCCTGAGCTCTCATTTCTATGACAAATTCCAAACTCAGCGATCCTAACTGGCAAGTCTTTGTAGCTTTTTTGTCCTATTTTGTAGACGATAATATGGCCTGGACAATTCATTGGCTTGATTGCTAGCGTTTTATCTTCGTCTTGTACTATAAACATGTTGTCCCTAAATTTCTCCCAATGGCCAGAAGTTTCCCATAACTCCTTGCTTAATAGTTGCGGGGTCTGCACTTGGTAGTAGCCATATTTTTTTATAGTTTTTGCAATAAAATCTTTGATGGTATTAAACAATGTGCAGCCATTTTTGAGCCAAAAAACACTTCCGACTGCGTGTTCGTCTATATGAAAAATACCAAGTTCTGGTCCTAGTTTTCTATGATCCCTTTCTGCAGCGCTGGCCATTATCTCAAAATACTTGTCAAGATCTTCTTTGGATAACCATGCCGTCCCGTAAATTCTCTGCATTGCATCATTTTTTACATCGCCACGCCAGTAGCTGCCAGAAACTGATGTAAGCTTAAAGCCATCCACAGGTATAACAGAAGTATTTGGAACATGTGGGCCGCTGCACAACTCAAATAAGTCACCTGTTTCATATATACTAACCTTATCAACATTTAAGTTATTAATAATGTCAACCTTAAATGGTTCGTTCATTTCCTCAAATTTTTGGATCGCCTCTGCTACTGGCATTTCCTTACGCTTAAACGGCAATTCTTCTTGCAGAATTTCACGCATAATTTGTTCTATTTTTTGTAAATCATCAGTAGTAAATGTTTGATCGCACTTTACATCGTAGTAGAAGCCGTTTTCAATTGCAGGCCCAGTACCAAGCTGCACATTTGGTAACATTCTTTTGATAGCAAGTGCCAAAACGTGTGATAGGCTATGTCTTATATGTTCTAAAGCCTCTGGCATCGTATTTGTAATGACTTTGACATCGTCATTTTCTGCAAGTTTTGTATCAATATCTTTTGCAACGCCATTGATAATAGCAACAACTGGCTTTCCATTTATATTTAAGCTGTCGATAATATCAAGCACTGATGCGCTAGATGGGATGTCTATGCCTTTGCCTTCAAACAAAATCTTCATTTACATACACAATAATTAACGTTCTAATTGTATGCTACGCCCGTTTTTGTATAACAGCAATAAAATTATAAAAGATTTCTGTAATGTAGTGCTTGTATATGTAACGAAAAATTTTTTGCTTTATATAATTTAAAAATTATCATGTTGTAATGGCGGTATAGTTAATTATATACGTACTGTATTTAAAAATAATGCTATCAGAGTAAAAAATACGTTGTGCATACATTTAAGAAAAGGCAATATGAGAATAATGCATTAATTTTTATGAGTACTTATATTAACATTATTAAATTATAATGATAATATAATATTATGGTGTTATATTTATTAGATTGAGATGAATAAGATTTTATTAGTACTGGCTACCTTTTGTTGTTTGGAATGTAGCAATAGTTTTGCAAGCAATGCAAACGCAAGACAGACGATTGAACAGAGACAAAAAACCTTTGTGACACTATTTTACAAATTGAAGCAGTTGTTGTCTGATTTTCTAGAATCAATACCTGATCCTAATATATACCAGGTAATAGATGATAAGTATTACAAACTATTGCAACAGTGCAATAATGAAGAGTTCCCAGAAAAAAGACAAAAATTAAAGCTGCAGCATTTTAAAGAAAAACAGGAAATGGAATTGCAAATGTATAAACAAATTGTTATGCATAAAAAAATTGAAAAAGTAGAAGAAATCTACAACACAGTGTACAAAATATGCAAAAGAATCAGCGATTTTGACATAGATATATATTCTAAAAATAATGTTGTTAGCAAAGATGAAATAGAGCAAGTCGAAGATTTAATTTGTAAAATAAAACAATGTCTTGATGTATTCGATAAATTAACACGAGAGATAACAGAAAGTGTTAATGCATACCAAGAATTTGAAGAAGAAATGAAAATGCTGAAAATGTGCCATAATTGTAGTGTATATCTTACAGAGCTAGACTCAAGACTTGCATGGCTGTCTTTGAAGATGAGGTAATCACGAGTAGTTGGTTTAATTGTAAGCGCAATTGATATTATTGGCGCAAAATGAGGAATGCTGTATGGAAAATATGTTTATAATGCATTAATACTTATGAGCACTTGAGTATTATATAAAAACACTACTATCGTGCAAAAGTCATCACAAATTGTCCTGCATTTGCGCACTTTGCTGGTATTTTGCTGTAACGTATGGACAGTATTGATATCGTAAAATACAGTGATAGCATGATGTTGCGTTGTTATGTTATGGTACAGAAATGAATAAGATTTTATTAGTGTTGACTGTTGTTTGTTGCTGTGGGGGGAGGGGGTAGTTTTGCTAGTAGCAAAGGTGTAGTAGCGCAAACAAGCGAGCAAACAACACAAATTATGGGGGCATTTTGTAAGTTAGAGCACGCATTGTCCAGTTTTTTGAACCATATCCTGACTTGTGGCAATAAATGATAAGCATGATCAATTGATAAAGTCAATTAGCGATGCACGGAAGATAAAAGAATTAAAATTAAAAAGACAACAAGAAATAGATGATGCAGAGTTAAAAATTTATAAAGAATTTATTGAAAAGTCAAGGATTAAAGAAGTAAGCGAACTTGAATGATTGATACATGGTGTGTGATAATAACAAACTTATTAAACACGATATTATCCGTGGTGACCTGTTTGTGCGAGCAAGCAAAATAGGAAATTATCTTTGTAGATGCCATAACGTTGTGGAAAAAATGCAAAAAACTGATAACGCGCTTCATAAATTTGAACTTAAAATAGAAATGCTAAAGTTGTGTGAAGTTCATCATTATTGGATAATGAATGTTCTTGCAAGATTATGCTATGGGGACTCCATAATGTAGAATTGTAAAATGATGGGGAGAAATTAAATAATATTGATGATTTTATGCTATACTTTCCACCATTAGTAGCACTGCTCTAGTATTATATGTTTGTAAATTGGTTTTTCCAAAGTGGGCTGAAACAGGGAGTATTTTGGGGAATTATGGTGTACGTTGTATGCGCTATGAACGATGTTCTTATGCGTATATTAGGCGATAGGTTGCATTTTATAGAAATATCGTTTTTTAGGTTTTTGTTTTCATTTTTGTCCGTTGCAGCAATAGTACATAGCAAGAAAATCAGTATCGCATCCAGTATGCACAAAATGCATTTTGCAAGAAGTGTAGTTGGTGCTGTTTCTCTTACAATGTGTTGTTTAAGCGTCAAACTGATGCCGCTTGCGGAAAACGCTTCAATCCTGTTTTCTGAGGCAATTTTTATGTTGCCGATGTCTGCTATCTTTTTGCGTGAAAAGATTACTTACAGGACTTTATTTGCGACAGTTATTGGGGTAATTGGGCTACTTATTATATTTAAGCCAAGTAGTAATAATTTTAATATTAATGCACTAATACCGACAGCTGCCGCCTTGCTGTTTTCTGTGCAAAATATCATGATTAAAAAAATGGTAGATTCAAAAGAAAACAACATGATCATGTTGTATTATTTTGGTTTATACACAATGTTAATTTCCGGAATATTTGTTCCATCTGTGTGGTTGACACCCACAATACATGAGCTGTTTTTATTAATTTTGCTTGGATGTGGAGCAAATTTACTCCAGTTATTTATGTTCTTGGCATATCGCGCAACATCGGCTGCAAACCTATCACCTTTAAGATATACAGAATTGATTTTCTCTGTAATTCTTGGGTACTTGTTCTTTGGCGAAATTCCTACATTAACTGTAATAGCTGGAGCAATATTTATAGTATGCGGAACATGTGTTGCATCCATTGGTAAACATGAAAGGTGCGGGTGCTGCTCATAATGTTGATTGGTGAAGTGTTTTTTGTTTGCAGATGTTACTAAAAATAGAATAACAATATATATCTAATATTGTTAACATTTAAAACATTCTGTTCTTATTTTAATTTTTTGTAAAACTACAAACGGTAGTATCTAGCATGCTTGCCAGAACGCCACCATTACTCAACATCACATTGCGGCCCTTGGCCCATCAAAATAATCCGCATCCCCATTTGTGTTATTTCCCCTCTCGTTTGTGTTTTGCACTCTCGTCTCCACTTCGCCATTTCCCGCATTGCGTTGGATCGTTTGTTGCTGAATACCCCTCCTAGCGCCAACAAACTTTCCAGCAAGATATTCGCGCATCCGACGTGCACTGTCCCGGCACGCAGTCAACACACCACTTGTCCCCAGATTTTCTCGTGACACCTCATCCCAGTCATGTTTTTGCGTTTCTTCCATTTCACAACAAATTTCAAGCATTTCCACATACTTGTGAACCTTTGCCCAAAACCTTTGCCTCCGTTCAGGCATAATCGCATTTATCACTTCCGCCCCATCTCGTCCCATCTCCTCCAATATCGCACACATATAATTCATAGTTTCTACAATCTCCACAGGTACATGAATCATCCCCCTATACACAAGCACCCTATGTATCGCATATTTCATTCTCTCCTTCTCTTTTTCATCCATAATAATGTCCACATCAATCCATTCCCTGCTATCACCCAACATACTATCCAATCCCTTATTCACTTCCACAAACATTGCCTCAAATTCTTCTCTCCACTCAACATCTTGCCTCTCACCTACACCAGTGCCTGCTGCTGCAGCCCCCCCAACAGCATAATGTAATTAATAACAATACTGTTTTCTTCATTTTAGTTCCTTATAAAACAACATAAACGCTTTAGTATTATATCATTACATTTTAATAATGTCAATTGTTTTTTTATATTAATACATATAGTTTACGCTACGAATTCTGTCCAAAAATCAATATCCTGATAGATTCAAGAATTCTCTTGTATACTGTTGTCTTTTTTACGTTAACATGAGCGTAAATAGGAATAGATATTGGATTAACAAAAATAGAATATATATTTAATGATCCTATCTTTGTATAAAAATGTACTGGTGCTTTTACAGATGCTTTGTATCGTAATACTTTTTTTATTGCACATCGCTTTGTTGTTATAATTTGAATATCTTTTTTTAATGTAGCTGGGACATTATGTACTCCATCTGCATAAATTATCCTTGTACTTGCAAAATGACACTTTATACATGATACTTTACTTATATAAAACATATCTAACCATTTATTAATGTATTCTTTATCTTGTTGTATTTGATCAACATAATATTCATTATAATATAGTACAATAATAAAATTACACTTATTAACATTTTTATACTTGTAACATACATAACGTTTGTCATCAGCGCCAAATATTGCTGCTGTATACAAATTGATGCTACTAGAATCTCCATCAGCTCCTTTTTCATTCAAGACACACATTGTGTCTGTATTTGCAATCATAAATCTATTAGCTGTAATTAATGGAAACGTTTTTTGAATATCTGGCAATAGTGGAAGTTGTGTTCGGTTATACTGAGCTGCATATAAATCAACTACAGACAATAAAAATGCAAAAAATAATCTAGTCAGTGCGTAGTACACTGCTTACACACAAATTGCTTTAAATATCAATCTACACTGTTTTGTAGTCAAGAGCAATTTAATTTAAACATGTTCTTTATACTAAACATTTTGTGGATAGGGCAAATAACATGTTACCATTATGTGTACTTCTATTCTGGCAAAAGTTTGGAACTCAGATTATACAACACGTTAAGTAGGACAATAGAAATTTTTAAACCAATTGATGCTAGTAACATAAAGATGTACGTCTGCGGGCCTACAGTTTATGACAGGGCGCATATAGGCAATGCGCGTCCTGCAATTGTATTTGATGTTTTATATCGTTTGTTACAAGTAATGTATGAAAACGTAACATATGTTAGAAATATAACCGATGTAGACGATAAAATTTATAAACGAGCTACTGAACAAAATATCAGTATTAATGAACTCACGCAACAAACAATACAAATGTACCATGATGATATGTCTGCATTAAATATTTTGTCGCCAACAATTGAACCAAAAGCCACAGAACATATAGAAGACATTATCGCTTTTATACAAATATTATTGGATGAAGACAAGGCATATATATCCAATGACCACGTTTATTTTGATGTTACATCTTTTAATCATTATGGCAAGTTGTCCAATAAAAAAACTGAAGAATTAAGTAGTGGAGCGCGCATCTCAATTTCAGAACATAAGCGCAACCCTTTGGATTTTGTATTGTGGAAACCAAAAAGCAGCCAATTCAACATAGGGTGGGAGAGTCCATTTGGAATTGGAAGGCCTGGATGGCATATAGAATGCTCTGCAATGGCAAAAAAATATTTGGGTGATGTTTTTGATATACATGGCGGAGGAATTGATCTGGTTTTCCCACATCATGAAAATGAGATTGCGCAATCCTGTTCTGTATCAAAACTAGATAGAATGGCCAATTATTGGATACATAATGGTCATGTAACATTAAATAACAGTAAAATGTCCAAATCAGAAGGTAATTTTGTAACTATTCACGAGTTGTTAAAACAATACGATGGAGAAGTTATACGGTTAGCGCTGTTAATGACACAATATGCAGCACCTATAAATTTCAATACACAGCTTTTACAACAAGCAAAGGCAGTATTGGATAAATGGTATACTCAAGCTAAACATGATAATACTTGTACAACACTATCTGCAGATGTTTTTTCTTCTCTATGTAATAATCTAAATACACCATCTGCAATAACTGCATTGCATAGTGCATTTCTAAAACAGCCTGAAATTGCTACGTATACAGCAAGAACTTTACTTGGAATTTTAAATAAAACACAAGACGAATGGTTTAAAACAAATAACACAATAGACACGGAATGGATAGAAGATATGATCAAAAAACGCAATAACGCAAGAAAAAACAAGGATTATATTATGGCTGACAAAATAAGACAAGAACTTATCAATGAAGGCATAATAATAGAAGATACACAAAGTGGCACCATATGGAAAAGGAAATAGTAAAAAAATACATATATGCCTTTCTTACAGGATGTTTGGCAAAATTCTGCTTTTGGAAATACTACGCCATATTCTTTATGCCATGCGTCATGTTCTATGTACTACTACATTTGTTAAAAAATAGTAATGTTAAAACTTCATTTATAATAGGGTATTTTTTTGGCATCGGATATTTCTTAAGTTCTATTTCTTGGCTATATTTATCATTTCAGTATTATGATATGATAACAACTGGCATTTTATCTACTATTTTATTATCGCTATACTTGGCGATTTATCCCGCAATCAGTTGTATTTTTTATAAAAACAAATTGATATTTAGTTTAGCATGGACAGTATGCGAGATTTTGCGTGGGGTTTTATTTTCTGGATTTCCGTGGAATTTGATTGGTTATACTTTTATGGATACGCCTTATCTACCACAAATTGCATATATAATAACAGCATACGGATTATCATTTTTTGTTGTTTTAATAGCAGTTGTAAATATACGGTGGAAAATCACTTTAACCACAACTTTACTATTATTTGGAATTTATAGGGAACACTTTGCACCTGACAATACACAATTACAAAATTGCAAAATTGTTATTGTACAGCCATCTATTCCACAAATAGACAAAATGAATGCCAGCTTGGCTTATGCAAACTTAAAATATCACCTTGATTTATCTGATTTTGAATCTAAAGATGATAAAACAACACTAATAATTTGGCCGGAAGCTGCTTTTCAATTACAGACAAGTATTGTTGAGTACATATCAAAAAATATTAAAAATAACAATATTCATCTTATTGCTGGAGTTGATATACATGAAAATAATAAAATGTTTAACAGTATTGTTGTCATAGGTAAAAATGGTATTGAAGCACGATATGACAAAAAACACCTTGTACCATTTGGAGAATTTTCTCCACAATTCTTATCAAAAATTGGAATAAAAAATATTGCTTCAGAACTAAACTATACAAGTGGCAATAATATACGTTTAATAAACATTGATGGACTGCCTACGATAACTCCAATTATCTGTTATGAAAGCGTATTTCCAAAGTGTATCACTGAAGGCAAGTCATCAATAATTATTAATATTACAAATGATGCATGGTTTGACAGTAAATATAGCGATGAGATGGTGCAACACCTGCGCATCGTGCGATGCAGAGCAATAGAAGAAAATCAGCCAGTTATTAGGTGTGCTAATAGTGGAATATCTTGTATAATAAACAGTAGAGGGCGCGTTATTAAGTCATTACCTCCACACACGATTGGAATATTAAATCATACATTTTGATATTACTTTTACAAACAATCTTGCAGTGATGTATACTTTTACCATGTTGATTTGTGCTTTGTTGTATGGCTTTGATTGATAAGATCAATGATATTATCACACCAGCTGTTAAGAGAAATGGTTGTGATATTGTGCGTACTGCTATACACAGCTCTGGAAAAACAACACGCCTGCAAATCATGATTGAGAGGCTTGATGGACAGTATGTAACAATTAATGACTGTGAAATGGTAAGTAAAGATGTATCAGCTATACTAGATGTGGAAGATATAATACAACACAGATACGTATTAGAAGTATCATCACCTGGTTTAGACCGGCCATTGGTAAAGCCGCTTGATTATCAAAAATTTGTTGGGAAACATGTTGTAATAAAAACTTTTGCTGAAAAGGACGGGAAGAAAACGTTTTGTGGTATCTTATCTGCAGCAACAGATGACAATATTCAAATAAAAGATAAAAATAGTCTTGTAGATTTTGGCTACAAAGAGATAAAATTTGCCCATATAGACGGTGCAAAAGAGATGTAAATTTTGCCAGTGAGGAGAATTCTGTGAGCCGCAAAATTAAAACTGATAACAAAACAGCAACACCTGTAAACAATGAGATTATACAAGTTGCAGAGATTGTTGCTAAAGATAGAGGAATAGACAAAGAAGAGCTGTTAGAAGCAATGGAAACTGCTATTTTGAAAACAGCTCAACTAAAATACGGAGAGCATTGTGATATTGTTGCGCATATCGACAGAAAGACTGGCGAAATCTTTATCGCACGCCGTCTTAAAGTCGTTGATCATGTAGTGAATCGTGATACTGAAATACTAGCTAAAGATGGTAAAGAATTAGGACAAATTATTGAGGAACCACTGCCTCCATTAGAATTTGGGCGTGTCGCCGCGCAAACAGCCAAGCAAATAATCACACAAAAAGTCAAAATTGCTGAGCGTAAAAAACAATATGAGGAATTTACTGGCAGAGTTGGGGAAATTATCACAGGTGTTGTAAAAAGGTGTGATTTTGCAGAGGTTGTTGTTGACGTTGGTAGAGCAGAAGGTGTACTAAGAAAAAGCGATATTTTACAAAACGAAGTCTTTAATGTTGGTGATCGCATTAGTATGTTACTTATTGCTATACATGATGATATTTCAAGACCAATGCTGCAATTATCGCGTACACATGATGATTTTTTGAAAAAGTTGCTTGAGCGTGAAGTGCCAGAAATTTACGATGGAATAATAAAGATCATGTCCATAGCTAGAGACCCGGGAAGCAAGGCAAAAATAGCTGTTGCCACATCAGATATTAAGCAAGATCCAATAGGAGCTTGTGTTGGTGTCAAAGGTTCTAGAATACAAGCAGTATGCGACGAGTTAAAGGGAGAAAAGGTTGATGTTGTCATGTGGTCTGACAATCCAGCAGTTTTTATAGTAAATGCGCTTGCCCCAGCAGATGTAGCACGTATCGTTTTTGAATCTGACACCGAGACAGCAACTGCTGTTATTCCAAGCAGTCAGCAAAGCATTGCTATTGGACGCAGAGGTCAAAATGTAAAACTAGCATCCAAGCTAACTGGTTGGAACATAAGTATAGTCACAGAGGAAGAGGACACAAAAAGAAGAACAGAAGAAATAGAGCAAATCGTTAATAATTTGTGTGTTGGCCTTGATGTTGATGATATGGTTGCCAGACTGCTCATCAATGAAGGATATACTAGCATCCCAGATATTATTGACGCTGGAGTTGATGGATTGTGCAGCATTGATGGTATTGACAATGAAACAGCAGAAGAATTGCTAAAAAGAGCAGATGTTTATATGGAGAAGAGACGCAAATCCATAGATAATCTATGCAAAAAACACGGGGTTGCTGATGATCTAAAGAACTATGATGTTATTAGCACAGATCTTTTAGAAGTACTTGTTGAAGCTGGAATAAAAAATTTACAAGATTTGGGCGATCTTGCAACTGATGAATTAATGGAAATTGCAGGCGATATGTTGTCTCAAGAAGACGCAGAAGCGCTAATTATGAATGTGAGGAAAGATTGGTTCTATGAATGAAAATGATAAAAATAGTACAAAAGGTACCATTACCGTTAAAAAGCGTGTAGATATACCGCAATCTCACGGTAGTTTTGGGAAAAACCGTGTAGTTGAGGTTGAAATAAAAACTAAAAAATCTTCTGGTCTACGTATTAACTTAAAAGAAAGTAATACAACCAAACTACAGGAAAATAAATCAAAGGAGCAACAAGAAACGTTTGGCCTAACAGAAGAGGAAGTTAAAAGGCGTGTTGCTGTTTTGCAAAGTACAATACACGTGCAAGAAAGCCAGAAAGAACAAGAAGATACCCACGCAACAACAGAGCACATTGAAAACAATGATGTTGAAAAACCAGATGCTAGCATTCAGCACACGGAGCCAAACGCCGACGTAGTGAGCAATAAACGTGAATATAAAAAACAACAGAAGAAACGCGAGAATGTTAAAGTCGAAAAGAAACAGCCAATAGTGTTTAAAGCAAGCGAATACACAAAGCAAACGCAAACACCGGTAAGAGAACATAACAATATAGAAACAGTCAAACAAAATACTAAACGTTCTTCACAACGTGATAAGGAAAAGCGCAATATTAAAACTTCTACAGAACCTGATAAACAAAAAAATAAAACTCGTGTTGATACAAGTAAATCATCCAGGTATGGTGATAAAAAGGGCAAAAAAATTTCACGTGCTGCATTAGGTCGCGTTTTGGATGATGACAGCTTAGAGCGTACAAGATCAGATGCATCTTTTAAACGTGCAAGACAAAAGTTGCGCAATGTTGAACAAAAGAAAGAGGCACAAAAAGTAGTACGTGAGGTTGAAATACCTGACATGATTGTAGTTTCTGATCTTGCAAACAGGATGGCTGTAAGAAGTGCGGAAGTCATAAAATTATTGATGAAACTCGGGATCATGGTCACTGTTAATCAATACATTGATGGAGATACTGCAGAAATTATCTGTGGAGAATTTGGACATAAAGCAAAGCGTATCTCAGATATGGACATTGAGACTGAGATTGATAATTATGTTGACGATGTAGCTGATTTGACAGAACGACCACCTGTTGTAGCTGTTATGGGACATGTTGATCATGGAAAGACAACTCTTCTTGATACGTTGAGAAAAACCTCTGTTGCTGCGCGCGAATCTGGTGGAATCACACAACATGTATCGTCATATCAAATAGTGATCGATGGCAAACGTATCACATTTATAGATACACCTGGACATGCTGCGTTTTCTAAAATACGTGAACGTGGAGCAAAAATAACAGACATTATAGTGCTTGTTGTTTCCGCAGAAGATGGAGTTAAAGCACAAACTATTGAAGCAATAACAGATGCAAAGTCTCAAAATGTTCCATTAATTGTTGCAATTAATAAGATAGATAAACCAAACACAAATATAGAACGCATCAAGTCAGAACTTCTAGGATATGGGGTTGTATTAGAGGAATACTCTGGGGATGTTTTGTCTGCAGAAATTTCTGCATTAACAGGGCAAAATCTAGACAAACTTCTTGATGCGATTTTTTTACAAGCTGAAATTATGCAATTAACAGCGAATAAAAACCGTCCAGCTTCGTGTGTAATATTAGAAACGCAACTTGTAAAAGGCAGGGGTCTTGTTGGCAGTGCAATTGTGCAGAATGGTACATTATCTGTTGGAGATGTGTTTGTTGCTGGAGCATCATTTGGCAAAGTTAGAGCATTGTACAACGATGCTGGTGTTGCTGTTACACATGCGATTCCAGCGGAGCCTGTAAATATTGTCGGTTTTGATTCTTCCCCAGAACCTGGAGATACGTTAGTTGTTGTTGATTCAGAGCAAAAAGCACGAGAAATCGCGGAAAATAGGAAGAGACGTCAAAAAGAAAAACTATTTGCCGACAGCTCTGCAAGAATGTCCAAACTGATGGATTCTGTAAAAGAGAAACGTTTCTTAAAGCTATTTGTCAAGGGCGATGTTGCTGGATCCGTTGAAGCGCTTGTCTTGACACTATCATCTATTACGCATGATGAGGTAGGCATTGTTGTAACAGGAACAGGCATAGGCGATGTTAATGAGAGTGATGTTGAGTTTGCTCATCAAACAGGATCTTTGGTAATTGGGTTTAATATCAATGTATCACCAGCAGCAAAAAGTTATGCAAAAATACACAATGTTCAAATTTTTTCTGACGATATTATTTATCGAGTAGTTGATGAAGTAAAACGTAGACTAGGCAAGCTGCTAACTCCAATCACAGAAGAAGTGTACATCGGAGCTTGTGAAGTTAGGAAGATCTTCCACATTAGTCGTGTAGGCACAATAGCTGGTTGTTACGTTACTGATGGAATAATTCGTCGTAATAATACAAAAATTTATGTTGAACGTAATGGCAATAACGTATACAGCGGAAAAATTACTTCAATGAAGCATGAAAAGGATGAAATCAAAGAGTCAAAGCAAACACATGAATGTGGTATTTTGACTGAAGGATTTAACGATTACAAAGAGGGAGACATAATAAAGTGTTACGAAATTGTGCAAAAAGAACGCTTTATCTCTTAATTATATTATTGCAAGGGTGTACAGTCCGCCCCTTATTTAATGGTAGTGAGTGTTCCACATGTAACATAGATGTGCACGCAAAGGATATTTCTATCAAAAATTATTTTCGTAATATTATACAGCAAAAAATCTGCCACAATACCAAGTTATTAAATAACACGATAATAAAAATTAATCTATCATATGATTTTGATGTTGCAGCATTTACGCAAAATGGTGTCGCTTTAGAAGATACAAAGCTTATTGCAAATGTAAATCTAATTGACAAAAATACCTTAAAAATAATACATGAATTTACAGCATCAGAATATGCATGCTTTTCTGTAAATGATAACAATCCATTTGAAAGTATAAACTCAGAAAGATCTGCCTTATACGCAGCAATGGATGCACTATCAACTACTATAACTGAAAACATCGCAATATTTATAAAATCATAATATCTTATAATGTTTTTTGCCGTTTTTTGTAAATCGTGATAGAATCGGAAGTTGGTTGCTTGCACAAAAACTTGTAATGGCTGTTTCAAAAATAAAGAGATTTTTTACGTTTATTAAAGAAGTTAGGAACGAGATAGATAAGATTTCGTGGCCTGGACACAAAGAAGTTATCATTACTACAGTCATTGTGTTTGTTTTAGCAACTATTGCCGCCTTTTTCTTTGGAATTGTTGATACTTTGGCATATAAATTAGTGCATTTTCTGATAGGTAAATAATGAATACTGAGAGCGCAAAATGGTATATTATTCAAGTATACGCCGGTGCTGAGCAACGAGTTGTCGAGACAGTATTAGAGCGTGCAGAAAAAGAAGGACTGCGTGATCACTTTTTAGAACTTGTTGTACCTACAGAAAATGTTGTTGAACTGAAAAATGGCGAAAAAGTTAACACAGTTAAGAAGTTTTTACCTGGATACATACTTGTAAAAATGGTATTAACTGACAGAAGTATGCAACTTGTAAAGAGTACACCAAGAGTATCTTGTATGTTAGGTGTTAAGGGTAAACCTATGCCAGTAAAAGAACGCGATATAGAAAATGTGTTAAAACAGGCCAGCGATTCAACAGAAAATCCTCGTAATAATGTTGTATTTGATGTTGGAGAACAAATAAAAATTACAGATGGCCCATTTTGTTCTTTTACTGGCTTTATAGAAGAGGTTGATGATGAAAAGCAAAAGTTAAAAATATCAGTTGTTGTTTTTGGTCGACCTACCCCAATAACACTTGACTACACACAAGTTGAGAAGGTTTAACGTGGGAGACTGTTGTCATGTTGTCGTACCACGTGCTTTTTGAAAGGAGTTATAAATGGCAAAAAAGGTAATTGGTTACATAAAACTTCAAATCGAGGCCGGCAAGGCAAACCCTTCGCCACCTGTTGGGCCAGCGCTAGCGCAAAAAGGGTTAAATATAATGGAGTTTTGCAAGGCGTTTAATGTGCAAACTCAAAAGATGGAAGCTGGGATGCCAGTGCCAGTTGTTATTACAGCGTACGCGGACAAAAGCTTTTCTTTTGTGCTAAAAACGCCTCCTGCATCTTATTACATTAAAAAAGCAGCTAATGTCTCAAAAGGTTCATCTCAAACCGGAATCGCAAATGCTGTTGGCAAAATAACGATGCAACAAGTGAGCGAAATAGCCACACAAAAAATGTGTGATTTGAATGCAAAGGATCTTGAAGGTGCTAAAAACATAATAATTGGTACAGCACGTTCTATGGGTATTAATGTTGTGGAGTAATTATGGCAAGTATAAGTAAAAGAATGAAAAAATTAAGACAAGAAATCGACCAGAAGAAGGTCTATTCCTTGCAAAACGCAGTGTCAATAATTAAGAAAAACGCCAATGCAAAATTTGACGAGACAGTCGATGTGTGCATTGTTCTTGGAATTGATACGAGTAAACAAGATCAAGCTGTTAGAAATGTTGTAAATTTGCCACATGGGACAGGAAAAAGCTATCGTGTGGCAGTTTTTGCAAATGATGCAAAAGCTGAGGAAGCAAAAGCCGCAGGAGCCGATATTGTAGGAGGTGAAGACCTTGTCCAACAAATACAATCTGGCAATATCCAGTTTGATAGATGCATTGCTACACCTGATATGATGCCGCTTGTTGGACGTGTTGGAAAAATATTGGGACCTAAGGGCTTGATGCCAAACCCAAAACTTGGTACTGTAACAACAGATGTAGTAACTGCAGTGACAAACGCAAAAGGTGGACAAATAGAATACAGATCAGAGAAAGGCGGGATTGTGCACGCCGGTGTTGGCAAAGTAAGTTTTTCTGAGGAAGCGATTGCTGAAAATGTAAAAACGTTGTATGATGCTATAGTAAAATCGAAACCGGCAGTAGTGAAAGGCACCTACATCAAAAGGCTTTATTTGAGTTCTACAATGGGTGTGAGCGTCATGTTCACTATGGATACGTGAAGAAGTTTTACGCCAGTTGCAATAGCAATATTGTAACGGCGGTATTCGGTTTTCGCCGGGTACTGTCAAAGACTGCAGGTTGTTGTCGTGCGACAATGTAAATGGTCCTGCAATAGACAGAAGAATGTTTTCTTCTGTGTTTGTTTGTGGAGTGAGTGAGCAATGAAGAGATCTGAAAAAGAGTCCTTCGTGTTGCGTGTAAAGGATGAGCTTCAAAAAGCCTCAACTGTTATTGCTGTTAATAGATCATACGGAATCACAGTAGATGAAATTACGAAGCTTAGAAAAAGCATGCATGAAGAAGGTGCAAATCTTAGAGTTTTAAAAAACACATTGGCACGCATAGCCATTAAAGATTCGCATTTAGATGTGTTAAAGGATATGTTTAGTGGCCCTACAGCCGTTGCATACTCCGATAATCCTGTTGGAATGGCAAAGGCGCTTGCTGAATTTGTAAAAACAAACGATAAGATGAGCATTTTAGGCGGTGTTATGGATGGTGCGTTCATAACAGAGTCTCAAATTAATGCACTAGCAACAATCCCATCAATGGATGAGCTAAAAAGCAAAATTGTTGGATTGTTCAATGCTGTTGCTACAAAACTTGCCAGGACTGTCAAAGAACCTGGCGCAAAAATTGTTAGGGTTATTGCTGCAAAGCAATAGTTTTTTAAGGAGGATAAAATGGCAGATTTAAACAAAATTATTGATGAGTTGTCTGGCTTGACAATTCTTGAGGCAGCTGAGCTTGTCAAACAGTTAGAAGAAAAGTGGGGCGTAAGCGCTGCCGCAGCCGTTGCTGTTGCTGCAGGACCTGCTGCTGCAAGTGCTGCGCCAGCAGAAGAAAAAACAGAATTTGATTTGTATCTAAAGAAGTGTGATGCTTCTAAAAAATTAAACATCATCAAATCTGTTAGAGAAGTCAATTCTGAACTCGGGTTGAAAGAAGCAAAAGAGTTGGTTGAGGGTGTTGAGAAAGGTGCAGTTCTTGTAAAAGCTGGTCTCTCAAAAGACGATGCAGCAAAATATAAAAAGATCTTAGAAGATGGCGGTGCTGAAGTGGAGATTAAGTAGTTGGTATGAATCCATCTACTTTAGTGTTAGTTTGTTTTAAAAGGTTGTAATCTATGGCAAGATCGTATACAGGGCGTAAGAGATTTCGCCGATCTTTCGGTCACATAAAAGAAAAAAATATCATATCTGATCTAATTTCTATACAAAAAGATTCGTATAGGTCTTTTGTTAGAGAAAGTTCAGAGCATAGTGATACAGAGGGTGAAACGTGGCTTGAATCCATTTTTAAAGCATTTTTTCCTGTCGTTGATGAAAATGGCAAAGCTCGTCTTGAATTTTGTGGCTATCAACTTGATGAACCGCAGTATTCTGAAAAGGAATGCCGCCAAAGAGGTGGAACATACTCTTCCTCTCTCCGCGGGAAATTCCGGTTGATCGTGTGGGAAGTTGATATAGACACAGGAGTAAAGACCATAAAAGATATCAAAGAACAAGATGTATATCTTGGTGATATCCCTCTGATGACAGAACGAGGAACATTTATATTCAATGGGATAGAACGTGTCATCGTATCACAAATGCATAGAAGCCCTGGTATTTTCTTTGATCATGATCATGGTAAGACTCACACTTCTGGAAAAGTCTTGTATTCTGCGAGGATAATACCGTATAGAGGGTCGTGGATTGATTTTGAGTTTGATCACAGAGATGCAGTACATGTAAGAATCGATAGGAAACGCAAATTCCCTGTGAGTGTGTTTTTAATGTGCCTTGACAGTAAAGAGACAGAAGAGTACAGAAAAACGCTAAAGCCTGGTGAACATGTTGATTCTTCTAAAATAACAGGCATGTCAAAGGATGAAATTTACAATTATTTTTATGAGAAAGTCACATATAGCAAAACAAAGGACGGTTACGTTACGCCTTTTGTAAAACAACATTGGCGTGGGGCAAATATTGATTTTGATATCACAGATGCAAATACAAAAGAAATCCTCATTAAAGCTGGTACCAAAATTACAATGCGTATACTTAATCAAATAGAGCGCAATGGACTAGAAAAGGTTTTACTGCCTAGAGAAGCATTGTATGGAAAATTCCTTGCAGAGACTATGTTAGGACAGGATGGCACTGTTATTGCGGAATCTGGTACAAAAATTGATGAAGAAATTTTAAATAATATTGAAAAACTTGGTAAAAAGAATATACCAACATTATTTGTGGATTACACAAATGTTGGGCCATATATTATGAATAGTTTTGAACTATGCAAGTGTAAAAATAGAAATGAGGCTTTATTAGAAATGTACAAAGCCCTAGTGCCAGGGGAAGTTCCAAGTATTGCCGGTGCAGAGAATATGTTATATGGCATGCTATTTGATCATGAGAAGTACGATTTCTCCGCTGTTGGGCGTGCAAAATTTAATGATAGACTTGGCTTACCAATTGAAGATGATTGCCGTATACTACGCAAAAGCGATATTTTATTAGTTATAAAGACACTTTTAGAATTAAAAGATGGAAATGGTGAAGTAGATGATATAGATAATCTTGGCAATAGGAGAATCAGGTCAGTTGGCGAGTTGATAGAAAATCAATGCAGAATGGGAATGCTAAAGATGGAGCGCTCTATAAGGGAGAAGATGGCAACAACGGATGTCGATACGTATGTCCCTAGTGACTTGATAAATGCAAAACCATTGATTACATCAATTAGGGATTTCTTTGTTTCATCGCAATTGTCACAATTTATGGATCAAACAAACCCGCTCTCAGAGGTCACACATAAACGCCGTTTGTCAGCGCTTGGTCCTGGTGGTTTGTCAAGAGAAAGAGCGGGATTTGAAGTACGAGACGTCCATCCTACGCACTATTCACGGTTGTGCCCAATAGAAACTCCAGAAGGTCAAAATATTGGGTTGATCAATTCACTTGCATCTTATGCAAGAATTAACAAGTTTGGTTTTATAGAAGCACCGTATAAAAAAGTTGTAAACGGCAAAATTACAGACGAAATAGTGTATATGACAGCAACAGAAGAATATAAATATTCTGTGGGGCAAGCAGATATCAAAATGGATGAAAATGGTAATATCACAGAAGAATACGCTATCTGCAGGTACAAAGGAGAAGTTACAAAAAAACCACGCAGTGAGATTAGTTTTGTAGACGTATCGCCAAAGCAAGTTGTTTCTGTTGCTGCTGCCTTGATTCCATTTTTAGAAAATGACGACGCAAGCCGTGCATTGATGGGTTCTAACATGCAAAGACAAGCTGTCCCACTAGTTAAAAGCGAGGCTCCACTCGTTGGCACTGGTATGGAATCTATAATTGCCAGAGATTCTGGAACTTCCGTAATAGCAAAGCACAGTGGAATAGTTGATCATGTGGATGCGCAGCGTATAGTAATAAGAGTTGACGATGACCAAGAGACAGGTGCTGATGTCTATAATCTTCTTAAATTCCAGTGCTCAAATATGAATACGTGTATTAACCAAAGGCCACTTGTTAAAGTTGGAGAACACATAGATGCTGGTGATATTATCGCAGATGGTCAATCTATTGATTGTGGAGAATTGGCTCTTGGCAAAAACATGCTTGTTGCATTTATGTCATGGAATGGCTACAGCTTTGAAGATTCAATTATTTTGTCTGAGAGAGTTGTGCAGAACGATGACTTAACGTCCATCCACATAGAAGGATTTGAGATAATGGCTCGCGACACTAAGCTTGGCAACGAAGAAATTACTAGAGATATACCAAATGTTTCTGATGATGCGCTACGCAATTTGGATGAATCTGGCATTGTCTATGTTGGCGCAGAAGTAAAAGCTGGTGACATACTCGTTGGCAAGGTTACACCAAAAGGAGAAACCGCTATGACTCCAGAAGGCAAGTTATTACGGGCTATCTTTGGAGAAAAATCGTCTGACGTACGCGATACATCGTTTAGAGTTCCACCTGGAGTATGTGGCACAGTCATAGACGTAAAAGTGCTATTGCGTAGGGGAGTAGAAAAAGATGAAAGATCCATCGCGATTGAGAGGCAAGAAATAGAAAGTATGGCAAAAGATATGGAATCTGAGAAAAAAATTCTGGAGCATACATATTCTATGCATATTAAAGAGCGCATTACTGGTAAAACGTTAATGGAAAAAGCATATGATATAGAAGCTGGAACTGAGATTACTACACAAATACTCGATGGATTATCTTTTTATCAATTGCGTAATTTGGTAATAGATGATAAATCTATAATGAAAGAAATACATACTTTATGTACACAATTTGATAAACGTGTAGAAAAAGTACAAAAACATTTTGAACAAAGCGTTGCTAAACTACGCAAAGGTGACGATCTACCACCTGGAGTATTAAAACTCATAAAAGTGTACGTTGCTAATAAACGCAAAATCCAACCGGGTGATAAAATGGCTGGTAGACATGGTAACAAAGGTGTTGTCTCAAAAATTCTCCCTGTTGAAGATATGCCGTATTTAGAAGATGGTACGCCTGTGGATATCATTTTAAATCCGCTTGGATTGCCGTCTCGTATGAATGTAGGCCAAATCTTAGAGACACATCTTGGGGCTGCTGCAAAGGGTCTTGGAAACAAAATTAACAAAGCATTAGATGAATACAGAGCTGGTATAATAAAGCTTGACAGTGTTCGTGACACTATTCTCAATGTTTATCCAAGTAAAAACGACAAAGACGATGTAAAAGAGTTAAATGACAAAGAATTGCTTGAACTTGCGGATAATATAAAAAATGGAGTGCCTGTAGCAACACCGGTCTTTGATGGTGCACATATCGATGATATTGAAAAATGCCTAGAGGATGCTGATTTGGATAAGTCTGGCCAAGTAACTTTATACGATGGTAGGACTGGCCTGCCGTTTGATAGAAAGGTAACTGTGGGGATAATTTATATGCTCAAGCTTCATCACTTAGTTGATGATAAGATGCATGCAAGATCTGTAGGACCATACAGTTTGATAACTCAACAGCCTCTTGGAGGTAAAGCACAATTTGGAGGACAACGTTTTGGTGAAATGGAGGTTTGGGCATTAGAGGCGTACGGAGCTGCATACATTTTGCAAGAAATGTTAACGATAAAATCTGATGATATTGTTGGACGTACAAAGATATATGGGACGATAACTTGTGATAATGCCAATGGGATAGAACCTGGCCTTCCAGAATCGTTTAACGTTCTTGTCAAAGAATTGCAAGCTCTAGGATTGAATGTGAGTTTTGAAAAATCTGATGATAAGCCAGTAAAATCCGATATAATTCGTAAAGGAGTAAATTAACTATGAGTAAAAAATCTTACAACCAAAATAATAAACGCACAGATTTTGATATGATTAGAATTTCTGTTGCGAGCCCAGAAGAAATCAGATCTTGGTCGTACGGAGAGGTAAAAAAACCTGAAACTATTAATTACAGAACATTCAAACCAGAGCGTGATGGATTGTTTTGTGCAAAAATTTTTGGCCCTGTAAAAGATTACGAATGTTTGTGTGGACGCTACAAGCGCATGAAATATAAAGGCATAAAGTGTGAGAAATGCGGTGTTGAAGTTACATTAAGTAGAGTTAGACGTGAGCGAATGGGACACATAGAGCTTGCTGCACCAGTTGTACACTTTTGGTTTATGAAGTCAGTACCAAGCAGAATTTCAATGATACTTGATAGGGGTGTTAAAGAGCTGGAAAAAATACTAGTATACGAAAGATATGTTGTTGTAGATCCCGGGTTTAGTCCTTTTGAGCAATTCCAATCATTATCAGAAGAAGAATATGATGAAGCTGTAGAACAATACGGAGAGCAGGCATTTACAGTAGAAAGCGGTGCAGAAGCAATCAAAACTATGTTAGGGCAAGTAAAATTGCAAGATGAATGTATTAAATTACGAGAGGAATTATGTGGAGATGTTATAGATGTTAGAAAAAAGAAAATAGTAAAACGGTTAAAAATTCTTGAATCTTTCTTAGAAACTGGTGTAAATCCAGAAAATCTCGTGCTGACTGTATTGCCTGTAATTCCGCCAGAATTGCGTCCTCTTGTTCCACTAGATGGAGGAAGATTTGCAACAAGTGACTTAAACGATTTGTATAGGCGCGTAATAAATAGAAATAATCGTTTAAAAAGATTGATCGAATTACGAGCTCCGGACATTATTGTAAAAAATGAAAAACGTATGCTGCAAGAAGCGGTTGACTCTCTGTTTGATAATAAAAAACGTGGTGCAAAGGCTATTGTTGGTGCAAATAAAAGACCGCTAAAATCATTAGCAGATATGTTAAAGGGAAAGCAGGGCCGCTTTAGACAAAATCTTTTGGGTAAGCGCGTAGACTATTCTGGACGTTCTGTTATTACAGTTGGCCCAGAGTTAAAACTACAACAATGTGGTGTACCAAAAGGTATGGCGTTGGAGCTATTTAGACCGTTTGTGTATGCAAAACTCGAGAAGTATGGACTGGCTAGTACAATAAAAGCTGCTAAGCGCATGATAGAAAAGGATAGGCCAGAAGTATGGGATGTTTTAGAAGAGGTTATTCGTGAGCACCCTGTTTTGCTCAATCGAGCCCCTACTTTGCATAGGCTTAGTATTCAAGCGTTTGAACCTGTTTTGATTGAGGGAAAAGCATTGCAACTGCACCCACTTGTGTGTACTGCATTCAATGCTGACTTTGACGGAGACCAAATGGCTATTCACGTTCCGTTATCCACAGAAGCTCAGCTTGAAGCACGAGTTTTGATGTTATCAACAAATAATATTCTAAACCCATCAAATGGAAAACCTATCGTTGTACCAACAAAGGATATTGTGCTTGGTATTTATTATTTAACATTAAGTGTTGATGGATTGCAAAATGAAGGAAAAGCGTTTTCTGGTATAACAGAAATTACTTATGCATTGGAGAACAATAACATTACAATACATACAAAAATAAAAGCTAGAATGCCGTATTATCAAAAAAATGGTGAAGTAGAATATAAAATTGTTGACACAACAGTTGGACGTGTTTTGCTGTATCAAATTATTCCACAACATCATGGATTACCGTTTGATGTTATAAATAAAACCATGACATCAAGCGACATTTCTTCTTTAGTTGATTTAATACACTTTAATGCAGGGAAAAAGGCTACTGCTATATTTGTTGATAAAATTATGTCTCTTGGATTCTCATACATGACAAAAGCAGGTATATCATATGGGAAGGATGACCTCATAATACCAGCAGAAAAGAAAAAGCTGGTTTCAGAGACAGAGAAGGTCGTTGCAGAATATGAGCAGCAGTATTATGACGGTCTTATCACAGAAGGTGAACGATATAACAAAGTTGTTGACGCGTGGGATAGATGTGGAGACGCAGTCGGAGAGGCTCTAATGAAAACCATATCGCACGTTAAAAAAGGTGAACAGCCAAACTCCGCATACATGATGGCACATTCAAAAGCAAGAGGATCCATGGCTCAGCTTAAACAGCTAGCTGGAATGAAGGGTCTAATGACAAAACCAACTGGTGAGATTATTGAAACTCCAATTGTTTCTTGCTTCAAAGAAGGACTAACAGTCTTAGAGTACTTCAGCTCTACACACGGTAGCCGTAAAGGTATGACAGACACTGCTTTAAAGACAGCAAATTCCGGATATTTAACACGTAGATTGGTTGATGTTTCAAATGATTGCGTTATAACAGAGGATGATTGCGGTACAAATGAAGGCATGGCAATTAAGCCAATCATGGATGGCCCTAACGTTGTTGTCTCTCTGTATGAAAGAATACTTGGACGTTTTACAGCAGAAGATGTAATTAATCCAAATACAGGCAAAGTTATGATTCCTGCCAACACTTATATAGAAGAAGTAAAAGCGCGAGAAATAGAGCAAGCTGGAATTGATGCTGTTTGTATACGTACTGTTGTGACATGTAAATGCAGTAGAGGTGTTTGCGCAAAATGCTATGGTAGAGACTTGGCAAGCGGCATTGTAGTTGGTAAAGGCGAGGCAGTCGGCGTAATAGCTGCACAGTCAATTGGTGAGCCTGGAACGCAGTTAACGTTGCGTACATTCCATATCGGTGGTGCGGCACAAAAGGGAGCGGAGCAGTCAAGCATTGAGTCATCTATGCCTGCGCAGATTTTGTTCAAGAACATGACATCCGCAGTTAACAGCAGTGGAGAGACAGTAGTTTTATCACGTAAAGCTGAAATTGCACTTATTGACATAAATGGACGTGAAAGAATATCAAACAAAGTACCGTATGGCGCCAAGCTGCGCGTAAAGGGAGGGGAAAGGGTAAAGACTGGACAAGTCCTTGCAGAGTGGGATCCGTACACAATCCCTGTAGTATGTGAAGCAGACGGTTTTGTGCACTTTATTGATCTTGTTGATGGACAATCTATGCGAGAATCAGTAGATGAAGCAACAGGCATCGCAAGTCGCGTTGTGTTGGATTGGAAACAAAATGCAGCTTCCGCTGATTTACGCCCTATGCTTTCTATTAGGGATGAAAATGGCAATGCCATTATGCTTTCTAACAAGCTGGAGGCAAGGTACTTTTTGACAATAGATACTGTGATTACAGTAGCAAATGGATCTGCAGTAAAAACTGGGGACATTATTGCTCGTATTCCTAAAGATGTAGTAAAGACAAAAGATATTACTGGTGGTTTACCACGTATTTCTGAATTATTTGAAGCAAGGCTACCAAAAGATCCTGCCATTTTGTCAGACATTGATGGTATTGTTGAATATGGGAAAGACAATAAAACTAAGCGCCGTATTCTTATCAAATCAGAAAATGGCGATGAAAAGGTTTGTGAATATCTTGTACCAAAAGGCAGATATGTTGTTGTTCGCGAAGGAGATTATGTTAAGCGTGGAGATGTGTTAGTCGATGGTAATGTTGTCTTGCAGGATGTATTGCGTGTTATGGGCGTTGAAGAAATGACTAAATACTTAATTGATGAAGTCCAACGTGTTTATAGATTGCAGGGTGTTCCAATAAATGATAAGCACATAGAAATTATTGTACGTCAAATGTTACAAAAAGTGGAAGTTACTGATCCTGGTGACTCTCAATACATTGCTGGCGATGAAATAGATAAAGAAGACCTTGCAGAAGCAAATGGTAAATTGTTAAATGAAGGAAAGAGGCCTATTATTTCTGCGCCTGTATTGCAGGGTATAACACGTGCTTCTCTTCACACAAAGTCGTTTATTTCTGCTGCATCCTTCCAAGAAACTACACGTGTTCTAACAGAAGCTGCAATTTGCGGCAGAGTTGATAACTTACTTGGACTAAAAGAGAATGTTATAGTCGGAAGACTTATTCCTGCTGGTACGGGTGATTTATTGCGTAGATGGAAGAGTGGTGATATAGAAGATGCACATATATCACAATAAGTAAAAGTATAGTAATTCTGTGTACAACATAAAACGTACAATTATTTTAGTAGCAGATATGGTGTTAGTTGCCGTTGCTGCTGTCTTTTTTATTTTCTTTTACTATGGGATGCAATTGCCAAACGAGTTGATTTTGCTAAATTACTCACCACCTGTTACAACAAAAATATTCTCTGCAGATGGTGTGTTAATAGATGAATACGCGATAGAACGTAGAACAATTGCTAAAATTGAAGACGTACCTAATATAATTAAATCTGCTTTTATAATTGCTGAAGATAAGGATTTTTACAGGCACGCAGGTATAAGTATTTCTAGTTTAATTCGTGCAATTGTAGAAAATACTTCCAAAAAAACATGGAATAAAAAACCAAGTGGTGGATCAACAATTACACAACAAGTTGCAAAAAACATACTTGTGGGCAATAAAAAAAATATATCACGTAAAATAAAAGAAGCAATCATGGCGTTTAGAATAGAATCATCGCTTAGTAAAGATAAAATTTTAGAAATTTATTTAAACCATATATACCTTGGTAAAGGCTGTTATGGCATAAAGGAAGCATGCAGATACTATTTTGCTAAAGACATTAATCATATTGCTCCAGAAGAAGCTGCGTTTATAGCATCATTGGCAAGTGCTCCGTCAGTATATGCAAATTTTCACGATAAATTAATACTAAAACGCAATGCAATACTCAAACAAATGTACCTAAAAAAAATATTAACAAAAGAACAAACTCTTACCGCAATTGCAAAACCAATCAAAATAAAGATGAAACGCACTCAACGTATTGCGCCATTTTTTACAGAAGAACTACACAATTATCTCATGAAATATATTTCTAACCACGATTTTCTAAATGGTGGATATATTATCGTAAGTACTTTAAATAGCAAAATACAAAAAATTGCAACAAAATGTCTAGAAAATGGACTTATTAAGCATGAAAAAACACAAGAATGGACATCTACACATAGTGATCAAACGCTAGAAGAACTTGCTTCTCACTTACCAAGGACTGTTAATAAAATTTTTCCAGTTCTCATAACATCCATATATACAAACTATTGCACAGGTATAGATATAAAAAACAATACATATAATATTTCTACAAAACATCTAATAATCACAAATAAAGAAAATAGAATAGAAATCGGTAAGGCAATATTGTGCAGAAAAGCTGGGAAACAGTATGAAGCGTTTCAACAACCAGCTACAGCTGGTGGCATTATTGTTATTGATGCAGATAGTGGAGAAATTTTAGCAATGTCAGGTGGGTATAGCTTTGACATTTCTTCATTTAACTGTGCAACACAAGCACGGAGGCAACCAGGATCTGCTATAAAACCATTTATATATGCAACAGCATTTGATTATGGTATTAGTGAAGATGATTATATAGAAGACAAAAAAGTAACATTTCGACTTAGAAACGGCAATTTTTATACACCAAAAAATTATAATGGGCAAACAATGGGTAAAATACGCGTTAAAAACGGACTAATTTATTCGCAAAATCTTGCTACACTAAATCTTGCAAAAAAAGTTGGAATTAATAATATTTATACATCTCTTAAAAATTTTGGACTTATTGGACAAACAACAAGGATTTCATATTTACTTGGTGCTTATGAAACTACATTATTAAAACTTATGCATGCATTTTCTGCATTTACATCACAAGGAAAAATGATTACACCATCCCTTGTCAAAACAATTATTAAGGATGGGAAACAAATACTGCAAAATATAAATAAAAAAAGTAATAAACAGATTATATCACCAGAAAGCGCCGCCACCACAAAACAAATTATGCACGATGCGGCAAAGTATGGTACAGCATCCGGATTAGCTAAAACAATGCAAGAATACAACGTTATACTAGGAGGTAAAACAGGAACAAGCAATGACTGCAAAGACGCATGGTTTATTGGTTACGTTGAATATAACGGAAAAACTCTTCTTGTAGGGATATTTGTGGGATATCCATTTCCACGTTCTTTAGGACAAAACGCTACCGGCGCACGCGTAGCTTTACCAATATTTAGAGAATTTGTAGAAAAATACATAAAATATTGTAAATCTCAATAACATAATTTTATTTTCTTATCAATTAAATATAAAAATCGTACAATATTATATGTTAATTTTACATTAGCAAATATATATCATTAATTAATATACAACCATAATTATAGATATTATTTTTATTTTACACATAAATAAGATTACTTGTCATATATGATGTTGTGTGCTAGCATAATTGAATGTGTACTTTATCTACTATTAATGTTTTTCCCAATTGCAAGCATAGATTTAAATGCGTTTTTTGTCTTTATAACTGGGCTTGCTGGAGGTTTTGTATCAGGATTTTTAGGCATAGGATGTGGCATTATAATCACACCAGTTTTGATGCAATTAGGTGTACCACCTGTTGTTGCAATTTCAACACAATTATGTCATGCAGTTGGCACAAATTTCTCTGGATTTTTACTATATAAAAGAAAAAATGACGTTGATTTTGCTCTTGGCGGATACATACTGCTTGGTGGTTGTTTGGGCGCAATTTGTGAATGGATTACACTAAAGTTTATTGAAAATAGTGATACATTATTTCAAAAATTTGCATATATATACACTGTCGTTTTATTAATATTTGGATTTGCAATGTTATATCAAAGCAGTAAATTTAAATATACAAGTGATAAAAAAATTATAAAAAAGGTTGCTGTTAATCTACCATTTAGATACTGTTTTAAACGCTCACGCATAGAAACTAGCGTCTTAATACCAATTTCTGTTGGTCTGCTAACTGGGCTTATAGTATCTTCCTTGGGAGGAGGAGGTAACCTATTTATGACACCAATTGTAACGTATCTGATTGGTCGCATAAGCCCTGTTGTACATGGCGTAACAATGCTTGCTGGATCTGCTATAACATGTATTATTTCAATTGTATATGCAGCACATGGGTATAGCTGTGACTTTTTATTTGTCTTAACATTATTCTCCGGAGCAATAATAGGATCATGGCTTGGTGTACACATGACTTACAAAGTTTCACGCGTGTACATACATGTTCTTGCATCTATTGTGATTTTCTTTATGGCTGGAAATATGGCATACAAAGTACTGTTTACAACACCCAAATTTATACATCAAACACACAATATCCAATGTCATGCTGTACTTGAAAAAATAATAACACACCACAAAGTACTGTATACATTGCTATGTATTGTATCGATATGCGCTGTTGCTGTTGTAACAGAAAAAATTTTGCAGAAAATAAACGATAAATTACATATTCTAAATTAGCAAATGGCGGAGAGAGGGGGATTCGAACCCCCGATACGCGTTAACGTATACTCGCTTTCCAGGCGGGCGCCTTCAGCCACTCGGCCATCTCTCCACGTAAGCAGTCTACAAAAAAAAAATTCAACACACAACTACATAGTTTACATATCAGAGCAATACAATAATAAAAATTCAGCACATTCTGTTTCCATGTAGAACAAATAAAAATAAACCCCATCAGCAAATATAAAACTTTGCACAGCACTTCTTAAAATGTTGTAGACTAAAAGAAATGTTGTTATTGATACAAGCAAATGAATTCTGATGACGCCAAAAATGTTGCGCGTATAAATAATGCTATTTCTCTAATCAAAAAATTTATGGGTTATGATTGTGTTTTTCGTTGACTAAACGAGCTAGAAGAGCAAATTGCTTGTGATGATTTTTGGAATAATCCACAAAAAGCCGTAAAAATTATCGCTGAGCGCGATAGCCTAAAAGCTAAGCTCACTACAGTTGATACGTTGCAACAAGAGCTTGATGATATATTGATCATGACACAACTAGCAGAAGAGGCAAACGATGAGCAATTATTGTCTGAAATCCATACATCGTTGCTAGAATTAACATCAAAAGCGGAAAATGCACAAATAGAAGCTTTGCTAAGCGGAGAATACGATGCCATGAACTGCTTTTTAGAAATTAATGCTGGAGCAGGCGGTACAGAAGCACAAGATTGGGCATATATGCTTGCACGTATGTACACAATGTGGGCAGAGAAAAAAAAATATAAGATTGATATTACTGATAAAAGCGATGGAGAAGAGGCTGGTGTAAAATCAATTACACTGCACATAAAAGGGGATAAAGCATACGGATGGTTGAAAAAAGAAACAGGCGTGCATAGATTGGTTAGAATCTCTCCGTTTGATGCAAATGCAAGAAGACATACAAGTTTTGCATCTGTTTTTACAAGCCCAGAATTAGATAATAATGTTGAAGTAGCAATTTCTGAAAGTGATCTAAGAATAGATACTTACAGAGCATCTGGCGCTGGTGGTCAGCATATTAATAAAACAGATAGCGCCGTCCGCATTACGCACATCCCAACAGGGATTGTTACACAATGCCAAACTGACAGGTCACAACATAGGAACAAAGCCATAGCAATGAGTCTGTTGATTTCAAAACTGCAGGCTTTAAAAATTGCAGAACAAGAAGCTAAAGTTAGTGCAGAATCTGCCGAAAAAACTGACATTGCATGGGGACACCAGATCAGATCGTATGTTTTACAACCATATCAAATGGTAAAAGATTTGCGAACAGGATGTGAAATTGGAGATGCACACTCAGTTTTGGATGGGAATATAGACAAATTTTTGGAAAGCGCATTATCCAATGGCTCGCATAATAGTGACAAATAAATAATAAACAAATTGTAAAACAATATTAAAATTCTCATGATGCGATAAAAGTGCCTGTTCCCCTTGTGTTTGGGCAAAAGTTGGAATTTTTCTTCAAATGCCTTGATTTGCAACGGATTTGAGATAAATTTGCATTTTTAGATAAAAAAATATTTTTTTGCATATTGCAATTGATTGTGGGTAGCTGATAAACCAATAGATGCAAGGTCTTAGTGTGGGTTAACCATGAAACATCTCATCCAAAAAGTAGTAATATTATTTTATTTAGTATTATTTCAAAATATATTAAATGCTCATTCAATACAAATATATAAAAATAGCTATGCAAAAATTATTGAACATACAAAAATGTCTCAAGAAGAAGTAAGATATTATAAAAACTTGATTAATTGTAGTGATTTATATTTAGTAGAAAAATTTAAAAGAATTGCAGTAAAAAACAATAAAAATATACCAATACATGTAAACTGTGCATTGTATCAAATAGTGAAAACAAATACAGGACGCGTAACATTATCAAACATCATGGCAAAAATTATGAATATTCAAAATATGGTTAAAATATTAGAAAATAATATTTTACATCAGAACTTAGATTTACAATCTGTGCAATCTATTATTAACAATATCAATGAAGAATATCAACAATTGCCTGATGGAAACAATCAATTATTAATTAAAAAAATATGTACAAAATTAAAAAACAAAATATATAAGTACAAGATTACATTTTGTACTGGTGATAATTGCTACGATCCTACAACAAATACGATTTCTATTACAAACGATGATCAAGATATATTCATACGTATATTGTCAAGCAAATTAATGTGCAGCAAAAACACAAACATCAAGACACAAAAGATAAAATCAACTTCTGATGAACGCTTATATCACGAACTTATACATTATTTACATTATAATTTTGGGGAAGATATTTTAAATGCAAATAAATATGCAATGATGCGCAATACAAATGGTAGAATAAAAGCTCTACATGCTACTGCTATAGAATATTCTAATTTAATTCAAAATACTTTTATGGAGGATTACAATGAAAGCAGTATATCAGAATTTTTTACAATAACAGGAATCTTTTTTTACTTGGACGATAACAATTACAAAATGGGATATTTTTTACAAAATGAAAATCAATACAGAATAGAAGCATGCAAGCAAATTAGAATTTCTCATGGTAGTATTTGTAAATACATCCCAAAATGGTTTGCAGATTTATTGGGGAATATATACATGTTGTAAACTTGTATTTTATTTTTCTTTGTATTAGTATAAAAATGTAAGTAACGCTGTCGTTTTAACATGAGATTAATTTTGTTTATTATTTGCTACATGTGTTGTAGCCATTCCGCTGTGAATTGTATGGTAGACAAGATAGATGTTAAGCGTCAGAATGATTTGCTGGAGTATGCGTGGAAAGTAGATTTATCACACGTAGTATCTAATTATACGGAAAATAATAGAATAAAATCTAATGAACTGGAAAATGATTTAAGCAATAAATATGAAACAAATATTACTATAAAGACATTAATCGATTTTTATTATATGATCGGTTCTAGAATATCTTGTAAAGGCTTTAAGTACAACAATATTAAATATTTGAGGATTGCTGAAAGTTCGCTCAAATTATCACTAGAATACTGTGCAAAAGTAAAAAGTTATGATGCAGAAACAATTGCTAATAAAAAACTTGCTTCAGAACAGTTAAAAGAAGTACAACTATATATTCTTGGATTAAGTGGAGATACATCACATCGTACTTGTTGTTATCCGCAATAAATACAATTTGTACACGATAACAATACTAGAATTATTAATATTACTATGCGTAGTACAAACAAATGCCTAAAAATTTTTGACAATTATATTTTGCAATATAGAAGTACAAAGTGCTCACATAAAGCACACAATGATTTTAATACACTTGCTATAATCAGAAAAACACTAAAACTGATAGTATTCAGTGCAAACTTCTTTGGAAGGCATGTAGTAAGACAGAAGCATGAGTTTGAGACATTGCTAAAGCAGCACACATGCAGATTTGAGAACACAATCTTTTCCATCAACTATTTGTGCACAGAAAAAACAAACGTGCCAATTGCTGAAGTGGATAGAACAATTAGCATTACCACATCTTCTTGTGAATATTATCAAGTACTATATGAATAGTTTTAAATGTATGATCTTTATCATTAATTAGCTGTATTGTTATATAAAAAATGTCATTCCGCATACAAAAGCACTAAAATCACTGGTAGTAGCAAAATTACATATTATTTAGTAGAATATATGTTGGGTTTTTTGTAAATATCGTGCAATGTTTGTAGAGATACTTATTGTTACAAGCGGTTTTTTAGCGATTCTATTTGCAATGCTAAAAATTAACAAAGTTTTTAATTTATCGTGCGGTAACGAGAAAATGATGTCTGTTGCTTCTGCCATACAAGAGGGAGCTGCAGCTTATTTAAACAGGCAATATAAGACAATTGCCATAGTTGGAGCGCTTTTGGCTTGCTTGCTGTTTTGCTTTTTGCCAGCTACTGTCGCTATTGGGTTTGTCATAGGGGCCGTATTGTCCGGTCTGGCAGGATACATAGGCATGAACGTCTCTGTCAGAGCAAATGTCAGAACAGCAGAAGCAGCAAGACAATCACTACAAAAAGCGCTGAGCGTATCATTTGATGCTGGCTCAATTACTGGAATGCTTGTTGTTGGATGCGGGTTACTTGGCGTTTCTTTATACTATTTTCTATTATCATCATGCAGTACAGATCAAAGGACAATTACTGAATCTCTCGTAGCACTTAGTTTTGGAGCCTCTTTGATTTCAATTTTTGCGAGGCTTGGCGGCGGCATTTTTACAAAAGGCGCTGATGTTGGTGCTGACTTAGTTGGGAAAATTGAAGCTAACATTCCGGAAGATGACCCAAGAAATCCAGCAGTTATTGCAGATAATGTGGGCGATAACGTGGGGGATTGCGCAGGCATGGCTGCCGATTTGTTTGAAACATACGCAGTGACAATTGTTGCATCCATGGTCTTGGGGGCAATATATTTTGCTGGAGAAATGAAAAGCTTCATGATGCTTCTGCCACTTGGAATAAGCGCTGTTTGTATAATAGGATCAATCTTTGGTACGTATTTTGTCAGACTAGGTGCTCAGCAAAACATAATGGGTGCTTTATATAAAGGCTTAATCGCTTCTGGTATTATCTCTTTTATACTCATTGTTGCATTGTTTGCATATCTTTTTGACGGGTTTAGCGACATTATATGGTATGCTGGTGGCAGCTTTACACCATATGACCTTATAATCTGCTCAATAACTGGCATTGTTGTTACTGGATTGCTTGTGCTTGTGACTGAATACTACACGTCAACAAGATACAATCCAGTAAAAAGCATAGCTGCAGCATCAGAAACAGGACATGCAACAAATATTATTCAAGGGCTTGCTGTTTCTATGGAAGCAACAGCTTTACCTGTCTTAGTTATAAGCGGAGGTATTATTTGTTCTTACTTAAGTGCTGGAATTTTTGGTATCTCAATTGCTGCTACCACTATGCTAGCGTTTGCTGGGATCGTTGTTGCACTTGATGCATATGGACCTGTTACTGATAATGCGGGCGGTATCGCAGAAATGTCGGAATTGCCAGAATCTGTTAGAACAATTACTGATGCATTGGATGCTGTTGGCAATACAACAAAAGCAGTAACAAAAGGTTACGCTATAGGATCTGCTGGTCTCGCTTCTTTGGTATTATTTGCAACATATGTTGAGGATATACATCATTATTTCCCAGCACTTGATATTGTCTTTAATCTGCAAAATCCGTATGTTATAGTCGGATTGTTTGTAGGAGCTATTTTGCCATACGTTTTTGGTGCATGTGGCATGAAATCAGTCGGCAGAGCCGGTAGTGCTGTGGTTATAGAGGTAAGAAGGCAATTTAGAGAAATAAAAGGTATTATGGATGGAACACAAAAACCTGATTACTCAACTGCTGTTGATCTGCTTACAAAAACAGCCATACATGAAATGATACTACCATCAGTTTTTCCAATTTTAGTACCAATTGGTGTATATTTTGTGATTTATGCTATCTCATCGCAAGAACAGGCGCTAGCTGCATTGGGAGCAACATTAATAGGGACAATTGTCACTGGCATGTTTGTAGCGCTTTCTATGACTTCTGGTGGAGGAGCTTGGGATAATGCTAAAAAATATATAGAAGATGGACATCACGGTGGAAAAGGATCGGATGCTCATAAGGCAGCCGTCACTGGTGATACAGTAGGAGATCCTTACAAGGATACAGCTGGCCCTGCCATTAATCCAATGATAAAAATAATTAATATTGTTGCGCTATTATTGCTTGCAATATTATCATAATAAAATGCATTTTATTTCTTTATATTAATAATTTTATGTGAGTAGGATTTATAGATAATTTTTAAAATATTTTATGTGAATTTAATAATAATATATAATTAAGAAAAATGAAAACAACAAATCGACAATTGCATTTTTATTAAATATTTACAAAAACAATATCAAAAATTTTGCTGACTTTTTATATATACAAAATTACATATTTTGCTGTTTAATGTACAAATTTGTTGCCCTTTATATATACTTTTGTCCCACTGTTGTTTCACTTTTCTTAAATACTTTCCCCAATTCTCAATACTTTTATTGCACTTCTTATTTAAAAACGCTTGCAAAAATATACTGGCCTTCTTGC
>CALXQI010000010.1 GCA_944390585.1 uncultured Alphaproteobacteria bacterium | reverse complement strand
TACATCATTTTCATTCTTTATATACTCACCATTCCAGCATCCACCAGAAACAAATCCATCCACACCTGCATTAGATTGCTCAACATCAGCATAACATTCAACAGTTATCTTCCATCTTCGTACCATTTTCATCAAATCAAATAGCTTCTTACTTCTAATATAAAACTCATTTTCTACTTCTCCCCCAAAACCAAACATCTTTCGCATCGCTTCTCTACCGTACGTATTGCACATTTTATCCATTATGTCACATAACTTATGTATTTGTTCCCCAATTTTATCAATAGTTTTAAAACCACCACTGTCCACAATTCTTTTATGTATATATTGCTTTACTATGTTTGCTACTTCATTATTGGGTTTTGCCATTCCAATAACAGATGTCTCTTCTTCAGTAGGTAAAAATTCACTTAATGCGTTCTCTAACTCAGCAAGACGTTGTAAAAGCACTCTTTTTCTATTTGTAACAACATCTTGTTCTACATTATCAGCCGTGCTTGCCAGCACTACCACCCCCCCCCGCAACAGAGAGCGCCCAATAATAACAAACTCTTCTTCATCATAATTTATTAACCAAATATAAAACCCTATTTCACACTACCATTACATCATTTTTATGTCAATACTATTTTTATATTTAAATATCAGTGGTATTTGCAGCCTCTGTCCATAAACTTGGGTTTATTATCAGAAAATGAGATTACTATTCAAGTATTATTTGTTGTGTACTCCAAGCGAGATGTTAGAAATGTAAAAGATTGCTCAAGTTCTATACACGTATACACTAAATTAAAGCAAATATTGTTAAAAAAAATAATAACACTCTAATACACTGAAACTATCATATCAAACTATTGTAACACATGAGCATGTACATTTATCCACTCCCGCACGCCAAATGCTTGTACAAAACTCCACTTAAGATGGCCAATTAGTCCAAATACACCTTCTATACTAGTCACACAGTTACCACGCATGCCTCCACCAGATTTAAACCCTTTTATATCCTTGCAGTCTTCTTCTATCTCTGAATAAAGCTTACAACATAGCGCCCATTTGTGCGCCATTATAAATAGTGTATATATCTTCAATGCTAATTCACCACCATTACCATTCTCCAGAACGTCAAACATTGTACGCATAACTTCTACACCATATATCTTCCCCAACGTATTAACTATTTCACTCATTTCTCGTATTAATTTACCAATCTTGTCAATAATTCTGATTCCACCCTTATTTACTATTTGCCGATGTATCTCCAGTTGTATATTGATGTTTTCTTTACTGCTTCTCAGTTTTTCTTCTATATTCCCAGGTAAAAATTCTATTAACGCTCTTTCTAGCTCCATAAGGCATTGTATAAAAACACTTTTGCTTTTTGCAATAAAGCCTTGTTCTTTATGCGCTTTGTACTCCTCTTCACATTGTTTAAATAATTCAGGCAACTCTTGCAAAGTACGTTTAAATTTCTCAATTTTTGATACTTTTGCATTATTAGTAGTACTTGCAGAAATATCCAAACAGCAGCAGGCAATAGCAAACAATAACAAACTCTTTTTCATTATAATTTATTAAATACACACCCTATTTCACACTACCATTACATTGTTTTTACGTCAATACTACTATACAACCTGCTAATAATAGTAGTAGCATACTAAATATTACCCATAGCTAATGCAGGCAGGCAATATCATGGCAGAAGATTAATCAATAATATACAAAAACAGTATTAATATATAAAAATAACTAGCTTTGTGAATTTTTCTTTGGATGCTGGCATAAACTTTCTATGATGCGCAATTACGTTAGACGCATGTGATATCTTAATGTACAATAATTCATATAAGTTCATTTAAAAAATCAAATGCCAGCAATTGTAACTATGCCATCGTTAAGCCCAACTATGAAAAGTGGAAATTTGGTTAAGTGGTGCAAAAGTATAGGTGATAATGTAGATGTTGGTGATGTTATTGCTGAAATAGATACAGACAAGGCAACAATGGAAGTGGAAGCTCTGCAAAAGGGTGTTTTAGCAAAGATCCTTATTGAGGAGAGAACGCATGATGTAGCTGTTAAAACACCACTTGCAATTTTAAGGCAAAGCGGGGACTCAGATGAAGATATAGAAAGAGCAGTAAATGATGTTTTACAAAATACTGCAACAGATAATTCATCTAATGATGCAAAACAGCAAATTGATACTAAAGAACATTCCAATAATAGGCAAGTAAATGATAAAAAAGATAATCGTGACAAACATATCTTTGCTAGCCCGCTTGCAAAACGTCTTGCAAATGAGTATGGTGTAGATCTATCAAACATACAAGGAACAGGCCCATACGGTAGAATAGTCAAAGACGACGTACTGCAAAGTCGTGAAAATGTGTCCACTTCTGCCTCATACATGGACAAACCAATATCAAACATGCGACGCGTTATAGCAGAACGTTTAACAACGTGTAAACAAACTGTTCCACATTTTTCTATTACAAAAAAAATTAATGTTTCGCGGCTTGTATCGATTTTATCGCAAATAAAAAACTCTAATACAGAAATAAAAATTACTCCAAATGAATTTGTAATAAAAGCTGTTGCGTTAGCATTAGCAGAACATCCAGAAATTAATGTTTCATGGCAAAACGATTGTATTAGGCATTTTAATACTGTTGATGTATCTGTTGCAGTTGCGGTGCAGGACGGTTTATTAACACCTGTTATACGCTTGGCAAACACAAAGAGCATAGGTGATATTGCTAAAGAAGTACGCATACTTGCAGATAAAGCAAAAAATGGCAAGCTTACATCTGCTGAATGTGCAGGTGGTGCTATCACTACATCAAATCTAGGGATGTTACCAATCAACAATTTTCAAGCAATTATTAATCCACCTCAGGCAAGTATAATTGCAATATCATCAATTATAGAAGAGCCAGTAATTTTGAATAATCAAATAACAGTTGGACATACATTAACACTTACTATGTCCGTTGATCATAGAGTAATAGATGGTAGACCAGCTGCTACATTTTTATGCCGCGTTGCAGAGCTTTTAGAATCTGCTATGCAGTTATTGGTGTTATAAGGAAATTTAGTTTATTAAGTATTATTTTCTACATCATCACTTGATAATACTTCCATTGCGCTTTTCTATCCCTGTCTTTTACAAACAATAGTGGTAGTATTAGCACTTACTTATAGTCTACGATGCAGTTATTGGTGTTGTAAATGCTTTAGTTTATTACGTATCGTTTTCTACATCATCACTTGGCAATACTTTTTCTGAGTTTTCTTGTTCTGTATTATTTCTATTCTTATCAGATAATACTTCTTTTATTTCTTTTATTTGTCCATCCATTTGCTCGTTCACAAAGCCTTGAAAATTTTTATATTCTTTGTTTGCGTTGTTTATCATTGTTCCTATTTTTTCAACCCATTTGCCAAATTCTGGTATTAAAGATAGCAGCTGATTACACATCCTTTGAATTTCCCTACTTTTTTTCGCCAAATTTTCTTGTTGCCACGAATACCCAATAGAACGCAGTATTGCTATTAATGTAATTGGTGTTGCAATAATAATATTATCTTTTACAGCATTTTCAATTATTTTTTTATCTTTTTTGACTATCTCATGCATATAACCTTCTGTTGGCAAAAACAAAACAACAAAATCAGGAGATTCTTCAGTATTCTCATGATATTTTTTCTTTGCTAAGTCACTAATTCTGTCTTTAATACTTTCTATATCTACTCCATTTTCTTCATCTATTGCTGTAGTTTTTGCATCAACAAATACTTTTCTATTACCTGGTAATTTTATAGTTACATCAGGTTTTTGCGTTTTTGTGCTAGCTTTAATACTTTTATTCTCATACACTTCTTCTACGTCGTAATCAGTTCCTTCTTGCATCCCAGCAATCTCTAGTACCCTTTTTAACTGCCATTCTCCCCAAATACCAGATGTTTGCGATGTTGCAAAAATGCTTTGTACAAATTTCTGATTTGATTCATTTGTTTCTTTAATTATGTTTTCCTTTGTCTCATTTATTTGATCTTTTATTGTTTCTATCTTTTCTTTTATTTCTCCAATACATTGACTATCAATATCAGATTTCGATTTATTATTCTTTAATAATAATATAAATATTATTACTAATAATATGCAAATTATAATAAATTGTTCCACAAAAAAATCACAAATAACACATGCATCGCATTGTAACACATTTTGTTGTCTTTCTAACAACTAGTAAATATTATTAAGCTAGAGTGCACGATAATTTTTACTTAATAATAGATGAGACCAAATTTCTATGCTGTTGCATTTCTAAATGGAATTGTACTTTGCTGTTTATCTGGCGCATTATGTATACCATTAATATATGATATTATTTTTTGCAATTCAGAAAATATAAAACTATTTATAATAGCAATAATGATTTGCATGTTTTGTGGAATTAGTACAATTTTTGCTTATAAAAGCGATATTAACTCATTATCAGTACAAGATATGTATCTTGCAACAACGTGTTTTTGGATAATTTCTTCGTTTTTTTCAGCAATTCCGTTCTATCTATACAACATCAACAATCTTGATTTTCCATCAGCATTATTTGAAGCAACATCTGGAATTACAACTACTGGTGCAACGATTTATAAAGATGTAGAAATATTGCCACGTTCATTAGTACTATGGAGATTTATATTGCACCTAATAGGCGGAGCTGGTATTGTAGCGATTGCATTACTTATATCGCCAATGCTTAGGATTGGCGGAATTAGATTATTGCAAACAGAAAATTCAGATAGAAATAAGGAGTTTGCTCTAAAGGCAACGCAAACAGCTGCATTTTTTGTTTTTACATATTTGGGAATTATTATAGCAATCACAGTATGTCTTGCAGTATGTGGCATTAATTGGTTTGATGCATTTTGTCATAGTATAAGCGCAATATCAACAGGTGGTTTTTCTACAAAAAATTTGGGAATAGAATTTTTTAACAATCAAACAGCAAAAATTATTCTTATTGGAGCAATGTTTATTGGTGGGCTTGCCTTTGCAGATATTATGTATAGTATTAAAACTGGATTTAATCATTTTTTTAAAGAAAAACAAACAAAAATATATTGTAGTATAATACTTATTGTCAGCTCTATTGCAATTATACATCAATTTATTACAACATCAATTGATACAAATGGAGTTATTGACGCAGTATTTGATATTGTCTCATCAGCAACAACAACTGGATTAAATACCACAAATTCTTATTATTTTAGTTCTTTTTTATTGATAATTACAATTATATTGTTAATTATAGGCGGATGCTCAGGATCAACAACTGGAGGTATAAAATTATTTAGAGTTAACGTTATATATTCCACAATTAAAAATTATATACTATCCATTATCAAACCTTTCTCTATACAAAAAATTAAATATACAAATTCTGAAACACAACCTATATTTATTTCAGTTTTTGTATTTTTATCTTTATTAATATTTATATTTTTAATCAGTATTTTGATTATAAGCATATTTTCTGATTACAGTATCAATATTATTCTTGCTGCTGTATTCTCATGTTTATTTAACGCTGGATTTGATATATCCTTTTTTACACACAACACAATTTGTTTTGCAGATCTAAATATCGTATCAAAAACAGTATTAATTATTGATATGTTACTTGGCAGGCTTGAACTATTACCAATCTTTATAGCAATTGCATCGTCGTATAAAAGAAAACAAACAATGTAAAAACCGCTTGGTGGGCCCTGTAGGACTCGAACCTACGACAACTCCGTTATGAGCGGAGGGTTCTAACCAACTGAACTAAAGGCCCAATAGAATGCTATCATATGTTTTGTACATTGACAAGTACAGAGCATAAATTTTTGTCATAATCTGTAATTGTACATTAAAAATGTGTTTATTTTCTATAAAACTGATGCAACAGCTCAATCTTCACAAATAACAAACCATAATTCATCACCAACTTCTTTTTCTAAATCAATGTCATTTCTAATAAATTTTTGCATTTGCCTAACAACATCTGCTCTTAATAGCCATTTTACGCATCTTTCTGTATTGTGATTTGTCAATACTTCACACAATGTCTCATATTTAGCAAAGCGTATACCTTTGTCTACTTTACCATTAACAATACATGCTAACACACATTTTGTAATGTCGTTTATTTTGTCAATATTATTTTTAGTATATATCTCCTTAACACTACTGCAAGAATTGTAAATATCATGCATATTTTTTGAAAATTTATTACAAACCGCCTTCATCTCATCATCTGTAAATTTGTATTTTACCTGCAGATCATCTCTCTTCTTTGTATCTAAATTAAATATCATACATGAACAGATGCATATACATGCATTAGCTATTGTAAGTATTTTTAATATCATCATATTTAACATACACAATAAACAACAGATAATATTTTAACAATCAAACAAATAAATGACAATATTGCTACAATAACTACGTCCTTAAAGTTGCAGAGCAATTTTTTGATACGTAAGAAATAATTTTTTCAGAAGCATCATTTATTTGCTGTTCAGTTAAAGTTGATTTCTTAGGTTGCATTATCACTTCTACACCAACAGCTTTTTTATCATCATCTATATTATAAACATCAAATATATTGATATTTTCAATCAAATCAATATGAGTCTTTTTTATTGAATTAACAATATCAGCAGACGTTACATTATTGTTTACAATAAAAGAAAAATCACGAATTACTGGTTGATATACAGGATTTTTACAAGGAACTTTTATGCAATCATTTTGTAATGACTTAATAAGTTCAAGATCCATTTCAGCAAATACAACTGGTGTGTGAATATCAAGTTTGTTTAGAATCTCTGGGTGTAATTCTCCAAATTCTACTAAACAATCATTCCTTCGTATTACATATTTACCAACGCGGCCTGGATGAAAATGCTGTGCTCCACCATTTTCAATTCTATAATTTTGTATGTTAAGTGCAGATAATAAACGCTCTACAATACTCTTTATATCAAAAACATCAACGTCACGTTGTTTTTCTGACCATATGCGTTCATGGTTGCTGCCCATTAGAACAATCAACAAAGTATTAGATTCTATAATTTCATTATCTAATTTGTAAAAACGTTTTCCTATCTCAAACAAACGACAATCTTTACGTTTGTTATCATAGTTGTTTTTTAAAACGCGCAGAATAGAAGATATGAGATTTGGACGCATGACAGCAAATTCATTTGTCAATGGTGCCTTCAACACAACATGTTTTGCAATATCTGGTTCAAAAATCTTGCACGTATCCCCATCAATAAAGCTAAAAGTCTTAATCTCATTTATGCCATTTGCAATTAGCGTATCTGTAATGACATCAATGCTGTCTCTCTTATCGGCTAATGGTTCTGTATTTGGTAAATCCTCTGGAACTATTGCATCATAACCAAACATTATCATAAATTCTTCAATAATGTCTTCTTCAATATTCAAATCAAATCTAAAAGATGGAGTGATAACATGCATCTCTTTATCATTAAATTCTGTTACTTTTATATCAAGTTTTTCTACAATTCCAGCAATCATTTGCCATTCTTTCTGCGTTAACCCTGTAAGTTTTACAAAGCGATCGTAGTGTACAACTATATTTTTTGTGTTATCTGGCAATTGTCCTGTGCTCTTTGTTTGCCCAAATTTACAATCACAACACGTGCCTAATAGTGAGCTGGCATACCGCATTGCAAAATTGACCATCTCTGGGTCAACACCTCTCATGTTTCTATAACTTGAATCAGTTTGAATACGCATTTTTTGGGCAGACAAGCTTATTGCAGTCCTGTCAAAGTGTGCAGATTCTATTAAAACATTTTTTGTTGTATCAGAAACAGCAGTTTGCACACCACCTATAATACCAGCAACAGAGAAGGCATCGTTTTTAGTACCAACAATGATACCTTCATCTGGAATAGTCAGATGGCAACCATTTAAAGCGTCAATCTCTTCAGCATTATGCGATTCTCTCACAATAAAATTATCAGGCAATTTATCCAAATCAAACATATGCATTGGTTGTCCTATATCAAGGCATATGTAATTTGCAATATCAACAGGAGCAGAAATAACTTTCTGCCCAATTGCACTTAGTCTTCTGGCAATGTAACCAGGAGTTTTAGCGTCCTGAATACCATAAACTGCTTTATAAGAAAAATAGTGACACTTTTCTGTCTCAATATTAACAGTAATGTTTGTTTCTTCGCTTTCTTGGCATTGCTCAATTTTAATATCCTTTAATGTTCCAAGTCCTGCAGCTGCTAGCATACGCGCGATTCCTCTAACACAACAACAATCAGCCCTATTTGGTGTGATACTGACATCAAAAACGATATCACTCATATTCATGGCTTCTGCAAATGGTGTGCCAATCTTAAAACTGTCATCAAGCTCTATTATCCCGTCATGATCTATACCCATCTGCAGTTCGTATACGGAACACATCATGGCTTCACTTTCAATGCCTCTAATTTTGCCGCTCTTTAATTTTGCACCAGTTACCGGAATTATTGTGCCTGGCAATGCGACAGCAACTGTAAGGCCACAACGCACATTTGTTGCACCACAAACAATCTGCAAAAGTTTATCCCCATTTCTTCCTCCTACATCCACCATGCAAAGCGATAATTTATCAGCGTTTGGGTGTTTTTTGCATTCAACTATTCTGCCAACAAAAATGCCAGCAAACTTTTTTGCACAATCACACACATCTTCAACTTCTATGCCTAGTGTTGGTAGTTTTTCTACAATTTCATCAACACTGCAATTTGTATCAATGTGGTCAAATAACCAATCTAATGTAAATTTCATGTTAACCTCCAATATTTCTTTAAGCTACACAGTGTGTACATGCAACACTATGTGCGGGCGTTTGCTTTGGTACTTTATCATTATGCGGCGCAGGTTGTTTCTAACGCTGTCACGGATTTTGTTAAAATCGCCATTGTTAAGCTTTAGCTCGTTATTTAATATGTTAACAATACCGCGCTGCAGTTTTTTCCATGACTCCTTATTGATATAAATTCCGCTTACAACAACATCCGGATTACCAATTAAGTTGTATTCTTTGTTTACAACACAGCTTATACTAACAACACCATTGCATGACATCGCAGTTCTATCGCGTATTACTTGGCTATCAAGAGGAATTATGCTTGTGCCATCTATGCAATTCATCCACTCATCAATATGGTGAACTTTATGCAACTTGCCATTTTTAACGCTAACAACATCACCTGATTGAACAATCATAGTTTCTTTTACACCACACGACTTTGCAAACTTCTCATGCGCATGCAGCATGCATAAATCGCCATGGATAGGAATCAAAGCTTTTGGTTGCGTCCATTCATACATTTGGCGTAATGCAGTCTTGTTTGGATGGCCGGAAACGTGGATGTTCTGGTTATTATCTGTTGTGATAATTTCTGCTCCATTTTGCACTAGCATGTTTTGCAGTTCCCTAATCTCTAATTCATTGCCTGGGATAACTTTTGAAGAAAAAACAACGACATCGTCCTTGCCAAGCTTTACTGATTTATTTTCACTTCTTGCAACTCTGTATAATGCTGATTTAAATTCACCTTGCGAGCCTGTGCAAAGCAGGACTGTTTTGTCCATTGGCAAACTTGGTACAGCTTCTTCTTCCACTATAACACTCAAGCCCTTTTGGAACTCCTCTGTATAGTACGCAGTTTGTGAGATGGCCTCCATCATCCTGTGCATTGATCTTCCAATTACTGCAACTTTTCTGTCATTTTTTAGCGCTAATTGCAGAATAGTATTCATACGTGCAAGATTTGATGCAAAACACGTAACTGTTATGCGTTTACTCTTATTTTGTTCAAAAATACCTTCTAGTGCTGTGTACACATCAGCTTCTGACCATATTTTATCCTCATTCAATACGTTTGTAGAATCACACAATAAACAATCCACACCTAGATCTCTCACCTTCTCCATTTCTTTTTCTTCTATTCTGTCACCAAGAAGAGGCGTTTCATCAATCTTCCAATCCCCTGTGTAGAAGATTTTTCCACCAGCTGTCCTTATATGTAGTCCACAAGATCCAATAATAGAGTGTGCCAAAGGTACAAAAGTCACATCAAAACCGCCAATTTTAAACGTCTCGTTAGCTTTTATAACATTTAGCTCTACCTCGTCCTTCCAATCGTAGTAACTGAATTTCTGCCGCAAAACAGCTGCTGGAAACTCCGTTGTGTATATCGGGCATCTAAGTTGAGGCCATAAGTAAGGAATTGCTCCTATGTGATCCTCATGCGCATGCGTTATTAGCATAGCCCGTAGCTTATCTTTTACCTCAATAGGGAACGATATATCAGGCATTAATATTTCAACACCAAGTTTGTTGTAGAACGTAATGCCAAGGTCTATCATAGCCCACTCGTCATTGTATCCTATCATTGTACTGTTTGCTCCAACCTGCTCTAGTCCACCGATTGGCAATACAAGTAATTCATCTTTTTTAAACATAAAAACTCCGTAAAAAAAACATAGTACCAATATATTTTGTTATTATCATTTAGTGTTTCAGGTACTTTTAACACCAATGATATTTTATATAAAACACACTATCTCATCAAGAAGTTGTATAATTGCTTGATAGAAACGTGTCTTCACGTGCGATACAGTTTGAAAAATACATATCAACACCTGATATAAATATGATTACAAATTTTTGTGGAAAAGCAAAAATTTTTTTATTAACACCATCAACAAAGCCTTATCCAGCAACGCTTTTACGAAAAAAATGTCCCGCTTTTGTCCCGCTTTAAGAATACATTTTGCAAATTACATTACATTAACTATAACCTAAATACACGTAGTTGTACTATACAATTTTTTAAATGGCTAGTGTCAATTTATATCATTAAAATACATGTTATTACACGAATTTAAACTTATAAAACATAAGACTGGTATTTATAAAACTATAGAGTATACACAAACATTATTTGCAGAATAATGACAATGGAACAAAATTATTTAAAAATCTCTTCTGCAATTTGTATAGTATTAAGAGCGGCTCCTTTACGTAAATTATTAGCAATACATATAAACGCTATTTCATTATCTGAGCATTGCCTAACACGATCAACGTATACGTAATCACTGTGCTCTATTGCAAGAGGGGTTACTAAAGAAGTTGCTAGTATTGTGCCAGGAAAGCTTTGTATTGCACATTTTGCCTCATTGACGTTTACACAACGCTTAAACTTAGCCACAACAGAAACAGTATGCCCTACCATAACCGGAACACGCACGCATGTTGCAACGACTTTTACATCCTTTTGCAAAATCTTTTTTGTTTCATTACTCATTTTCATTTCTTCTGTAGTAAATCCATTCTCCTCCATATCACCAATTTGTGGAATCACGTTAAATGCTATGTGATGATGAAATGTTCTACACTCATCAGCACCGTGAATTTGGTTTATAAGTTCAACAACACCATTTTGCCCGGCTCCGGACACTGCTTGGTACGTTGAAGCAACAACCTCTGTCACTTCATATAGATCATGCAGCGGCTTTAATGCAGTTACCATTTGTATTGTAGAACAATTTGGGTTTGCAACAATGTTGCTTTTATATTTACCCAAATCAGAGCCGTTTACTTCTGGAACAATTAGTGGAACATCATCTCTCATGCGAAAATATGATGTATTATCAACGACAATTACACCAGAATCAGCAACATCCTGCGCGTACTCTGCAGAGATTTTGGAACCTGCTGTAAAAAAGCATAAATCAAACTCTGAAAAATTGATCCTCTGTATCTTTTTAACTTCGATCATGCTATCACCATATTGCAGCAATTTGCCATCGGATTTCTGCGATGCTATGCAGGTTATATTCTCATGAGGAACGTGCCTTCCATACAAAATTGACAATATCTCTCTACCAACTCTGCCAGTTGCTCCAACCACAGCTATTTTCTTATCTACTATCATGTGCCCTAAAGGTAAAGACGCATACTATCAAGATACACACTTTTATACATAAATTCCATAGCGGTGATATAATACCCATTATTTGTTGTGGTGTATATTGTCGCTTTTTAGTAGAATTAAGAGCTTTTTTTCAACCTCTAAGAATTCATTAGAGTTGGAGGAGTTGTTGATAGAAGCTGATTTTGGACCAAAGCTAGCTGAAAAATTATCCAGATCTGCAACTGATTATGATGATTTATGTAATAAAATACGCGCAATAATATCTCCGCATATATCGTCTATACCAACTACTTTTCTGACAAAGCCGACTGTGATAATGCTTGTAGGGGTTAATGGATCTGGCAAAACAACAACAGTTGCAAAACTTGCACACTATTTGCAAAATGCTGGATTATCAGTATCAATTGCTGCATGTGATACTTTTAGAGCTGCTGCTGAAGAACAGCTATTTGTTTGGGCTGAGAAATTGAAATGCAAGTTTTATAGCGGAAAATCAATGAACCCAGCTAGTGTAGCATATACTGCCTGCACACAAACAAATGACGATGTTTTACTTGTAGATACTGCAGGTAGATTGCAAAATAATACAAATTTAATGGCTGAATTGTCTAAAATTCGCTCAGTAATAACAAAAATCACAAAATGCGACCCTATTTCATACATAACAATAGATGCAACATCTGGACAAAACATTGTGCAGCAGATTGAGATCTTTAATAATGCATGCAAGCTCTCTGGCATAATTCTTAACAAAACGGATTGTGGCACAAAGTGCGGGTGCGTCGTTAGAGCAATTGATACCTTAAACCTGCCAATCGTAGCAGTGGGAAATGGGGAAAACGTACAAGCATTACAAAAATTTGACATTGATAGATTTTTAAAGTATGAGTTGATACAGAATTAATTTTTACTTGAAATATTGACATTCTGGACGTTACATGTAGGATTGCATTTGCGGTGCATATCTTGGGTTGTTCTATGTTCGTCAAATTTTTGGCTATAGTACTTTGTGTACTTAATGTTTACACTACAGCATCTACATTTCTTGATGTATTAGATTGTAAACAATTTACAATTAACGGTAATGCCATATTTAATACTATCTCCCACTGTGAGGCTAATACACAATACAGGTTAATAGCTGACCCATCCTATGATCAAACATTTAAAAAGTTGTTTACTTGGAATAATGCAGTAGATGGTATTACTGGAGCAGATAGAATAATGAGTTTATTAAATAGTTTATTTTACCCAAATGCAGGGGAAGATGATTTTATGATTAGGCGTGTTGAACATTTACCAAACGAAAGTACGAGGTTTGGTGCAACCAACGCGTTAGGAATGCTAAGGTTTGATATTGCGTGTAGATGTTCATGCTGGTCAAATCAAGCAATAGAGAATATTCAAATCTTTGACATAGAAATGCAAACTTGCTATGAAGTTAGTTTTATAAACAGATTAATAGATTACTGCAGCGTTCTCAGAACAAGTAATAACTATAAGCGCGTTGTTGTTCTTGCTTTTTTAAACTATACCAGAAATGATGCACAAAATTATTCACTAAATTTATTTTACAAAAATGAAAATGGAGATCCTGTTAAAAAATTTGAAAACGGCATTGATACGTATTGTATCTATTTACCATCGCTTATGGATGATATTATTAATCAGAGGCAGATAATAATAGATGGTAATGTGATTGGTAATATTGGAAAAGAGTGGATAAAATTACTAAGTCTTAGACATTGGGCTACAAAAGCATGTTATTCAACAAAGTATACTGTGCCAGCATCCGCAAACGACAGTGACACTGCAATACAAAGCGCTTTAAATATTCTTTCATCAATTAATGATGATGAATTAATGTCGTATATACAACAGGAAAAATCTGCTAATGGCATGCTGGATGGTGCACGAGAAGATGGAGCACAACAATGTGCTACAAGAATAGCGATTGCTTTAATGGCGCAAGGTTATGGTAACGAATTTATATCTAGCATAACTAACCTAGATCCTCAGTATATTGAAAATTTAAAATTACAAATTGATAACAATAATACATAATAAAATTATTTGCACTATTGATTTTATGGAATATTGGTTATGTTAAAGTAGTATTATAAAAATGCCTGAGTATCACAAATTTGCCTTGATAGATTTTTAAGACACGATCTAGTAGTGTAGTAGAAATAATTATAGCTACACAGTGGTTTGTATTTAGTTTTGTCAAACTTCTTTATTATTGTAGCATTATTTATAAAGTTCTATATCTTAATACGATCTTAAATACGATCTTATCCAAACAAAATAGTACGAGTATACGGTAATTTACGCCTGTTATAATATCAACAACCATTAGGACATCCACACTATATCTAATTGAGCAAGCGTTGATATACAGCAATTTATTTAATATAAGATCAATCAAACCTAAGAACGTCTATACTATATCCACCTTTACACCAATTTTCTACTTTCTTATATTCATCTTTATACTCTTTGTCTATTTCTGTAAGTGGGATTAACATGTTATTACACAGCACAAATGGATTAATACTTCTAAACTATTGAACAAGCGTTGATATACAGCAACTTATCTAATATAAGATTAATCAAACCTAAGAACGTCTATACTATATCCACCTTTACACCAATTTTCTACTTTCTTATATTCATCTTTATACTCTTTGTCTATTTCCGTAAGCGGGATTAACATATTATTACACAGCACAAATGGATTAATACCTCTAAACTTTGGATAGTACATTCTTGATTCATATTTGCATCCTTGTATTTTTTGGCATGGCTGCTTGCACTGCTGCAAACATAATCCAACTTCTGGAGCAGACTGCAATAATATCAATTTGTTCATTACGTACTCATCCGTCTTGTATAAAGAAGCAACTGTCATATCATTTGTGTTAATTTTTTTGCTAACTTTCATTGCATTTTTTATAGCCATTGCCATGTGTATATTTTGTGATATGTTCCATTTAGAGCCCCAAAAATATCTTGTAAAATGCAAAGACAATCTTCCAAATTTTTTTGCAACACCAGCATCAATAAAAAACCATTCTCCATTCTCGTATCGTAAATTATCAACTATCATCTTTGCATCTTTTTTTGTAATCAAACCGCAAATTACACCTGTGTGAATATTATACTGAATGCGGTCCGCACACATTCTAGGCAAGTCTGTATCTAAGCATTTAAATTCTGAATTTTCTGGATCAATATCATTTATGCTCCATCCATGTTTTGCAATAATTCTAATAATTTGAGGATTATTTAAAAACTTGACATGAATTTCATCTTGATATCCATTTTCTGCATATTTATTTAATTCATCAATATCAACAAATATAAAATCGCAAACGTGAGAAAATGCAGTATGAGAAGCATCATGTAATAACCCGGCGATTTGTTCACTTCTGCTAACCTTAAATCTGCGCAATAATGCGTATACAGATAAGCAATGCTCATACCTTGTAAATTTTGGAATACGTGGTCCAAAAAATGATGCAGGTCCAGATTGATCAACACCTTTTATACGCTTCATAACATCTGTCTCAATCAGCTCCTTTGCTATCTCATCATCTTCTATTGCTACCTTATCTCCCCAAACTGTAACGTAACTACAATCTGGATGGTAAAATATATATGTTACAATAGTAATGCATAAAAATAATGATATAGCTAATCTCGATAATTGTTTTGTATTCATGTGCAACAAAATTGATGTGCATATATCTATCATGCATTTTCTTTCTAGCATGTCAACATTTTTGTGATTATAAAAAACCACGTTCTTCTAATTTTTTTATAATTAAATTATGTAATGTTTCAACATCTTGTTCTGCATTCAATACTTCAAAGCGGTCTTCTGTTTTAGCAAGATCCTCAAAATATTTATTGACTTTTTTGTGAAATTCAATACCCAACTTTTCAAAACGTGTTTCATTGTTATGCCGCTGCATGGCACGTTGCAACCCAACTTCTGGCCGTATAGAAAGGACAAAAGTTATATCAGGAGTTTGGCCAGATGTTATGACATTATACACACATTGCAACATTTCTAGATCAGCTCCTTTGACCATTCCTTGGTAAACAGTTGTAGAATCCTGGAATCTGTCGCTTACAACTACTTTTCCAGCATTGAGCGCAGGTTTAATTACTTTTTCCCAATGTTCTGACCTAGACGCCATATACAGCAAAGTTTCTGCTATTGTCCCCAATTTATCAGGAGAACCAACAAGCAGTATATTCCTAATCTCTTCTGCTGATTTTGTGCCACCAGGTTCTCGCGTTAAAACAGCATCTACACCACTTTTTAACAAAAAGTCGTACAACATCTTGCACTGGGTGGTTTTTCCAGAACCTTCTCCTCCTTCAAATGTGATAAATAAAGACATATTACTCCGCAATATAAGAAGAAATAGCTGCGCTTTTAGCTATGAAATCAGCATTGTTATTATTTGTATCATCAGAATGCCCTTTTACCCAAACCCAAGTAATATCCTTATTTTGAGTTTCTTGTAACAGACTTTCCCATAGTTCTCTATTTTTAACTGGTTTTTTTGCTGTTGATATCCAGTTATTTTTTACCCAATTTTCTATCCAGTTTGTAATACCATTTTTGACATATGTACTGTCTGTGTGCAGCACAATTTTTACATTTTTTTTAATAGCTTGTAGCGCTTTAATAGTTGCCAATAACTCCATTTTATTATTAGTAGTCGCTCTTTCTGCCCCAGAAATATTTGTTCTATTATCTTTATACAAAAAAACAGCACCCCATCCACCTGGTCCTGGATTCCCTAGGCACGAGCCATCTGTATATACATCGATTGTATCTCCTTCGGCTACTGTATTAAAAAAGTCTTCAAGTTCCATGTCATTAACAGCCATACAAAAAACTACATGCAGAACAGATTACATATAGTATAGTTGATTTGGTGTGATTTGCTACAGATGAATTTTATTATATATAATTTACAATATAATGAATAATAATATATCTTAAAAAATAAAAAATTCTGTACATTAAATATAAACAGCATTATTCGCTAGCAAAAATTTATAATGACTAATTTTTTGTCATTGGATTTGCAAGCTTTCCTAAAATCTTTGATGCATCATCTATAACATGCGTTGGGAAGCCAGCAATTTTTGCAACCTGGATGCCATATGATTTATCCGCAAATCCATCTGTAATTTTGTGCAAAAAAGTGACCTTATCATCGCGTTCATCTACTAATGCAGTTAAAAATTTAATATTTTTTAAGTTAATATTTTTTAATTCATGATAATGTGTAGAAAATAATGTTCTAGCCTGTATTTTGTTATGTAATTCATTAATAACAGCCCAAGCGATAGCTAAACCATCATATGTTGAGGTTCCTCTTCCAATTTCATCTATGATAACAAGTGATTTTGGTGTTGCTTGATGTAAAATAGTTGCAGTCTCTAACATTTCTACCATAAATGTTGATTTGCCAGCTGCTATATCATCATTTGCGCCAACACGACTAAATAACTTATCAGCAATGCCTATTGTAGCCTCTTCTGCTGGCACAAAAGACCCAATTTGTGCCATGATAACAATTAAGGCATTTTGTCTTAAATATGTGCTTTTCCCACCCATATTTGGACCAGTAATTAGAGAAATAATAGAATTATCATCAATATAGCAAGAATTTTTAACAAAAATTTCTCCATCTTTTGCCAAACTTCTTTCAACTACAGGATGCCAACCATTTTTTATGTGCAGGATTTTTTCTTTGACAATAGTTGGCTTGGAATATTTGTTTTCTATTGCAAGAAATGCAAATGCAGACAAACAATCGATGTATGATATTTTCTGACTTGCCGTCATCAAAGCATTATAAAAAAAGCTTATCTCAGCACAGATTTGTTCAAAAATTATCAGTTCTCGCTTTCTTGCATTTTCATTACTTGTATATATTTTTGTAGCTATATTTTCCAGTTCCGGTGTTGTATATCTTATACATGAAGATAATGTTTGCCTATGTATAAACGAATATGGTATCTTTGAAGAATTATTTGGTGTTATTTCTATAAAGTATCCCAAAACTCCATTTTGTTTTATTTTTAATGTATTAATGCCAGTATCTGCAATATATCTACTTTGCAATCCTGATACAAATGTGTTGCCATTTTCTGCAAATTTTCTAAACTCATCTAAATCGCAATCATACCCAAATTTTATAAAACCGCCATCACGCGCCAAATATGGAATATTTTCGCACACTATTGCTGCATCTATTTTTTCATATATTGGTTTAACTTGACTAATATCAATATTAATATCTTTTAACTCTTGATGATTTAAAACTATATTATGTAGAGCAAAAATCCCAGTTATTGCATCTTTGACAACAATTAAGTCCCTAGGACCGCCTTTTTTCATGTAAATTCTGGTCAATGCACGCTCAATATCTGGAATTTTTTGCAAAATTTTTCTTATTTTGTTTAACAATTCTTGTTTTTTTGTAAAAAATTCAACAAAGAACAACCGCTTTTCAATTTTTGCTAAATCTATTAATGGAGACGCTACCCAATCCGCTAACATCCTGGCACCTGATGCAGTTAATGTCTTGTCAATTGTGTTTAATAAAGACCAACCTCTTGTCATAGATTTATTGATTTCTAGACTTTTACGTGTAAATTCATCCATATGTAAAAACGTGTTTTGATTTAATTTTGTCGGAAATGGAAGTTTTACTTTTGCATCAAAGTACATACTACTCACGTACTCTACAATCATAGCAACGGCAGAAATAAGTTCTTCTTCATTACAACAAAATGCATCTAAAAACTTTGTTCCATAAAAATCATTAACCACTTTTTTTGAAAACACTGTTGTAAACTTCATTGATGGGACTGTATGAATAATATTTTTATACTCTTTTAATATTGACATAATATTCATGTCAGTAAATATATCATCACTGCATATTATTTCTTCTGGATTAATCCTAAGTAAACATGCGCCCAAATCATTTGCAGAAACTGTTTCGCATCTAAAAACATTTGTTGAAATATCAGCGTATGCTATACATATACATCTTTTAGAAACACTAATAGATAATAAGAAATTACATTTTTTTTCTTGCATCATACAAGATTCTATCAATGTTCCTTTAGTCACAACACGCGTAACTCCTCTTTTAACTGTTATCTTCCCAGATGTTGTTCTTTTTTTTGCTTCCTCACTTGTTTCTAACTGATCGCAAATAGCAACTTTATGACCATTATTTATCAATTTTGTTAAATACATTTCATATGCGTGCCATGGAATACCACACATAGGCATATCAACACGTTTTGTTAAAGCTAATCCAAGTTCTTTTGAAGCAATCTTTGCGTCTTCATAAAATAATTCATAAAAATCTCCTAGCCGAAAAAGCAGCAATGCATCACTATACTGTTCTTTAATTTCACGATATTGCTTTTGCATTGGAGTTTCAGACATTATGTTTATTTTTTGCAACAGTAAATATAGGCATTATCTACAACTATGAGAATATATTCAACAGCTACATGCTAAAATCACAACACAGGAGTTAAAAATGCTTAAAACTTGTTGAGCAAACCTTACATTGCCTGCTTGTATATACGTTTAAATTAATAGTTACTGACAAAATTGGGCAAACACTTTGTTTGCTTCTGCTGTTTTATATGTGTCATCTACCTATTGCTTACATCACATACTTTAAAGTTCAAATGTGTACAAAACCGCGCTTTGTACAAAAATCACCATCTATAGTGAGCAAAAGCCTTATTTGCTTCTGCCATTTTATGTGTGTCATCACGCTTTTTAACAGCACCACCCCTGCCGTTAAACGCATCAAGTAACTCTCCAGACAAACGTTCTATGGTAGTTTTCTCGCTTCTGTTTCTTGTCGCGTTTATAAGCCAACGGATTGACAAAGCAAGTGCCCTATTTGGTGAAACTTCAGTTGGCACCTGATATGTTGCGCCACCAACACGTCTTGATCTTACTTCTAGAGCTGGTTTTACATTATCAAGGGCTGTGTGAAAAATCTCAACACAATCATGTCCCTCTTTGCCATGTATACGCTCAAATGCTTTATACACGATATTTTCTGCAACAGACTTTTTACCATCATACATTAGGCAATTCATAAACTTGGTGACAACAACATCTCCAAACTTTGGATCACCAACAATCTTTCTTTTTTCTGCTGATCTTCTTCTAGCCATACATTACCTCCTACTTTGGTTTTTTCGCGCCATACTTGGAGCGCCCTTGTTTTCTATCTTTTACTCCTTGCGTGTCAAAAGAGCCTCTAATAATGTGGTATCTAACACCAGGCAAGTCTTTAACACGCCCACCCCTAATCATAACAACAGAGTGTTCTTGTAAATTGTGGCCTTCTCCAGGTATATAACCAGTAACCTCATATCCGTTTGTCAACCTTATACGTGCTACTTTACGTAAAGCAGAGTTTGGCTTTTTTGGTGTCGTTGTAAAAACACGTGCACACACACCTCTCTTTTGCGGACACGCCTCTAAAGCTGGTACTTTATTTCTGTAAATCCTAGGTTTCCTCGGATTTCTAATTAACTGGTTTATAGTAGGCATTACTTTCCTTTTTTAACCTCTAAAACGAAACTGGCATAAGCCACACTTGCAATAATTTTATACAATATTGTATTTTGAGGTCAACAATATTATTGCATAAACGTTTGTATTATAACAAAAACTATAACGTCTCGTAGTGTATATTATATTTGATAAGAACAGTATTGCATTAGTATATAGTAAAGTATTATAACAAAAATTGTACCATGCATTACATAAAAACGTTGTGTGCTATTTTAACAATCCAATGTCGTGCAGCATTAGCATCATAATAATGATTTATCATGCTATAAGCGATCGTAACAGTCTAATGCAAATAATTTATAGTACAATGAATATGCAATGGATTTCTTGATACATGAATATGAAATTTTTGTGTTGCATGATGTGTTGTATATCTGTTACGAATGCACGGTTGTATAAAATAAAAAATGATGCACATGGAGTTGATGTAGTACTACAACACGGGAATAATAATACTATTACAGGAAATGTTTTTAAAATAAACGTTTCGCCACTTTATTGCTGCCAATCAGCACTGGATACGTATAATGTTCTGTGTAATGGGAAACATGTTGCAGATATTGTTTTTGGAACACAAGCTGCAACAATAGATCCCATTTTTAAGTTAATAAATGGCAGTGGAATATCAACAGAATTTTACTACGAACGTTCCAGGAACAGGTATATTTTACATATTGAGAAGGTAGAAAGTAATTTATGCAATGTATATTAATCATCCATACTGTCTGAGTATTAAAGTAATTTATGATATGTGTGTTAGTGTGCCACTATGTAATCACTGTAGTTCTACTGAGTAATTGTTTGTTTTACCTAAATATTTGCACCAACATTTAGTATCTTTTTACTGCTTTAAAATACAAAAAAAGCAATTTATGCTGCATTTACTAGAAGTATATAAAGATTGATTATCTACGTTTCTTAAATATCTAATAAAATGTGAAACACAATTTATGATGTGTGCACTAGTGTCGCCATATAATTGCTTTAGTTTCCACTTGGGGTTGATTAATGTTTGTTCTGCCTAAATATTCGCACCAACACTTAGCGCCTCCAATATTTAATTAATAATACTGTAAGCAATTTATGATATATGTATTTGTATATTATTGTGTGATTGCCGTAGTTTCCACAGGATTAATTGTTTGTTCTGCTTGGGTATTTGTACCAACATTTAATAACTTTTCTCCATTATCGCTACTGGCTGGTTGATCTTTGTATTCTGGTTGTTCTTTCTCTTTTTCTGGGATATAAACGCCTTCGTCAGAGTATACAACAGACGAATTTATGTTAACAATTTCATCTGATAACGCAGGCATAACACCTGGATTCTCTGGAACCTTAACACTAGTTTTATTATCATCCCCCTTATATACCGTAAATGCAGCAAAAACTCTGGAAGTCCTATTATCAGTTAGCGATACGTCAAAACGTAGTAAAACCTGATTTTTTAATAATTGTACATTATTTGTATTTCTAGAACGGAATTTTTGCAAGAAACGTAATATAGCCCAGTTACCAACACATTCTATTGTTGCTGTATTATCATTTACTATAATATCTGGATTATTAATATTAAAACTCGGTTGATCAGCATTTTTATTGTTTGTAACATAACGCAATACAAACGATATAGGCTCACCAAAGTACCACATCCCTGATTTATCATCGCTTGTAAATTCTATGTTTGAGTCATTATTTGGTTTAAAAATGCGATCAACAATGTAAGAAACATTAGATTCTGAACGTTTATTAACATCAAAATCAATGGCTATTGAGAGACGAGGTGTATCATGCTGCGTATTCACATAATCACCTATAAAAACAAAAAGATCATGTATCTTTTGCAAAAACTCATAATTTGGCTTTGCAATGTCACCAAGCTGATAAATTTGATCAAGAACTTTCTCTGGAGTGCCTCCAAAATCCTGATACATCTTAAAAAATGTTTTTACAGCATCAACGTCTGCATCCTCAGCAACACGCTGTGATTTATTGTAATTAGTAAATGGAAATTTCCCATTTAAATGAGTGTTATAGTAATTTAATAATGTATTATAGCGTTCAATATTACGTTTTCTAACTAAAACTTCTCCGCGTCTTGCAATGCCACGTTTGATTTTCTTTATAATGTCAAAGAAAAAATCACTTGATTCTCCATGTATATCATTTACAGGAATTTCTGTTGTTACATTATCAAGCTTTAATTTATTTAACGTTTTCCATATAAAGTTTTCCAGTGTTTTGACACTATTTGATGGATACTTAGCAACCATACCTTTTACAGCATCTACAAATTTTACCCAAAATAATAATTTAGGATAGTTTATATTGTTTGTATCAAATACAATTGATGTATTTAAAACCTGTACTAATGGATCAGCAAAGTTGGCAAAACGCTCAACAACCTTACGTTGCATAGCAAAATAAGATGATAGCTCATCGTAATCCTTAAGCGAGAAAGCAAGCATAGCAGCGCCAGTTCTACCATTCCAATAGGAAAATGAAAGATCCTTTGGTGTGTATGGAGCAGCTTTATCTAGTAATTGCTCAATATACTCAAGCATAGAGAAACACAACTTATTCAAAATTGTCCGCAAATCACTAAAAACAAAATTAAACTTGCTTTCTCGCAATAAAGTTAAAATTTTTACAAGTTTTGGAGCAGTATCACGTATTGACGCTACTTGCTTTTGCAACACTTCTTCCATTGTAAGTTCATTAGTGAGGGCTGATGGCTCATCTATAAAATTCTGCGCTTGGGCAATTTTGCTTGCAACAACAGCGCACAAATTTGAACGCACAAGCAATGTTAACCCATCTTGCATAGCCATTGGAAAATCACGTACTTTGCTTATAAAGGATTCTTCAAAACTCTTTACCATGTTATACGCATTTTGTACTAAATCATCATCCCAATAAACAATCTTGCCAGCGGGGATAGTTGTCACAAGTTTATAAGGCCCTGGTTTTTGCATATATGGTTCTTGGCATATAGAATGTAATGCTGCTTCCATTAGATATATTTGCTCTGTTAAAGGTTTATTATCATTTGCAATTTGCGTTATCGGTGCTGGCGATATTATCCTGTTAAATGTTGCAATACGTGCTTTTAAATACTCAAAATGCATTGCCGTAATATCAAGTAGATACTGAGCAACATTTTTGCCAAACAAATCCTCAACAGTATCTAATAATTGATCATACTCTTGACTTGGTTTAAATACTTGCTCGTCCAGCCACGTCTTGCCACATTCCCCTAGTCTTTTACATACCTTTGTCAAACTCTTAGAAAAACTAACTAAATATTCACAATCTGGAATATTTGCAATGTTTTGATTGTTTAATCTATTAACAAAACCATTTAATACATCAATCATGCTCCCCTTGTTGTCAGAAAAGACAGCATTCAAAAAATTCTTGAATAGAACAATTAATGTATCGTATGCAACACGTTTATATGGAGCTAAATCAATCGGTGGGAATGCAGTATTTATCAAAATAGCCCTAAATTGTGAATAATTTTCTATAAACTCACGCGGCAAAGAACCTTTAAATGTGTAGTCTACAAGATTAGCCAAATCATCAGGATCACCAGAAATTCTTAATGAATCAAAACGCTGTATATTTCTATGTAATTCTGCTAAATCTCCAACATATTTTGCAAGTAATTTATATTCTTTTGATTTATAAGGATCTAGTAATTCACCAATTTTTGTTGAAAAATCTTTTAAAGATGGACGCGTATTTAAAATTTCTTTTGTTCTTAGTATAAGATTCATATATATAGTTCTCACAATTACACGTTGATATGAGATTCTTAATGTTTCGTATAGTTTTTGACGTATATTGCTAAACCACGATGCAGGTACAAACATGGATGAGAATGTCACATGCCCTATTTGCCTCATAACAGAAAGCAACTGGCTGGAACATTCACTTAAAATATCATTTTTATTTACTTCAAAATTTCTTTCTGTCAAGTTACTAGTATTTTTTACAATCGATGATACTTTGGCTAAAGATGGATATAAATTATCTTTACTAAATTTTAAAGTATCTCTGGCATTAAATAATCCATAACTACCAAGAGTGACAAAAGCAGCAGTAGAAGCTTTTGCTAGAAAAATAGACTTATTCATATCACGCAGCTTAGATCTGATTGGGACTGCTATACCATCCTCTAGAAAAATTTTCTTTAATAGTAAATCATCAAAGAAAAAAATCTTTTTTGAAACAAACTCTTCCTCTTTAAATGACAATGTAGTATTACCAGCTTCATTAATATCAGCATCTGGCGTACCAACAATTGCCATGTCATTTACATCAGCAGATTTTGTAAATTGTGATATTGGAATCATTTTGCTATCCCCTGTAAAATATATACCACGTAAGAAGAATCCATCATCAATAGAATTTGTTCTAAAAATTGCATCTGTATACATGCATACATACTCTTTTATACTTAATAATTCACTTGGGAATACAAAAATACCATCTCGCGTTGAAGATGATGCGTTTTCTGCAAAAATTTCCATACGTAAATCGTTAATACTATCTTCTATAAAATCAAAGGCCTCATCAATCCATTTGTGATCATATATAGTATTCAAAGAATATGGGCAAGACCACCCAAGCATATTTCCGCGATTTCTAGCAGGTATCTCAGAACAAAAGCTTTGAAATCCTGGTACAGCATCACTTTTGGTAATTACAATATATATTGGCAATTTGATACCAAGGTAACGTTGCGCAAAATTTAATTGGTGAGCCATAGCCTGTGCACGTACCTTTATTTCATCATTACTTAACTTTGTCCTGCCATATAATTCTGTTGCTGGAATTGTTAATATAATACCATTTAATGGTTTTGCACTTCTATACCTGGCAAGCATCCCCAAAATCATATTCCAGCTTTTGTTCCCATGTTTCCCTTTCTCATATTGCTGCATAAGGCGCCCTTTTATATCTAGTATTACGCCCCCCTTTAAAAACCACCACGTACAATCCACATCCTCATTTTCATCATCACAAATCTGATCGTGTGTAAATCCGGACAGTAGAGATGATTTACCAGACTGCTGTCCTCCAACGATAAGAAACCAAGGAATTTTATATTTATAATCATGCCCTAGAGACTCTTTTAAAAAATCCATTGCTTTAAAGAAAGACACAACAATATTGTTAACAGTAATATAACCACGACTAATCAAAAATTTATTTAACGTATTCCCTACTGGTGGCGGCATTTTTGTATTTTGATTATTGATTAGCACACCGTCAGTTTGCTCATTGTTTTTTGTTGCTGATGGCGGAATATCAAGTTTTTTTGCCTTTGCCTCTGCACGATGTATAGAAATAAGAGTGACAACAGTCACTATAAGCATTGCAACAAATGCAACAGCAAGTATAATCCCAATCAATATTGGTAACGACGATACGCCGTTGCGCATTCTATTTAAAATTTCATATAAAAAATTAAACATCTATACAATCGGCCCCCTTCTTATTTCATCAGCTATAGAATTTAAAATCGAATTAATTTCATCTGTAATTCCATACCAAACAGAATATGAAACAACTATATATGCAACAATTACACTTGTGATTACAATCATCCAAAATCTCAAATCCGGAAGCAACATATCAGACATTTCTGTATTGGTGTATGCATAACACTCTTCTATGAGAGCAATTCTTCCTGGATAAAATAAGCGCGATGGTTTTGTATGTAACATAGAGTACAGTTTATTTTTATACCCTGATATATATTTATCAGCATTTTTACTCCCCATATACTTACCTTGAAATCCAAGACTTAGAAGCATCAAATAAACAAAACCAATTTCTTCATTAAAAATTGTTGCATCTGATATAAAACTATCGAGCATTGTATAAAAACGCTCTCCAGCGATTTCTGTGTTGAATAACTGTTTTTCAAGTAATGAGAATCTCCATAACTTTGCTCCATCCCATTTTATTGTAATAAATATTTCATCAGCAAGAATAGCCATCATATATTTTACATTATCTAATTGTTTTGCATCAATTTTTGATTTTCTATCAATATTTTCACAAATTTCATTAATTGTTGTAATCAACTTTTGTTGTACATTGACAATTACTGTGTCAAGCTTACTTAATTTATTGTCTTCCTCAGTGTCGTGCTCACCAATATCTGGATCAGATGACTTATTCTCCTCTGCAAAGAATGTACTTAAGCATACTTCCTTCTGTTTCAATAACTCATAATAGAACGCTTGAAATCCATGTACTATATTGCTACGACTAGCCTTAAGCTGCACTGTTGATGGCATGTTCCTTCTCACTTGGAATATATAGAGTAATTTCAACAGGTCTGATCATTTCATTATCACCCGGATTAAATATATGAAAATTTTGCTCACCTTTAATGCATTTTTCGTCCAAATATATTTCAAACAACATAACATTCATACCTGGCAAGATTTTTGCCTGTGCACTACTATCAGCAATACACCTCTTGGCACCATTTGTGCGTCGTTCTCTTACCTTTTCTATAGCAAAATCAGACACAATTACAGCGCTATCCATCCAGTTTTCTATATATTTGTAGTTCTCATTGTTGCATCTAACCCCAGCGTATATAACATTATCTTTACATCGACTGATATCAGTACTTGATAAAAAGTAATAGAAAAATCTTTCTTTTTTCTGCATTGTAATAATAGAAAAACCACGTTCTATTGTAGATAAATAATGTTCTATCAGAGTTACGATAGGATATATTGTACCATCAATGTCAGAATGGTTGTATGCGTGCATTGATGGCGGCACCTCTCCCACCCTTAAAACAGAAACAGCTCCAAGCACCTTTGCTAGCTCTTTATACAAATCATACGGGCGTATAAAATCACTGTATACAAGTGCCTCTAACCCCGGTAAAACAAACAATAACTGCTTTAACATTTGCTCTGAACCAATAAACAGATTTTGCCTTTTGATCTTTTCTGCCAAAAATACAGCTTTTTCCCTAATCGTGTTTGTCAATTTACGGCACCTTTCCCATAGTGGGAAATGCTTTCTAATAAAAAAGCAAGGCGGCGTCCAATTTTTAATACTATACACACCGCTTGCTCTCTGAATCCTTGCGAGCGGGAAGCTACTACACAACTCTGGTGTTTTATTGACACTCAGAAACACATTTGGGAAAAGCCTTGGGATCTTAATCTTATTATCCTCATGATTGTAGTCGCTAACTTGCTCTCCATCAACAGCATAAAATCTTGGATGCTGTCCAGACATTGGTGACTTTTGTATATCACTCTCATTAATACACAAGTACACAGTTGCATCAACATCGTCTTCTGCCATATGTTCAGCAATATTGATTTCAATTGGTGCTAGTTTTAATTCATTATTGGCATCATAACTAAAAATCAAACCGTCCGGCAAAACAGCTTCTATTTCTACTATTCTATAAACACCATCTGTCAATACAGTATTATCCAATCGCAAATGGAAAACTCCATAATGATATTGCGATAACAGACGTACTTGATGCGTCACCAAGCTCTCAAAACGCAAATCATTTTGTTGAAAATGGTGTTGCGACAACAACATACCTTCATGCCAATCAATTTGTAACGGTATATTGAACAAATCTTTCAGTTTATCGTTCATTGATTAGCAATGTTACATACACTAAACTATAAAGATTTTATTAAATTTCTGCAATAAAGCATAGAAAATAAAACACGTATCAAAGCGCAACCAAGAAAATTTTTCACACATTGGTAGATACAAAAGCATTGACATACAGCAAATAAATGAGCAAAAGCAGTATTTTATTTATCAAATACATTTTGATTTGTTATTTTATCTCAATAATAACATTAATTATACAATGATATTATAAAGCAAAACATTTGGCACATCATGTCCTAGATCTTAAACATTGTTTATGATATCATTTTAGGGTAGTGTTTATATCATAAAGTTGTTGTAGGATACGTAGTTATGAGTAAGTTTGCATTAAATGAAATCAGAGACAACAAAGGGGCAAGAGTACATGCAAAGTGCATTGGTCGTGGTATTGGAAGCGGTAAAGGCAAAACAAGCGGACGTGGCGGCAAAGGACAAACAGCAAGATCTGGTGTTAGTTTAAATGGATTTGCTGGTGGACAAACGCCTTTGTATCGCTTGATGCCAAAGCGTGGTTTTAAAAATCCAACACGCAGAAGGACATATGAGATCGATTTTTTTAAAATCAATAGATTTGTAGACAAGGATAATGTAAAACGTATTGATATAGAATATCTTGTAAAAAATAAGTACTGCAAGAATGGAGATTACATATCACTTTTGTCTAATGGTGAGTGCAAGCATCCAGTTGAGATTTGTGTAAATCATGCAAGCGCTGCAGCTAAGTCAAAACTAGAATCATGTGGTGGAAAATTAATCGTGGAGTAGTATGGCATCACCTATTGAAGAGTTTACAAAAAATTTTAGCTTGTCTGCTTTTTCTAAAGCAAAGGATTTGAAAAAGAGGTTATGGTTTACTTTACTTGTTCTGATTATTTACAGAATTGGAACGTATATTCCACTGCCTAACATCAACCCTATCGTTGTTTCTGAGTTTACCAAGCGCCACGCTAGTAGCTTGCTTGGAATTCTAGACCTTTTCTCAGGAGGCGCAATAGGTCGTATGACAGTTTTTGCCTTGAACATCATGCCATACATCTCTGCAAGCATCATTGTCCAATTACTTACGGCAATGTCGCCATATCTTACTGCATTAAAAAAAGAAGGCGAAGTTGGAAGGCAGCGTATCAATCAGTACACACGATATGCAACAGTTGGCCTTGCTATGTTGCAAGGGTTTGCTATTGCTGCTGGCCTTGAGCGCTTGTCTACACAATCAGGTCCTGCTGTTCTTGATCCTGGATTTGCGTTCAGGTTTGTGACAATGATCAGCCTTACAGGAGGAACACTGTTTATTATGTGGATGGGAGAACAGATCTCAAATAGAGGAATAGGTAATGGCTCATCCATCATCATATATTCTGGAATTGTAGCTAACTTACCTGCTGCACTGATGAATACATTCGTTCTTGGTAAACAGGGGGCAATATCAGTTGGAGCGCTTTTTACACTTCTCCTCTTTATAGTGGCTGTGATTTGCTTTATAGTCTTTATGGAAAAGGCTGTGCGTAAAGTTCCAATTCAGTACCCAAAGCGCGCGGCCATGGCAATGGCAAACATGCCAGGCGGTCAACAAGGCAGCCACCTCCCTTTAAAATTGAATAATGCAAATGTTATTCCTCCTATTTTTGCTTCAACTATTTTATCACTTCCTATGATGATGGCTGGTTTTATAGAAATGGACCAAGAATCATGGCTGGGAAAGATTGCTCAAATCTTCTCGCATGGGCAACCTGTGTACATTGTATGCTACCTTGCAGCAATCATTTTCTTTGCTTTCTTCTATACTGCCATCATGTTTAATCCAAAAGAAACAGCGGATAACTTAAAAAAGGGGGGTAGTTACATTCCAGGAATTAGGCCTGGAGACTCAACTGCTGATTATATTGACACATTACTGCTTAGGCTCACAACAATTGGGTCGATCTATTTGTGTGTAATTTGCATAATACCAGAACTTATTATGGCTAGAGTTTCATTGCCTTTTTATCTTGGTGGTACAAGCTTGCTGATCGTCGTTAATGTGTCTGTAGAAACTATCACGCAACTCCAATCGCACATGCTTGCGCAACAGTATGAGGGCTTGTTTAAACGTGGCAAAGCAAAAGGCCTTATATAACGGCTACCATTTTTTAATTTAACATACAAGCGCTCCTTATTTGATGGCAAAGTCTTATTACACATTAATAAAAAAATCATAAACATCACGCACTACGCTATAAAAAATGTTAATGTCTTTAGATCTACTTATGTAGTACTTGATGACATTGCAAACGCACATACCTACTAAATCAGCTTTGGTATATCTCTAACTATAGCCAGTGTATCAAAATCATTGTACACTTTATTTAAAAGACCCATGTACTTGAGCATCTTGCCAGTTTTATAATTTCCAAACAATCCAGAAAGACACTAATTCATGTTACAATAACTGGTTAAATATATTTAAACCAGTTTCCACAACAATAAACAATGCCCCGTATCATCTGCGTCTGAGTCAATATATTCAAAAGTTATTTTATAATCTATTCTCTTCACCATCGCTCGTGCTTCTTCTTGCGACCATCTAAACGGCCAAAATAATAATTTTGGCGCAAACGTGCGTTCGCATTGCATACGTAATACATCGTTTATCTTGTAACTATTTTCTATTTTACGTTCCAAAAGGTTCCGCATTTCAGCAAATTCAAACGCTTGCTGCCCATAATTCTCTAAAACAATTGACAGTCTAGCATTAATATCATCTTCGCAAACAATGCTAAATACACTTATGCGCTCTGGTATTAAATTATAGCGATCCACAACATCTATCCTATCATCATATTTTAAAAACCAAAACAGTGACCCGCAATTCCATACGTTACACTTGTAAGTGTCAAACACTAGTTCTATATCGTTGTTTGTATTGTTACAAACAGAAATATGATATTCAGTTGCAAATATTGTGCTAAACGTCATGCACAATGAAATAAATAAAAATTGATAGATTCTTTTTATAGAAAACATAAAAATCATTAAAATAATACACAATATTCATTAATATTATCCTAGCATAAAAATTTTACATGAACAAATTTTATTTTTTATATGAATATTATATTCTAGTACAGTTTCCATTGGTATTAAATTACAATTTAAATTTTTATAAACGCAACTATTATATGAATCAGCATGTATAATTATTGTATGCAATTTATATTGTTTTTACATTCATTTATATTAATATAATCAGATTGTACAATAATATATCTTTTTTGTATTTTATGTATAATACTGTTAGAAAATACATCACGACATATTGCAGTTGTACAATTACTATGTAATGTGTATGATAAAAAAGAATCATTTTGTATTGTACTAATCCAATATCCAAAATTGTATAAATAATAATCTTGTGTACCATCAATATTGAGATTTTTTACTTCATTACAATATGTTGATTTGTTATATGAAACAAGTTTTTGCTCTTTATAAAAGTATGATGACATATTGCTTAATGTTGACATATTTATAGTATCAGATGTGGTATTAAGTATTTTATTGTCTAAATATTGTATATATTGTTCTAAATTTATATTTGTTTCTATTCTAGTGTCAATATATTTATGTAATAGAAATTGTATTTTGGATTTCATATAATTCAATAATGGTTGTGAAAAGTACAATAAAAATTTATTAAATTGTTTTAAGTTAAAATTGCATTAATATTGCCAAATATGCTGTTTATTCTATGATTAGTCTTTATAATATTAATCGTTCTATCTATCTCAGTAATTGGCACATTTGTTTTTTCCGTGCACAGGTAGTTGATGGCAAATATTGTGTCTTCAAATCTGCTAGTATGCTGCTTTAGCAATGTTTCAAACTCCTGCTTCTGTCTTACAATTTTTCTACCAAAGAAGTTCTCGCTAAACACTATCAGCTTTGGCGTATTTCTGATTATAGCCAGTGTATCAAATTCACGATATAATTTATCCAATGAATTTTGTACTTCCGTACTCCACCAATTGTAATCACCAAGTAAACCTGGCATATATTCTTCGTGCTGCTCAAATAGCAAGTGCTGTACATCAAAGATCGTCTTGATACTCGCATCACTTAGTTTTTCACTACACGGCATTGTTGTAGTTACTACACATAGTGGCGATTTGCCTGATATTGCATCACATATCCTAACTTCATTTGCACAAACATGACATAGTAACGCACATACCACAGCTATCAATTGTTTCATGGTTAACCCACACTAAGACCTTGCATCTATTGGTTTATCAGCTATCTGCAATCAATTGCAATATGCAAAAAAATATTTTTAATTTAAGCAATTTTTATTGTTTTCTAAACACCAAGAAAACAGCCACATTTTTCTTATAATGAGAATTTAGCAATTTTTTGCAATTTCTATTATATTTAAAATTGCAATAGAGTCACGCTTCGTCTAGATTGTTTACAATTCTGCAAAAAACATTTCCGCGCTCCTCAAAATCTCTAAATTCATCAAAGCTTGCACACATAGGAGATAGTAATATAACAGTTTTTTCACAAGAATGCTTGGCATCATTGTACGCAGTATTTATAGCATCACGCATTCCATCACATACTACGCTTTTTCCTGAATCCTTAAAAATTGCCTCAAATTCCAATCTTGATTCGCCAAAAAGGTATATTTTTTCTACAGAAGAGAGATATTTTCCAACAACCTCCTTTACCGGTAATTTTTTGCTACGCCCACCAACCAACCAATAAATCTTACATCCATAAAATGTCTCGAGCGCAAATGCCGCAGCGCCTGGGTTTGTTGCCTTACTATCATCTATAAATTCAATATGTCGTATTGACCGCACATGTTCCATTCTGTGATGTAATGGTTTATACGTATAAATAGCGTTTGTAATTTCTTTATCTGATAATCCGATAATCTTACACGCAGCGTAAGCAAACGCGGCATCTGTACAGTTGTGTCTGCCAACAAGCTTTGTTAATGAAGAATCAAAGATAACATCATCATGCGCTGTAATAACTGTGCCATAAGTCGCAACATCAGCGTTATTATCTCCTGTGTTTGAGACAACAACGGCTTCATTTCTATATTTGTTGAATGTGTAAGCATCCTCTTGTAGAATTATTTTATTTTTTGCAGAGCTCAGAGCTTTATGTTTAGCAGCTATGTAATTTTCAAAAGAACCATGCCAATCTAAGTGATTTTGCACTATATTGGTTAAACAACATATTTCAAAATTTAAGAATTGAGAGCAAGCAAGCTCATAAGATGACATTTCAAATACATAAATATCTGCATCTTGTACAGCACAAAACGGTATCCCTATATTGCCACCCATAGAACACTTTATACCACTCTCAGCAATAATATGATGTATCAAAGTTGTTGTTGTTGATTTTCCATTACTTCCTGTAACTGCAATAACGTATGCATTAGGATGAAATTTTGCCCAAACGTCATAGTGTGAAAGTATCGGAATATTGTGCAATCTTGCTTCTTGAATAATAAAATGAGCATTACATGTCATGTACTTAATACCTGGGCTTTTTATCACAACATCAATCTTTTCCCAATCAATTTTACATTGAGATACTTGATCATCATACACAATAACTGAACATCCACGCTCAACAAGATACCGCTCCGTAGCTTGTCCGGAAATACCATACCCAACAATTAAACAAACACACCCATGTGTTATATCAAGCACATTAAGCCTTGATACACAAACTTACACCGCATTTTATATGCTGAAATAAAATTATGCAACTTTAATGTAAATCTATTACATTCTAAATGCATCGACAGGTTGCATTTTAGCAGCCTTGCAAGCAGGATATACAGTTGCCATAAAGCATAGTAAAAATGCCAAACATATAATAATAACAACTTCACACAAATTAATTTTGACAGGTAATTGCGATAGAAAATATACTTCTTCACTAAACAGTGAAGTATTTGTACATTTTTCTAAAAAGTGTTTTATCTTTTCTGCATTATATGCAACAGTAATACCAAGTATAGAACCTGCTATAGTACCAATAATACCAATTGTTGCGCCAACAAAACAAAAGATCTTCATAATTGATTTTTTTGTAGCACCAATTGCACGCAGCATGGCTATGTCCCTTGTTTTGCTATTTGTTAACATTGTAACACCAGAGATAATATTAAATGCAGCAACAATAATAATAATACTTAGAATTAAGCTCATCACGTTTTTTTCTACTTTAAGGGCATGAAAAATTGCTGAATTCTCGTGATTAATATTTGTGACTATAAAACCATTCCCCAGTAAATTTCTAATGATATCACTAGTTTTTTCAATAACTGAAGTATTATGCACAAAAACAGTAATATAAGATACTGCATTTTTTGTATTAAAAAATTCTTGAGCATCACTTAGAGGTAATACAATAATATTTTTATCATACTCTACCATCCCAATGGAAAATATCCCAGATACTAAAAATGTTGCCTCTTTTGGTATAAACCCAACAGGTGTTTCCTTGCCATCCGGTATCATAAGCGTAATATACTTGCCAGGCAAACAAAATTGTGTCTCAGCTAGCTTTCTACCAATAATCGCATTACCTGTACTACCAGCAATAATATTGTTGGCAATTATGCTAACACGCTCTATGTCTGAAAAAGCATATACAAGAACTCCGCGTGCGCCATAATCTGTCAACATGATTGCATGTTTTTCAAATGTCGCGACTGCAGATTGCACATTTGCAACAGCATTTATTTTTTTTTCAATTTCAGTATACTTTTCAATTCCACCTTTATTCTTAGACATCACAGTAATATGTCCACTCACACCAGTCATTACAGATAGCATTTCTTCTTTAAAACCATTCATAACAGAAGTAACAACAATTAACGTTGCCACTCCAAGCGCAACTCCTATTAAAGAAAACCAAGTAACTACTGAAGCAAAACCACTATTTGCCAGCAAATATCTTTTCCCTACAAAAAACTCAAACATACTTTCCACATGCTTAGACTATACAATTTTACAGCAATATATTTTGTACATGACAATTTATGTTGCATAATGCTAAACTATTTTTGTGCAAAAAGTGTTTGTATACCATGTTACAAGAGCATGAATTTGAAAAGCTGTGCCAACTATCGCGTTTGCGTATTGATGCAAAAGATAAAGATAGCTTCATACAAAGATTAAGTGAAATTTTTGCATGGATTGACCAACTACAAGAAATAGATGTTAGTAATGTTAAACTTGATATCAAAGAAGCTTGCGATAAACATGAAAGATCAGATGATAGTTGCAAGTGCGATTCTAATGATGATATTTTGTCTAATACTACCAACAAAAAATTTAATATGTTTGCTGTACCAAAAGTTGTTGAATAATATACTTTACGCCTTTATGATAAAGTGACGCTGCACTGCGGCAACTGTCACGCTTACCTAAACATGAGCGCACTATCAATTGCCTCTTCAGGATCATCTTTTAGTCTATCTTTATTTAACTGGTCCGTTGCTCTTTTTGCTCTATCCATGTTCACCTGCCAACTACTGTTACCCTTGAAATTGGTGACAGTATCATCAGACCTTGTTTCACCATACACATGCGGTTCTCGTCTCTTTTTCACGCTTTCATTTGTAGTATAACTCCTGCTAATTTCTTGTTGAACATTGTTTTCTACTTCACTATCTTTTTTATTGTCTTTGTCAATAACACTATCTACGTTACCATTACCTTGCATAAACCTATTGTCATAATGACTCATATCAACGACACGTTCATCGCCATGTCCAGGCACCATACACGAATCATTGCCTGGATTATCCTTGTTTAATGTAGTTGTTATACTATTTGTTTCTTTCCTGTTAACACGCTTTTTCTTTGTGTCTGTCTTGTGAATATTATTTTCTTTAACGTTCCTTTTATCATCACTATGCACCTTACTACTAGAAGTTGTTTTTGCCTTCGACTCCTTTGTTCCTTGTTGAGTTTGCGTACTAAATAGTATAGACATTTTTCCACTATCAGAAGGATCAATATCGCGCGCTACTTTTGTACCAACACCACTGTACGTCACCTTGGAGTCACTAACTATCAAAACCCTAGGTAGAGACTTGATGGACAAATCTTCCAAAACGGCTGAATTGGACAAAACAACAACAGCAACACCCTTTCCTTTTATTGAACATCCACTTTTCTTTATTTTATTTTTGATAATATCCAAATCCTTTTTTCCTATTTCTGCATTGTCATATAATTTAGATACATCAGGAATACCAACAAATAAAACATTTATGCCAATTTTGTTATACTCTTTAACGTACTTGCTTAATTTTGCAAGGAAACGCCCACAATGTGGACACCAATCAGCAACAAAAACAACAACACAATTCTTTAAAAATTCGTCAGAAATTGTTGTCCCAGTATCGTAAAAGAAAGAATCATTATCAGGGAACTGCATATCACTAACTGGTTTTAACTTTACAAACTGCGTATCTGTACCAGCAACATCTCCATCTGGTTTTAACTTATACTTTGCAGCAAACACACCAGGTAAACACGCAGCGAGTACGTAAGAAAAACACACAAGCCGAAATAAATGAACAAAACGAAACACAAAAACCTCCTCCAAAAATGGCGCGCCCAGGAAGATTTGAACTCCCAACCTTCAGATCCGTAGTCTGACGCTCTATCCAGTTGAGCTATGGGCGCATACTATTAATATCTCAAAATTCTCATAATCTTGCAAGATAATTTTCAAAAAATTACAGTAACAAAGTCAACAATATTGCCGCAATGGCTTTATACGACATCCAAAAAATGATAAATGTTTATTGTTAATTTTTGCTTTTGTGATACACTTACATTGTGGTCATAAATTGTGATTAATTGTGAAAATCTCAAAATACATTCATACGCTTACGTACGCTGTTGCAGCTGCTTTTTGCGCAACTTGCACGGCAGATGCTGCCAAAACAGATCAAACGCAAGAGAAGGTTGTGATAGATATTGTCCATCCTTATATGTTTGGCAGAAGTAGTACGTTACAGCAACTTGTAGAAATGGTGTTGGCTTTGTGTAATTGGGAAGTCAAATGGTTTGCGTTTGGCGGAACAAAAAGGGGATCGCGCAAATGTGGAATAATAGAAGTGAAAAACAATAGCAAAATAAAACAAAGTAAAGTTTTAATTTTAGATGAAGGACAGTTAGCAGAACTAGGTAAAGACAAGACAAATCTATATGAATACGTACAAAATCAACTGAAAGACAACGATGTTGCCATAATAAATAGACTGACATTGCTAAGTAACGGACAACCGTGGGCAAAAACTGAACAAGATATAGATGCTATAAAAAATCTTGACGGAGTGCAGTATCATCAAGTTGAATGTAATTTTTCAACATGTTTTTCTTGTGGTACGGATGAAAATCTAAACTCAATACTTGCTATTGTTGCTCCAAGTGGAGAAATGCGCTTTGATCGCACAGGTGGAAAAAAGGCAGATCATAGTTGCGGAGAAAAAGAGCACTACATTACAATATGCAAAAAATGTCAAGAAAAATATGAGAATGAGGGAAAAGCCGACGAAAAAATATTAAAATTGTTTGATAGCAACGTCGAACAAAATAAGCCTGTTCCTGTTGAAATCAAAGTTACTAATGATAATAATTTTGAATTCGTCTGTGCTGATAAGAGAGTTGTTGGCAATTGGGATAAACTAATGAAGGAGTTACTAGAATCTCCTGATGGTCAACAATCAAGGATGCTGCAATACCTCATCCAAATATGTAAGTATGTTGGCGTTCCTAAGTGTGTTGTTATGGCAAAATTGTGGATTTTATATGGCAAAATTGCTGCTGCACAATAGTTTATTTTGCGCGTCTTTTAGAGTTTAATAATTATGTGTTAATTTAAATAATGGCATGTTTTGTCGGGTCAGATTGCTTTTTGTATACTAATGTTTTAAAAATTTTTACAGTATTAAAATATAGTTGCTGATTTTTTGGTTTTGTGTTAAGTTTGCCCTGTTGTCATAAAATGGTGAGTATCATGAAAATCTTAAAATGTGTTTGTACACTTGCGCACGCTGTTGCATTTGCTTTTGTATGCGATCCAGCGGCGGCAGCAAGTATTGAGAATTGTGCACCACACGTGCCATATATTGAACACGGCCCCAAACAAGATATGCTTGCTACAACACGCGATCAACGTGTCGTCGATGTGGGGCATCTGTATATGTATAGTAGAAGTAGCACGCTGCTGCAATGGGTAAAAGCTGTTCTGGAGTTAGCTGGATATAAAACACAATGGGTAGCATTTGGAGGAACAACAAGAGGATCGCGTGAATGCGGAAGAATAGAAATACAAAACGATAGTGAAGAACCATACAAAGGTGTAATTACAATTATAGATGAAGGACAATTGTCTGAATTAGACAATATAGATTTACACGAATATGTAACAAATCAGCTTAAAAATGGCGATGTAATTATAAATAGACTAATCCTTTTAAGTAGTGATCAACCATGGGCTAAAACTGAACAATATATATCAGAAATAAAAAATCACAGAGATATAAAATATTACCAAGTTGGATGCAATTTTGCACAATGTCTTGTTTGCAACACAACTAAAGAATTAGGGTCAAGGTTGGTTATCGAAAACAATGGCAAAGTGTACATCGATTGTACTGGGCAACGGAAGGCAGATCACACCTGTGGAGAACAAGAACATTACGTTACAATATGCAAAAAATGCCAAAAAGAATGTGAGCATTCTCAAGACGCGTCTGCAAAACTGCTTAAATTAATTTACGATAACAGACAAAACAACGATCCTGCTTTTGCTTATGTCGTTATTAATAATGGCAAAGCTAAATTTGAATGCGATATTCCAAGAATTAGGAAAAATTGTGAGAAAACAATGAATGAATTATTTAAAGAATCATGCAAAATGCGGCAACTCATTTATGAAGTATGCAACCATGTTGGACTTTCTAGCAATATTGTTGATGAGAAATTATTGGTTTTACGTAATGCTATTTTACCAGAACAATAATTTTGTACAAATCATAAAATTGTCTTATAATCAACTATTATTAATTGATACTTAGTTTGTATGTTTTTAACAACTAACTTTCTAAAAGTTACATTTTCTTTATTATTAATGGTGTTTTCTGTATTTGGAGTTACTTCTGTATTTTCATATTCTGCATTTGATTCTTGCTTATCTACAATATCAGCAACAAATATTGAAAACAAAGCAGGAATTATTGGAGCATACATTGCAGATATTTTTATTCAATTATTTGGAATTACAACTTTTATCTTATTTTTAATTTTGTTTATTTGGGGATGGAAAATTCTGTTTACTAAACAATTATTAAATAAAACAAAATTTATTGAATTAATTTTATTTATAATATTTGCAACAATTATCTGTACAGTTCTATCAACAACTAACTTTGGCACTATTATTTTACAAAAAGCAAAAATTAAATACTTAGCAGGAGGCTCTATTGGGTATCTATTAACAAAATTTTGCTTTTCAACTTTAATACAAAATCCTTTTTGGATACAAGTATCAGTCTTTTTATTAACCATTGCTTCATGTTTATTATTAAAAAGACTGTTATTTGTTAATTTTGAATCAGTCTTAATAAAAGCACCGCGTATTATGGCAAGTATTAGAGATATAAAAATTCCACATATATGTAATAATGAAATAGAAGAACAACAAAACAATGTGCCAGAAAAAGAAAAAACACAAGAACATAGGCCCAAAATTGTAAAAAATGGAACTGATATTTACAAATTACCTCATGCTGATTTACTTGACAAACACACAAAATCTAAAATTTCCAATGACGACATGGCAAGCAGATCAAATGAGTTACAGTCTGTTTTAGAAGAATTTGGTATTCATGGAGAAATTCTAAATGTAAAAACTGGTCCTGTTGTAACATTATTTGAATTTAGGCCTGCCCCAGGTATTAAAACCTCAAGAGTTATAAGTTTAAGTGATGATATAGCAAGATCAATGAGCGCTACGTCTGCACGTATATCAATTATCCCAGGACAAAACGCTATTGGTATAGAGTTACCTAATAAAAATAGACAAACAGTCTTTTTAAAAGAATTACTTACAACAGATGAGTTTGAAAACTCTACATGCTCCATCCCCATTGCTTTAGGCAAGGATATTAATGGAACATCCATTATTGTTGATTTAGCAAAAATGCCACACCTACTTGTAGCTGGAACAACTGGTTCTGGAAAATCTGTATCAATAAATAGTATGATTCTATCCATTTTATATAAATTTGTACCTGATGAATGTAAATTAATCATGGTAGATCCAAAAATGCTTGAACTATCGGTATATGATGAAATTCCGCACCTATTAACACCAGTTGTTACAGATCCTAAACAAGCTGTATTTGCACTAAAGTGGGCTGTTAGTGAAATGGAAAGTAGATATAAAAAAATGTCACAACTAGGTGTAAGAAATATTGATGGCTTTAATAAAAAAATAAAAGAAGCAAAAGAAAATTGTGATTTACTTGTGCGTAAAGTACAAACTGGTTTTGACCAAGAAACTGGGCGCCCAGTATTTGAAACACAACAGCTTGAATTTACTCACATGCCTTATATTGTTGTAATTGTAGATGAAATGGCAGATTTAATGTTAGTTGCAGGAAAAGACATAGAAGCTGCAGTTCAAAGACTTGCACAAATGGCAAGAGCTGCTGGTATACACCTTATCATGGCAACACAAAGACCATCTGTTGATGTTATTACAGGTACAATAAAGGCTAATTTCCCAACAAGAGTTAGTTTTCAAGTTACATCAAAAATTGATAGCAGAACAATTTTAGGAGAACAGGGAGCTGAACAATTACTGGGACATGGAGATATGTTATATATGGCAGGAGGTGGCCGTATTACACGTGTACACGGCCCTTTTGTTTCTGATTCTGAAGTAGAACGTATTGTAAGTTATATAAAAGAGCAAAAAGAGCCAACATATGTAGATATTATTACTAATATTCAAAACGATGATTTTTCACAAGAAAGTAATGGAGATGAAGATGATATGTATAAAAAAGCACTTGATATTATAATAAATGAAAAAAAGACGTCTATTAGTTATTTACAAAGGCGTTTACAGATTGGATACAACAGAGCGGCAAGAATCATAGAAGAAATGGAAGAAAAAGGTGTTTTATCGCCACCAAATAATTCTGGCAAACGAGAAATTTTAATATAATTACCATGATATTCATCATTAATTCTTATATTAATTTGCGTTATATTAATACAATATAGAAACAAATGTTTTGCATCACAATAATAATAAATGTTCTGCAGTCTCTTATAATGATATTATATTGTTAGAAAGTGGATTCTTTTTAGTTTATGCAACAGATACTTAACAAGACATACGATCCTTCGTCTTTTGAAACAGAAGTTTATAATAGAAGTGAAAAAGAATTTGAATTACAAAATAGTAATAATGTGTATTCAATTATGATGCCCCCACCTAATATTACTGGAAATTTGCACGTTGGACACGCCTTAACATATACACTGCAAGATATTTTGGTAAGATTTTATAGACAAAGTGGATATAACGTATTGTGGCAACCTGGCACTGATCATGCTGGTATTGCCACACAAATGGTTGTTGAGAGAAAGCTAGAACAAGAAGGACAAACTACATTAACAAGAGATGAATTTATAGAACAAGTATGGAAATGGAAACAACAATCTGGAGATATCATTGTAAAACAGCAACGCCGATTAGGCTGTTCTGCATGCTGGACTAGGTCAAGATTTACAATGGATGAAGGAATGAGCAAAGCTGTAGCCCACGCATTTGTACAATTATTTAAAGCAGGATTAATCTACCGTGATAAAAGATTAGTAAATTGGGATTATAAATTTAAAACAGCTATATCAGATTTAGAAATTGTTAATAAGGAAGAAAAAGGTACGTTATGGTATATAAAGTATCAAATCGCAGATAACGACGAATACATCACTATTGCAACAACTAGGCCTGAAACAATGTTTGGGGATGTTGCAATAGCTGTAAATCCAAATGATGATCGCTATAAAAGCATGCACGGCATGTTTGCTATTATTCCATTTACAGATAGAAAAATACCAATAATTTGTGATGAACATGCAGATATGGGAAAAGGTACAGGTGCTGTAAAAATTACGCCTGCACACGACTATAATGACTTTATAGTTGGTAAACGTAATAATTTGCCAATGATAAACATTTTTGACGAAAATATACATTTATTAAAAAATGAATACGTTCCTGAATTCTTAGCTGGTATTTTTGCAAAAAAAGCAAGAAAAATCATAGTAGAAAAATTAAAAGAGAATAATTTATTAGTAAAAGCAGAAGAAATAATGCATAGCGTCCCGTACGGTGACAGATCTAATGTTGTTATTGAACCTTTTCTCACTGATCAGTGGTTTGTTGATGCCCCACAATTAGCAAAGGAAGCACTATCAGCAGTTGAGCAAAAAAAGACATGTTTTATTCCAGAAAAATGGGTCAATACTTATTATGAATGGATGAAAAATATCCAGCCTTGGTGTATTTCAAGACAAATTATATGGGGCCATCAAATACCTGCATGGTTTGGACCAAATGGCGAGATTATCGTTGAAGAAACAGAAGAAAAGGCATTTAAACAAGCTGATAAACTTGGTATTCAACACACAAAACTGATAAGAGATAAAGATGTATTAGATACGTGGTTTTCATCAGGATTGTGGCCAATTGCCACACTTGGGTGGCCAGAAAAAACAGAGGAGCTAGAAAAATTCTATCCAACAACTGTGCTGATTACAGGTTTTGACATCATATTTTTCTGGGTCGCTAGAATGATGATGATGTGTATGTACTTTACAGGAAAAGTTCCATTTGCTGATGTATATATTCATGCGCTTGTTAGGGACGAAAAAGGACAGAAAATGTCAAAATCTAAAGGCAACGTCCTAGATCCACTTGTGCTGATGGACAAATATGGTGCAGATGCTTTGCGCTTTACATTGTCGTTTTTTTCTGTACCAGGTTGTGATTTAAAAATATGTGAAGATAACGTCAAAATAAGTAGGAATTTTATTACAAAAATATGGAATGCTGCTCGTTTTTTGCAATACAATAATTTTATATTTAGCAAAAATATCGAAGAAATAAATCCAAAAAGCCTACTATGCAAATGGTTACTTGGCAAGGCGCAAATGCTGCAACAGCAAATAAACGATGATGTAAAAAACTATCGTTTTGATTATATTGCCAAAGATATACAGGTTTTTTTGCGCGAAATATTTTGTGACTTCTTCATAGAATGTTCCAAAATTGCAGATACAACTGAAGTAAAACAAATAGCAAGTTATGTATTCTTTGAATTTTTACGTATATCGCATCCTGTAATTCCATTTGTTACTGATTATTTGGTGCATGAATTATACGAATCTGATACTTTAACAACCAAAGATTCGCATAAGCTAATGAGCATCAAAATAAACTATGATGAAATTAAAATTGTGGATAATTTTGTGAATACTGTGCATAAAATTAGATCAAATGATATCACAAACTATGAAGAAGAATTAAAACAATTTCCAGATGAACTACAAGCTTTGCACAAAATATGCACAATTAGATGATATTTTCTACATTATACTGTGTTTTATGCAACATCCCACATTTATTAAATAGAAGCCTTAATAATATCAGCTATTTCATCAATCTTCAAACTAGCCCCACCAACCAGAACGCCATAGAGTTTTCCTACTTGAATTATTTCTTTTATATTTACTTTATTTACACTACCACCATACATGACTCTTTTTGCGCCAAGCTCACAAATAGCATCGCATATTTGTGTGATACTATCAGCGTCAGAAACATTTCCAGTGCCTATTGCTGATACTGGCTCATATGCAACAATTATATTTTCCAAAAATTGTAACGCTTCATTATTAATTTGTTGGTTATAATCCTCATTAACACAATATATGACCTGTAGTCCTGCATTTATAGCATTCTCAATTTTCTGAGCAATGGTATCGCCACATTCAGCAAAATACCTGCGCCTCTCACTATGGCCAATAATAACGTACTCTGCACCAATATCTTTTAGCATTACAGCAGAAATCTCGCCTGTATAAGCACCAGATTGACAGAATACAGAACAATCTTGCGCAGCAATCAATGCCCCTGTATTCAGAGTTTTAGCCAAATGTATTAACGTATACGGTAATGCAAGAATAAAATTCTTATACTGTAAAATATCCTTAAAATCCCTTAGTAAGGTGCAAGAACCATTCATTTTCCAGTTGCCAACAACAATTTTGCTCACTTTAGTGTACCTTCATATTGCGCATATCTTCTAACATCATCATGACGCAAAACACATCCTTCTGCAAGGTTTTCAGAAAATAAATTTGTCAGTTTTTCCAGAAATTTTTGCAAAAATGTATCACTTATTTGCACATCAACAATATTAACAGGCGGATCACCTATTTCACTTATATTCCAAATTTGTATCTGTTTTATTTGTATATTACAAGTTTTTTGCAAAGCTAAACATTGTAAACACGGTATAAAACTATCACCATAATAATCACCTCTAATAGTACTTTTTTTATAAAAAGTATTTATATACACAAGCGTAGAACCACAAACAAAATCTACACATGTCTCAATATTAATATTTGATTTACCAATATTAATCTGATATTTGCATTGTACATCCTTTTTAAAAACTCTTAATGAATCAAGTATGTGTTTGTTTTTATTAAACCATAAAACAATATTCATGCATAACTGATATTGATAATAATCGTCTTGTCTTATAACATCAAATTGCTCTACATTATTGCCATAATTTTTAATAAATGTATTAATACATTCCACACATTTTTTTCTAACAATTTCTGTTTTTTTACATCTATTATTATGCAATTTAAGAAAAGTTTTAACATAAAATGCAAATTGATTGCCATCAGCCAGCATTTTAACATCAGTTGCACTAATTGAGTAATTAGCAACAACTGGAATTATATTTTCTGCAGTTTGTTTATTATCATGTAATACGCTTAACTTAATTACCTGCTTATCAACACCAAATTCTACAAACTTCCTGACAATACTGCTTTGTTCATAAAAATTTGATGCTCCTCGTGATTTTGAAAATGTTAAAACTATATTTTTATTCTTTTCTGCTAAATCACTTATCATGCATTGCATATTTTTTACAACTTCATTACTAATCGGCATTTTTAACATACGTCTTATTTCATTATTCAGCCAATAATGATCCAATATATTATTGTCAAATTGTTGTAAAGTCATACAAGAAAAAATGTATAAATCTGCATCATATAGCCATGTATAATTTGCAGGAGTTATTATGGTATTGTCATATGATAATTTAGCATTATTATACATTGATATAATACTATCAATTTGTTCTTGTAAATTATTTGTCTTAGCAAAATTATAATTTGATACATAATTAATATTGTTATTTGTTAATTTATTATGCAAAATTCTGGCAAATTCTTCCGATTGCGTAGTAATGCAAATTTTCTTCATATTTTCTTGCATAACAATTTGTAATACATAATCTGCCTCTCTATACACTGTTTCATTTTCAATTATACAAATTTTATTAATACTTTGCTTTGACAATGCAGTGTTATACTGTTTTATATGCATAAAATCACAATCATCACAATCTAATTTATTTAAAATTACACGCCAATTTTGCATAACAAATTTAACAAAATTAAAACGATTTTGCATATGTATAGGTGCAATACCTTCAATATTAATAGTGTTTAATTTTGCATAATCGATATTATATATACAAAATTCATCAAGTAATTCCGCAAGACATTTTGCAGCCTTAGCAGATATCACAGGATTGCACAAAGAGTCATACTGCAAAATCATGCGATACAGCAAACTTGCCTTATCGTACTGTTTTATTTTCACTACGATCTACCGCACGCATCCAAAAATGCATCATGTAAGCATTCTGATAATGTAGGATGTGGAAAAACAGTATTAACTATGTCAAGATCAGTTAATTCTGCCTGCATAGCAACAGAAATAATTGGCAATAATTCAACTACACTATTGCCAATCATATGGCAGCCTAAAATTTCACCACTTACATCGTCGACAATAACCTTGGTAAAGCCACAGCTATCACCACTTGCCAAAGCCTTTCCATTTCCACGAAAATATGATTTGCCAATACGCACGCGCCTATCACCAATATCGCATTCCTTCAAACCAATAGAGGCAATTTGAGGATGTGAATATGTGCATGCCGGTATTGTATTGTACTTAATAGGAGTTGTATCCATGCCAGCAATTCTTTCTGCACATACAATGCCCTCCTTAGATGCCTTATGCGCTAAAAATGGTGGCAACGTTACATCACCTATTGCGTAAATACCTGAAACACTCGTCCCCATATACTGATTTACTTGTATACGTCCTGTTTCTGTCTTTAAACCACAAGCTTCTAATGCTAAATCCGATGTATTGGGTACAACACCTACTGCCACTAAACATTTATCAAACTGCAACTTCTGTCCATTAGACAACGTCATCTCTTTTTCCTTCATCTCAGTAGCACTGGCACCAAGGATAAACTTGATACCACGCTTTTCTAACTCTCTCTTTGCAGCACCTGCGATATCATCATCCTCTTGTATTAAGATACGCTTCTGCAATTCAACTACAGTAACCTCTGCCCCCATATCATTATAAAATGATGCAAACTCTATTCCAATTGCGCCACTGCCAATAATTACAATGCTTTTAGGACATTCTTCTGCAAACATCGCATCCTTAGAAGTCCAATACGATCTCGGCGCTCCAGGTAGCATTCTCGGTAACGCACCAGTAGCAATCACAATATTATTAGCGGTAATCTCTTTTCCATTCGCCTCAACACTGTTTTTACTAATAAATCGCGCAAAACCACTAATAACATCTATATTATTCTTCTCCATTAATGACATCACACCCTTCTGTAATGTCTCAACAACACGCTTTGCATGTGCAGTAACTGCAGCAAAATCAGTCCTACCATACGTTGCATGTATGCCAAATTGATCTGCAATACCAACAGCCCGCCTAATTTCTGCGACAGTTAATAACGCCTTTGTAGGTATACAACCAACGCACAAACACGTGCCACCAACCTTGTTTGCCTCTACCAATGCAACCTTCATCCCAAGCTGAGCACATCTTATAGCGCAAACATACCCACCAGGGCCGCCACCTATTATTATTACGTCAAAATTCACTTATTCATCACCATCGTATACGTAATCGTAAGCGTACTCCTCACCATCAGTACCACATGCCCCTCCTTCATTATCTTTTCCATCCTGTCTCTGGTCTCTTTGGACAACACACTCTGACCAATCTAACATAGGAATATTGCCATGTGGTGAGAAAGTAGAAATCGCATGCTTATAAACAAACTGTACATATGTTTCTCGCTTCAATATAATACAGTGCCTATCAAAGCAAGAAATCGTGCCAGTTAGCTTAACACCATTTAACAAAAATATTGTTACAGGAACTTTATTTTTTCTTACATAATTTAAAAAAGTATCCTGAACATTAACTTGATTTGCCATATTAATTAACACACTACGTTATATGCATAAACAGTCTAAGCAAAAAATGCAAAATATGCGAGCAAAAAACGTCAAAATTATTATCAACATGTATTTATTGATAAAAAATAATCATTATACGTTGCATTTAATGTCAAAAATCTGTTATTTTTATTTTTATACTTATATTGGCATCTTAATATTATATAAATATTTCTAACAATGTGTATACTACTAAATTTAATTAAAAACTTTGTAAACATTGTATAAAACAAAAACAGCACAAATAGCAGCTGTAGCAAGCAATGCTTGACTAAATTTTGCTTTATACGGATAAAATGGTAATAAAAAAATAGCAAATTTTAAATTTGTATAAATTAACGTTAATAAAAAGCTCGCAATAATTAATGTAGCAAATACTATTTTTGCACATCTAACACCAAAAACAGTTGCAATCGTTTTTGTTTTTTTATCAATATCAACATCTCTAATATTATTTGCAAGCATAACAGCAGCAACTATAAACCCAATAGAAAATGAAAAGATAATGTTTTTAAGCGTAATCGCGTGACCTGATACAATCATACAAGCAGAAAACAATATTGGGCCAAAAATTAGAAATACCCCTACCTCGCTCAAGCATTTATACTTATATGCTAGAGGCTTTTCACTATAAAAATATATTAACAATACAGCTACTACCCCTACATAAAAAAGTGTAAAACTAGATAAATATGTAGCAATTAATCCAAAAAACACACCAAATATTAAACAAATACAGCCCATGTAATAAATTATTCTTGGATTCTTTAAATGTCTAAGCGGTAAATCATACTTAAAATCATCAACACCAGATATAAAATCTCTGTATTCGGCAATTGAATTTGCTGCTAAGTGAAGCGATATAACAGAAAAAATAAATGGCAAGTATCTAATACAAAAATGTCCAATATAAGAAAAATACACACATAATGCACTAACCGTCATTATTTGAGTTTGCAGCCTAAATGCAGTTATATAATTTAACAAATTGTTTGTACAACTCACTATTTGATATGATTGCACGTAGTTTGATTGATTATAGCATTGAATAAAATTAAGCTATTGAGTAGCGACATAATAAATCAGATCGCTGCCGGAGAAGTTGTTGAAGGGCCAAGTGCTGCTTTAAAAGAATTGATAGAAAATTCTATCGATGCTTATGCAAAAAACATTGAAATTTTCATTAAATCTGGGGGAAAATCAAAGATTGTTGTCACAGACGATGGACATGGTTTTGACAGCGTTGATGACTTAAAAATGTCACTAGTAAGACATGCAACATCAAAACTAGAAGGGAATAACTTATTTGATATAACAAGCTACGGCTTTAGGGGGGAGGCCATTCCAGCAATCGCAGCTGTTAGCGATTTTTCTATAGAATCAATATCAACAAAAGTTACGAATAATACTGTTGAATCGTCACCAATTAATAATGGTGCTAGAGTATGTGTTGAAAATATCTTTAAAAATATTCCAGTTAGAATGAAATTTCTAAAAAGCGATAATAGTGAAAAAAACAAATGTATAAATATTGTAGAAAACTTTAGTATTACAAGACACGATATTGCATTTATTATGAAAGAAGATAATAAAACAATACTTAACTTACCAGCAACGTCATTTGCAGAGCGTATAAAAAATATATATGGAGATGATATATTTAAAAATGCACTTTATTTTGATGAAAACAACGAAATTGCCAGAATTTATGGTTTTTTATTTCATCCAATTCACAGCAATTTATCTGCAAGTGCTGGGCAAAGACTATTTGTCAATAACAGAATTGTAAAAAATAAAATCTTGCCAATCGCTGCAAGAACTGCGTACAGAAATATTGTTAATTCATCACGTTATCCTTGTGTACTTTTGTGTATAGAAGTTGATCCATTCTATGTGGATGTTAATGTGTCACCAACAAAATCAGAAGTACGTTTTAGAGATGAGATTGGAATGCAAAATTTTGTAATAAGTGTTTTTGAAAAATATGTACAAAAGTTTAATTCTGTAATTTTGGATTTTCCATTACAGTCTAGTGAGAATAAAGCAAACACAACTTATAAGAATAATTTGAATTATACACATAATATTAAGCAACAAGTACGCCAAATTGTAGGAAATAGTGCTATGTACAGATATAATACAGAGTCTGTTGCCAAAAATATTATTCAAGAATCTACAAATACAAAATTTGGTAGAGCTGTTTGTCAACTATTTGATACGTATGTAATCTCATGTAATGATGAAACTGGAGAAGTTTTTGTCATAGACCAGCACGCAGTATATGAAAAAATAGCACTTAACAACCTACTTGCAGAGTGTAAAACAAATAATATTCAATTCTTAACAAAACCAATAAAATTAACCAATAGTAATAAGCAAAATAATTATTTTTCAATATTTGAAAAATTTGGGTTTCGTTTTAATACAGAAACGATGGAAGTAACAGCAATCCCTGCGTACATGCAAACAGATGAAGCTTTAATATTTATAAATGATATATTAAATTCTGACGATAATTTATTACATTCTGAACAATATATCAAAAGTCGTTTAGCTACAATAGCTTGCCATAATAGTGTTAGAGCAGGAAGAAAGTTAAGTTTATTTGAAATGAACGATATGTTACAACAAATGGAAAATAATGACACAATATATCAATGTAATCATAACAGACCATCATTTTTTAAATTATCAAAAAATGATTTGGACAAAATGTTTGAACGTGTGTAGCATGAGATAGAAAATTTGTAATGAGTAAATTATGTTTACTGGATCTTTTGTTGCTCTTGTAACACCTTATATAGGTAATAAAGTTGACCTTGATTGTATTGCAAAACTAATTGATTGGCATGTCAATAGCGGAACTAGCGGTGTTGTGGTATGCGGCTCTACTGGAGAGGGATTGCTGCTTTCAGAACAGGAGCGAAAAGACATTATTACAACAAGTATTGAGGCGGCAAAACATAGGATACAAGTTATTGTTGGTTGTAGTTATGCATCAACAAATGAAGCTATCTATGCAGCTAAACAGGCTGAATCATTGCAGGCGGATGGCGTTTTGGTAATTGCTCCATTTTACGTAAAACCACAACAAAGTGGCATTATCAAACATTTTGCAGCCGTACATGATAATACTAATATTCCAATTGTATTATACAATAATCCATCACGTTGTATTGTAGATATGTCTTTAGATACTGTTGCATACTTAGCAAATACGTATAGCAGAATTGTTGCGTTAAAAGACTCCAATACCGATTTGAGTAGAGTAGTATTGCTTAAAAAAATGTGCAACAATCTTAATCTTTTGTCCGGAGATGATGGGACGCTATTAGGATACTTAATGTACGGAGGTGATGGCGCAATCTCTGTAATGGCAAATTTGGCTCCAAACAACGTATCACAAATGATTGACAGCGCCAAAAAAGGCAATCTACAACAAAGCATAGAATTAAACAATCGATTAATGATTCTAAATAAGGCATTATGCCTAGAAACAAATCCTGTTACTATCAAATACGCAATGTATAAAAGAGGATTACTGCAAAGCCCTGACCCACGGCTACCTCTTGCGCACGCAACAACTAGTGCTAAAGAAATTGATAACGTGCTAGAACATATAGAATTTTCATGAAGAACGTGATAGAGTAAAGGTATGGTTTGCCCGGATGGCGGAATTGGTAGACGCGCTCGTTTCAGGTGCGAGTGGATAACATCCTTGGAAGTTCGAGTCTTCTTCCGGGCATTCTTTGTTATTTTACTATTCTCGTGTTTATTACAAGCAAAGGACTTTAGCATTACTGCAGGTGTTGTTGATTTTTCTTATAAAAAAATGACATGTACTTTATCTAAAAATGCAAAATTAACGTATAACTCACAAGAATTTAATGCTGATAAAATTGTTATCATGTTTACAGACAACACTTATACTAATGTAAAACAAGCATATGCTTATGGTAATATTGAATTTAAACACGAAAATATTGTAGTACATTCGCAAAAATGCTATACAGATGGAGATAATATTGTATTTGCAGTTAATGTTACTATTACTCATCCACTAATGGGCCAAATCTTTGCTCAAACTGCTAAATACAATATATCTAAAAAACACGTTACAATATCACCGCATGTTAGAATCGTTGTTAATGTAGATAAAAATGATTAATAAAAATTCTTTATACTCTATTATAGCAACAATAACTCTTTTGTTTTTAGGAACAACATATTTTTTATTATTTGTACATCAATACATGGAACTGCATATATTATTTCCATTATTGTGTTGCGATATTATATTTATTTCATTTTTTATATACGTTGTTTTTAAAAAACTAATCAAAACTTTACGCCATACAAAATCAAGTAAAAAAAGTAATTTTCAACGCCAGGTAGTAATCTTATTTACATGTACAACAATTATCCCAGCAATATGTGTTTTTATCTTTGCTGTTTTGTTTTTTAACTTTGGCATAGAACGTTTATTCAAAGAACCAGTTAAAAATGTAATAGAAAACGCAAATGCTGTTGCAGTATTTTATATTGAAGAAATGAAAACAAATCTAAAACACTATACAACAAGTATTAGCAAACAATTTATAGCAATAATTAATGATATTTCTTATAATGATAATATTAATACAATTTTACAAAATGAAATTCGTCTGGTAGATACAAACGCTATAATATTGCAAACATTAAACGGTAAAACAGTAAATATTCTTGCTGAGTCAGATTTTTCAATGTCGCTAAAGTATGAAGAAATACCACATAAAGCATTATTTTTGCAAAACGGAGAAGTAATGGTGTGGGAGACTTATTCATCCATTATTGCAATAGCGCCAATAGATCAAAGTATAGGGATTTACATTGTAGTATCAAAAAGTATTGATCCAGTCATACTCTCGCATAGACACAAAATAAAATATGCAGCAGAAGAATATTCAATACTTGCATCACAACGTGTTGTGCTAAAAAATACTTTTATATCATTGTTTTCTTATATCGTTTTGTTTATGTTATTAATTGTATTACTTTTTGGCATCATCTTTGCCAAGAGAATAACGCGTTCTGTAAATAAACTCATCACTGCTGTTAAAAATGTTAACCTTGCGCATGATATTTCTACAATAACTCACATTCAATCTAATAATGAAATAGATGCACTTATAGATTCTTTTAATAATATGGTATTAGCATTAAAAAGACAAAAAAATGACATTATTATTTCTAATAGACAAAATGCATGGCGAGACATTGCTAGAAAAATAGCGCATGAAATAAAAAATCCATTGACCCCCATTCAGTTAGCGGTAGAACGTATAAAAAATAAATATAGTGGAGAAATAAAAACAAATAAAGACATATTTTTTGCTTGTATAGATACAATAATCAGACAAGTAAAATGTATAGAAAAACTTGTGAGCGAATTTTCAGATTTTGCACGTATGCCTTCTCCAGCTCCTGAAAACACAAACATCGTAAAGCTTGTACAAGATTCAATTCTTATGCATCAAGAAACAGCTAAAAATATATGCTTTGATCTTAGCTGTAACTTTGATACGCTTATGTGCTACATAGATCCATACCAAATAAGCCAACTTCTAACAAATGTTTTACAAAACGCCATAAATGCGATTACAGAACATTGTAAACATGGTAACATTTATGTAAGCATTACTAAGAATGACGATATGTGTAAAATATCAGTCGACGATACTGGACCTGGATTTTCTGAGAATGCGTTAAAGCATGCTCTTGATCCATATTTTACAACACGTAGTAATGGCAATGGATTGGGGTTATCTATAGTTCACAAAATAGCTGTAGAACATGGTGGTAGTGTAGAAATACAAAACTCTACTAAATATTGTGGAGCATCTGTGCGTATAAATATTCCTATTTCTGTTTTGTAATGGTGTTGTATGGCTATTGATGTTTTAGTTGTTGATGATGAACGTGATATCAGAGAGTTAGTTTCCGGAATTTTGGAAGACAACGGGTATACAGTACGTACTGCCTCCAATTATACAGAAACAATACAAGAAATAGCCAATAGAGAACCAAGTATTGTTATTTTAGATGTCTGGTTGGGCGATGGCTCAAAAGATGGAGTAGTACTGCTAAACACGATTATGGAAAGCCATGCCCACGTCCCTGTGATAATGATGAGTGGCCATAGCACAATAGAAACCGCAGTAGAAGCAATAAAACACGGTGCGTATGACTTTATAGAAAAGCCATTTGAAAGTGAAAGATTATTAATCTCTGTAGAGAGAGCTCTAGAAATGTTTAAATTGCGCTTTGAGAATGAAACACTAAAAGCCAAGGCTGGAATAAGTGATGTCCTTATCGGAGATTCAAATTTTGTTAGACATTTGCGATCTGATATAGAAAGATTGTCAGCTCTTTCTTCTCGCTGTTTTATAAACGGACCACTTGGGAGCGACAGAGAAGGTATAGCACGCGCTATTCATAACAATTCAAACAATAGTGAATCTGTCTTTTTAACTATAAATTGCCAAACATATAATCAAAAACAATTAGAAATAGAATTATTTGGAGCTGATATTAGGACCAACGGTATGTTAACAATTAAGTCTGGGGCTTTTGAGCGAGTTGGCGATGGTACAATATATTTTGAAGAAATCACATCACTTAATAATGATCTACAACAAAAAATTTTAAAAGCAGTAAAAAATAATACTTTTACAAGAATAGGTGGGCAGCTGCAAATACCATTAAAAAGCAGAATTATCTGCGGCTCAAGTATTGATGTAAACAAAGCAATTGATGAGGGTACATTTATTGGTGAGTTGTACACAAGGCTGAGTACAGATGTAATTGATATTGTACCACTTAGAAATCGTGGTGATGATATACCAGTGCTTGTCAAACACTTTGTTGAACAAGCAGTAACTTCATACAATGTACGAATGAAAAATTTTACAGAACAAGCAATGTTTGCTTTAATATCGTACGACTGGCCAGGAGACGTTTTACAACTAAAAAATCTTGTAGAGTGGGTATTCTATAATATAACACCAGACAAAACTGTAATTGATATCAATGATTTACCAACATATTTAGTTGATGGTGAGAAAGACGCATACAACCAGGGTAGCACGCGTTTTATTGCATCTGTAGCTGATATGCCTGTAAAAACTGCCAGAGACACATTTGAAAGAGAATATTTTATCTCACAGCTCAAGAAATTTGGAGGCAGCATTACAAAAACAGCCAACTTTGTTGGCATGGAACGATCAGCATTGCATAGAAAATTAAAAAGCCTTGGCATACAAACGCGTGGTACATAATTATCTACATAATAATTACTGTTACAAAACTTCCTCGAATACTGTCTTTATTAGCAAACAACATGTCTACTTATCTGTCTATAGACTTTGAAAATTAAATAGCCTTGAAGTACAGATACGTAGCACATAATTATCCGCATAATAATGACTATCACAAAACTCCCTCGAATACTGTCTTTATTAGCAAACAACATGTCTACTTATCTGTCCGTTGCTTGCACAATTTTTTACATACTAAATAGTGATGCTTCGATAGACTTTAAAAATTAAATAGCCTTGAAGTACAAACGCGTAGTACATAATTATCCGCATAATAATGACTATCACATAACACGCCAGCTTATCTGCAAATCAGTAATCTGCATTTTCTGTTATCCGCACAATCTTTGCTACACACAAAGTAACAATGTTATACAAATCTTCTCTGCCTCGTTGTATACTAATATATGATGAAAAAATATATCATTATTCTATTATACTTTGTAAACTATAAAATACCAAAGTTCTCAATCGTCTCAACTATTTTGATTGCAAAAAAACTACACCTGATTTGTATCATCAACTAAGTTAAACTTCCTCTATCACATCACAAATCAACTTTTTCCCTAACGTCCACCAGAAACAAACACTTGCTTATATAATTCTAAAAAGCACTTTTTAAACTTTGTTTAAGAATTATTAATCACTCATATTTGCTATGTATCTAGTGTGCAATCCAAAACACTCACACAAATTATGCCTTTGTTAGAGTGTGCAACAATATTTGAGTTTAACAAATCTTACAATCAGTAACAGTAGCAAGAAAGTGATAAATATCCAGTA
>CALXQI010000009.1 GCA_944390585.1 uncultured Alphaproteobacteria bacterium | reverse complement strand
TGGATAAATAAAATGAATAAGGTTATATTAGCGCTGGCTACTATTTGTTGTGTAGTTAATAGTGTGAGCTTTGCAAGTGAGGAGGATAGTGCAAGGAAATTTATTGAGAAGCAAAGACAAGAATTGAGAGGTTTATTGGTGGAATTGAAACAAGAATTAAGAAAGGATGTGTCAGTGAGGAATGTTGATGGGGTTGTTGGTCGCGTGAGCGTCGTGTGCGATCAGTATGAGATGTTGGATTGTAGATGTAAAGAATTGGGTCAGACTTGGAGGGGTAAAGTGGCCAGATATTGACGCAGGAGGAATGAGGGAGTACAAGACGTTGATAGATAAAATAAACAGCACGTGTTTGGAAAATTGTAAAAACAGTGAACTGCAAGACGGGGAAGATACATGGCATATGTGCCATAGTGGAATGGTAGTTGCAAGGAGGTTGTTTGGGAAGGTGTTTGATGAATAGGAGGACAAAATGAAGACTTTGGTGGCTATATTGGAGAGCGCAAAAGTATAATGATGAACGCCATTACAATACGATAGGTTTGGTTGAAACTTCTCTAAAGCACTCTCTCAACCTTATTCCTTCTGCAATCAGGCCGATCACTTTGGTTGTACCAATAACCTCTCACAACAACACGGTAGAGTGGTATACATGCTAGTGATGATGATTGATGCAAGAGTTTTAAAGTTAACTGCTAAATAGTCGGAGATGGTACAGAATATAATATTGATACTGTTAAAATGTTGCGTCAGAGTAATAATGTAGGGTTAATATTTTTTGTAACTAAAATGAAGAAAGCTTTATTAATGTTGATTACTGCGTTATGCTGCAGCGATGGCAATACATCAGAGATGATACAAGACACTGCACAGTTGAGGGTGGGGTAAGTGCTTTTTGGAAAAAACTTAACAAAGTAGACGAAATGATAAGGACAAGAGTTGATAAAAGGCAGCTACCAAGCGATGAGCGTTGGCGAGTTATCATGAATGTAAAAAAGCGTGTGGATGATAGAGTAAAAGATGGTGGAGAGCGCTGGTTGGATGATCAAGACAAGCAAGAACTTACTGATGTTGGCATATCTGTTTTGTGGGATGATGATATTCTTGAAGAGTGTGTTGCACGCAGGTATAGTAATCGTAGTGGTGTTATTGTTCCAGTTGTTAATGCGGTAAAAGAGTTTTTGAACACATGTGATGAATTGTTAGAAGTGTATAGTGTGGATGAGTTAAAAGAAGTTTTAGCAAGTACACTTAACAAAAAAACGGATTTAAAGCTCATGTTACATAGGGTGCTAAGTATGTTACGCAGAATACGGAAAATGGTAATAATGACAATGGAGAAAAGGAGGTTTTTGATAGAAGAATATGACGTAAAAGAAGATAGAAGAATCGAGAAAAGTAGACCAAGAGGAAGGATGAATGAAAGAGAGAGGGTTATAATGGAGGAAAAGCTGATGGCAGAATGGGAGAGTGGAAGGATGCACGAGAAACCTGCGCATACCACTGTGGGAGAGGATATAACATGGAAAAGGTGTAAAGCTACTCTTGAAGAACTTAACAGACAATTGGAGAGGTTTGGTGTTCTGATGAGAGAAGTTGGGGCATAATAGATTTTGGATAATACTTATTCTCGTTTTGAGATATTTTGTATGCTTTACTGTGCCTGGTAGTTGGCATGTCTGGATTTGGTTATGTACGTTATCAAGAAGTTTATCTGGCAGAATATTAAAATAATATAGTTGTTATTTATACATTGTTGATATGTATTACTAAAAAAAACTTGAAGTAGAAAATGGAATTGCTAGTAGCAATAAAGTATAAACATATATGAAAGTCTAAAATACAAGCTTTTATGTTGTAACATGTATTTGTTTGTATACAACACACTGTTTTTCCATATCAGTATTTTGGCATGACCAAAGATCACAAGTTTGTTAAGGCAGATATAAAAAAGCGGGACAAAAAATATTTTTGTTTTTTCTGCAAAATTTGTAATCATATTTATGCAGGGTGTCCTGCACGATTTATTACATTACTGTTTTGTGCTATTTTATAGTCGTATTTTTAAAGACAAAACAGTGTGTTAAGTGTTTTTTATACAATTTTTGGGAGTATCTTATGAACATAATACAAGAAACAATTAATTGGGGAGGTCATGATCTAACAATAGAGACAGGAAGAATTGCACGTCAATCCGATGGTGCTGTACTTGTCTCGTATGGTAAAACCACAGTTTTATGCACATGCGTTTATTGTAAAGAACGCAGTGATGAAACTGATTTCTTCCCTCTTACAGTGAATTATCAAGAAAAATTTTACGCTGCTGGTAAAATTCCAGGAGGCTTTGTAAAAAGAGAGGGCAAACCAACTGATAAGGAGACTTTAGTATCCAGACTAATAGATAGAGCTATTAGGCCGCTATTTAAAGAGGGCTTTTACAACGAAACGCAAGTCATATGTACAGTATTAAGCTATGATAAAGAATGTTCTCCGGAGATTGCTGCTTTAATTGGAGCATCTGCTGCTATTGCAATTTCTGGCATTCCATTTCTTGCTCCTGTTGCATGTTGCAATGTTGGTTACTCAGAAAAACAAGGTTTTGTGCAAAATCCTAATTTTGATGATGAAAAGAAGAACAAACTAATGCTCACAGTTGCTGGAACAAAAAAGGGAGTTTTGATGGTTGAAGCAGAGGCAGGCGAGTTATCTGAAGATGTAATGACAGATGCCATTATGTTTGGGCATGAGGCAATTCAACCTGTAATCAAGATAATAGAAAAACTAAAAAAACATGCTGGAAAAGAAGAAATACAAGTACAACCATTCCATATAACTTACGATAAACTGTATAAAAAAATAGAAAACTCTAGCACCAACCGTATTGAGGTAGCGTTGACTACGTGCAAAAAACAAGAAAGGAGAGATGCTATAGCACAAATATACAATGATATTTTGTCAGAATTTCATAAGTTTGCGTCTGAGGTGGTTATTAAATCACTGTTTGACAACATTGTTTCTAATGTAATACGCAGACAAATATTAGAGGTGGAAAAAAGAATAGATGGCAGAGCAATGAATGAAATTCGCCCAATTAGCTGTGATGTAGGAGTTTTGCCGTGCGTCCATGGTAGTGCACTTTTTACAAGAGGAGAAACACAAGCGCTTGTTGTTGCAACACTTGGGTCAACATCAGATGAGCAAGTTGTAAGCGATATTAGTGGGGAAAAGCGTGAAAAATTCTTCTTGCACTATAATTTTCACCCATTTGCAGTCTGCGAAGTTAGCAAACTTGGCAGCCCAGGAAGACGCGAAATAGGACATGGAAAACTTGCTTGGCGCGCAATGCATAAATGTGTGCCTGATAAATTTCCTTATACCATGCGTGTTGTATCAGAAATTACAGAATCAAACGGATCTTCATCCATGGCTACTGTGTGTGGAACATCACTTGCATTGATGGATGCTGGTGTGCAAATAAAACGCCCAGTTGCTGGGATTGCTATGGGTTTGGTAAAGGAAGGCAGAAAATGTGTTGTACTTTCCGATATAAGTGGTGATGAAGATCATCTTGGAGATATGGATTTTAAAGTCGCTGGGACAGAAAAAGGTATAACCGCATTGCAAATGGATATAAAAACTACAAGCTTGGGAAAGAGAGTAATATCCACGGCATTAAAACAGGCGCATGAAGGGAGGATGCAAATTTTAGCAATAATGAAGGAAACAATAAGCAAAACAAAAAATAGTGCTGACGCTCCAAAGACAGAAGTTGTAATAATAGATAAAGAAAACATTAGATCACTAATCGGACATGGTGGCAAAACAATTAAAGAAATATGCGAAAAAATAAAAGGTAAAATTGATGTTTCTGAAAACGGTATAATAACAATTCTTGCACCAGACAAGGCTGCAATTAAAAAAGCTCTTAAGATGATAAAAAAACATTGCGATATATTTGAAGTTGGAACAACAGTAACAGGAGAGATTGTAAAGGTTACAGATTTTGGAGCTTTTGTATCATTGCCGTGTGGTAGAGATGGGTTGCTGCATATAAGTAATATTACAAAAAGATGCAAAAACGCTGAAGAATGTATAAACGTTGGAAATAGCATAAAAGTTACAATTACTGGGATAGATGATAAAGGAAAAGTCAAAGTTGCAATGAGTAGTAACAAAACAAACTAAAAGTGCAGTAAATTTGTTATTTTGGAGATGTAGTTATGCGTTGCGTATTTTTTATTCTGTTGTGTGTAACGTCAAACGCAATATCTTGTGTTGCCATAAATACTCGTGCATCACTTGTATACAATGTGCTTGTAGAATGCAAATCGCAAGCATTACATTCCTTATTCTCTAAAATAAATAGCAATAAATTTATAGTCAAAATAATCAATAATGAAAAAAATCATCATCTTTGTACAGAAAATAATATGAAGATAGTTGAGAGCGCAATGTTAGAACATGAAAAATTTTATGAGCGCATTTTTGATAGATTGCAGGAAACTTGTGACAAAATTAATGAAAAATGTAAACAAATAAACTTTGCCGATACATTAGAAAAAGTTAACTGTTTTTTTAGAAGAGTACATGACATTAAAATATATCTTGTACCACCATATAATGAAAACAATAAAACAACATTAATAATTGATAATTATATTATGCTTCCCATGTCAAATATGCCAACAGAGTATTATTTGCAGCAAATTGTACTATCAATAACAAATGAATACGTTGAAGTTTATAAATGCATGTTTAATAACGCAGTAAAATCAGTTATATTAGACATTATGCCGTTAGCAATTGCATACGCTACTATAAAAGATGTAACTTATATCAAGAATAATTACAGTAAGACTGAGCATACAATTGCTAAAATATGCGCAACTCACATAATTGAATATATAAAACATAGCAAGCAGTTTGATAAAGAATTGTTAGAAAAGTGTGAGCATGATATTGAACAAAGATATCCAGATATTTGGCATAATCCAACAGTTTTGTTGTCCTATAAAGTTAGTGTTCATGCAAATACAAGATTAATGAAGAGAGTTGTAAAAATATTGCACAATGTATATCAAACCAAAATCATATCAGGGGATGAAGTAAAAACTCCTGTAATTATTATAAATGAGGCATATAATTATTTACCAAACGAACTATATTATAAATATAATGAAAAAATTGGAGAATATATATATGTTACATTTGATGAAAATGATAGGATGTTTGTATTCATTAGGTGCAATAACATAAAGCAGGTTGAACAAGCTCTTGTGATGTTAAAAAGACACGGAGAAATAAAATATGAATATTATGCTGAATTATAAGAATAAGGTATATATTAATTTGTTAAATTTTGCAAAATATTTTTCAATTATTATTGTAAATAATTTTTTGCAAACAAAAATTTGTCTGTGTGTAGTTGAAAGAATGGATGTTTTTTTCACTATGTGATAGTATGAAGTTAGGGATTAGAGTTTTAAAGATGAGTAAATGTCTGCATCGGTGAACAAGGTAACATTAATTGGTAATGTAGGAAAAGATCCAGAAGTGAGAGTTCTCAATGATGGATTAAAAGTTGCAAATTTCAGTTTGGCAACAAGTGACGCGTGGAAAGATAAAAATACAGGAGAAAAGAAAGAAAAAACAGAGTGGCATAGAATTGTTGTATATGATGAAAAAATTGCTGAGGTTTGTGAAAAATATGTTAGAAAGGGCGCTAAGTTATTCATAGAGGGGCAATTGCAAACGCGTGAGTGGCAGGACCAGACTGGACAAAAAAGATTTAGTACAGAGATAGTCGTTCCGCGTTTTAAAGGTGTGTTGATTATGCTTGATAAACGTGAGCATGGCGGAGTTGATATGGTGCGTGATGACGATTACATCCCTATGGAGTAGTCGTGCGCATTGGTGTGTATGGATGCACTGGTAAAACTGGTGCACTTGTCGTTGAGTACATAAAACAACGTGGGCATGAGTTCGCTTACGGTGTATCTTCAAAATCTGGTGATATTGACGGTTTGTGCGCAAACTCTGATGTGGTAATAGATTTTTCATTACCTGAAGTGACAGAAAGTTTGCTGCAACACAAGTTTCATGTGCCGCTTGTTATTGGTACAACAGGACTGAGAGATACTCATATCAAATTAATGAATAAGGCTGCAGAAACTACTGCTGTTTTCTACTCTGCAAATATGAGTGTAAGCATTGCTGTTATAAATATGATGCTTGAGAAATTTGTAGATACATTATGTGATTACGATGTTGATATTTTGGATGTACATCACAAGCGTAAAAAGGATGCGCCGTCTGGCACTGCACTAATGTTGGGAGATACGATACGAGCACACGGAAGCAATGTGCACTTTGAATCGCAACGGTGCGGCAATATTGTCGGTATTCACGAAATTTCTTTTACTAGCGATAACGATCGCCTAACAATTAAGCACGAGACGTACAGAAAGGACGTGTTTGCTCAAAATGCTGTAAAAATTGCAGAATGGATATCAACACAGCCCCCAGGCCTTTATTCAATGAGGGAGTACTTGGCAAGTTGCAGTAATTGCTAATTGTACAAAAATTAATTTAATGATTTGACGTTATAAAAGGCTTTTTGTTCAAAACACTAATTAGATACATAAAATGTTCTTCTGTTTCGGAATAGAATTTTTCACGATATCATCCATTGTTCAACTCCTTTCTAACCAACGCGTTTAGTCTAACTATTATGGAGTACATGCTACAAAGCAACTTTCCTGCGCTTCCCTCTTTTGACCAACATCTCGTACTAGCCTTGATCGCTTCGTTGTATCTAACAGCATACAGTGCTGCCATAAACAGAGCAGATCTAACCCTAGGTCTCCCGTGTGCACAATGCCTAGCTCCTAGCATCTTGTCACTGCCGTTTGCAAACGGTGCTACAACACAAAAGGGATACAATCCCCTTTCTGCTAGCAGTACTAAGCTTAAAAACAAACACAGTCTACAATTCCATTTCAGAATCCACCTTAACCTTGTTATAGCGCACTAATCAGTAATAGCATTGAAAATTAGTATATTTTACAAACAGTACACTGTTTAAATATCAACAAGCTAATTACACAAACTGTACATTTGCAAATTGGGCTACTGTTATTGCTGTGCCTGTAATTTTAACGCTATTTGGGATAACGTGCAGATTTAATATGCCTGCTCTTTTTGAGCATTGAAAGGCTTTTAGATCATTTTTTTCTAGTTTTTTGCTCCAATAGTAACCAAGTCTGCAGTGCGCAGATCCACACACAGGATCTTCTGGTATGCCAACTTTTGGCGCAAAATATCTTGAGCAAAAATCAAATTTAGTTTGCGTTCTTGCAGTTACTATGATAGATCTAGCATCTAGTTTTGATATTGCTTCAAAATTTGGTGACAAATTTGCAACAGTATTATAGCTATCCAAAATAACCATATATACTAAATCATCACGCATAATTTCAATATACGAATCAACATTCAACACATGTAATACATCAAAATTTGGATTATTTACTTCAATAACTGGCTTAATTGGAAACAGCATAGATATACTATCTTGATCTCTTGTAATATGCAAAGTTCCATCATTGTATATAAAATCAAATGATGTGGCATTTTTATCGATATGTTGAAATATAACATGTGCCGCAGCCAATGTTGCATGCCCACATAGTGGGGCTTCATCTTTTGGTGAGAACCAATTTATTTTAAAAGTTGAATTGTTAATCCGTTGAACAAAAGAAATTTCTGACCAATTAAAGTAAGAGGCAATTTTTTGCGCCAATTTCTTGTTTAAAACATCTTTGTAATCAAGTATAACAACGCCAGCAGGGTTACCGTGAAATGGATGTGCAGTAAACGCGTCAATCAAAAAGAACATGCTAACAAAGCGGAAATAAACTTTATATATTTTAAACATAAAAGTGGCACATGTTTCATAATTATGCAAAATACTGTAAAATGTTTATGTTCTGTATGAGGTTTGTTAAAGATGGCTAAAGGACCGGTTGTTGTAATTAAAATGTTGAGTACTGCTGGAACGGGAACTTTCTATGTAACAAAAAAGAATCCACGTTTAAAGCCTGAGAAGTTGGAGAAAAAAAAGTATGATCCAAAAATTAGAAAACACGTAATTTTCAAGGAAACAAAGATTAAATAATGGGATTGAATTGCGGTATTGTTGGATTGCCTAATGTTGGCAAGTCTACGTTGTTTAATGCGTTAACAGCAACAGCAAGCGCTGAAGCAGCAAATTACCCGTTCTGTACGATAGAGCCAAACGTGGGTTGTGTTTGTGTTGCAGATGATCGTTTGAAAAAGCTTGGGCAGATTTCCAATTCAGAAAAGATTGTACATACTCAGCTTGAGTTTGTTGATATTGCTGGTATTGTTCAAGGTGCCAGTGATGGAGCAGGTCTTGGTAATAAATTTTTAGCAAACATTAGGGACACTGATGCGATTGTGCATGTGGTGCGGTGCTTTGAAAATGATGATATCACGCATGTTAATGGGAAGATTGATCCTGTTTCTGATATTAGGACGGTTGAGGCAGAATTGATTTTGGCTGATATGGAGAGCATAGAAAAGCGGATTCCAACGTTGGAGAAAAAAGCAAAAGCTAAGGAAGAGGGCGCAAAAGAGGTACTTGAAATGCTGCGTGATGTAGATGCTGTTCTACAATCCGGCAAACCTGCTTCAGCATCCAGCATAGATTATGATAATTTAAAACGTTTACAGTTGCTTAGTTCAAAACCAGTTATGTATGTTTGCAACGTTGGAGAAGATGAGATATTGGATGGTAATGATTACACTGAGGCTGTTAAGGCAAGTGTTTGCGATTCTCCAGTTGTGCTGATTTCCGCACGCATTGAGGCAGAGATTGCCGCACTAGAGTCTGAAGAAGAAAAAGTAATGTTTTTAAATAGTATTGGTTGTGATAAATCTGGCCTTGACAAAGTTGTAACGTGTGGATACAAGTTGTTAGGGCTGATTACATTTTTTACATCTGGAGCAAAAGAATCCCGTGCTTGGTCTATAAAAAAAGGAATAAAAGCACCACAAGCAGCTGGGGTTATACACACTGACTTTGAGCGTGGCTTTATATGTGCGGAAACTGTATCATGCGATGATTTTATAAGCATGGGAGGAGAAAGTGCTGTTAAGGCTGCAGGGAAAATGCGCTTAGAAGGTAAGGATTATGTTGTGCAAGATGGCGATGTAATGCATTTTAGGTTTAATGTATAGAAAAGAGTGGTTTACTATCCGCTTGTGAATTTTGTCTTGATACCTCGTACAAAGCTATAGCTACAGCATTTGAAACGTTTAGTGTTTGAAATGAGGAGTTTGTATTAATTTTGACTAAAAAATCAGCATTTTCTTTTTGCAAACGTCTTACACCTGTTTCTTCTGCACCAAATATAAAACATGTTTTCCCACGTAAACGGGTATTATTAATATTCTCTGTTGCTGTTTCACATGTAGCAAAAATCCAAAATCCATACTCTTTTAATTTTTTAATTGCTGATGCAAGATTTTTTACAACACAAAATTTAATATGATCAATCCCACCGCTTGCTGCTTTTATGACAGTGCCGTTTAATTTACAAGAATCATGTTCTGGAACTATAATGCCATATGCGCCAAATGCTGCAGCACTTCTTATAATTGCTCCAAGATTATGTGGGTCATTAACTCCATCAAGGATAATAATAACGCAATTATCGCAGCAATTTTTGAATATATCAATATTTGAATAATATACATCATCATCAATATCAATAGCTATGCCCTGATGTACAGCGTTTTTAGGAACCATACTATTTATCTCTGATTTTGTACAATATCGATACTGCACGCCTGTGTTTTGTAAAAATCTACAACCTTTATTATTATCAAGTAAAAAAACATTTTTAATCGCATCACGTTTATATTTTATTGCACTTTTACATGCATGTATTCCAAAAATTATCATATTTTGTATTTTTGCAATAAAGCTTCCGCATACTTTGCCCAATCACTGTCCTTGTACTTATCTTGTAGAACTCTATTAACATTTTTAGCATCTTCTTTTGCATTAAGTGCAATATTACACTCAATCATTCTGTATAGCACTTCTGGCATAACTACAGTTTTTTCAAAAGCACGCACTACTACTTCCAATCGTCGCAAAGCAGCAACGTAATTTTTGCGTTTTTGGTAGCTCTTGGCAATATACAATTCTTTAGCTGCACAGAAGTCATCAACGCTGACTAGTATCTGCTTAACTTCCTCTTCAAACTCAGTGCCTGGATAATTCTCAAGCAAAGCATGACCATATTGCTGAGCTTTTATAGCATCTGTTTGGTCTCGTTCTATTATAGGTATCATATTAAAATAAATTACAGTCAATCTATATAACACATATGGCATAAGCTTACTACTTATGTTTGTTTTAATAAATGTTTCATAGTCAACGATCGCCTCGTTTACTTGCTTGCTATCATATTTGCAATCCGCTCGCTTTACAATTACATCATCTATATTTTCTGAATAAGGATATTGCTTTTCCAACTCATTAAATATAGCAATGGCGTCTTTGTACTTCTTTTCTTCAATTGCCTTGAGTGCACACTGGTACATTTCTGCAGATGTTTTGCCTTCAAGTTGTTTTACATCGTATACTTTTGCACACCCTTGCAATACAACAGCCATTGCCGCTGACAATAAAATGCGAGAAAACATTCTAAACCCATAACACGTATACACGAATTCTACAAGAATGCAATTTTTCAGGCAATACTGTTTTATTAGAACTTCTTTAAAATACCTCTTGCAATTAATATATAGCTCTATCAATTATCTTCACCAATCCACTACCAAGTGTGTTACACATGCCAAATATGTTAAAATTATCTTATACTATAATCTTATTTATATTATGCAAATTGGTGGTATTCAGCCTTTTTCATTAGTTGATTATCCTGGGAAAATGTCATGTGTTGTTTTTTGTCAGGGATGTTGTATGCGATGTAGTTACTGCCATAACAAACAGTTACAACCATTTGTACAGAGCTTTGAGGATATTTTTGCATTTTTGGAGAAGCGGGTTGGATTACTTGAAGCGGTTGTTTTTAGCGGAGGAGAACCTCTATTGCAACACGATTTATACGATGTAATGTTAGAGATAAAGAATAATTTTCAGTTTTTAATAGGCTTACACACAGCAGGTGTTGCCCCAGATATGTTTAAAGCAGTTTTGCCACTGGTTGATTGGGTTGGGCTGGATGTGAAAACAGATTTTTCACACTATGAAAATGTTACACACTATGCTAATTCTGGTGATTACGCAAACGAGTGTTTTAATGTGTTGGTGCAATCTGGAAAAGAGTTTGAGGTACGTACTACGTATGATGCACAGCTAATCACAGATGATGATATGATTGCTATTGCTGATTTATTGCAAAGAAATGAAATAAAGATATGGCACATACAAGAGTGTATACTGCGTGATTGTGCAGAACCTGTGCACATACCATTACCTTGTGATGAGCTTTTAGCAAAACTTGAAAAGCGCGTGAATGTGGATATTAGACTAGGTTAGATGTGGTGTGTTTTGTTGTGTATATTTGCGCTTTATAAGTAGTGGGATAAAAATTTTAAAATATAAATATTATTTATTTTTTGATTTAAACTATATTTACTTTTTACATCATATTATATAATACATATAATTACTATTTATTAATTAAAAACAAAAATTAATTATTTAATGCACAAGTAAAATTAAATAAAACATGATTTTAGACAAGACACGTTAAAAGCATTTTTTATTTTATTTTGATTGTATATTTTAAAATTTTTTCTATATTGCAGAAATTTTGAGTATATGTACAATGAAATAGGGTGGTTATTGAGTGATTGCTTTGATAAAACCTGATGAACTTGCTTCAAAGATAAAACAGTACTATTTTAACGTTAATGCAGAAGAGATTAAGAAAGCATATATTTTTTCTCTTGATAACCACGGAGGCGCACTTCGCGATTCCGGCGAGCTGTTTTTTACCCATCCACTTGCTGTTGCAAATATTTTAACTGATTTAAAGATGGATCCAGATAGTATAATTGCTGCTCTTTTACATGATATTGTTGAAGATACAGATGTTACATACGAACGAGTAGCTGAAGAATTTGGAGAAAGTGTTGCTAGAATAGTAAACGGAGTTACTAAAATATCTGGCTTTGAAAGTATAAGTGTTGTTGATAATCAAATAGAAAACTATAAAAAATTGCTTTTATCATCTGCGCAAGACGCACGAGTGTTAATTATTAAACTTGCTGATAGATTACACAACATTATGACTTTACAATATAAAGCTGTAAAAAAGAGAGCAAGGATTGCTCGTGAAACACTCTATATATATGCACCACTAGCAGAAAGAATGGGGCTTGGTATTGTAAAATCGAGGCTACAAAATTATGCTTTTAAAGAATTATATCCAGATTCCTATAATGTAATTGTCAGTAGATTAGCTGAAGTATACAACAACGCATCACAAATTATTGATGTTTTGACAAATGATTTAAAAATGCTTGCAATAAATAATGGAATAGTTGCTGATATTATTGGCAGAGTTAAGACTCCGTACTCTGTATGGCATAAAATCAATCACAGAGGTATGCTTTTTGACCAAATCGCCGATGTCATTGCGTTACGCGTTATTGTTGATAATGTGCAACAATGTTATCAAATGTTAGGTGTAATACATAGAGAATATTGTATTATACATGGAAGATTTAAAGATTATATTAGTGACCCCAAAAAAAACAATTATCAGTCAATACATACAAGTATTATGGGGCCATTTAATAATCGTATAGAAATTCAAATTAGAACTCATGATATGCACAGAGCGGCAGAATATGGTCTTGCTGCACATTGGAATTATAAATCAGGTGGAGAAAGTAACAATGATAGGCAATGGTTGTTTAATTTGGCTGACACAGTAAATAGTAATGATATGCAGGATATGTCATCGTTTGCAAACAATGCTTCAATTGCAAACTACGTATTTTGCATAACTCCAAACGGCAAGATTGTACAGCTTACAGAAGGAGCAACTGCACTGGATTTTGCATATGCAATACACTCTGATGTTGGCGCACATGCAATTGCTGCAAAAATTGATGATGTTGTAAAACCTTTAGGAACGCGTTTAGAAAGTGGAATGGTGGTTAATATTATTACTGATTCTAAAAAAGAGCCAAATCCAGAGGATGCAAAAATAATCTTTACAGCAAAGGCGCGTACTGGATTACAAAAGGCTTTAAATCATGATTATGTTATGCAAAATACTAAAGTAGGTAGAACGATGTTACACGATTACTTTTCTAAGCGTGGAGCAAAGATAAGCGATAAAGAGCTAGCAATGTTAGCAAGTCATTTTAATAGAGGATCTATAAATGGACTGTTTCGTGCTATAGCTGATTTTGCTGTGTCTTTGGACGATGCATTTAGCGCTTACAATGGGATACAAGATGACAGGCTTGCACGGGTTAAAATTGTAACAAAAATATTGCCAGTTATTGGAATTCCTGAAAATACAGCTGTTATTGCAACGCAATGCTGTATGCCTGTGCCTGGTGATATCGTTGCTGGTTTTGTTGTTGAAGATGGATACATAGAGATACATGCTGATTATTGTGCAAATGCCGCTGCAAATATGAAGACATCAAGAATTATTGATTTACAGTGGGCTGATGATGCATTTGGAACGGACACAAAGTATTTAACAAAAATATCAGTGCTAATTGATTATGAACCTGGCATGGTTAACAAAATTGTACAAATTATTGCACGAAATCATGCAAAACCAGAATTTTTACAAATTGAACATAGGCATAGTAACAAAATACTTGCGGTATATGAATTATATGTTTATGATGCTGGACAGGTTAATCGTATTATTGCCGAAATAAAAAATGAGTGTAATACTGCATTTGTTGATCGATAATGGTTGATGTTGTAATTAAAGATAATAGGTGGCAATCAAAAATTACTGATCCTATATTGTTTTTTGAGAGTATCATTAATAATATCACAGAATTACAATTTTGTATTAGTTTACTTTTGGCTGATGATAATACATTGTGTGAGCTAAATAATAAATTTCGCAATATAAACAAACCAACAAATGTTTTGTCATTTCCACAATATGATGATATGCATGAACTTAAAGAGCATATAGTGCGTAATATGCAATTTTTGCAACATGATATAAAAAATGATGTAAAAGAAATAGAAAATGTTATTTTTCTTGGTGATATTGCTATTTCGTATGATAAAATAAGTATAGAAGCTAAAATATACAATAAAACATTTGAGGAAAGACTTGCACATATTTTTGTACATGGTGTCCTACATATGCTAGGATTTGACCACGATACAGAAAAAGATCGTAAAGAGATGGAAGATACTGAAGTTATGATTTTGCGTAAGCTTGGTATATCTGATCCGTACGTTATTTAGGAATGATGATTATTTTATGAATTTATGGAAAAATATTTGTAGATTGTGGCTAAGAAAAGGTCATGAAGTTACTGTCCGCGATGCCATTGAAGAGTTAATAGAGGAGAATGATGAGGCAGTCAATGATACCAGCGCTGGTAGCGAGATGGAGATGCTTGGGAATGTACTTGATTTGCGTAATACACAGGTGCAGGACATTATGATACCTCGCATTGAGATAAGAGCAGTGCCTGTTACTGCCGGTGTTAATGAGTTGATACACGAGTTTACTGCATATCAGATAAGTTCTGTTCTTGTGTATAAAGGTGGTGTTGATAATATATTTGGAGTTGTTTATTTAAAAGATGTCGTTAATTATTTAAAAATGCACAGGAAATTTGATCTAAATGTTTTTGTTAAGGACGTTTTGTTTGTACCACCAACTATGCGCACACTTGATTTGTTATTACAGATGAAGGCTACTGGCATAAAGGTTGCTGTTGTTGTTGATGAGTATGGTGGGGTAGATGGTTTTTGTGCTTTTGCTGATTTAATTGAAGAAATAATTGGTGATATACAAGATGCTGATGAGAGAAAACAAATAAAACAACGTGTTATAAAAAACCAAGATGGTAGTTTTACTGTAGATGCAAGAATTACTTTGGTTGAGTTAAATAAAATCCTGGGGATAAATATTTCCACAAACGATAACACGGTAGATACGATAGGAGGCTATGTTTCTATGGTTGCCGGCAAGGTGCCTGTGCGTGGAGAACTTGTAAATGACAGTAAATTTGACTTTGAAATTTTAGATTCTGATCCAAGGCATGTAAAAAGTGTGAAGATTCGTGAGGTTGTGTGATTTTTAACTTAATTGATATTTCTGGATACATATATAGAGCATTTTTTGCTGTTAAAAATATTGAGCTTGGTGCTGTCTATGGCGTTTGTAGCGATATGATAAATTTGATTAAAAAGTTTCCTGATGCAATATTTATAGCAGCTTGTGATAGTGGAAAAAGTACATTTCGCAACAATATTTACAAAGAATACAAAGCAAATCGTCCATCTATGGACAAAAAACTTGTAGAACAGTTGCCGATAATAAATCAAGCACTTGACGCATTTTGTATACATCGTATTGGGTGTAATGGATATGAAGCAGATGATATTGTGGCAAGCATTGTTAAAACACTACGTTATGAAGAAGCAATAGTAAATATTATGTCTTTTGACAAAGATTTAATACAATTAATTAAGCAAAACAATGTTAATGTTTATAATGCAAGTACTAGCACTCCTTATACTGAAAAAAGTGTTATCGCAAAATTTGGGATAAAACCTGAACAATTTTTAGATTATCTTGCCTTGGTTGGTGATGCTGCTGACAACATACCTGGGGTTCCAGGAATTGGGCCAAAAAGCTCTGTTGAGCTATTAAATGAGTTTAATTCTTTGGAAAACATTTTGAATAATACATCAAGGTTGCCTGCACATAAACGTTACGACGGAATACGATGTAATCCGGAAATTGCTATTTTATCAAAACAATTAGCAACTCTGTATGATGGTATAGAAATTAAAGTGCCTAGAGAGTGCGTAAAACCAAAAAATGCTGTAGAATTTTTAACAAAAATGGGGTTTCACTCTTTAGTTACACGAATACAAAAATGTTTTCAAGTATAATTGATGAAGTTATATCATTAAAAGAGTTATATACTAAGCATTTATCTATAGTTGATGATTATATACAAGAAATAGTAGTACAAGAGGATTTATTAGAGTTTTTGTTATCAGGCAAAAGAATACGTTCAATTATACTGTTTTTGTGCAGTAGACGCAATATTACAAGACAGCATTATATTGCTGCCGCAATCATTGAGCTACTACATGCTGCATCCTTAATACACGATGATATTCTTGATCAAAACTTTGTAAGAAGAAATACAGATTCTTTTCTTAAAACTAAAGGCGCTAAACTTGGAGTACTTTTTGGTGATATGTTATTTGTTAAATGTGCTAAGTATATTAATGAACTAGAGCATTTTACAAAAATATTGTTTAGAGAATGTCATACAACGGTATATGGAGCAATTTTAGAGCAAACTGTTATAGCACCAACTAAAGATGATTGCATAAAGATTGCTGCGTACAAGACTGGAGCATTATTTAAATGCGCATCATTTATTGGGACACAACTTGCTACAGATAATTTTTCGGCAAATAAAAAAGCTGCAATATTTGGCAAGTGTTTTGGTATTATATATCAAATACAAAATGATCTTGACGCATATAACCCAATGGAATATGTAAAATCTGAGGATTATGTTAACAAGAATATTACGTTGCCATTGCTTGCATCAAATTTTTGTGTTAAGAACTTTGTAAACCATACTTCGCAAGAAGAATATGATCATGTACGAAGCAGCATATTATCGCAAAAAACAAAAACAGTATTATATGAATATATGCAAAAATATTGCAATATTGTAAAAAATGCAATACAAGAATTAAGTTAATTAGATTATATTAAGCATAAAAATTATAATTACATTGTTTTAGTTTGCTTGCATGTAATTTATTGTAATACAAAAATATATTACTATTTGTTGCTATATTTACAGCATGTTTAAAAAAATAATGGAAAATGGAAATTATGTGTGTTAGAATTTAAGTGGAGCGTGCTCCCAGATGTTCGGCTTTTTTGTGCACATTGTGTACATAACATCCTCCCCAAGCTTCTGTCGAGCGTCTGTTTTATCTCATAGGTTGTGTAAGTTGCTGTGGTGGTTGCTGTTTGTATGGCATCATTCTAGGTTGATTGATTTGTTGTGGAACAAATTGTTCTGCCGGTGGAAGTGGAATTGGCGCTGGATGTATCATTTGTTGTTGCTGTATTTCTGGAAATACAGGTGGTGCTTTATGCATAATCATTCCAGCACCTGTGTTTGGTAGTTTTGTATCTATCAACTGGCATGCACCGTTTGCATACCTGCTCATTATTGTTGTTTTTTTATCAAAGATAAAGACAGCATTATCTGGCGTATATATAATCGTATATCTATCTACATATTCCAGGTATGCAATATGTAAAATAAATGCCAGCATAACAGTAAAACATACAACCAACGTAATTTTTACACCATTAATTATCATAACTCCTCAAAACGCAACAGAACATGTTACATAACATGTATATAAAAAAAATGTTAAAAAAATCTTAACGTAAATCAACAATCCTTTGCGAAGATGGAACATTTATATTGTAAAAATAATATATTGTCTTGCTACTAGAATTGTAGAACAATTAGAAATACAAATTCTTGCTGTTATATACGTGTACTAATATTTGATTCACTAACTGTTGCATATTTACATCACATTACAAAAATATTTTTCTAAATGCGCGAAAAATATACACACACAAAAAAAAAAAAATAGAATCCAAGTTGTTACTTGTTTCTTTTTGATATGAAAAGAGTTTTATACACAATGTTGTGCTTGAGTACTTGCATATGTAACGTATACAGCGAAGACACACATAGTAGCAAGAACGTACGCAGCAGCGATGGCCGTATAAGTATTGGTGGATACGTAGAATTTGGGCAGTTTGGAGGAGTATTTAAGTATGATGAATATAATGAAGCAGTATGTGTTGAAACTAACAAAACAAAGAAAAAACATGCATTTGGCGGTAGTGGCGGATTATGTATTGGATATGTATACTATACTGGAAAGATGCGTATGTATGGTGAAGTCAGATGTGGTATGGGAATGAATGGAAGAGTTAAAAATATAGAATTAAGCGACGATGGTAAAGATGAAGAGGGTAGCGTAAAACGTGGAGTAAATTTTGGATGTTCTATTGGTTGTAGTTATATACCAAACAACAGCAATTGGTATGTTGGTGGGGCGTGCTATATTGGATATGAGATATGTAAGTATCAATACATAGATACCCAAGATAGGAAAGAAAGAAAAAGGTGGAGAACAAAAGGTGTTATACATCTTATGCCTTGTCTAGAAATTGGATATGATAACAGAAACGTGAACTTTGGATTATATTTTGGGTACAATATTAACGTTGGAAATAAGGTAAAAAATGAAAACGGTGAGAAATGGTTTAGGATTAATCACGGATTTTGTGGAGGTATTAAGCTTAGCGTGTTGATTTAAGTTGTAATATTGCACTCTGCAAAACAATATTACGTACAACAAGTTGCCTGCGTGCTCGATAACATTTATTAGTGTTTACTATTTTCTTGCACTTTGTTAAGCTTTGCTGTATACGGTATTGTGCTGAATAAATTAGTATAATGCATAAATTTTAAGTAGCATGTTTTGGTCAGATTTAGGAATTATTATTTCAATAAAACCGCGTGGAGAGCGTAGTAAAACAGTTAATATTTTTACAAAAGAGCACGGTCGCGTCATTGGATATTGTCACAATAATGCCGTGAAGGGATTAGACCAGTTTGCACTCGCAGCAGTTGAATATACAAAGAGATCTGAGTTTCCAGGATGTTGGAAATTTAAACAAGTTTATACATCATTTAATGTATATGCAGAACATTATGCCTTACTAGCAATGCAGGGGATATGTAATACATTATGCAATGTTCTACCATATAACGTAAAATTTAGTAATTTATTTAATTTTCTTGTACATAATTTTGGAGAACAAAATATTAACTATGAAACATGGAGGAAATATGCGAAATTTGAGATTTTTTTGTTAAATGTTTTGGGGTTTGGAGTAGATCTTGAAACATGTTGTTTATGTTGTAATAATAAACCAGATTTTATATCAGAAACAGGTGCTACAATTTGCACAGAGTGCAGTAATAGTAATATAAAAGAATATTCTACATTTTATATTCCTAATGCTTGGTATGATGACAAATGGAATGATAGAGATATTATGCAATCATTACATATCACAGGAATTCTTCTGAATAGGCATATCAAGGAACACGATAACTTTTTTAGACAAATGTTTATAGACTCTATAAAACAACGCAATGCTATTGTATCTTTATAGATTTATTATGTTTCTGGCTGTTGTGCTTCATGTTATAGTGCAATTTTAGTGTTGAGGTCAGTAGTCGTCGTTCTCATCATTTGTAAATTTAATTGCTAACTTTGGGCATGATTTTTCACACAGGTTACAAAATGCACATTTGTCTTTATCATATTCACATTTATCCTTAGAAATAATTCTAATAGCATTACATGGGCATGCGTGCATACATGTTTTGCAGTCGATGCATTTGTTGTGGTCCAAGTGAAAAGACCGTCTAACATATGGCGCTCTTTCTATTTCTTTTTTGTATACTCTGGTTGTCACAGGTCTTTTAAAGACGTGTTTTATTCCAACCAAAATTGCATCAAAAATACTGTGGTAATTAAAATTACGCATCACCATAAACGTGAACAACCATATACATAGATTAACATCGCTGGAAACGAAAGTGTTACAACAAAAAAATCCTGGGTATGCTATCACAAACCAGTGGCTCCTCGGGACGGACTCGAACCGCCGACCCAGTGGTTAACAGCCACTTGCTCTACCGACTGAGCTACCGAGGACCATAATATATTTATACCATGAAAATGTTTATCGACAAAATCTTTTTTTTCTATCTCACGATTTCTGTGAATGTTGTTGGCATGGATTTTTTTCCAAGAAATGCATCGTTATTCAACCGTTTAGAGCGCGTTAAATTTGTTTGTACAGTATATCTTTGATTCATGCTAAATATAATCTTAATTTTAATATGTTTTGGTAGATACATTTTAATTAGTGTTTTCATTTTTTGTAATGGTGATATACGTTGATCCAATTTAGAAATTTTCGGCAAAAACTTTGTATATTCTTTCATAGTAAGATTTTTGACATGAATATTAATGCCAGCGGATTCATCCCATGCTTTTTCTCCTAAAAGAGTTTCTACACCCAAATTGTTGTATTTACCTTTAAATGTTCCAATTTTTGTCCTATCCGATTCAGCAACTGACTGCGTAAAAGAACCAGCAAACTGTTCTACAAAAACGTCCAATCCAAAATAGCTATCAAGCAAACTTTTTAATCCAAAAGCAGATCTTGTCTTTTGCCAAAATAACCCAAAAGCAGCTATTTTAAAATCTAAATGTATCATAGCTTTTTCCATTAATTCATCGTATTGCCAAAGTCCAGACAAAGCATCTGCTAGTTGACAGAAACTAGTTTTATATGCAGGACAAGATGTATATTGCAAGACATAATTTTTACAATACACGTATTTTAAAGATATAAAATGAGCATTAAATACATTTAAGAACTCTTCTACTGCTGTTTTATTTATTTTATTATGTAAGATATAGCATTCTGTGTATGCAGATGGGAGCAATCCATTAATACCAGCGATACCTGGCAAATTGAGCGTTATTTCTGGGACTTTTTCAATAATTCCATCTATGCTATGTACATCTGTCCACTGCTGTCTAAATGCAATTCTACACTTGAACTTAATAACTGAAATACTTTGTAATGTGATGTTTGTAATGTCAATATTACAGTATTGCAAAGTAGTATCAATAGCTTTAATAAACGATAACTTATATGGGCGGAAAGCTAAATCTTGTAAAACCTTGTCCATACTTGCAATACTATTTTACCATACTTTGTACAAATAAGTACAACTACTCTGATTCCGGTAAACCACCTATCGTATAGTTTAATGGTGGTCGTGTTTTTTCGTTTTTAACAATATCTTCTCCATTACAGATTTTTCTGACTTCATCACCAGTCAAGGTTTCATACTTCACCAATAATTCAACTATTCTATCCAATTTATCCCTATTCTTTACAAGCATTTCTTCCACAACAGTATAACATGAATCCATAATTGCTTTAATCTCAGCATCAATAATTTGTGACGTCTTATCAGACACGTTATCCATGCGATCAAAGTATCCGCTATCAAAATCAAACGTTCTAACGCCAACTTTATAACTCATACCCCATTTTGTAACCATATTCCTTGCAATTGCGGTTGCGTTTTTTATATCTTGAGATGCACCAGTTGTAACTTTATCTTCTCCAAAAACTAGCGCCTCAGCAGCTCTTCCACCCATAGCAACCTTGATATCACCTAACAATTCTTCCTTTGATACAGAGACTTTATCCTTCTCTGGTAATCTCATAACCATACCAAGTGCAGCTCCTCTTGGAATGATTGTCACTTTGTGCACAGGGTCGGATGATGGCGTTAAAATTGCAATGAGAGCATGCCCAGCTTCGTGATACGCAGTGAACTTTTTATCTTCATCTGTCATAATCATGGATTTACGTTCACTACCCATCAGTACCTTATCTTTTGCCATTTCTAGATCTTGCATAGATACAGCTAATTTATTATTTTTTGCTGCTATAAGTGCAGCCTCATTAACCAAATTTGCCAACTCTGCGCCAGAAAACCCAGGTGTACCACGCGCAACCGTCAACAAATCCACATCATCAGCCAAAGGCACATTTTTTGAATGCACGCGTAAGATCTTCTCTCTGCCCGACATATCAGGATATTGCACCATGATTTTTCTATCAAAACGGCCTGGACGTAATAGTGCGTGGTCCAGTATATCTGGCCTATTTGTTGCTGCCAGAACGATCACTCCGCTACTTGGCTCAAAACCATCCATCTCCACTAATAATTGGTTTAGTGTTTGTTCTCTCTCATCATTTCCTCCACGCAGCACAGAATCTCTCTGCCTACCAACAGCGTCAATTTCATCAATAAAGACAATACAAGGTGCATTTTTCTTGGAATGATTAAACATTTCTCGTACGCGACTAGCACCAACACCAGCAAATACTTCTATAAACTCAGATCCAGATATACTGTAAAATGGCACTCCTGCTTCGCCTGCAATAGCCTTTGCTAGCAACGTTTTGCCATTTCCTGGCGCACCAACCAACAAAACTCCACGTGGTATTTTGCCTCCTAGGCGTCTAAATTTCTCTGGTTTTTTCAGAAATTCAACAATTTCCTCAAGCTCTGCTTTTGCTTCATCGATCCCAGCAACATCATCAAAAGTGATATTAACCTTTTTTTCTTGCATCATCCTGGAGCTTGCTCTGTTAAAAGCAAGAGGGCCGCTACCTATGCTGCCCTTCCCACCTGGCATTTTCCTTGAAAAAAGAATAGCAATAGCAACAATAAATAAAAACGGCAACCATGACAAAATGTGATGCAGAATTACACCAAAAGTTGATTCACCTGATTCAACATGAACATCAACGTTATTCTCAAGCAATGTTGTTATAAACTGCCTATCGCCAAACGGGGCAACAGTTATAAATCGCCTGCCATCAACTATTTTGCCTCTAATTCTATCGTGAGAGTTTGATAGTACAACATTGGTGATACGTCCCTGTTTAACATTTTTAACAAGGTCAGAATAAGGCAACTCAATTACCTTTTGTTGTATGCCATTGCCAAGATATGTTGAAACAAGAGCTAGCGTAACAAAAAAGGTAACTAAAATAATTACATTTCTAAATTTGTTCACACAAATTCCATATCAATTAATACAATATTGTAACACATGCCAGTATATTGCAAAATACAGTTTTGCAATAAAATGATACATAATGATACATAATAAAACAAAATTAAAAATATTTAACGCACAGTATATCACTTTATAGCTTCAGCTATTAATGATACCTTGCAAATACCAGTATGGGCAATTACCCCCATAATCTTTATTAAAAGGCCGTACTGTATGTCTTTGTCTCCTTTAATGTATACAACATCTGTTTTATTTTGTTTTAAAACAATTGGTAATTTTTGTATTAATTCATCTAGTGTAAGTTGAGCTTCTGCAATGTAAATTTTCCCTTCTTTTGTAACACTTATTACAATATTGTCAGTGCTACTATCTGTTTTTACCTTCCCTTGTGTCTTTGGCAGATTAACGTTAACACCTACTGTAGAAATTTGTGATGTCATCATAAAAATTACCATCAGCACTAGCATCACATCAACAAGCGGAGCAACATTGATCAATACTGGTCCACGTTTTTTAATTTTCTTCATACTACGCAACTATACATCTAATGTATACTATTTATCACATTTTCTATTTCATCTGCAATCTTATTTATTACTCCTTGCCTGCGTAAGGTTTTTAAATTATTTGACATACTCATCAATTTTTCACGATCTTGTTCCAAATTTTGAATAATACTACCTAGATTTTGTATTTGATTTTCTCGTACTATCAAGCATCCACCACTCTTTTCAACATACTGTGCATTTTTTATCTGATCACCATTAATAGACGCCTCATATGGCACAAAAATTGCTGGTACACCAAATCCAATTAATTCGCAAACTGTTGATGACCCAGATCTGGCTATAGCAATAGTTGTAGATTTGTATATCTCGGACATATCTTCAAAAAAATTTGATACAACACATTTAATACCTGCGTTACGATACTGTTCTTGGATAGATGCAACTTCATTTTCCCTTGCCTGGTGGTAAACAAAAACATCTGCCTTTAATTGCGTAATTGCTTTAACAGCTGCATCTGACAAGATTGCAGATCCTTGGCTACCACCTAATACAAGTATAGAAAAAGGACGTGTAGCCGAGTATTGAAAATTGTTATACATGTCTTCATAACGTGTTGGCATGCCGACTACTGTGCCTAAATTGTCTTTAATATCAAACGACAATAACATTTTTTTGCATAAAAATTTCAACAACTTATTTGCTTTTCCAACTGTTGCGTTTTGTTCATGAATAATAGTTTTAATACCAAGTATTTGTGCTGCCATAACAAATGGGACTGATGGATATCCGCCAAAACCAACAACGCATAACGGACGATGTTTTATCAAATACAAAACAGCTGTTAAAGTATGCAACATAACAGAAATATACATTTTTATTTTTGTTTTACAGTTTATATTTTGCACAATACAATCTTTATTTCCAAAATATTTTTTGCATCTTGTATCTGTAGCAAACATAACTTTATAACCACGCACCTGCAGTTCTTTTGCAACTGTTATTGCTGGGAAAACGTGTCCACCAGTTCCACCTGCTGACAATATAATTAATTTTTCTTTTTGCATTTTTTTATGGCTTTTTTTGCATGAAGTTTTGCAATTTTTTTTAATTCTGGGTCAAAGTCTTTGTTTTCAGCAGCTTGTTGAAAATACTTTACAGCCTCCTTGTAGTTACACTGCTCCATGCAAATAACGCCTGCATTGAATTGCGAAGGTGCAAACCCAAGTTCTGCTGCTTGTTTGTACATTGACAACGCTTTATCTTTTGCAGAGGCATAATAAAAATCAGCCAGCGCATTTATTGCTGGCGCAAACTTTTTTTCAGCAGCAATTTGTAAAAAATGTTCCGCAAATTCATACGCGCGTATATCAAGCAAAAAAATACCAAGCATGTATGCTGCTTCAACATTGTATGCGGCATTTTTTAACAAAAAGCGCATCACCACTTGCGGATGCTTTTCTATATGGTGGTATACATAATTTGATAAATGCACGTTTACTGTTGCCGACGTCGCAAATACACCATTGCAAAATGTGAATACAAAGAGAAAAAGTTTTTTCATAACAATTCTTTTAAAATTTTGTTAATTATTTCAGGATTTCCCTTACCATGCAACTCTTTCATTACAAGCCCAACAAAAAAACCAAATAATTTATCCTTTCCGGATTTGTACTCAGCGACCTTATCAGCATTTTGTTCCAATACAGCTGCAATTGATGAACGGATTGTATTTTCATCAGAAATTTGGCGCAGTCCCATTTTTTCAACAATGCTTGATGGAGAATCTCCACTTTTGCACATCTCTGCAAATACTGTTTTTGCAATTTTACCAGAAATAGTGTTATCAGTAATCAAATCAACAAGTTCAGCAATATATTTTATGTCAAATGGCAGTTTATCTATAGAAAATGAATACTGGTTCATAAAACCAAAAACTTCAACAATTATCCAATTAGCTACAAGCTTTGCAGAATCTTGATTTTTAAGTTTTGCAACAACTTGTTCAAATGTATCTGCAATAGCAATATCCTCTGTCAGAATATCCGCATCAGATTCACTAACAGAATACTGTTTAATAAATCTTTGCTTTTTAACATCAGGTAATTCTGGCATGGAATTCTTTATTTCTGCTATTCTATTACTTGTGACAACAACTGGATTTAAGTCTGGCTCTGGAAAATACCTGTAATCCGCAGCATTCTCTTTTGTACGCATAGAACGCGTTTCTCCAGTACTTGCATCAAATAGTCTGGTTTCTTGCACTAATGTTCCACCACTCTCTATTATATCGATTTGCCTATTTGCCTCATACGTTACTGCCTGTCCCAAGAATTTTATGGAATTTATATTTTTAATTTCTGCTCTAGTACCAAATTCAGTGCCAGGTTTATGAACAGACACGTTTGCATCAACGCGCAAATTTCCATTTTCCATATTGCAGTCACATGTTCCTATGTATCGCAGGATAGTTCTTAGTTTTTTGACATACAACATTGCTTCATTTGCAGATCTAATATCCGGTTTTGACACAATTTCCATCAACGGCACACCAGCTCTATTTAGATCAATATACGTTTCTGTTTGAGATAAATCGTGTACACTTTTTCCTGCATCCTGTTCTATGTGTATGCGTTCTATTCTGATTGTTTTTTGCACGCCATCATCCACAATACTAATTTCCCCATCCGTTACAATAGGATGGTAAAATTGCGTAATTTGGTAACCAGACGGCAAATCAGGATAAAAATAATTCTTCCTATCAAATACAGAGATTTCGTGTACTGTACCGTTAATGGCAATACCAGTTCTTATTGCTTGATCAATGCAATATTTATTCAGTACAGGCAATGTACCCGGAAATGCTGCATCAAAGAGAGACACGTGAGTATTTGGATCTGCCCCGGGCTCTGTTGAGCTTGTACTAAATAATTTTGTGTTAGATGAGATTTGAGCGTGAACTTCAAGCCCGATAACAATTTCCCATCCATTCTGTAAATCAGCCATATCAAACATAACCAACGTGATTACTTATATCATACTAATTAATTGGTGCACGAGCTACAAATATCTAAGGTGCATATATAATGATATATATTTTATATAAAAATGTATTTTATTTTATAAAAATTTATTCTTTAATGAAAGCGGGACATTTTTATTTTTGCAAAATTGATAATTGTTTCGATACATTATTTTTATAGTCATATGTTGATAGAAGTAAAATGCAAGTGGGATGGACAATGGCAGAGATAGACAGGTTGCGCAAAATGTATGGAGAAGGAATTAAGATCAAACAAATTGCAGCAGAACTTGGTCGAACTAATGAATCTGTAAATAAAGCTATTAGTAGGCATGTAGACAAAAGAGGTAGAAAAGTAAATAATAGTTGCCAAATGTATCCAATAGTAAAAATTGCTAAACATAATGTTACAATAAAATCCATGCGACCAATTAAAAATTATGTAACGCTAACAACTGTCGTAGAATATCTAAAGGAATTTGGGCACAAGATTACACAATCCCCAGAATATGGTATATTCTATTTTGACAATAAAATTGTCACACAATTAACTCTGCTTTTAATTGCAAATAGAAAACGTATAGAAAACAAACAACCAATATTCAACTTAAAAGATTTAATATAGATTACTCTTTTTCTTTAAATTCGCCTTCAACTGTGTTCCCATCATTTGCAGTATTCTGTTGAGAATTTGTATTTTGCTGCTCTTGTTGCTGTTTATACAAAATTTCTCCAATTTTTTGCGATGATTGAAGCAAAGCATCAACCTTATTCTTTAACTCATCAATACCAACGTTATCATCTTTAATTGCAGTCTTCAGTGCAGAAATATCACTTTCTATCTTGCTCTTTTCTTCTGCTGACAATTTCTCTCCGTGCTCTTTCAACCCTTTTTCTGCTGTGTTAATCACAGATTCACCCCGGTTACGCAATTCAATTAGCTCCTTACGTTTTCTATCTTCTCCTGCATTTGCTTCTGCGTCTTTCATCATTTTGTCTATTTCTTCCTTTGACAATCCTCCAGATGATTGTATTTGTATTTTTTGTTCTTTCCCTGTAGCTTTGTCCTTAGCACTAACATTGACTATGCCATTTGCATCAATGTCAAAAGTGACTTCAATTTGCGGGACACCACGCGGAGCAGGTGGAATATTCTCAAGATTAAATTGCCCCAATAACTTGTTTTGTGCAGCAATTTCTCTCTCTCCTTGAAATACTCTAATAGTAACTGCGGATTGGTTATCCTCTGCTGTTGAAAACACTTGACTCTTTTTTGTAGGGATAGTTGTATTTTTCTCAATCAGCCTAGTAAAAATCCCACCCAACGTCTCAATACCAAGAGAAAGCGGTGTAACGTCAAGTAATAGTACATCTTTAACATCTCCCTTTAGCACAGCACCTTGCACAGCAGCCCCCATTGCTACGATTTCATCAGGATTTACACTGCGTTTTGGAGCTTTGCCAAAGAACTTTTCAACAGTTTCAATAACTTTTGGCATACGGCTCATACCTCCAACTAGTATAACATCCCCTACATCACTGGCTGCTATTCCTGCATCTTTAAGTGCAATTTTGCAAGGTTCAATGGTTCTTTGGATCAAATCATCAACAAGATTCTCAAATTTAGCACGCGTCAATGTCATATTTAAGTGCTTTGGTCCACTAGAATCCGCAGTGATAAATGGCAGATTAATGTCTGTTTGCGTTGACGACGATAGTTCAATTTTTGCCTTCTCTGCTGCTTCTTTCAGTCGTTGCAACGCCATATTATCGTTACGCAAATCAATACCTTGTTCTCGCTTAAATTCATCAGCTATATATTCAATAATACGCTTATCAAAATCCTCACCACCCAGGAACGTATCACCATTTGTCGCCTTAACTTCACACACACCATCGCCTATTTCTAGAATTGACACATCAAATGTTCCACCACCAAGATCATACACAGCAACGGTTGTAGCATCTTTTTTGTCCATACCATATGCTAATGCAGCTGCCGTTGGCTCGTTAATGATCCTTAAAACATCAAGGCCAGCTATTTTACCAGCATCTTTTGTAGCTTGCCTTTGTGCATCATTAAAATATGCAGGCACTGTAACAACAGCTTCCGTCACCTTTTCACCAAGATACGCCTCAGCTATTTCTTTCATTTTCATCAAAACAAACGCACTAATCTGACTTGGGCTGTAATCCGTTCCTCTTGCTCTAACCCACGCATCACCAGTACTTGATGCAACAACCTGATAAGGCACTGTCTTTGCATCTTTTTGTGTCATTGGATCATCAAATTTTCTACCAATCAACCTCTTGACAGCATAAATAGTATTCTCACAATTTGTTACAGCCTGTCTTTTTGCTGGCTGCCCAACCAAACGCTCTCCATTTTCCAAAATAGCAACAATAGACGGCGTAGTACGCGCACCTTCTAAATTTTCAATAACTTTGCCATTTTGCCCTTCCATGATAGCAACGCACGAATTTGTTGTTCCAAGATCAATACCAATAACTTTTGCCATTTTTAAACTCCCTTTTAGCACTCTGTGCCCCTGTCTGCTAATATGCTAGCACACTAAGCGCTAGAGTGCAAATATTTTTTATTTGTTATTTAATATATTATTAAGATTTTTGATTAGTCTATATATATTTTTTATTTTATTATAACCATTTGTTATTTTGAAAATATCATTTAAGCATAAAAAATTATAAAATAAAAACACGTTGCAAGGTACGTACTACTTATGAAATTTGAAGATATAGATTTTATAAAATATAAATTTTTTGATAATAAGTTTAATGTAGGTTTTGATAGGCTTGATACAAATGAAGTTGTAATCCAGCATAGAAAATCAATAGCAAAATATTTTGATGTAGAATATGATAATATGGTCATCCCAAATCAAGTACATAGCAATAACAGTGTGTTTATTGACAGAAAAACTGATGTAAAAGGAGATGCGTTAATTACAAATAAAAAAGGATTACTGATTGGTGTACACACAGCTGATTGTGTGCCAATTTTGGTGTGTGATGTAGAAAAAAAGTATATAGCAGCAATACATGCTGGTTGGAGAGGTGCTGTATTTGGTATTATTGAAAATACAATAGAAAAAATGCAGCAGCTTGGGTGTAATAAAATTTACTGCAAAATTGGCCCGTGTATACATAAAGAAAGCTATCCAGTTGGTAATGATGTTGCTTCGCTCGTAGAAAAGAAGTATGTAACTCATGGACATCTCGATATTTTGATGTATATATTTGATAAACTAAATATATTAAGAGTAAAAGATGTTTCTATATTAAATATTGATACATATACCGATACAAATTATTTTAGTTATAGGCGTGACGGTAGGCTTGGAGTACAATTTTCTGGAATTGTATTGTTATAGCAGTAGTTGAATATGTTGTTAAAGATGTGTTTCAAATTGCAGTAGTAAAGGTAGTACTGCGTAGTAAAGTCAGCGCAAAGGCAATGTTATAATATTGTTTATTGTAAATTTTATATTTAATATTTGATACAAATAATTAAATAATTCATAACTTGCATTTTTATTTATTTAGCAAGATAATCAAAGTGTCCTTTTTTTAATTTATTTATGCGCAAAACAAAAATAGTTGCTACAATAGGGCCATCCAGCGGAAATGCTGAAACAATACAAGCATTATTTGATGCAGGAGTTAATGTTTTTAGACTAAATTTTTCTCATAATGATATTGATTTCCATAAACAAAATGCAGCTACTATTAGAAGTATAGAAAGTGCTGGAGATCGTCCAGTTGCCATTTTAATGGATTTACAGGGGCCAAAATTCCGTATAGGACTTTTTGAAGATGGAAGCATTACATTAATACAGGGCGGTAAATTTGTTTTTGATACAGAAAATACATTTGGTAACGAGAGACGAGTGTACCTGCCACATCCAGAACTCTTTAAATCACTTTCAGATGGGGATGATGTCTTTTTGGATGATGGAAAAATAAAGCTAAAAGTAAAAAGTAATAATGGCGAGAAAATTGAAACAGAAGTTATTACTGGTGGAATTTTAATGAATAAAAAAGGTGTAAATGTACCAAATGCATTCATTAATGTTTCTGCCATTACTAAAAAGGATATGGATGATTTGCAACATGTTGAAGAAATTGGTGCAGATTATGTTGCTGTGTCATTTGTGCAAACTGCTCGAGATATAACAGCTGTTAGAAAATTGGTGCCGGAGCACGTCAAGATTGTTGCAAAAATTGAAAAACCAAAGGCGATAGAGAATCTGGATGCTATTGTAAATTCTGCTGACGCTGTTATGATTGCTAGAGGCGATCTTGGCGTTGAAATGCAGATTGAGCGCGTACCAGTTGTGCAAAAACAGATCGTTAACATATGTCAGAGATATCAAAAACCAGTTATCGTAGCAACGCAAATGCTTGAAACAATGATCGCTTCTCCTATGCCAACAAGGGCAGAGGTGTCTGATATAGCAACAGCTGTTTATCAGGGTGCTGATGCCGTAATGTTATCAGCAGAAACAGCAAACGGTGCATACCCAATAGAAGCTGTTAATACGATGAGGAATGTTATTGAGGCAACAGAGCAAGATAACGATGTGCGAACGAGTGTTGGCGCAACGACTGAAGGACGTTTGATTAAGGCTGTTATTGATGACGTTAGCGCTGTAGTCGCTTTCACAGAATCTGGCAGAACAGCAATCAACGCTTCTAATAGTAGATTAGGTAATATTGTTGCTATGACACCTTGTATGCGTACCGCTAGACGTATGTGTTTGGTATGGGGGGTGTATTCCGTTGTTGTGGAAGATATATACAGCTTTTCTCAAATGTTGCAAATAGTTGATACCAAGATATCCGGCATGTTTGAAAAACAGAAAAATATACGCGTTGCGATCGTTGCCGGCATGCCATTTAGAGAGTCTGGAATGACCAATGTTTTACATATATACGATGTAAAAAATAATGATGCATGACTATTTTTTACATAATATATTGTGTAATTGTTTTTCTCTTCTTGCTTTTTTGCATATCTAATAAATATTGTGTTTTAAAAAAATATTACATTAGTTGCATAACTTAGCAGGCTTGTTTAGCACTTTGTATAAATATCCATAATATATTAGATTTTAAAATTGCAGTAGTATTTAGTGAATTACCTGTGTTAGTAAAATACTAGATGATTTTTTTATCTTGCCAGTACTATAACATCATAAGAAAAAAACCATACATTCAGAGTATAAATATTACATGCAAGATGTAAGAATTTGTACAGCTAGATATTTATTGATATTATACCTGAACGAAGGACTTGATATTTTGTACTATCTTCCAACTATTTTTTTGTACCAGTACCAGCAGATGCATTCAGAGCGAAAACACATACTTATTGTACTGCTTATGCAAAGATTTGAAATTCTATACAAATAAGTCAATGACATATAAAACGCATAGTATACATAATCAGAATCCAGTTTATACAGATTATCAATGGTATCATATTCAAATAGTTAAAGGTTCAATCATCTTGATTTTGCGTTCTTACGCTATAGTCTAAATCTTTCCAATCTGTGCCTGCAATGTATGACGTGCACAGAAAACGCTTTGTCCTATCCACACTATCACACCCAACGACAAACCTAATCCCTACCATCTCCTTATTCAAAAAGATGTCTATCTTTTTTTCATCATCAAGTTTACCCATACGTGTTGCACACCACCCCTTGATAATACTAGTGTAAAACATGCACTCTATACTCATCTCTATCACATATCTATTTTGTTTACCTTTTTCAATATGTATCTCCCACTCATCGCCATTCAACACGGCATTGAACAACGATTCGTAATACATTTTCACATCAGTAGCAACAATATTTTTATACGTTCCTTCATCCATCAATTTAAAAGAAGAATCGTAGCTCCAGATACTCATCGCTTCGTCGTACACCCTCTTTAAATGTGCAGCTATTTTATCATCGTTCAAACGTGCAGTCATTTTACTATCGGCACTGTTTAATCTCTCAATGTCACCATCAATAAGTTTTAACCTTTCAATATCAGCCTCATTAACATTGCCGCCACTTCGTTCATTCACCATAGCAGCAATTCTACCCTGCCTCCTAACCAATTTTCTACTTGTTTTGTGCAACACATCAACTCCGTACTTCAAACAAGCTTTGTTTTTACCTAGAGCATAAATAGCTTGCTGTATCACTTCCCTACCCAGAACATTTGCTCTCACAATTTTATCAATCCTACATACTTCTTTGTATTCCTCCTCCATCAAACGTAGACTCTCCTCACGCCTTTTGTGTGCCGCCTTTAGTTGTTGTATGTCTGTCATATCATATCCAGTCGGTGAATAAGCGTATTCTCTTTCTCCAAAATTATCTTTCTCTTCCAAACTATCTATCTTCTGACTTGTGGTATGTATATCCATACAGCATTGTTTAACTATTTCAAAACTGTTTCTCGCGTACGCTTGGTTGAGCGTCTCACCCCTTTTTTTCCCATATGCACCAGAAGAATTAAACACCTGCAAGAAAGATTTCACACGATCATTTTTAGTCTTGTATCCCACTTTACAAAGGTCGTCTATAAGAGTATAGCAAAACATCATACACTGCATCACTTTAACCGCAGTCTCTTTTGTTCGCCCGTTACAATACGAATAACTAATATCAGCAATTCTTCTTGCAAATTCAAACGCAGCGTCCAACGTACACCTAATCTTGCCATTTAAAAAATCACTCATATTAATGCCATTCTTCTTACACCAATCTTTCAACACAGCTAGACATGAATAATGTGTGTTGTTATAACCATCCGTGCTAACAGGAAAGCAATTGGTATGGAATACTCCATCCATTACATTCATAACTTTGTGATTTGCTAACACATGATCAACCTGCCACCCGATAGTGTCACCTTTAATCACTAGTGCCGCTAACTCATTTACAAAATGCTTCTTTTCTAAGGAACATTCAACCTTAACGCCACCATTTCCTGCGTCTGCTAATAGAAAAAATTCGTTCATACTCCGGATGGGGCCGTATTCAAGACCACCCTCACCCTCAGCACTTTGAACATTACACAATAACAACATTGGTAATAGTAGATATTTTATTGTATTCATTGTATTTATACTAAAATAACACGTATACGTATTATACCATACTACAATGCAATATAAAAGAAAAAATTAACAGTCTTCATATTAATAATATTTGTGCTTATTATTTTAATAACTTATGAATATTTTGTTTTAATTTTACACCATATTTAAAAAAATGGACGTGGATCTGGAACAAATCTTGCTAATCTAATATCAGTTTTGTTTGTTTGTATATCTGTATCTATAATATTAACTTTGATCAAAATTACTAATTCTACAATATTATCTTCATTTATATGTTGATTATCAAATGCTCTCCTAAAAATTGGTAGTCCAGCACTTTTTTTCTCAGTATTTATTTCCATAAAACCTCCAAGCACAGCAACTTCTCCGTCATTAAGTTTTAAAATGGAAGAAATCTCTCTAACGCTTGTTACTGGAACAAGAGAGCGTTGGTCATTATGTTGCGAACCGCTAAGTGCTATATCTACAGCTGGGTCTGCAACATTTTCTTGCAATTTAGAAATTGTAGGTCGCAAAAATAAAGTAACAGTTCCATTTGTAGTATCTATTGATGGTTGCACAAATAATATCAACCCTATTGGAATTGTTTTAATATCACTTGATGTTGATGACCATACTCGCTCTGTATCTCTCAAAAATGATGAACGATCATGATTAATTTTAAAATATACATGATTTTTCGCAACTTTTAGAATTGCTGGTTGATTATTCATAACTGTTACACGTGGATTAGAAACTGTTCTTGTTACACCAAATTGTTCTAGAAAATTTGTTAAATAATGTATGTTATTTGCAGCATATTTTACATTAAACGCTCCACCACCATCTGATAGTACGCGAATTTTATGATCCATTGAGTTTCCTTGAGCCAACTCTTCCCACCTTATTCCATGTTGGTATTCTTTCTTTAACGAGACTTCGATAATTTTTGTTTCAATTAATACTTGGGATTCTGTTGCTGCCTTAATTGCATTTAAATATTCTCTAACATAAGCGTGCGTTTTGGCATTTGCACATACGGCAATTGTTCCACTCTGCTTGTTGATTGAATATGTACCATCTTTGCCTATAATGACTGCAAGCCCATCTTGTAGATCTTCAAGAAAGCATCCTGAGGCTGTTGTTGTAATTGTATTTCCTGTATTTTGTACATTTTTTATATTACTTGTTTTTGGTGTTTTTTTATTATTTGATTGTATCGCGACTTCAGAAGAAATATCACTATTTGTTGATATTGTGTTTGTGCTGTTTCTTGTTAGGTTTAAAAACTGCGTTTGGTATATAACTGTAAAAGGTGTATCTTGCACAACAGACAATGTGTTGTGATTAATTGTATATCTCATATTTGTCATATCACATATATCGTCTAGAATTTCTATAAATGGCCTATCATTTGCAGAATAAATAACAGAAACATCTAGATTAGGGTCTAACTGTATGTTGATGCCAAGTTTTAATGCAGTTTCATACAATACATCTTTTATATTTATATTTTCATTTACAGACAAAGAAATTTTTTGCTTAAATACATTTGGTATTGTGTCAGATACTTTATTGATTTTTGAATGTCGTACTGGATGAGTCACTGTATCTTCTGGTGCTGTTGACAATTCCCTTATTTGGTCTTCATTGACATTATTGGAAAGTGATCCTTTGTCGTATATGTGATGACATGCAGATGATAAACAAAGTACGGAAAGTAGTGCAATTTTACGCATTATTATATCTGATAAATGTATAAGTACATTTAGTATGAAATTACAACTAATTTCAAGAAAAATTTTTTAGTGTTAGCAATTTAATTTTTGGTATAGTATACAGCAGTGTTATGTTACGCAAAAATAGAATGGGGATAAGTTTTGGCCATTTATTAATAGTGATGTTAGTTGTACTTGTATTATTTGGTGCTGGGAAATTACCAACAGTAATGAGAGATCTTGCAAAGGGCATAAAGGCATTTAAAAGTACATTAAATGATGATGATACAAAAGAATAATTTATTTCTATTCTACATTATTACTGAGTAGTTATAAAATCAACAAGACGCCAAAGATTTGTACTGTGTGATCCTTTAATTAATACAATATCACCTTCGCAAATATCATCTAGTATATCTTTTGTAATATTATTAAATGTTTTAAATCCAAACTCTCTAAATAATTCACACAACGGCTCTGATCCAACAAAATATACTTTATCAATTTTTAAAGAGACAAGCAGTTTAGCAATTTGTTCATGATAGTAGTATGACATATGGCCAAGCTCTAGCATTTCGCCTATAATCGCAATTTTTGTTCCATGAAACGTGGCAAGATTATGTAGTGCAGCTTTCATGGACGTAGGACACGCGTTGTACGCATCATCTATTAATGTAAAGTTATTTTCATTGTATTTACATTTAATTATATTTCCCCTGCCACGTAATGGGTTTAAACTAGCGAAGTACTGTAAAAAATCCTTATAATTAATTCCTAAAGCGATCATCACAGCTATAATTGCTGCGCAGTTATAGTATTCGCAACTTTTTAATTCATTGTTAAAGTATTTTGCAAAATCGCTAATTACTACATCATTATGTTTTTTTTCTCCAAATGTTATGATATTCTTATGTGTTATATTTTTTGAATATGGTTCATCACCATTGATTACCAACACACCATCATCTGGTAGACCAGATAATGCAGATAATTTTTCATCAAGTAAAGTTTGATAAGACCCAAAATTGCCTATGTGTGCGTCAGTAATATTTGTTATTACTAGCACATGTGGCTTTAAATAATTTGATATTGCTGACATCTCGCCACATTTATTTGTGCCCATTTCATAAATTCCATAATCATGTACAGGACGTAACATTGATAAACAAATTGGTATTCCATATATCGTATTGTAATTTCCTACCCCTGGCATAACGTGGTACTTTTTAGCTAGTATCTCAGCTAACCACATTTTTGTACTTGTTTTTCCAACGCTTCCTGTAATAGCTACAATTTTTGCCTTTGCTTTGTATTTACAGAATAAACCATAATCAAGCATAGTTTTAACAGTATCATTTACTAAAATTGTTTTATCGCATGCGTATTTATTATCAGAAATTACTGCACATTTAGCCTTTTGTTGTAGCGCATTTTGTACAAAATTATGCCCATTCCCAATTGCAAAAAATACATCTCCTGGGTTCATTATTCTTGTATCAAGCGCAGCACTATGACCAGATATTTTGTTAAAAAAATTCACACAAACCCCGTAAACTATGCTTGCGTAATACTAGCAAAATAATCTCAATTACACAAAATCGCCAGCATGTGTTCTAATATGATAAAATCGATGATGTGTGATCATTAACAAGAACTATGTGCTATTTAAAGATTTTGTTATGTAGCTTTTGCGCGTGCTCTACAAGTTTTGCAAAAAATGCTGATCTTGATATTGAACAATTGGAAACTATGTTGAAAAACAAAGTTGAAACGGCAGAAATTACGCAGGACGACTTTGAAGAGATTCAGAAAATGATAGAAAAACTAAAAACTACTGATGCTACAAGCGAGGCATTTAAACATTTATACAAAGAAATTCAAAAAAGAATAGATAATGCAAATGCAAAAAAGACTAACATAGCCCCTGTATTGCAATGTAATAATGAAGTAAATAAGATTAATTCTGTTATAAAACAATTAGAAACTATGTTAGAAGACAAAGTTGAAACGGCAGAAATCACGCAAGATGATTTTGAAGAGATTCAGCAAATGATAGAAAAACTAAGAACTACTGACACTACAAGCGAAGAATTTAAACGTTTACGCAAAGAAATTAAAAAGAGGATCAAAAATACACATGCAAAAAAACCAGATGTTATACAAGTATTACCACGCGACAATGATGTAAATGTTAGAAGTAAAACAGATGTTACACCGCAGTGTAATACCTGGAAAATAGGTAAAAATGGGGATGGGGCAATAGATGATTTTGCAACTGATAGGAGTAGATAATGATTTCTAATGTTGTATTAGCAATATGTTTAGCCTCTATTTTGTTGTTATCTGCGTATTTTGCAGCTTGTGAAACAGCAATGACTGCATACTCCAAGCCAAAAATGTATAAATTAGCTACTGACGGTAATAAAAATGCCATTACTGTTTGCAAATTACAAGAAAATGCAGAATTTGTTATAAGTTCTATTTTGCTCTGTAATACCTTGTTAAATAACTTAGCAGCAACTATTACAACAATTATAAGTGTAAGATACGTTGGTGAAACGGCCATTATTTATTTTCCCATAATTTTAAGTATATTTATGGTATTATTTGTGGAAGTTTTGCCAAAAATGTTTACTATCAAAACCCCTGAGAAAATTTTGCTTCCATCCGCAAAGTTTTTAAAATTTATACTTACTATTTTATTGCCGTTTAATATTATTGTTGCTAAAATATCGGCATTTATTCTTCCAAAAAACCAGAAATCAGAAGATTCTGATCTTGATGAATTAAAAGGAGCAATAGCGCTACATAAAGGCACTGATAATGACTCTATGCAAGAAAAAGCGATGCTTAGTAGTATTTTAGATCTTGGTTCTGTGCAAGTTGGCAAAATTATGGTACATAGAAAGAACGTTACAATGTTATGTGCAGATGATGACCCAAAAACTATAGTTGAACAAATCACAAGTTGCCCATTTACCCGCATTCCATTATGGAAAGAAAATATTGATAATATTGTTGGTGTATTGCATGTTAAAGATTTGTTAAAATCTGCTAAAATTAGCGGTTTTGATAATTTAAATATAATAGATATAGCTGTTGCACCATGGTTTATTACAGAAAATACTGATTTATTATCTCAGCTACAAGAGTTTAGAAAGAAACGTGAGCATTTTGCTGTTGTTGTTGATGAGTATGGCAGTTTTTTGGGCATAGTAACGCTTGAAGATATACTGGAAGAGATTGTTGGAGATATATCTGATGAGCATGATGTAACATCTGTAGAATGCATAAGACTGCAGGCAAATGGGGACTATATAGTAGATGGAACTGTCAGCGTACGAGATTTTAATAGGCAAGTTGGTACAAATTTCCCGTGCAATATTGCTGCAACAATGGCAGGTATGGTAATAAATTCAGTTGGCATTATTCCTAATTCTGGGCAGGTATTTATGCTATTTGGCTATAAATTTGAGATTATGAAACGGCAACGTAACCAAGTAACGATGTTAAAAATTTCAAAACTTTAATTACGGTATCGTACTATGTTGCTGCATTAATTGTTGTATATTTGCATCACATTACAAAAATATTTATACAAATAGCTAAAAAACATTATAAAAAAATAAACTTAAAGTTGTTATATTATTTTTTAAATATGAAAAGAGTTTTATACACGGTGTTGTGTTTAAGTGCATGCAGTGTACATAGCGAAGGGCGTATAAGTACTGGCATATACCTGGATATTTGTAGGTTTGGGTTTTTAGCAAAGGATAAAGCAGTCAAAAAAGCAATTAGAAAGGACAAAATATCCAACGGAAGTGGTTGTATCGGTTTGAGTGTAGGATACGTGTGGTACATAGGGAAAGTGCGTTTGTATGGTGAGATTAGGGGAGGTGTTGGTTGTTGGGGCACAATTAACACGTGGGCCAAAGATGAGAAGTATGTAAATAAACTTGGTGAAAAGTGCAGAAGGCAAGATCTTAGAAATATATTGAAGCGTGGGATGAATCTTGGTGGTGTTGTTGGGGTGGGATACAAGCCAAGCAATTGGTATGTAGGTGTGTTATGTTACACTGGATATGAAGGGTGCAAGTATAATGATGGTAATGAAAAAAAGGATAAATGGAAAACAAAGGCTGTTATACACTTTATGCCGGCTGTGGAAGTTGGGTATGATAATAAAAAAGTGAATATTGGGTTTTATCTTGGCTGTATGATTAACACTGGTAATAAAATAGAAGGAGGGCTTGCCAAGATAGAACATGGAATATGCGGAGGTTTGAAGTTGAGTGTATTGCTATAGTTGAGATGTTCTAAACTCTATTGCTATGTTGAGAGAACAAATCGACTTAAGACTTCTGAAACATAAAACAGATACTATGCACAAACAAGCGCTAAGCGCGAAACGTGCAATGAGGAAGTAAGGATCCCTGGCGTTTATGCCAGAGAGTCATGTTAATGCGCATATGTACAAGACATTTTTGATTTCTAATTTGGTTGTTTTTTCCATTGTTTTATGATACGCGCTCATCAGAGATTGTGATACAATTATAAAAAGGTTGTTGGAGGTTGTGTATGTTTGTAAAAAATCCTGTTGTGGTTGATGATGCTCAACGTAAGTATATGCTATGTGTTTTTAAGAGAATGTTTGCCGCAATAAGTTGTAGCGCCCTATCTGGATATTTTGTTACAAAGTCTGCCGTGTTGTTAAAAGCTATGACAGGTGGATTGGCAATATTTTTTATGTTGTGTTGTTTTGGCATCGTTGTAACGCTTAGTGCTGGAGTTAATAAGATAAAGACAGAGACAGCTTCTCTTTTGCTGTACGTGTACGCTGTACTCATCGGATGCTCTTTAGCACCATTAACGTTAGTGTATACGGGGGCCAGTATTGTTGAGTGTTTTGTTACTGCTGCTTGTTTTTTTGGTGTTATGTGTCTTTATGGTTATACAACGCAGCGTGATTTAAGCAATATTGGCTCTATATTATACGTTGGGTTGATTTGTTTGGTTGTAAGTTCTTTTATAAATATTCTTTTCTTAAAAAATGGAGTCTTCCAGGTAGCATTAGATTTTGTTGGATTATGTATTTTTATTGGATTAACAGCTTTTGATATACAAATGATAAAGAAATATTATTATCTGGGTAGTGATGCAGGAAGTGTTGAAAAATTCAGTGTTTACGGCGCTTTAAGTTTATATTTGGATTTTTTGAATATCTTTTTGCATATGCTACGCTTATTTGGTAACAGAAAATGAAAAAGCGGCATGCTATACACGTTTTACGATCAGAAAACTTCTCTGATTGGTATCACGCTGTTATAGCGGGCGCTGATCTTGCTGAAAGATCAGATGTTAGGGGCTGTATGATTATCAAGCCATACGGCTATGCAATATGGGAAAAGGTACAAGGCATTATTAACAGTAAGTTGAAAACGTATGGTGTTCAAAATTGCTATTTCCCGCTATTTGTGCCGATTGATGTATTTGCTAAAGAAGCTGAGCATGTATCTGGTTTTGCAAAGGAGGTTGCTGTCGTTACGCATTCACGCATAGAGCAGGACGCTGATGGCAACTTCATTCCAACTTCCCCTCTGGAACATGCATTAGCTATAAGGCCTACTTCTGAGATGATTATAGGTGCATCATTTGCAAAATGGATAAATTCTTACCGCGACCTTCCTCTAAAAGTAAATCAATGGTGTAATGTTGTACGCTGGGAAATGCGACCTAGAATGTTTTTGAGAACTATGGAATTTTTGTGGCAAGAAGGACACACTGCGCATGCAACAGCTAAAGAAGCCATTGAAATGGCAAATGGTATGCACAATGCATACATTGATATTGTGAAAAGCAGTTTGTTGCTTACATGTTTTGCAGGAAAAAAGCCAGAGCATGAGAAATTTCCAGGTGCAGTTGATACATATACTGTTGAATGTATGATGCAGGATGGGCGTGCCTTGCAAATGTGTACAAGCCATTATCTTGGGAAAAACTTTGCAAAGGCAATGAACATTAAATTTCAAAGTGCAGAAGAAAAATTAGAATACGTATATACAACATCATTTGGCGCTACCACAAGGTTGATAGGAAGTATAATTATGGCACATGGTGACGATGACGGTCTAAATTTGCCAACCTGTGTAGCACCATATCACGTAGTGATACTACCTATCATACGCGGTGAGGAAAAAAGTTCTGTTCTAGAATATTGTGAAAAACTGCAGAAAATGCTGGATGGTATAGATGTTCTAATAGATAGTGCTGATTATTCTGTTGCAGACAAAAAATGGAATTATATTAGGAAAGGTGTGCCGATTATTTGCGAAATTGGGCTTATGGAAGTAAAACAAAATACAGTTTGTTATACATTAAGACAACCAGAAATAGTAAAACAGTTTTGTAGTATGCATGAGTTTGTTAGTAGTATTAGCGATTTGTTGAATAAACACGATGCTACATTGCGTGAAAAACACAAACAGGTGACAGAACAAAACACAATGCACATGACGTCGTTAGCAGACGTACAAGAATACTTTGCTCATAATACAGGATTTGTTGTAGTAAGGTGGTGCGGCTGTACTGGGTTGTTGAGTGAATTGGAAAAAATATCTGTTACAGTCAGGTGCCAAACGTGCGATAATTGTGATATGCATGAATGTGCATGCATTGCATGCGGCAAAAAGGCTGAGAACTTGTACATTCTTGCAAAAGCGTACTAGGCACCGGTAGCTCAGCGGATAGAGCGTTGCCCTCCGGAGGCAAAGGTCGTAGGTTCAAATCCTGTCCGGTGCGCCACCTTAATTTATTTCAAAGACATATTAGCTAATTAGTTCCAGAAAAGATACTGATTTTTAATTCATCCAGTGTACAGTAGAAAGGATAAATTCGTTGTAACAGTTAAAAACATGTGCTACCCTTAACTGGTAAAATTTAACAACCAAATTCCCGAGAACTACTTAGCTTTCGCAGCACGTATGGTACGTATTCATTATTGGCTGATCATATTGATTACTAATTCATCTTTAAGCATTTACAATATTACTACAATTAATAGCAATAAAAGATTTGATGGATACTTTGCAAAATTTAATTAAAGCGCATTGTGCTTAGCATCTTGCTTGCGACAAGAATAAGTAGTACAATTGAAACATGTTGTAATAATTAGAAGCTAAAGATGGCAGTTCCTAAGAAAAAGACATCAAAATCAAGGCGTAATATGCGAAGATCTCACGATTTTATATCACCAGCAAATTACAGCAAATGTCCTAATTGCGGTGCATTTGTTCTCTCACACTGTGTTTGCACAAAGTGCAATTATTATAATGGACGTAATATAAAAACAGGGCAGAAGGTCGGATAATGACTGTCCGTGTGGCAATAGATGCAATGGGAGGAGATTTTGGTGTTGATGCTGTAATTGGTGGGGTGCAAAGGTTTGTAGAAGTGTACAATGCGCAGGATGTTGAGTTTGACCTATATGGTGATTGCTCGTTAATAGAGGCAGAGTTATCAAAGAGTGCAATCCGTTCTATAGTTTCTGTTACACATTGCGAAAAGTGTATTGATTCTGCTATGGCACCTGCTCATGCGTTGCGCTTTTGTACGGATTCAAGCATGTGCCAGGCTATAAAGAGCGTAGCTGACAGCAAGAATGATGCAGTTGTATCTGCTGGCAATACTGGTGCGTATATGGCGTTTTCTAAAACGCTATTGCACATGATAGATGATATAGAGAGACCTGCGCTTGTTAGCTCCTTCCCTAGATGCGACTCGCATGGTAACGTCGTACTTGATCTGGGTGCAAATACAGAATGCTCCGCCGATATGCTATTTCAATTTGCTGTTATGGGTAATGCCGTTGCTAAGGCATGGTTTAACATTGAATCGCCTAAAATAGGCCTATTAAATATAGGTACAGAGGTTGCAAAGGGAACGAGTGTGCTGAAAGAAACGTACAATCGGTTGAAAAAATTTTCTTGTGTGAATTTTATAGGCTTTGTCGAGGGGTTTGATCTTACAGGTGATAAAGCGGATGTTATAGTAACTGATGGATTTTCTGGTAATATTGCGTTAAAAGCAACGGAAGGTACTGTAAAATTTATTGCAAATGTTTGTAAAAGTAATGCAAATTGCGCACGTGGCAAGTTGGCGTATTTACTTGGTAAACAGGCAATTGAGGCAGTAAAGGCAAAGATAGACCCACAAACACACAATGGAGCTGCTCTTGTGGGGTTAAATGGGATTGCTGTTAAAAGCCACGGCTCAGCGGACAGCACAGGCATTGCAAGCGCTATTGGCTCAGCTGTTAAGCTTGTTAGGTCAGGGTTTGTAAAAACCGTTAAAGAATGTATAAACTTACACAAATAATGTTGAGGTATGTATCATGAAAAAAAGAAGTGTTGTTTGCGGTATTTCTTCGTTTTTACCAGAAAATACATTAACAAATTTTGATTTAGAGAAAATCGTTGATACAAGCGATGAATGGATAACAACACGTACAGGTATTAAAACACGGCATGTTGTTGGAGATAGCCAGTATGTACATGATATCTCGGTAAAATCAGCGCAAACTACGCTGGAAAGAGCTCAAATAACACCAGAGATGATAGATTGTGTATTGGTTGCTACAACAACATCAGAAAAACGCTGTCCATCCAGCGCTGCGCGTGTTCAAGACATGATTGGTGCTAAAAACGCATTTGCCTTTGATATACAAGCAGCATGCTCCGGATTTATTTACGGATTAGCAATCGCTGATAGTTTTATTAAATCAGAAACATGTAAAAACATATTACTTATTGGAGCCGATACATTAACATTATTTACAGATTGGACAGATAGATCAACGTGTATACTTTTTGGTGATGGAGCTGGATCTTGTATTGTCCGCGCACCTACAGAAGGTGATGATAGAGGTATTGTTACAACAAAATTGTACTCTGATGGCAGTAAACATGATTTAATAACAATAGAAAATAGTGAGAAAAACTGTTTTCGTGGGTATATGACAATGCGCGGGCAAGCAGTGTTTAAATGCGGAATCGAAAATATGTACCAAGCAATGGTTGATGTGCTAGAGCAAACAAATATGACATTTGATGATATAGATTGGATTGTCCCGCATCAAGCAAATAAACGAATATTTGATTCTATGCATAAAATCAAAGGAATTCCTATTGAAAAAGTAATATTAACGATAGATCATCACGCTAATACTTCATCTGCATCAATACCACTTGCACTTGATGAAGCGATAAATAGTGGTAAAGTAAGACAAGGCGATACTGTTATGCTAACTGCCTTGGGAGCTGGTATAGTATGGTCTGCTGCGATTGTAAAATTATAGGAGGTAATAACTATGTCATACGATAATGACAATGTATTTTATAAAATAATACATGGAGAAATCCAATCAAAACCAGTTCTTGAAGGAAAGCATTACATCGCGATTAATGATATTTCACCAAAAGAACCAATACATGTCTTAGTCATATCAAAGGGATCGTATACAGACTGGTATGACTTTGTCAGCAATGCTAGTAGTGAAGAAATCGCTGATATTAACGATGGTATTAAAAAAGTTATAGAAATGAGTAATTTACGAGATAATGGATACCAAATCGTTATAAATTCTGGAACGTATGCTGAGATTCGGCACTTACATATCCATGTTATGGGCAAATTAAATTATTGAGGGTTTTATGTCAGAACAATCATATAAACAATTAAAGGACACAGTATTTTTACCAAAAACAACTTTCCCCATGAAAGCTAATTTAGCACAACGTGGTAATACTGTAGTAGAAGAGTGGAAAAAATGTGGAATATATAAAAAATTACGTGACAAAGCTACAGGTAGACAGCAGTACATACTACACTGGGGGCCTCCGTACGCAAATGGGCATATACACATGGGGCATGTTTTGACAGGAGTATTGAAGGATGCTGTCAATAAATTCTATCAGATGCTAGGTTATGATGCTCCGCTTGTTATAGGGTGGGATTGCCATGGGTTGCCCATAGAGTGGAAGGTTGAAGAAGAGTATCTACGCAGCGGTGTTAAGCGTGAGAACGTTAAACCAACAGAATTTTTAAAAAAATGTAGATCATTCGCAAATGACTGGGTAAATACACAAAGAGCTGAATTTGAGTCGCTTGGCATAGTTTCTGATTTTGAAAACTACTACTGCACTATGAGTAAAGAGTCAGAAGCTACAATTTGCCAGAAATTTTATGAAATATATAAAAATGGACTGGTTTACCGTGGCGAAAAGCCTGTTATGTGGTCTGTTGTTGAAAAAACAGCGCTTGCAGAAGCTGAACTGGAATACCATGATAAGGTAAGTGATGCTATCTATGTTAAGTTTCCTGTTCAAAACAAGGAAAAGCTGTTTGCCGTAATTTGGACAACAACACCATGGACTATACCTGGAAACAGGGCAATTGCGTATTCGGCAGACGTTGATTACGTTCTTGTTGAGGCGAATGATGAGCAATATATCATTGCTAGTGAATTAGTTGAACATTTTGTTCGTGATGCAAAAATTGAGACATATACTGTAAAAGGGAATATTATATTAGCAGATATGAAATGCTCACATCCTTTGTTGTCACTTGGATATAGTTTTGATGTTCCATTTTTGCCAGCAAAGCATGTTACAACAGATGCTGGGACAGGACTTGTTCATACAGCCCCAGCACACGGTCTTGAAGACTTTCAGCTAGGAAAACAGTACAACTTGGAGATAAAAAATGTAATCGATTCTGATGGTATTGTTTGTTCGGATATACCAGTTTTTGCTGGAGAACATGTATTTAAAGTAAATGATCACGTTATTGACGAACTGAAAAAAGCTAACAATATCATTACACATCAAAAAATTACTCATAGCTATCCACATTCTTGGCGTTCTAAAGCGCCATTGATTTTTAGGACAACCAGTCAGTGGTTCATTGCTATTGATAAAATTCGCGAAAAATTGCTTGAAGAAGTTAATAAAGCAACATGGTACCCATCTGAATATATAAATCGTATACGCAGCATGATACAAAATAGAGGAGATTGGTGTATCTCACGCCAACGATTGTGGGGAGTTCCAATTGCTTTATTTATAAATAAGAATGATGGCACAGTATTAGATAATGATTCTGTATTTAACAGAGTCTTACAATGTATTAAAGATGAAGGTATAGAGGGCTGGCATAACCACGATGTTTCTTATTTTATAGGCGCTGAACGTGCGGAACAATATGAAAAAGTAAAAGACACACTAGAAGTGTGGTTTGATAGCGCTTGTTCCCATCATTATGTGCTTGAGGCACGTAACTCTTTATCGTGGCCAGCTGATTTGTATTTTGAGGGATCAGATCAGCACAGAGGATGGTTTCAGTCATCATTAGTAGAATCTGTATGTACAAATGGCAAGGCTCCATACAAAAATGTTGTTACGCATGGCTTTGTCCTGGATCAAAACGGCAAAAAAATGTCAAAATCACTTGGAAATGTGATCCATCCAAAAGATGTTGTCGCAAAATATGGAACTGACGTATTAAGGTTGTGGTGTTTAAATTCTGATTATTCAGAAGATATGAGAATAGGCGATGAAATTTTAAGTAGACAGATGGATGTATATAGAAAATTTAGAAATTGTTTGCGATATTTACTTGGTGTTTTGTCTAACTCGCATCATGATTATGTAGAGTATAGTGATCTTCCAGAATTAGAACGTCTAATGCTGCATAAATTGTATGAATTGGATCAAGTTATGCGTGAGGATATATCAAAATACGAAATCCAACACTTTTGCACAACATTGCATAATTTTTGTACAAACGACTTATCATCGTTTTATTTTGATATTAGAAAGGATTGTGTTTATTGTGACGACAACAAATCGCAAAAACGTATGGCATGTATTTATGTCATGTCAAAAATTTTTGAATGCTTATGCCATTGGTTAGCACCAATCTTAAGCTTTACAGCGGATGAAGCATGGTTATGTTATAATGCAAACAATGCAAGTATATATTTAAATGATTTTCCAGAAATAAATAAGGAATGGCAAAATTGCGATGTAAATAGTAAATGGAATACTATCCGCTCTATCAGAAAAGTTATCACAAGTGCATTAGAAATTGAACGTATGACAAAATCAATAGGTACAAGTTTAGAAGCGGATGTATACATATACACTACAAACCTTGAAATTACAAAAATGCTGCAAACTGTTCAGTTGGATGAGATAGCTATAGTTGCAAGCACAACATGTGTACACGCACAAATTCCATCAAATGCCCATATTGACAACAATTTACAAGATGTTGGTGTTATTGTGAGAAAATCGCAGTACAAAAAATGCGATAGATGTTGGAGAGTACTTAATAGCGTGACAGAGACAAACTGTGCATACGGGAATGTAAACTTATGCTCTCGCTGTAAACAAGTAATAGATGTTTAAAATTATCATTGCTCTGTTATGTATTTTTTGTACTGTGTACATTTTGCACCATAGTAAAAAAGAAGAACTAAAATGCGATATACGCAAAACAAATGAAATTGATAAAATTAATTATTCTATAAAACTAAAACATGGAATACTAAATATACAAGCGGATAAATGCATTTTTACTACAACAAAAAATATAATTCTTGAAAACGTTAATGCTGTTTATCATAAAAAAAATATATTAATTATGGCAAAGAAATGTGAATATAATATAAAAACAAATCAAATTTTATTATCAGAAAATGTAAATATTAAAATAAATGATATTGAAATTACTACAAAAAGCGCAAAAATAGATGTTAAAAAAAAAGAAATTATAAATGAAACAAATTTCACATATAAAAATAAGAAATTTACATTTTCTGGACATGGATTCTGTATGAATCAAGATGGAGAAATTAAATTTTATAATATAGTCGCTTCAAGCAATAAATAGACTGTTATAATGGTATTGTTGTAATGTTCTATCACAAAACGTGATTATTAAAATTCTGTGGCTTTCTATCATATTTTTAATAATTGTTGGTTTTATATTCTATGCCGCTATTGGATTCCAGATAGATGATGTCTTTTACGAAAGCGTTGAAACAGAAATAATAAATAATGAGTAACACATTTATATTCCTGTATTGTTTTTACAGGCAACTTGGTGTAGCATACTATATTGTAGAATGATAGTGGTGTTTTATGGCACGTATAGCTGGTGTAAACTTGCCAAATAACAAGCGTGTTGACATAGGCTTGACTTACGTATACGGAATTGGTCGTTATATAGCCAAATGTATACTTGACAAAACTGGTATAGATGCTGCAAAGCGTTGTGTAGACTTAACAGAACAAGAGGTGGCAAAAATTAGAGAGGTAATTGACGCAGATTACAAAGTAGAGGGTGAATTGCGACGTATTGTTACAATGAATATCAAGCGTGTCACTGATCTTGGTTGTTATCGAGGGCTACGGCACAGAAAAGGCTTGCCTGTACGTGGACAACGTACACACACAAATGCAAGAACACGTAAAGGCAAGGCAATCCCTATTGCTGGTAAGAAGATTGCTACAAGATAACATTTTGTGTACAATATATTTAGTACATATGAGTTGTAGTGCATTTAGTTTTACGTAAGGAGATATATGCAAAAAGGTGTAGAAAGAGTCAAGCGTCGTGAGCGAAAGAATGTCGTTAATGCAGTGGCGCACATTAGCGCCAGCTTTAATAACACTATAGTTACGATAACTGACGAGCGTGGCAATACCATTTCTTGTGGCTCAGCTGGGTGTGTTGGATTTAAGGGGTCTAGAAAGTCCACTCCGTATGCTGCACAACTAGCTGCAGAGGATGCTGCCAGGAAGGCTGCAGAGCACGGTGTGAAGAACATTAGTGTGGTTGTCAAAGGCCCTGGCGCTGGAAGAGAGACAGCTATTAGGTCTTTGCAGACAGTTGGGTTTAATGTTACATCAATAAGGGATGTGACTCCACTGCCACACAATGGATGCCGCGCACCAAAAGCAAGAAGAAATTAGAAATAATACAATCAACATTGTTTTGCTACAGTGCCACAGCTGTTGAAACTGTGGTGTTTTGCGTCTAGTGGATTGTGTTCTGAAAAAGAGACAGTTGTTAGCTGGTTTGATTTATATCGATAAGAGATGTGACTCCCATGCTGCACGATGGATGTCGCGCACCAGAAGCAAGAAGAAACTAGAAATAACAATCAATATTGTTTTACTGCCGTGTTACAGCTGTTGAGGTTGTGGTGTCTTATGTTTAATGTATTAGGTGCTGAAAGTAAGACGATTGTTAGTTGGGTTAATGCTCATCAATGAGGGATGTAGCTCCTCTTCCATACAGCTGATGTTACACACAGAAAGTTGTAGCTAAAACGTCAATTTCCACTTACTATATTGCTTGTGTATGATGTTTTGTTCGTATTTGTGTCTGTTATTCTGTACATTATGTTACGATGTGCTCTTCGCTTCATTAATACACAACGCGATGTTATTGTACATCTGACGCTTTTCACATACCTTCACAAGTTTCTGCATTCGTTTAATGCAAGCCTGTGATTTGTCAAATAATCCGCCAAATGTATCAGCAGCCACGCCACCAACACCTGCAGCTATTGACTTTATACTGTTATTACTTTTTTGATTTCAGCAAACTCCTCAAGTTCAAAACTGGCGGTCTCTCCTCTGAACTTAGGAAACGAGAAAAGACCATACAACAATCCCTACTCCATTATTTTATACCTAAGTTCAGCTACATACATCTTACACACATTCAAGAATTCTCTACAAAAACCACACAGCGCTACAATCGTTATACGCACGTTTTACGTACAATCGACTCAATAGTATGTTGTATTTGTGTTACAGGCAAGTTTGCATCTATTTCATGCATTGCATCGTGATCAGCATAATACTCTAATAGAGCACTAGTTTTGTCATGATATTCCCTCAGTCGCATCTTCAGTGTGTCAGCGCTGTCGTCGTTTCTTTTTACAAACTCCGTGCATCCACACACATCACATACACCTTCAGTCTTTGGCTTATTAAACTTTGCATTGTAGATCGCACCACACTGTTTGCATGCAAATCTCTCAACAATCCTATCAATAAGCACAGCATCGTCAATCCTGAAATTAATAACAAAATCAACATGCATTTTGCATTCCTGTAACATATTGTCTAACATTTTCGCCTGCCCAACAGTACGTGGGAATCCGTCCAAAACAATACATCCCGCATCGTGGTGTGATAATTCTTCCTTGATTAAATTTCCTATAACACCATCTGGTAATAATTTTCCCCCATCAATAATCGCTCCAATTGTTGTCCCATTTATCTCTTTTTCACGATTTTTTCTTAAAATATCGCCAGCACAAATAACGTAAGCACCATTTTTCTGCATTATGGCTGCCTGCGTGCCTTTTCCGCATCCAGGAGGCCCCATAAAAACAACAACGCTTTTCATATCTCAAAACTGCAATACCATATACATATATTCTAACACAAACAGGCTACTACCCATTAACAACTATTATGTCCCGCTTCGATAGATGCAAGATATACAAAACCACATCAGACCATTAAAGTGCCTTGTGCTGATATCCAACACCTTCCATCCACTCTTACACCACCATTGTCAGAACAAATATCAACAACAACCGGCCTACTGGCAAACTGCTGTCCACGCATTATACTTTTATTCAATCTAGCATTCCAATATTCATAAAGTGCACAATGAGCAAAAGGTGAGACAATAACTTCTCCAATATTTAATTTTGGAGCAAAAACACGCGTACAATAATCATAGTCAGCACCATCATCGTAATGCGAATCAGATGTAATAGCGATAATGTCATGCTCAATCTGCGTTAATAAACCAACATCTGGCACAAAAGCAGAAATCTTACCTTGTGACCTTAACTCAACAAGCAACATATTTTTACATTCAACTATTGATACAACGATCTCATTAAATGCCTGCTGCACAACACGAGGTACAGCCAATCTATTAACGTCATATAGAGGGAATCGTACAGAAACATTATTCTTATTTACATTTGCTTTATACACATTACATCCGTGTACAATATTAATATCAGAGACACTATTATCTTCTAAAATACTAATAGCAAATGCCACAGCAAATGGAGATACACCAAACGGCATACTTTGCTGTCCTGCACAAAAAACCATAATCTCATAACTACCATCTCCATTGTGCTTGACAAATGCCGTTTCTCTAGTATTTAACTCATTTGCTATATTGGCAAATAAATCTAAATGCTCGAATGTATCAACAAAAGAGACAGCGACAGGCTCTCCACAAAATGCTTGTTCTCCAAACGTATCAATTATAAAAAATTTACGACACATTAATCTCAAAAATTTTAATAATCGCGTTTCATTGTACCATTAGCTACATATAATTGACAATCAAGCAACAACAGCCTCATATTCTACGCCATCAACAAAGCGCCTCACATAAGAATTATCTGTTGTGTACAGCTCGTCTTTGCTGCCTTCCCATATTATTTTCCCATCAAGTAACATACCTACTCTATCGCAAATTCTATTTAAACTGCGTAAATCATGTGTAATTGTTAATGCGGATATTCCATACTCTCTCACACATTTTGCTATTAGTCCATCAATTGAAGCGCTTGTGACAGGATCCAACCCAGTTGTCGGTTCATCAAAAAATATGATTTTTGGTTCAGTGGCTAGTGCACGCGCTAAAGCTACGCGTTTTTGCATACCACCAGAAATTTCTGATGGAAATCGTTTCCACACATCTTTTTCAATACAAACTGCATCAAGTTTTTCTCCAGCTACAGTATAAGCAGTCTTTTTATTTTGATTTTTTCCATAAATTAACCCAAAAGCAACATTATCAATAACACTCATACTATCAAATAAAGCAGCTCCTTGAAACAATACTCCACACGTTAACATAATATTCATCAAATTTTTTTGTGACAAGTGAGTAACTTCTACATCATTAATTTTAATAGAACCACTGTCAACTTTAATCAAACCAAGAATACTTTTGATCAATACGGACTTTCCTATACCGGAAGGGCCTATAACAACATATGACTCACCCTGTTGTATATCTAAGCTTACTCCATCCAATACTTGATGTTTTCCAAAAATTTTCTTTAAATTTGTCGCTTTTACAATACTTTTCATTATTTTATGCAAATAAATACTACTTTATACTTAAACTTTACCATATTTATTGTTTATATGTAACATTATTATAAAAGATCACAATACAATTTGTATTATATTAATAAAATAACAACATGCAAATGCAAAAAACACTTGCAAATAAATCATGCTAATTTTATATGCTTGCCAATTAATTTTATTGTATTTATAGCGCCTTTCTCAAATAGTGCTAATAATATGCAAAAATAAACTATACATCCAATAATACAATTGCAACATAATCTGACAAAATCACTCCAATTACAGAAGTAAATGTTGCACATTTTAATAGTAAAATACAAACCAACACATGCAATAATTATTTTTACCAAACCAAACATTGATGTTTTATTAATGCATAATCCACTCTTTCTATACAATATACATGCAGAAACAAAACCAGCTATGGAAGTACTCAATGCAATACCATTTACACCATATTTCCTTATTAATAAAAAGTTCAAAATAGCATTACATGTAACTGATACAATACCAGCAATAACAGGCGTCTTAACATCTTTTCTAGCAAACAGAATGGCAAAGAAAATCTTGCCCATAATATATGCTGGCAATCCAGTTGCAAATAACTGCAAAACTAATGCAGTTTTCTCAATACAATTACTGGAAAATTTTCCATGCCCGTATAACATACCAACAAGCAAATAAGCATGCATTGACAACAATACAACTACAGGTAATACAAGCCTCATTACATTAACAATTAAAGTTTTATTCATTTCTGCAATATATTTATTGTCCTTCCTCACAATCGCTATAGAAATCTCAGGCAATAAAACAGCAGCCATCGATGCGCCAAAAATAGCCAATGGCAATTGATTAAATCTATCCGCAAAATAAATAAAAGTAATTGCACCAGATGGTAAATAAGAACCAAAACATGTATCAATAAATACATTTAACTGCGCTAAACTAGCACTCAAAACAATTGGCATCATCTTTTTTAAAACCTTCTTAAACCTGCTACCAATCCTCATCCTGAGAATGGGGAACAATCTAATCTTTGTCTTTGTTACAACAAAATAAAACACTACGGCAAATTGCACCGTGGATGCAACAAGAACTCCGTATGCTATTCTGTATCCAGTGCTACAAACATCTCTAAACGTGACAATTGAACAAATCAAAACAATATTTATCAGAATTGGTATAATAGCATACTGGAAAAACTTTTTATAAGAAACTAATACAGCAATACAAACTGATGAAAGAGCTAACATTATTACACTTGGGAATGTAATTCTTGTAAAATCAAGCGCAAATTTAAATTTTTCCGCATCACTAGCAAAACCAGGAGCAAAAGCAAGAATAAACTTGTCAGTGAATAATAAAACAATAATAACTAATAGAAGTGTACACCAAAACATAAGATTAATAGCGCGAGATGCAAATATAGATGCTGCTTTTATTTTTCCTTTTTCAGTATACTCAACAAAATATGGCACAAATACAGATTGAAAGCCTGATTCTTCAAAACATACTCTAAAAAAACGTGGGAATTTAAACGCAACTAAAAATGCATCCATTTCTGCACATGCGCCAAGAAAATATGACAAAAGAGACTCTCTAAAAACACCAACTACCCTACTAACAATAGTTAAAGAGCTGACTGTGAAAACCCCCTTGATGAAAGACATAAAATTCCCCCATTACGCCAATCTACAAGTTAATATCATAGCATTTTTGTGATGTAAGTGTAGAATAAAATATCATATATGTGTGTTATCGTGAGATTTTTAGATACAACATCACAGGACATTTTAGAACGCTTTCGTGAGATGCTTATTGCTGACCGCAATTTGTCTAAAAACTCCCTTGATGCATATACGCAAGATATAAAACAATTTTTACAATACAATAATGATTTAAATGATATTACAAACTATATTACACATATAAAAACAAATTACTCATCCGCAACAATAATGAGAAAAATTTCAGCAATAAAACAATTTTTTCAATTTTTAGTGGATGAAAAAATTATTACCAACAACCCAACAGAAAAAATACACATTAAAGCAAAAGATATTAAATTACCAAAAATCTTAACAGAAGAAGAAATGGTAAGAATTCTGCAGTTTTTTGATGATAAAAAAAAGTCACTAAAGACCGCGTGCATGCTACATATCCTATACGCAACTGGCGTGCGTGTATCAGAACTAATTACGCTAAAACTTAGTTCAATTTTGCACGATAGCACAACAAACACAACATCATTACTAGTCCTTGGAAAAGGAAATACAGAACGTATAGTTCCACTTTACCAAACTGCTGCAAATACAATTATGGAATACATAAAAACAATAAAAAATAATAATGGTTTTCTGTTTCCAAGCTATTCTAAAACTGGACATATTACAAGGCAGGGATTTGCAAAAACATTAAAACACATAGCTATATGCGCTAATATAGATCCCAACAGAATTTCTCCACATGTTATTAGACATGCATTTGCAACACATTTATTAGAACACGGAGCAGATTTACTAAGTATTCAAAAACTGCTTGGGCATCGCAATATTTCTACAACACAAATTTATACACATGTTACGTATAGTAAAATAGCTGATGTTTTGAAAAATTCAATTAAATTAACAGAATTAGATATAATAAAAAAATCGCATACTTAAAGTTCTCATATTAATTACTTAAAATTACTTTAATGCCCGCAGCACATCATGTATATGGATACATCCAACAGGTATATCACTTTCGCACACAAATACAACAGTGATTTTATTAGTATTCATCAAGTTTAAAACATCTTTCAACCTCATATTACCAGAAACCCAGATGGGATTTTTGCTCATGATTTTATTAACCTCCATCGTAAACACATCACTACGCATGTTACGTCTTAAATCTCCATCAGTTACAATACCGCACAGTACACCATCTTCTGTTACAACACCAACAGCACCAACATGCCCCTCCGACATCGCAATCATAGCACTACCAATATCGCAACCTGTATGCACTAATGGTATATCACTACCAACACGCATGATGTCGTTAGCATTCAATAATTCCTTGCCAATAGCCCCGCCTGGATGGAAAACTTTAAACTGTTCATCAGCAAAACCGCGTTTTTCAGAAACAGATACAGATATTGCGTCACCAAGTGCCAACATCATTGTAGAAGAGACTGTTGGAGCGTGTGTTAAGGAGCCAGCTTCTCTTAACATAGGTAAAACTAAGGCAATATCAACATTTTTAGCGATATAGGATTCACTATTCCCAGTAATGCAAATCGTTTTTATACCAAGATATTCGGCATAATCAATTACAGCAAATAATTCTGCTGATGCTCCAGAATAAGATAACAATATAACAACATCATCTTTTACAATCATGCCAAGATCACCGTGCTGCGCTTCTCCAGGATGCACAGCAAAGGAAGGTTGCCCTGTTGAGGCAAGAGTAGAAGCAATTTTTTTACAGATATGCCAACTTTTACCTATACCAACCACAATCACGCGCCCAGTGCATTTTAATATTAAATCAATAGCGTTATCAAAATGTATTGGCATATTCTTTGCAAGTATAGATAAAGCATTAGCTTCATCCATTACAACTCCTTTCCCAATCTCAAACATACATATTCTTAAAGTTATTATTACTGACTATTATATCATCCATGCTATCAACATTGCGCGTTTATGTATTGGCATATTCTTTGCAAGTACAGATAAAGTATCAGCCTCGTCTATTACAATTCTTTTTCCAATCTCAGACATACATATTCTTAGAGTTATTATCCATTCTATCAACATTGTGCGTTATGTATCTGCATATTCTTTGCAAGTATAGATAAAGCATCAATCTCATTCATTGAAATTCTTTCCCCATTTCAGACAGATATATTCTTAGAGTTATTATCCATTCTATCAATATTGTGCGTTATGTATTTGCATATTCTTTGCAAGTATAGATAAAGTATCAATCTCATTCATTGCAATTCTTCTCTCAACTTAGACATATGTATTCTTATAGGTTATTATCACAGGCCATTATACCATCTGTACCATCAATAATGTATTGGTACATTCTTTACAAATATAAATAAAGCATTAACTTCATCCATTACAACTCTTTCCCCAATCTCAGACATACGTATTCTTAAAATTATTACTGACCATTACATCATTTATGTCATCAACATTGTGCACTCACACATTACTAACATCATCTTCTTTACGCTCTCCAGCACTTTCAGCACATTTCTTCCTTCGTGTTTTACGCTCAGGATGCACAAACTCAAACTCCACCTCACTAAAAATTCTATCTAAATTTTTTACTGCTTCACTTTGTCCGTTCAACAACTCTACCATCTGATTTACACATTGTTCTAATTTATCAATACGTTGTTCAATACTTTTACTTGCTTCACTTTGCTTGTTCAATAACTCCACCATCTGGGTTATACCTTGTTCCATTTTCTCAATACGTTGTGTTACTTTACACATATCTCCACATACACTATTAATACTTTCATTGATACTGCGTATACTATTATTTGACTCCTCAGCATTCTTTGTAAAACTCTCCTCCATATTATTCACACTTGTGTTTAATTCAGCAACATTATTAGATATCTCATCATGATTTTGCCGCATTTTACTCAAATCTTTACGTAACTTTTCCAAATTCTGATTGTTCTTTTCCAAGTATCCCAATTTTTTCTTTATGTCTTTATCACTGCTCCAATTTTCAGCTGGTCGGCGAAGCATTTCATTTTTCATTCTTTTAAAAAAATCATCACCACAAAGCACATCAGAAACAGTACTTCGTAACTTCTGCAACCCCGCCTGATCATATATTTCGTCCTTTATTTTCTTCAAGAAATCATTACCACGCATCACTTCAGAAACCGCATTTTGTGTTATTTTCTGCACTTCCTGTTTCCTAAGTTTTTTATTTATATGGTTAACCATTTTTAGTATTGCTTTAATATCTGCATTGTCGGAAGTGTTACTATTCTGTTCTAGACTTATTTCTCGTGATACAGTAGAAAAGCTGTTATCAAAACTACTAGCATTAGTCTTTTGTTGTATTTCATCAACTACGCTCTTTACAGCGTCAATACTATCTTTCATGCCTTGTATACTACTTATCAAATTCCCAATCACTTTTTTAGCATCATTTCCATTTTTCTCTTCAAGCTCTCCAATAAGTTTGGAAATTGATTGTATTTGCTCTTTATATGCATTCTCAATAGATCCTTGTATAGCTTCAAGAATTGCTTGAGTAGGTGTTGGCTCATTATACGCATTCTCAAATTGTCCAAGATGTTCTATTATCCACTTTGTTCCTTGCTGTATTTCATTTATCGTAGTCTGATTTTCTTCAACATTTTGTGTATAACCATCAACTTTATCGACAATGTCTTGATGCAATTCGAACAATTTCTCAAACTGGTGCGAAATTTCATGTGGAAAAGTATTGCCACTTCTTCGTTTGTTCAACAATCCTATTAATTCATTAAGTTTACTAATCGACATATCAATTTTATTATCCATATCAAGTAAAATATTTTTACCAAAAATCACACACTTTTTTTGATGCTCGTCTTCAGAATATCCAGATCCAGATCCAGACCCAGAATAATAGCTTTCCTCTTCTCCAAATCTATTATCCTCTTCTGATATATTACCTTCTTTATTATTTGTCTGCGCTTGTCTTAAATATCTACGCTGCACACCTGGATATTGTTTCACTGCACCAGCTCCATTTTGTTTTCCATACCCTTTAGATTTATTACTAATAGGTACAGTAGATGTTTTAGGTGCAGTAGGTGTTTCAGTATCAAAAGGAATCTCTTTACCTCCAAACAATTCTGTTGCAAACGAATTTGTTACTATACAAACGCAACATGGTAGCATATACATAAAAATTTTCATAAATTATAAATTATAAAATACTTCCCTATTTCATATTACAAATAATTTATTATTTTGTAAATAAAAATTATATATGTATTACAATATACAATTACTTATAGATTTCAAAATTGCACATATCACAAAAACTATTCACATAAAATGCGCAATGGATTACCATATAATATAGTAGTGTCTTTGTCTATACGTATGTTATTTCTGATTAGTAACGCATTTGCTGACGCTGCAGCACAACAGCCAGCTGCCCCATCTGCCTTGATGCAAGCATTGCCGCTTATTTTTGTCTTTGGATTGTTATACTTCTTCATGATCCTGCCTCAGCAGAAGCGTGCAAAACAACACAAGAATCTGTTAGCTAGTCTAAAGAAAGGTGATCGTGTTATTACAAATAGTGGAATTATAGGAACAATAACAAAAATTGTTAACGATAATGAAGTAGTAGTAGAGATTGCTGATAAAGTTTTTGTTAAATTTGTAAAGGCAACAATTGCTACGGTTTTAGAACAACATGTGCAAAAACAAGAACAGGAGCAAGAAGCTAAAAAGGATGTGGAGGAATAAGTGTTAGTAGTTTCAAAAAGCAAGGTAATTTTTGTTAGTTTGGTGTGCATACTTGGTTTGTTGTTTGCACTACCGTCTGCTCTCAATCAAAAAATGTATGATGCACTGCCAAAGTTTTTGCAACACACAGTCAATCTTGGTCTTGAGCTTAGAGGTGGATCACATTTGCAGTTGGAAGTTAATATCAAATCTGTGCTTAAGGAGTATGAAGAAGAGATTTTGGTTGAGGTTAGAAAGCAACTGAGAAAACAAAACATTAAGTATGCTAGCATGCACGTCGCTTATGATGGAGATGGGTGTGTAATAAATATAAAGTTGCGTAATAGTGAAGATTATCACTCAGTTGAGAAGATTGTAAAAAAGGTGGAATCAGAGTTGGATGTTATAAAGGATGGCGATACTATAAAAGCTGTTATATCCCAGGACTTTGTTAGAAAATTTACCAACAGAATCTTAAATGAATCGATTGAGGTAATTAGACGCCGCGTTGATGAAAGTGGAACAAAGGAGCCAACAATACTACGACAAGGCAAGAATAGAATCGTACTACAGCTACCTGGTGTTGAAGATCCAGCTAAAGTTAAGGAGTTATTGGGGCAAACGGCTATGTTAACTTTCCATGCTGTCGCAGAAGATTTGCAAACTATCACAGCAAATATAGGGGAGAATCCAGAGCTGCCAATATTGCCTGATGTTGTGTACTTGCCAGAAGAACGTGGTAATGGCGTTGTTTTATACGTTCCAATTAAAAAGCAAGTTATGTTAACTGGAAAATCGCTTATAGATGCACAAATGAATATCTCACACGAAACTGGCTCACCATGTGTGGAAATTAAATTTGATAAGGGCACTGGTGGCAAGAGAATCGCTGAATTGTCCTATGAATATTTATACAAGCAGTTTGCTATGGTGTTGGATGGCAAAGTGTTAAGCGCACCTGTTTTCCAGTCTGTTTTGACAAATGCTGCTGCTGTAATTACAGGTAATTTTACAGCTGAAGAAGCTAGTAAGCTGGCTTTGTTATTACGCGCTGGATCGCTGCCTGCTCCATTGCACGTTGTAGAAGAACGAAATATAGGGCCAAGTCTTGGTGCTGATTCAATTGCAAGCGGAAAGGCAGCAACAGTTTTAGCATTCATCTTGGTATCTGTATTTATGATTCTAGCTTACGGGAAGCTTGGTTCTTTTTCTGTCATTTCTCTTGCCGTAAACATTATTTTACTTTTTGCTGTACTAACATTACTAGGCGCTACACTAACATTACCTGGTATTGCTGGTATCGCGTTGACTATAGGCATGGCAGTTGATTCTAACGTTTTGATATATGAAAGAATAAGAGAGGAAATAAGATTGGGGTTAAAAACTGTTACAGCTGTTGAGCAGGGGTATAAAATGGCCAAAATGACAATTCTGGATTCAAATTTTACTACGCTTGTCGGGTCTATAGTACTCTATGAATTTGGCTCTGGCCCTATCAGAGGTTTTGCAGTAACGCTAGCTTTTGGAACTATAATATCTTTGTTTACTACATTCTTTTTAACAAAGACAATAATTGCCATTTGTTTAAAAAGAAATAGTGAAGTAGTTGTGTGAGGTGCATATGTTTCGTTTACATTTAATTCCGTATAATACAAAATTCGATATTGTTGGTAAAAGCAAGTATGTTTTGCCATTGGCATGTATAGTGATATTAATTTGTGTTTGTAGTATTTTTGTAAAAGGTCTAAACTATGGTATTGACTTTCAAGGTGGATATATTTTTGAAGTAAAAATGCCAGATAATACCAATATAAATGACGTAAGGACAAAATTAAATAGCATAGGATTAGGTGATGTCGCTATACAACAATTTGGTGCACCAAATGAACTATCCATTAGGCTAGAAGCAAACAAAAATTCCACAGGTGAGTCAGTAAGCAGCAAAGTCAAAGCAGCGCTTGGTAAAGATGTAGTATATAACAAAATAGAAACTGTAGGGCCAAAGGTTGGAGAGGAGCTTGTCTCTAATGCCGTTAAGGCAGTCGTTTTGGCATTGTTGGCAATGCTTGGGTACATTATAGTGAGGTTTGAGTGGCAATTTGGATTATGTGCCATCGCTGCGTTGTTGCATGATTGTTGTATAATATTTGGATTGTTTTCCATTTTTCCTATGGAGTTTGGCGAAACATCAATTACTGCTATTTTGCTTACAGCAAGCTACTCTATTAATGATACAGTAGTAATTTTTGATAGAATACGAGAAAATCTACGTCGATACAAGAATATGGAAATAAAAGAACTTATTAATAAAAGTTTAAACGAGACATTATCCAGAACAACATTAACTGCAGTCACTACTGTGCTTGCTGTGCTTGCTTTATGCATTTTTGGAGGTAAGGTTATTGCAACATTTAGTTTGCCTATCTTGATAGGTATAGTAATAGGTACGTTGTCATCAATATTTGTTGCTTCACCACTTCTTAGTTTTTTAAACATAAAACCAAAACATGTAAATGTTAACAAGAAAGAACTTGACGAAAACGGTGTTGTATAATGTCAATATTACACCGCAAACACATGCCAATTGTAGTAGCGATATTAGCATTTGTATTTGTTATATGTATATCTTTATTTTTCTTTGTTTGTATTAAACATCTCACAATAGAAAGTGCACTTTTCCCATTATTTTTTATATCTGTTTTTATATTTTCTATACTTGCCATTTCATTGTCGTTATTTTCTATAATATCTAGATGGCGAAACAAATCATGTACAAGATTTCAGTTTGTACGTATTTGTAAAGACATGCCAAATAGCTGGAATCTTGGAGTATTATTATTTTGTATAGTAGTATTTTCTTGGTTAGTATTTTTAGCATGTGTCTTCTTTTATGACAGAGAAAATTTATATGATTGGTTTCATAGTGTATTATTCCCGTTGCCTGTAACTTTGCTACCATTCTTTTTGACAATAATTTTATGCAGATTTTCTATTTCATATTGTAAAAATAAATTTGTTCAACCAATAAGAACAGATGGTCCTGCATCTCACATGGCAAAATATAATACTCCAATATTTGGCGGAGTTGCATTTGTTTTATCGTGCCTAATTACTTACGCATTAACGTATCGCGGCTTCTATAGCACTACAGATGGTGCGATATTAAACGTTATGTGCGTCGTTGTACTAGTATCATTTGCATTAATAGGATTTATTGATGATATATTAAAAATCACAAAAAAAAGCAGCAATGGCATGTCTGGTAAATTGAGATTTTGCCTTGAATGTTTAATATCTATTGTTGTTTATTTACAGGTAAAAGATGTTATAAATAGTGTTGTCAATATACCTTATATTGGACAAGTTGACTTTGGCATATTTTTCATTCCATGGTTTGTATTTATCATTACTGGTACTGCAAATGCTGTTAACTTAACAGATGGACTGGATGGATTAGTAACAGTACCTGCAGTATTAATCTTAATGTCATTTGGTACTATTTACTTCTTATTTGATATACTTTATATATTTGGTATACTTAATTATGACACATTTAAGATACTTAATTATGCTATTTCAGTGCGCGATGTAGGCTTTGCTCTTCTAATGACCATTCCTCTTATATTCTCATGTCTAGGTTTTCTAACACTAAATACAAAGCCAGCAAAGATATTTATGGGTGATACTGGGTCACTTGCACTTGGTGGGGCTATAGGATATACAGCTCTTGTGCTTAAATGCGAGTTTGCATTAGCTTTTATTGGATTGATTTTTGTACTTGAAACTCTATCAGTTATTATTCAAGTTGTGTCATTTAAACTTCGTAAGAAACGTGTTTTTAAAATGGCCCCACTACATCACCATTTTGAATTACTTGGCTGGAGTGAGACAAAGATAGTATTGTCAGCGTGGACTATATCGTCTATATTGCTTTTGATTTATGTAATTCTTCGCTTCTATAATCATTTGTAAATTTTTAAGTAAATCTGTGTAAGAATATCAATTGTAAATAGTAGTATCCTGTATAAAAACTTAATGGTAACACTCAAGCTTTGGCATTTAATTGTATGTTATATGTTGCCTATTGTTTTATCTGTATACTCTATAGTGCCAAGATGGAAAAAACAATGCACAAGTAATTTTTTATATAAAGATATGCCAAGTAGTTGGAATATTGGATTTTTATTATCTTGCATTATTACAGCTGCCATACTAATGCTTTTTGTCAGTGTATTAAACACATATTGTGAATGTGATGTGTTATGCATGTTCATTATAGCACTACCATTTGCGTATACTTTATTGCCATTCTTCTTAACAATAATTTTGTGTAGATTATTTATTTCATGTTATAAAAACAACAGCAAAACAATAAAAATAAATGAATGTACATCCAATAGCGCACCAATATTTGGTGGAGTTGCATTTGTTTTATCAAGTCTTGCTATTTATATAACAACGTTTTACATCTATTTACTTTTTTGTAAAGATAAAGATTACATAACAATGATTGTTATGTACGTCGTTGTACTAGTATCATTTGCGTTAATAGGATTTATCGATGATAGATTAAAAAGAAAAAGCAGCAATGGCATGTCTGGCAAATTGAGATTTTGTCTTGAATGTTTAATATCTATTGTTGTTTATTTACAGGTAAAAGATGTTATAAATAGTGTTGTCAATATACCTTATATTGGACAAGTTGACTTTGGCATATTTTTTATCCCATGGTTTGTATTTATCATTACTGGTACTGCAAATGCTGTTAACTTAACAAATGGATTTAACGGGCTAGTAATAGTACCAATAGTCTTAATCCTAATACTATTTAATATTATTGTGCCGCCTTTCTTACCAGGCCACGGTTATCCATCCTATTGCGCAGTACTGACCCTTCCACTTATATTCTCATGTTTAGGTTTTCTAACATTAAATACAAAGCCAGCAAAGATATTTATGGGTGATACTGGGTCACTTGCACTTGGTGGAGTTATAGGATATACAGCGCTTGTACTTAAATGCGAGTTTGCATTAGCTTTTATTGGATTGATTTTTGTACTTGAAACTCTATCAGTTATTATTCAAGTTGTGTCATTTAAACTTCATAAGAAACGTGTTTTTAAAATGGCTCCACTACATCACAATTTTGAATTACTTGGGTGGAGTGAGACAAAGATAGTATTGTCAGCATGGATTACATCGTTTATATTATTTTTAATTTATGTGACGCTATTTTATAATGTAGATTATATTAATAATATTTTCAAATCTATATTTTTCTAACACGTAATACATTATCTTTAATTTATTATTCAGTGCTTTTTATGCAATATAAATTGTACTACATCACCACTTCTATGAGTACAATCTTACACAAATACTAATTTTAATTTATAATTCGCACTTATTTAAACAAACTACCACTACACAATCCCATATCCCGCTAGTATAAACAATCTGCCAAGTCTTTTATATAACCACACCACTTATACTATAACAGAGCTATATACATTAATACACAACATTGTTACCATCCGTATCAGCAATGTCTTTTTATTCACTATTTTCACACGACATATTATTGCTTTATATAAAAATACAAATATATACTATTGTATATTTGGTTTACACATGCATAAGTGAGACACGATGGTAGCAAGTGTTTTTTGCATGTTTAATATAATGAAACGGCGATATAAAAGTGCAATTTATTCTTTATTTTATATTTGTATACAACTTAATTGTTATGCAATGTTGCATCGTTCATCAAACCAAGCCTGTATTTTTGCGTTATTATTTTCAATTTGTGATTTAATTACTTGATTATTTGCTTTTATACTCTCAATTAAAGTACGAGCACCGTTTTCATGTTCTGTTTCAATATCATCTTTCTGTGAATCATCGAGGACAATATCCCTTTTCCCCAAATTTTCTGTAACATATGAATTTGGATTGCGTATGAGAGGATGATAATCAATAACATTCCACTTGCATATACTATTTTCACACGATAAATAAAGTATCGCATAAAGTTTTTTAAATGTCATTGCATTCCGCACAATAAAACACGTAAATTTTTTATTAGTTTCCGTTTCTGTTGTGACATCATTTTTATTAGTTTTACCTTCTTCTCCAAAAGTGATCACATACTTCTCTACACTGTTTTTTTTGTTTTGTGTAGATGCAGATATAACCATAGCCTCAAGATTATATTTCAAATAACGTTCTTTAGTCTCCTCATTCTTAAAATAAAATTCACGTTCAGGCTCTATACTATATGCAACAATCAATGTGTTATTCCAATTGGAAATATTATTAACTACATCAACATCTACATATCTAATATAAGTCGCGCACTTACTACAAGGACCCTTAGAGCTTAACACTACATCAATACTTTTTCCAGATATATTCCTTATTACGGTACAACATTGTTCAGTGTGTAATATATCACTCATATACTCGTTTACATAACGATGCCAAGTATCTTTGCGTTGTTCATCGCATATATCACCAAAATCAAAATTTGGACCTCTAATGATTCTAGCAACTTCTACAAAAAATTCTCTTCTATTTCATATGTTATTCCTGTAGAATCTTTTGGTATGTTTACATCTTTAATACTGTTTATAATCCAATTTATCCTATTAATTAGTCTCATTCTGTTATTAATATTATGAATATCATATTTCTCCACATTGTTATCACCAACAGGAACACTATCAACATACCACCACAACCTTTGCATAAAATCATTTACGCTGGACAGAATATCGCTAAAATTACCAGAATTACAATTTTTTACCAGGTTACATAGGTTTATATCTTCGCATAGCAGCCCAACTAACTTATCGACATTTAGTTGTGCCTTTTTATTTTTAGTATTATCACTATTATCACTATTATTACTAACAGCTTGCTTGTGTTTATTATAGCTTTTGAAGACATATCGAAGTAGTAATAACACAACTTTCATCCCCTTTCTATTTTCTTCAGGGATGCATGTCATACGGTCCGTATTTTGTCCTGTAATGCTAAAACATTCAAACAAATTTTGAACATCTTCTTGCTTAATACTAACTTTTTGCTTAATACCATCACCTTCCTGTTTATTGCTAACATTTGCTAAATACATCAAAACGAGTGGTGTGATATATGAACTCGCATATTCTCCACTACCATTATCCGACAAGTAGTTGCATACTTCAAGATTAATAATTTGACTGTACACTGGAAGTAGCATACCGTTTACATGGATAATAGCCAGGTTATCGCCTTTGTCAATGTAATTTAGCATTTCATTCTTAGTAGTAAGTGGTAACGACGTCAAAAGATTCTAATATTTATCAAAATTATCCTTATAAACATCATCGCCTGCATGTATACCATAACTAAATAATATACAGAACAGTGTTATCATTTTGATATTTAAATGTAACATCATATTACCATCTCCCCAAGTGAACTATCATAATTTTGTTTCAAATAATGGAAAATTATATCTTTCATTTCATATTCGTCTGAATTGTTATTTGAAGTGTGGTCATCTATTTTAATTGCATTCTCAATTTTACTAAAACTTTTACGTACTTTATCAGACAGTTCTTCTGCGAAATCGCACAACATAAGTAATACACCATGCAAAAACATGCAATCTGTATACATTTCTTCTGCAACACACGCCTCCAAAACATCATTCACACTCCTCAACCTTGTTTTGTTACCATGCAGTGATGCATCACTAATCCAGACAGGAAGCAAATATCTGCTCATTGTAGGATCTTCTACAATATCTCGTTTTGTAATATTTATGTAGCCATTGACTACACGCAACAATTTTGCATATATACACCCCCACAAAATATCACTATTTTCAGTGCGATCGATCACAAGAACATTGCACACAAAATTCTCAAATTTTTTGTTACCTTTTTGAAAGTAATGTTCAACAATCTTGTTGCTGGCAGCAATGACTCCGTCAATGACATCTTTACGTTTTGTTTTGAGCATACAATTGCCAACACATATCATGCATTGTGCATATTCATCAGAATTATATTTATTTTTATTATCAATCAATTTTTGAATATCAAACTCCAGATTTTTATTATGCAATATTGCTTGAATGTATGCCTCAAACTGATTGATTTCGTCAACATCATTCTGTAACACATTCTCGCTATCTGGTTTACTACTCACGCTTTTTGCATTCGCAATATTTTTTTCGGCAACATCATTGTCACCATCCTGTGTCAATGTAACAACATTACGTTCTTGTATTTCGCCTAAGACTATGCCGTCGTCTGATGCCATCAGAGTTCCTACGCACATAATACTTACCAGCAATACTTTCTTATTTATCATGATCAACTCATTATATAAAACCATGCCGTCATTATATCACATTTTTGCAAAATGGAATAGTT
>CALXQI010000008.1 GCA_944390585.1 uncultured Alphaproteobacteria bacterium | reverse complement strand
CTAACTAAGAAAAATCTTTTACTCCAAAGTTCAGCTGTACCAGGTCCAAAATCATCTGGAAGTGATTCAAGTAATACGCCAAGAAAACGCAACCACAAAAAGGAACAAAGCAATATAAAACAAAAATTAAAAAGTACACAGTATAGTAGCAGTTCCACACAAGACACAAGTACTACTCAAAACAATAACAAAGAATCTGAATTAAACCACTCCAGCGATTACGATCATTCTTTTAAACATGGTACAATCCCAAGTTCAACTACACCTCTTTCAAAACCGTTAAATAATGAACATAACAGTAAATTGCACAAGCAAGACTCAAATACAAAAATCAATTCTCTTAATGCTGTACTAATAAATCATGAAGATTCAAGCACTAATTCAGAATCTAGTAGTATTTTGAACGATTCTTTAAGTACGAAACAAAATTTTTTTGGTATAGATGCTAGCTCAACGATTCCACAAAATAGTAAATCAAAAGTCAAATACAACAATAAAAAATCTGACAGTGGCTATAATCATGATAGTAGTACAGACACTCATCTAAACGCAAAGAAAAAACGCAATACAAATAATGATAAACATCTTGATAGTTCAGACAACACAAAATTTAGTTCAAGCACGCTACAAAACAATAAATCCAGCAATGCTATTATAAATAGAGATATAAAGATACAGAATGATTCTATGCATTCAACAATACCAACTAATCCTAAGTCTGATCTTAAAACCAATAAATCTAATCAAAAAGAACAACATGTTAGCAACGCTAGTCTAATAGCTTTAAGCAATACAAATATTGAATCAAGTACGTCCTCTAATATTACAAAATTGGAAACAGAAAACAAAAAATATGACTTACCTTCTAGTGGTGTACCAATGCAAATTACCAACGACACTAATATAACCAATATACATGCCACAACTAGTGGTAGGCAAAAATCTTTGCAACATACTCCAAAAGCTCAACTACAAAACAGCGAAATATATCTTACTGATTGCTCTTCAATTATACCAGCTAAAATGAGAAGGTTTACCACTAAAACTAGCCAAGTTGGTACAATTGCTCCAATTAATAGACCGCCATTATCAACTTCTGAGTCTGCAGCATTTGGATGTTGTAATAATGAGGAATATGAAAATTTATTAAAACAATATAAAAATTTATCGAAACAATTAGCAACAGAACAAGAGCGCACAAAAATATTAAAACAACAATCAGCAAACTTAAATCAGGAAAAAGTAAAACTTGAGCAGCAATTGCAAATAAGTCAAACAAAATCGAATGAACAAAAGTGCAATAAATTTCAAAAAGATTTAACCCGTATGCAGCAAGAACTAGAAGAACTTAGGCAAACATTACAAAAAAAGAACGAAACAATATCGAGTATGCGTCGTACAACAGTAGAACTGTGCAAAAAACTAAAACAGGCAACCAACGAGGTAAGCATACTACACGCTGAAAATGTAAAAACTCAGCAAGACAACAAAAAATTGTTGGAAGAAAAGCAAAAAATGAAAGCAGAATACGATAATGAAATAGACAGACTACACACGCAACTGTTTATATACCAACTACGCACAACACACTAACACAGAAAAAGCAAACAGAATTACTCACTTCTCACTCAATGCATCAACAACATCAAGCAATATACTAAGCACACTACCAAAAAACTCTTCAGCGTCGTTATACTTCCAATTACTACTATATTCAAACGCGCGCCCATTTCTCTTCTTGCTAAGTTGCGCCACGTCCATCCTACAACGAATCCACGATTCATGCAACTTCCACATCTCACACAGTGCATTTAACATATCGCGAAAATGTGATATCAACAGTTCGCACGGAAGTAAATCAGCATCCACATCACTACCTTCACGCATGAGCTTCTCATACAAAGCAACATATGATTTAACATCACGCAGGTACTTATCAACATTGCTCATGCGGCATTCTCCATCGCAGAAAAGGCTCATGCCACTATCATTCCATTCAAAGATAGCATCCACGTTGTCATCATCGCCAAGACGCAACTCACCGATTGCACCGCCATCAAACCCATTGTCCAACAGAGCATCGACAACACTCAACACGTTGTCGACCAAACGTTTTGCGCGCTTTTCCACATTACTGCCTTTAATATCACAAAGATGGCGACGCACGTCACTAACAAAAGCACAGCTGTCAAGGCCAGTAGAATCACGCAACCTCTTTATCTGAGCATCAACCAGACTAGCACCATTCACACTGCCACTGCAGCAGACACATCCACAGCCAAACAGCAAGCACGCAAAAAAGCAACCTTTCATAACCAACACCATAACAGGAACACGGTCGTATTGTCGTGTGCACAGGCAAATTATGCATGTTGAAATTTGTGTTTATATTCTCATCATAAGAGAATCTTGTATAAACTTCCCAATTACCACTCACTCTCCACATTTTACCGAAGTAATACTTTTGTATAAAATATTACTTATGCAATATTACAGCAACATCCCTTTTCATTAATCTCTTCCGTCAATTGTTGCATCGCTTCTTCAATGTTGCGTCCTTTGATCTCAAACATACCAATTTTGCACATGTCCCGTTGCGCCCACTCATCCTTATGTGCATCTAGAACATCCAACAAACACCTTTTGCAATGCATAATATCTTTCCTTTCAATTTGCGTATCATTTTTCCCACACACACAATTTCCACCAGTTCTTACACTCGCACTGAATTCGCATTCGCCAATATTGAAAACTATTTTTTCACAATACATGCCACCAGTCACACCATATACAATATTACCAACAACCTGCTCATTAACATCTACAACACTATCACCAAATATACTTTGCAATTCCATGTTTATCCTTGCCCAGCCCATGTTTTTCCCGTAGTATGCATGGCTAACAAGCTTAACAACCGACTTGCCAAATTTCAGCATTGTTTGATCCTCAACTTTACCGTTGATGTTTTTCAATTCAATTTGTGTAATTTTGCACACACTTTGCTGCAATAGCCCTTGTCCCAGTTGCTTCTTATTCTCCGCGCACATAGCAGTGCTAGCTATACTTACCATTGTTGTCAACAACATCATCGTTTTATTCATCATTTTATTCCTTATAACAAAACTACAAAGTGTATTATAAAGCATTTTTTTACTTTGTACAATAAGTTTTTAAAAATTTTTATAAAAAAATATTTTTACAATAATATCAATAATTTTTTGATAAAATTGTGATAATATATTTTATATAACAAATAAACCAAAATATATTTATAATAATTTTTATATTTATTTAATACTTTATATACACTATCATTATTATGTTGTAAAATGTAGTACACAAAATTAGTTGTATTTGTTATGAAAATACGTCTTGACATAGAATATGCCGGAGAAAAATTTTATGGCTGGCAAAGACAAACAGGGTTAACAACAGTACAAAGCACTATAGAAAATGCAATTCATGCAGTACTAGGCAATAGATTTTACCCAACATTATTTGTTGCAGGCAGAACTGATACAGGAGTACATGCTTTAAATCAGGTAGCGCACTTTGAAATACCAGAACTAATATGGAACATCGATATTGCAAAACTTGCTAAAGCCATTAACTTTTATTTACATGGCAAAGGCGTTGTAATTAAGAAGGCAGAACGTGTTGCAAACGATTTTCATGCACGTTTCTCAGCCAAACAGCGTGAATACATGTATGTGATATATAATAATCCTGTAAATAGTATATTTTTAGAGAATAGAGCATGGTTTGTACAGCAAAAATTGGATATAGACGCAATGTCAGCAGCTGCAAGTATGTTGCAAGGTGTGCATGATTTTTCTGCTTTTAGATCATCGCAATGCTCTTCAACCCGCACAGTACGAACTATAGATTCCGTCAATGTAAGAAAAAAAGGTAGTTTTGTTATTATTAATATAAAATCCAGAGCATTTTTACACAATCAAGTTCGCATTATGGTTGGAACAATGAAGCAAATAGCAAGTGGAGAAAAAAAATTAGGAATAATAGGAGAATTGTTTGAAAACAAAGACAGGAAGCAAGCTGGACAAACGGCTCCCGCATGTGGATTATACTTTGTGGGCTGTGTCTTTTGATTGTCCAATTACATAGGAATTCTGGCAAAAAGCAAGCGATAACTAGTTACGTCACATATATAGTGTATACCTTTAAAAATCCTAGAATCGTTTATTAGTACCACTATCGTTATACATGAATATATTTTCTTAGAACTCCAATTTATTTTTTACAATTTGTGTTTAAATGCTTTGTCCAATTCAGTGTGTCTCTTGTATACGACATATGGCCTAATAGTTTGAACTATAAAGTTACGATAATGCCTTTTTGTTAGCATAATACTGTTGTATTACACCTATGATATTACTTATTGTCCAATATATAACAACACCAACAGGGAAACTTGAACACACGTAAGTAAAAATAATTGGCAATACATACATCATATTTTCTTGTATTTTAGCCTCTTGTGTTTTTTCTACACCAGATTGCGGCTTTGCAGATAATTTTTGTTGTATAAACATTGTTGCGCCCATAATAATTGGCCAAATTCCAATTTTCAAAAAGCTAGGAGGCGTCCAATTAATAAAACCAAAAAGGTTAAATAAATAAACCGGATCTGGGGCTGATAAATCATTGATCCAGCCAAAAAATGGTGCATGACGCATGGATAAGCTGATAAAAAATACTTTATATAAGCAGAAAAATATTGGAGCTTGCAATAACATTGGCAAACACCCAGATAGAGGCGAAACGTTTTCTTTTTTATACAATTGCATTAATTCTATATTCATTTTTTGCTTATCATATGCGTACATTTTTTGTAATTCTGCAATCTTTGGCTGGATTTTGCGCATTTTAGCAGCAGATGTATATGATTTCTTTGTCAGAGGAAATGTTAATAATTTTAGTAAAACAGTTAACATAATAATTACAATTCCCATATTAGAAAAAATAGATTGCATAAACTCAAGTAAATAAAGTAAAGGCTTTGTTAACATAAAGAACCAGCCAAAATCTATAGCCATATCAAATTTATCTACTCCATCACGCTGTTTATAATCATTTAATACTTGTAAACTTTTTGGACCGGCAAATAATTTATATTTTATTATTTTAGAATTATCTGCTTGTATAGCCGTTTTTGTGTTCAATGCACATTCATACGTTTTACTATCAGTTTTGCATGTGATATTTCCATTACCACAATTAATATGGCTAACAAGCCAATGTATATCTGTAAAACCACACCATTTTTTAAAACTTTGAGAAGATTTTAATAAATCATCATATTTGATTTCATCAACGCTATTATCTGTTGTTAAGCCAACAACCCCCTCATGAACAACAGCATAGTTGTGTACTGTTGGCAACTTCCTTTGCAGCAATGAAGTAGATTTTAATTTTACATTGTTTACACCAACATTTGTTATTTTGTCTACAACATTAATCAAGTAATGTTCATCTAGTGTGATAGTTCTTTCTATAAGCAATGTATTTGTTTGGTACATTAATGTAACAGAATTGTCGCTTTTATTTTTTACACTCCACGATGAGTTTATATCTGTAATGCTTTCTTTATTGTTTTTATATTGTATATTGTAGAAAAACTCATGTTCAGTATCCCTTGGAGTTAATAGCATAACGTTATCTGTACCATTTGCGCTATCTTTGTATTTTTTCAATATTACATTATCAATAACACATCCATTTAAATCAATTGATACTCCAATAAAATCATTTGCCAAATAAATACGAGAAGCGTTAGCCATAGCTTCCGCAACTGTTATTACCTGTTTTTCTGATTCTGTATCTTCTGCTTCTGTAATCTGGACTTGATTTGTACTTTTATTATCAACAAAATAGTTAAAACATAGCATAAATCCAAACAATAACAATATAAATACTAATAAATTTCCACTTGAATTATCATCATTAAGAGACATGTATCGATGTTTCTATAATAAACACAAGCATTCTAACATTCTTTTTAACTCTTTGTAGAAAAATTATACGTAAAGCTGGATAAAAAAATGTTTGAAAGTATGTTTACATTTATGCAATTGAGAAATAAATCTGAGCTTTTTATTCAACTTTAAATTTTACTAAAATATTGTAAAAAATTATAAAAATATAATAAATAAATGTAAATTATTATATTTTACTACTATCAAATATCTTACCCAAGATACAAATGCTATAGCAAAAAATTCTAAATATGAATATGTTTTTAAAATTATAATATAGGCAATTAAAATCATAAAATTTTAATCAAATTTTTTCAAAAATGGTTATTACAACATATCAATATATTGTAAAGATGATGTATAATTATTAACATCAAAATTGCAAAATATGTTTTTATTATTTACGATCAAATAAGATAACTGTTAATTACGCCTTATGGCAAACAAATATGATGACAGTGTTTTACACGTCGTATTAAATATGCCTGTTGCATGTGCTGTTTGGTATGACTTTTCTGAATTTGTATCTGTTTCAAATAGCATGCGTAAAATACTTAACATGACAGAAAATTTAGCTGATGTATACAGTTTTTCCAAAGTTTTTAAAAGTGTATTTGGTGATTTTTTAGATGATGCATCAAACATAGTAAAAATGCGTGGCACATACTCTGCTACGCATTATTTATACACATTAACAATGAAATACGATGCAAAAAATAATTTATACACATTATATATTACTGATTTAGAAAAAAAAGAAACAGACATGCTTGACAATTTGCCTGTCTATGTGTGGAAAAGAGACAACAATTTAAAGCTTGTTTATTGTAATAAAAAATACGCTGCAGCGTTAGAATTAAATCCAGAACAAGCGGTAGAAAAAAACGCATGCTTCCCAGTTACAACAGCAACAAATGGACTATCACTGGCACAACTTGCATTAGCAACAGGTAAAACTCAAACAAAACGGCAGCATGTTGTAATAAATGGCACAAGGCATACGCTAGAGTTTAGAGAATTCCCATTTAATAGTAGATTTTTACAGTTTGGATATGCTACAGATGTTACAAAAGAAGAAGAAATAAAATCAGACTTTGATACTTACAAACAACAGACAGAAGAGACATTTAACCATATATCAGTTGCAATTGCTATCTTTGATGCAAATACTAATCTAGTATTTGCAAACCAAGCAATGAAAAACATGTTTGATGTTGATGAGTCATTTATAATGTCAAATCCAACATGCGCTAGAGTAATAGATTGGCTAATACATGAAAATAAAATAATGGACGTAAATGATCATGATGAATTAAAGAATCGCGTTCTTGATTATTTTGTTAATGTTATTGAACCTCAACACCACATTATTCACACTCCAAGCTGTAGATCAATTAACATGGTAGTTTGTCCAAACTTGTCTGGCGGTTTGATATTCGTCATGGAAGATATTTCTGACAAAATGGATATTGAACGCAAGTATAATGCAATAATCGCTGCACAAAAAGAGACTTTAGAAAATCTACCAGAAGGAATAATGATATTTAGCCAAGATAATAGGATAAGAATTATAAATAAAAAAGTTGGCCAGATGCTTAATCTTGATTCTTGTGAGCAATTTATAGGTACGCACATAAATGAATTCTTTACAAAGTGTTCAGACGTTTTTGATGGTGAATATACAGCGGATATCCTAATTTCCAAACTCATTACAGCCAGTCTGCAAAGAGCATCACAAGATAGCATCCTGCATATGAAGGATGGAAAACACATCAATATTTCTTACACGCCACTACCTGATGGCTCTAATCTAGTTACTATAGTTGATATTTCTCTTGAAACAGCTTATAACACAACAAAAGAACAAAACGAAGCGTTAAAACAAAAAATAATACAGATGAAATATGGGTTCATACAAAATGTAACTTGTGAATTAACAACACCTATTAACGCTATAATGAGTTTTGTAGAAGTTTTACAAGAACAATACTTTGGAATACTAAATGATAAACAATTGATATACTGCAAACATGCAACTAAGGCAGCAGAAAAATTACTTTCTTTAATAGACACAATGCTATGGCTTGGCAAGTTTTCACAAAATGATGTGCAACTAAAATACGAACGTATAAATACAAAAGATATAATTAATACATGTTTATTAGATTTTCATAATTTAATTTCAGAAAAAAATGCAGAAATCAGTATTGATATTAATTCAAATAGTGAGCAAATGTATTGTGATGCAGAATTATTTTTACTTGTGTTAAAAACAGTTGTAAAAAAAGCAATTATGGAAATAAAACAAAATCAAAAAATATCAATACATATTTATAAAAATGAAGGAGAGTCAGATTACATTGATATGAAAATAAAATGGGTTGGTAGAGGAATAAAAAATCAACAAATAAATATTTTACGTTCAGTTTTTACAGAAGACAACATGCTGTATATTAACACATTAGAGGATATGGACATGATGCTAATATGCAGAGCAATGTTGTTAGTAAGGGGAATGGTGCTTGCCGGTATGTGTGATGATTTTGCAACAGAAATCATATGTAGATTTGGAACAAATTAATATGTACAATAGTTGGTTGCCTTACGTATGCTCTACTTAGTCACAGTTTACAAAATACAATGTCCATGGTAAAAATTTTTATTGGATGTTGTTCATAATTTAAAATTTTTGTACAATGAATGTGTGTGTCTAGTATTTTTATTCATAAATGGCTGTTGAAAGAACACTATCCCTTATAAAGCCTGATGCTACAAAACGCAATATTACTGGTGCGATATGTAAAATGATAGAAGATGCAGGTTTTTGTATCATTGCGCAAAAGAGGGTCAAATTAACGTACGAACAAGCAAGTAGATTTTATGCTGTACACAAGGATAAACCTTTTTATGATGAGGTGTGCGTTATAATGAGCAGCGGGCCGATTGTTGCAATGGTTCTGGAAAAGGAAAATGCAATTGCTGACTATCGTACTTTAATGGGGGCAACAATACCAAGCGCTGCTGAAAATGGAACAATAAGAAAGCAATTTGGAGAGTCTGTTGATAAAAATTCAGTACATGGTTCTGACTCTGCAGAAAATGCCGAGCAAGAAATTAAGATGTTCTTTAATGAACTTGAAATTATTGGGTAAAAATGTCATACCAACAGCTTTAAGCTGTTTACGGATTTTGTTGTCACCGTTTTTTTTCTTAACTTTTAATTCCATAAGGTGCTTGTCTATTGTCATTTTTGCTATTGCAGCAGTAACGGATTTTTTGGACGGGTATTTAGCAAGAAAGTTTCATTGCACATCAAGTTTTGGGGAAATGATTGATCCACTGGCGGACAAGATTTTTTTAAATACTGCTGGTATTACAATGTATTTTGGATTAAATAATGCATCTTATTCATTTTTATGTATTGTATTATTTTTACTTATAAGAGATTTATTATTAATTATTGGTGCCATATACGCTATTGTCAGAAAAAAGAGTATTCAAATAGCACCAATCTTTATTAGCAAAATCTGTACAACTTATATATTGTTATTATACATTATTATCATGATTTTTAATTTTTCTATACCATATATTAACAATATGTTATTTATTGGGTGTATATTAATTATTGTAACAGCTATGTTATATGTAATTCGTTTTTTTACAAAAAAATAAATGTATTAATTTGTAATTGCACAACAATTACATAATTCTAATTTTTCTTTGTTCATGCATTATACTGCATTCATAAATTGTTAATATTTTATATGTTAGATTATTATCAGGGATAAAAATTGATTATATTTAAGGAGGAATGTATGAATAAATTAGCTAAATCAGTGGTTCTAAGCACACTACTTTGCTGTAGTGCAGTATTTGCATCTGGAAATCAAGTAAAACTTGTTGATCAAGAAACACAAAAATATTCACAAAAATATTACTCACCAGAAGAAATTAAAAAATTGCTAGGTGGACTATATAAAAAGAAATTATATTATGAGAAAGCAATAAAAAAACTAAACACGCAAAAAGCAAACCTTATAAACAAGATAGACGGTTTTGAAAAAGCAATCAGCAATATAAATGATGAATTTACCGCAATAGAAGAGAGTTTTAAAAATTCAGGAGGAAATGTCAATGATCTTGAAAAAATAAAAAAGAAGCTAGAACAAAAAAGTTCTGCTATAAGACGATTTAAAACGATATTACTGAAAGTTAATAAATCTTTAAACAAACTCAATACTACTGACATGGAATATGAACAAGCAGAGCTATTAAGAAAAACAAATGCTATAATCAAGAAAAAACTCGAACAATATGATGCACGTCATAGCTATCCACCAAGAAGTGTCGACGCTGTAGCACTATCATCTAGCAGTGATTACAACGCAGATAGTTCAGATAGTGATGTAAACATGCCTGCTTATCCAGATAATCGCATAGAAATCGGGAACCAAAGAATCGATAGTGGTCTAGAAAATGTGAGCAACAATGGTGAGCTTGTAGTAGATGGGTATGCTGGTGAACGTAAAACCTCAGACTCAGGTGGAAAAAATGTAGGAGATAGTAATTTGCTTGATGAGAATCTTCCAGACCTGAATGATGTGCCAGTGGCAAACGACAATGTTGTAAGGGGTGAAGACAATAGGTTAGGAGGAATGGGGTTGGGAGAAGAGGGTTTGAAAGGGGAGAGATTAGAAGATAAAGTTGGAGCAGAGGATAAAGTTGGAGCAGAAGAAGATGAATTAGGTAAAGTTGGAGCAGAGGAAGGAGCAGAATGGTATGATGAAAAATAATCCGTGTAATATAGCATGGATTTATTGCAACACTAAGACATAGCACAATATTCAAAATACACAATATAAAAACAGATAATATTATTCAATATTGTTTAATTAATTGATCTTTAATAGAAAATAAAATAATAGCCAAATAAGTCGGGAAGAGAGGATTTGAACCTCCGACCCTCTGCTCCCAAAGCAGATGCGCTACCAGGCTGCGCTACTTCCCGTACAGAAGATTGTATCACAATTACAACTATTACGGTAAATTATATTTTTTAAAGTTTTATATTTAAAACAGTAACTAAAAATTAATACTTATTTTGTATACTTTTAGTAGAAAGATGTATTTTTAAAATAGCGATGAGAATTACAAGAAAAATATCACGCCATGTTGAAATTATAAGGAGGCTTGAATTATGCCCTTCGCTATTGAATCTTGATGTAGAAAAATATTCCTTTAGTTTTTTGCTAAATGATATATTTAGCGGATTAAAGATGTTTTTGATCTTGTTTCCAATAGCTCTTGCACTAGCGCTATATTGTGGTGTTGCACCTGTACAAGGAATTATTTCATGCGCTATTGCTTCTTTTTGTTCGGCAGTACTTGGTGGATCGCGATATCAGATTTCTATTGTGGCACTTCCACTATGTACAGTAATGTTTGAAATATTAGCAAAATATCAATATCGTGGATTATTTTTTGTTGCAATGTTTGCATCATTAATGATGATAGTATTTGGATTATTAAGGCTAAACAATGTATTAAAATATTTGTCTGGCTCATTTGTTGCTGCAATTACTGTTTCTGTTTGTATAGCAATTGTTATAAATCAGTTTCAGTATATTTTATCAATCAGCACGGTCCAATCATCACAGAGCATCATAGAAAATTTAAGTACTTTTATGTCAAATACTGATATGATAACATTTAAAAACGTTATTCAAGCAGTATGTTTTTTATTACCATTAATAATTATTAGGAAAAAAATAAAAAGTCATTTCTCGTTTTTTTTGTACATGTGTTTGGGTGTTATTGTTGGTTTTGCATCAGATACTAACTTATTACCGTCTTTTTTACACGTAAAAACTACGGGACATGAATTTTTAAATTCTCAATTAATAGATAATATTACTACGCTTGCAAAATCAACGCCATCAGATATTTTTTTAGCAAATACGCTAAGTTATGCTTTTGTAATATCAATAATCATTGCCCTTGAATGCTGTTTTTGCACTCATGTAGCAGGCAGTGTTACAGGGGACAAAAAACTGTATGGCAATGCCGAAATGATTTCTTCTGGCATTTCAAATTTGTTAAGTGTTGCTTGTGGTGGACTATTTGTCAGTCCTAGCATAGCATATACGATGAAAAATATATCGTTTAAAACAAAAACAATTGTTGGAACGATAACAATTACAATATTATCTATTTTGTTTTTAATGTACAGTTATGTATTTATAGATTACATACCAGTATATTGTATATCTGCAATATTAATCGCATTTGCAATAAGCACTATACGGTCTAAAAAAATATTACAGTATTTTGATTACAGAAATAATGAAACCTACATTTTTTGGGCAACTGTGCTGGCAACTGTATTTTTTGGCTTCATCCCAGCTGTAATCATTGGGTTTACCACATCAATGGTTTTCTTTGGGAAAAGAATGGTCAAAATAAAAGATGCAGTAGTCCATACAACTAGAAAACACGATTCTGGAACAATAGAATTTATGTTAAGTAAAAATGGATTTTTAAAGAGTAAAAAAATACCTGATAATATTTTAAAGCAAATTCATGTAATACAGGTTGACAATATATTATGCTTAAATATAGCAAAAATAATTGAAGAAGATCTGCGTGATGTTGGACAGTATCCAAAAGTTCAGATCGTATATTTTAAGAATGTACCATTTTTGGATGGTGAAGCATTAAATCTACTAAAAACAATTGTTAAAAAAGCAAAAAAATACGGCTCAATTGTTATAGTATCTGGTACAAATGGTATGTTACTTGATATCTTGCAGCAAAAAGAATCTCAAGAAAAAACAAATAATGCATTTGGGTATATTGTTCCTAATTTTGAGTCTGCAATAAAAACAAGTATTGATAGTTTAAAAGAAGCACAATAATAACAATTTGTTCAAATAATGTTGACTATTTTACTATTGTGTTGCAGTATTATATAATGGTTATTGTTTCATATCATAATGAGCATTTATCTTACAATTGTCATGACATTTTTCTGCACAATATGTGCAGCAAGTAATCAACATTTAAATAACCCAAGTGCATTTGGCGAAGAAATGCAACAACAGAAAACAAAAACAATAACTAAGTCATTACTAAAAAAGAGTTACGAGGTAAAAAATAAAGAGGACACTTCGGCATTGATTGAAAAAATTGCACAAACTGATGATATTGTAATAGTGCATAAAAGTGAAAACTTGCCAACCCCAATTTTTATTCAGACATTACTTCAATTTACAAACAGAACTGACAGCAAACACTTTGTTCCTATTGGTAAAAAAGTTATTTTATCATTATGCAGGGACAAAAATACAATAGAAATGTCTGTTCCAGAAGTCTTAGTTGTAGAAAATACAGAAGCATTAACAAAAATTATTAACGCTAGCTGTTACAACAGTATTTATGTGAGACTTGATATTACTAAAATTGTTGAGAAAAAAGAACTATATAACACAGTAAACGAGTGGTATAACATAGACCCCACACATAGAACGTACGAATTTATTACGCCTAATGGTTGCTTTTTTAGCATCGGAGTAAATAATAATTCAACATACAATACAGTTGATGAAAGTACAGATGTAAGTGAAAAAGAAAATGCTACACCACGCAACGAGCAGCATGATATTTCTAATAATACTTCTTCTACAACAAATATAGAAGCATCTCTCAATAATATTGCAAACAGCAATTCTGGATTTATCGATATTAACATGGATTTACTCAATAAGAATACTGTATCATACATTCAAAAGTGGTTATGTGATGAAAACGGCAATGCAATAGCAAATAGATACATGAGAATTATCAAAAAACAAGAAGTAGATAAAGGCCTTGAAGATTATAGAGATAGTGATTTTATAGTAAGGATAGGTATAAAAAACGCAGATAATGACATACAAGACAATATTATTGTTATATATGCAAAAGATCAAAGCTCACTTATTAACGATGCTGTCAAAAAATTAAAGTGGAATAATGGTGTTGTATTGTACGTTTTTGTATTAGTTGCATATGATGATTATAGAAAAAATGAAATATTCAATAAGTGTTATTGGATGGCAGACCACTGGCATGACGCAGATCCAAGACGAATCCTTACACAGTACGCCAATTGTGCAATGATTGGGCCTTTTGGATGTTTTTCTGCCACATACAGTGTAAATATTGGAATGAATGGAGACTAAATAATTATATATTTAAAGCTCTTTTGTATTTTAATATATTGTATATAAAATCGCAGATATATTTTTAAATATTTAAAAACACTCTCTTAAAAAAATATTGTGAGAAATCTGCAATTAATGTAGACTGTCATGTGTGGAAGGGTGGCCGAGTGGTTAAAGGCAGCAGACTGTAAATCTGCCGACATTGCGTCTACGTAGGTTCGAATCCTACCTCTTCCACCACGCGGGTGTAGCTCAATGGTAGAGCACCAGCCTTCCAAGCTGGGGACGTGGGTCCGATTCCCATCACCCGCTCCATTGGTAGTGATTTTTTGCGTTAGTACGATGTTTTTAAAGGCTCCAGAATTCTGGTACAAAAAAGATACTAAGATAGAAAAATGTTTGCAGCCAATTGCGGCCTTATATAATTTGATAAACAGTATAGGAATCAAAACTGGTATAAAAAATTCTGTACTTCCAATTATATATGTCAATCAAATTGTTATAGGTGATGCACTGTGCATTCCAGCTATGCATATGTTGTTCAAAATATTAAGTAAGAACGGATTTGTACCAAGTTTACTAGCTAATGGCCGCGGAGGATATCTTACAAACGTTTTGAGAGTCGATAACAAAATGCATACATACACACAAGTAGGAAACGATGCACTACTACTATCTGAATACGGTGAAACATGGATAGGCAAAAATAATTCTGCAGTAACCGATGCAATTGTACTATCTGGTGCAAATGTTGTAGTAACAAATAAGCTGTTTGGAAAAATGACAACACCGTCCATTAGATTTTTACTAGTAAATGGTATGCACGGCTTTGGCAACGAGCAAGTCTTTCCAGCAGGTCCTTTACGTGAACGCGTTCGTGATGCTGTAAATTTCTGTGATGCTGTTATCGTCGTTGGTAAAGAATACGCCTCTATAAAACACCACATAGATAGTAAACCATGCTTCTACGTAGAAGAAAGTTACACATGTTCTGATGCTTTAGAAGACAAAAATATTGTAGCATTTTGCTCTACTTGGCAACCAGATACGTTTAAGCATGTTATAAATTCTTTATCATTAAATGTTATTGACTTTATACAATTTTCTGAAAACCATAAATATACAATAACTGAAATAAAAAAATTAATTAATGGTGCATCAAGATCAAAAGCAGAGTTATTGACTACAAAGCGAGATTACGTTAAGATCCATAACGTGTTCAAGCAACACGTTAAGTTCATTGATACAGAGTTTTTACCTGTTGGTAATTCCATGGATGATTTTGTCACAAAGAAACTGAGTATGGATGGGTGGTCGAGAGGTTGAAGGCACCGGTCTTGAAAACCGGCAAGGGGGCAACTCCTTCGTGGGTTCGAATCCCACCCCATCCGCCATTGACAAGTATTTAGCATGTGTATACAAGTTCTTAATTACAAAATTGTAGTATAATAACATAATGTTATAAAATAATAAGTATTTCCACTTGAAATTACATAAATATAGTTGCGGAGGTTGCAAAATAACATGGACTTGTTCATTATCTAAGTTTGATGTAAAATTTATGTGTCAGGCGGATGTGGTGGAATGGCAGACACGCCAGATTTAGGTTCTGGTGACCAAAAGTCGTGGGGGTTCAAGTCCCCCCATCCGCACCAATATCGTTATAAGGAGTTGTTGTCATTATGAGTGTTGAAAAAATAAAATCTGACGGTACATCAAATGAATACAAAATTGTACTTGCTTCTGAAGAAATAGAAGAGCAAATTAGTAAGTATATCACAGAAAAAGCAAAGACGTTTAAAATGCAAGGGTTTAGAAAAGGTCATGTACCAACTGATATTGTAAGAAAAAATTTTGAGCATGAGGTAGTAGAACACGCGATTAGAGAGCTTGTTGCTGATGCTTGTAGTAAAATTGTAACTGAAGAAAAATTACTGCCAGCATCCAAACCTCTGTACGAAATCAAAAATGAGTACATACATGGAAAGGAGGTTGTTTGTACGTTAAAAATCGAACAGCAACCTGAATTTACATTAAAATACTTTGCATGCAAATTGGACAAGGTTGAAATTTCTATTTCTGAAGAGGATATACAGAATGAAAAACAAAGAATTATGAGCGAAAGACCAGTTTTTGATGATGTTGAAGGCGATTATACTGTACAGTGTGGCGATTTTGTAATGTACAATGCAAAATGTAAAATAAATGGTGTGGAAAACAAAAAACACAGCACATCATCAAGCATCATTGTTCCGTTAAATAAAGAAGAACACAATGAGTTTATTAAAATGTTTGTTGGAAAAAAATGTAATGAATCTTTTATGTGGTCAGGAGAAAATGGTGTTGAGTTTGATGTTATACTACGCTCAGTAAAAAAGCGTGTTATTGGATTGACGTGGGAGGATTATTTAAAGCGAATAGGAATTACTCTAAACGATGATAATATCAGCAAATCAATAGAACAAAGCGCAAAAAATCTTATCTTTTTATACTATAAACAGCAGTTAATGAATTATATTTCAGAAGAATATGATTTTGCTGTACCTGATTCTGTGCGTATTCAAGAAACCAATAATGTTGTGAATACAATCAAGCAATCAGCGTCTCCAGCAGAACCTGATTACTCAAAAACCAAGGAGGAGTTAGCAGAAGAATATAAAGATTTAATTGATAAACGTGTTAAATTTGGTTATGTAATTAATAAAATTGCACAGGACAATAATATTATCGTAAGTGAAAAAGAATTAACGCAAGCTATATATTCTGAAGTATACAGTAATCCTATGCAATCTGATAATATTATAAAGTATTATAGACAAAATCCAGGAGCTGTTAATTATAAAAAAGCTAGTTTGATTGAGCGAAAAACTATACAGTTTTTGATCGACAAGTGCGAAACTAATAGCACAAAAACATTATCAAAAGCAGAAATAGATAAATTACTTGAAGATTAATTACAACACTTTTAGCAATAAATATAATGCGAAAACACCAATTGTAGGCGATGAGTGGATGTGTAAATAGCAAAAACATTGACTATCAGTTAGTAAATGCTTTGTACAATAGTTGTTGAAATATTCGTATATAATTCATTTATGTGTAAAATAATTTAACTGAAATTAGTACTGCACAAACATTGAATGGTAATCCATAAAACAGATCGATCCAATCCTTGGTTAAATAATTTGTTTAAGAGTAAAAATAAATTCATAGCTTTTTGTTAAAAGCAGCCTGTTGATATTATAGATATTTAAATAAATCAACTGGATGCTGTCTTTAAGAAGAAGTTGCACTATAGCTAATGTTCTAAAAATACCATAAGAACAACGGCATAAGCAGGTTAAGACTAAGTACAAAAGCTAACTAAAAGATAAAAGTGAAAGGAAACTGCTCTGGCTGGATACTCTTTAATGGGTCAAAACTAGATTCCATGTTAAAAAGGAGTCGCACTATGCCATTATTCTAAAAATACCATAAGAACAACAGTATAGTAAGTTAATGCCAAGTACAAAAAGCTAATCAAAAGCTGTGGGGCAATGGAACACTACTCTGATAGTATACCATTTAATAACTCAAAACTACTGCCGTTAGTAGAAAGGAGTTGGCCGTGCTAATGTCCCAAAAACACTACTTCAAGATCAGAGAACATGCAACTGCACCGATATATTCTAACATACTGTTATCAGACTAGTTTTTCAATCAGTTTTCTCACACACCAATCTTGTCTCCAATTGTATTCAAACGATGGGCCGTACAAAGGTTTCTGCACCAGAAACTTTACCAGTTGTTTGTTAATATCTTTGTTATGCTTGGCTACTACTGCATTTATTTTTGATTTGCATCCATCAAGAAAAGCATTTGTACATGCAATTACATCATTCCAACTATATCCTTCTTGATTTAACGACAAAAGAACATGATGCACGCCATAATAATCACTATTTTCATCCCTCATAATGTAAGGCAACCCAATTATCGCACATTTCACATTTTTATTTTGATCAACACTTTCTTTCTTTTGATCAGAGCTTTCTTTACTCTTGTCTTCATCTTGATTAGAACTTTCTTTATTTTTATTACTAGCAAGAATCTGATTACCAATATCTAGCATTGTATAATACATTCTAGAGATGAAGTGCGGCTTTATCCCTTCTTTCATTTTCTGCTGTATGGCATCTATAGCATCACCAAGTGTGATATCATTTGCGCGTATCTTCGTATCAATTTCATAAAAATTTGTAAAACTGCATAATGCATCATAGTAATTCACAATATCCTGTTCAATGCTGTTTAGTATAGATCTCCAGGTTTCACAAACTGTGTTTAACTTCACCCCAACACCAAACATACTATTAATACAGTTCAACAATTCACCCTGAACATCCTCTACCCCATTATATGTTTGATAACTAAGACAAACTTTATTGAACACTCTCAATTCATCTTGCACCATGTTGCTGTATGCATATATTAAATCTTGGCTCGCTTTTTTTTGTCGCAAACACTGTTTATGTAGATTGTGAATTCCACCTATGTCTAATATATCTTTTCGCATCAGCACTTTTTTTGCATTGTCCAGGTTATTTTCCAATCTAATTATATTATCAAAATTTCGATCTATTTTTCTAATCATACTATTAACATCTTTTGCTTTTTCTTTATTTACATCTCTATATTTATCCAAATATATCCTGCCAGTACGTAATAAATAACACAAATTCACACATATCCCATTAAAGAATGAGCCTTTTTCGTCTTCTTTATTAGATTCTCCATCACTACTACTCACGTAAGGACTGCTTAAGTTTTTACTACTGTGTACCGGAACATTTGTTATTACCAATTTATTATGCTGTCCACTTTGCCTATTTTTATTGCTAGTAGGTCTACGAGGAGCATGTTCAATTTTATCTTTATCAGAATGTTTGCTAGATCTAGTAACTTTTTCCAGCTCTTCATCAGTAATTGTCATAACTTGTTTTTCATGGTGGCGGCTCCTCATACGAGAAGAACTGCTCATCCCAATATCTTTGTTCTGTTGTTTGTGTTTGCTTCTATTAGTCGTTAACTGGCCTTGTTTTCCTTGAAGAGACTCTTGTCCCTCTGTAAGAGATTCTTGTTCATCTGAAAGATGTCGTTCGAGAGCTCGTTCTTGTATTTGCGAAACTCCATGTGTATGGCTTGAACGATTCCAGTGCCTACTGTGATGCTCACTACACATAACATTTGCACTAGATATACATTGCACTGCTAATATCATTAATGTTGTTGAAAGATGTTTCATTATCCATAAGTATTAATACCGTCTCTAATACTACACTAGAACATCTTTACGCAAACATGCAAGTGTTTTTTACTTAATATAAAATAATATTATAAATAATGAAATTTTTAATCTACAAATAAACAAAATATAAAACAGTACAATATATAATGCCTAGCACATTATATCCTAAAACACTGTTGAGTATTCAAAGCCAATACGTTGCAACGTGTCGCTCTTATGTTTTACAAGTGGAACAGAGTAATAGATTGACATTGGGCCCATAGGCGTAACTAAATGTATACCAAATGACAGCGACATTCTAATCTTCTTTGAATTAATAATTTTATGTGTATATAAATGATGTTCATTATCTACTATTTCGTCATCACACCTTACGATATCATTTTTTACTTTTTTTATAACATCATCACCAGTATATGGCGGATCCCAAACACAACCAGCAGTCAAGAGCGTCAAAAAGCGTACAGCAAATTCTTCTGGGAATCCTAGCGGTAGTGATAATTGTGTAGTCAACGTCCAATACTTTTTGCCACCAATATACTGGTCAGCAACAGATGTAGGTACAGCAACAATCTCCTTCTTCTTGTTTTCAACATACTTTACACGCCCATATACAGCCTGTGGACCAATACCACCCACAGCAAATCCTCTAAAGCCAGAATCTCCCAAAATAAAAGAATCGACAATGCTAATCGGTTTATTACCAATTTTTGTCATAATTCCACCTCTGGCTATTATACTTGCACTTGTATTGCCAAAAATCTTCCATGAATAAGACAAAGTTAATTCATTTGCTAAGTGTCTAACACCACCACCAATTCCAGCAAACGTTGTTTGCAAACTAGCGTTAAAATTTCCACGCAAGCCAGTCAAGAAAGAAACATCATAGCCAATTGTGTGTGTTATAGAGGATGATACGCAATTTTTGTATTTTATATCATCATACTTAAATGGCCATTTCCCTTGTGCATTTTTCTTTATATACATCTGTTTAAAAATCGGACTTTCATATTCGTATATACCGCCATACCTTCTTTGTGTAAGCATATACTCAATTTCTTGATAAAAATTATCATTCAATTTATAACTAATACCAAAAGAGCCACCTAGCTCTCGCATATCCACAGCAGAAAAGCTACTTGCATTTCTTGAAAATAAGCTTACAACACCATCAATATTTGTGTTGAATATATGTTTACTTCCAACAGAAGTTGTTACATTATGCAATATTTCAAACTTCTTTTTTCTAACTATTTTTGCCTTTGGCATTTGTTGCCCATCTGACATTGTGATCTTTTCTTGACTATCAGAAACTTCTCGCTTATCCTTATACGTTCTTTGCGAAGAGATAGAAATTGCAAAGCTCTTGCCAGTGCCCAAAAAATTTGCCTCTGAATATGCAACATTTGTGCCTAACCCAGATAAATAAGTGTATTGCATAGAAAATGCTGCCTGTCCAGTAGGCTGTTCTTCAACTTCGATATAGACAACACAACGACCAACAGAATTTGGGTCCGGAGCAGCACTAACCTTTACGCTTTTAAAAAATCCAAGATCATACAATCTGCTTTCTGATAAATTAGCTAAGTTTTCTGTATAAACATCCCCCTCATGCAGTACAAGCTCACGACGTATTACATGCTCGCGCGTCCTCGTATTACCAAGAATTACAATCTTAGAAATATATATTTTTTCAATCTCCATTGCATGAATAGTAATATCTACACTCTTTTTATCATCATCACACTTTGTAATTGGTACGACTTTTGTAGCACTCCCATCATTTAAAGATTCCCTAGCAACAATATTTGTATCTGCAGCAACTAGTAATGAGTTATATACTTTTCCTTTTTTACTATACAATTTTTTTTGTACTTTCTCACAATCAAATCCTTGCACAGTACTTTTTACTACAACATTGTTCACTTTGTACTGCTCACCTTCATCAATTGTAAAAGTAATAACAAAGCCACTTTTGTTTTGATTCAGTGCAGCAACAGCAGACACAACTCTAGCTTTAACAAATCCACGCTCTGTGTAATATTTTTCTAATAAATGTTTATCAAGCTGCAATCTACTTGGAGTATAAATATCATCGTTCACAAAAAATCTTAATAACCTTGTAACTTTTGATGAAATCACATCACGCAACGTTCTAGAACTAAAGTGTTTATTACCTATAAAACGTATTTCACGTATTTTTGCTTTCTTACCCTCCTTAACTTCAAAAACTAAGATTACCTTGTTATTTGGCTGTTTAACGGTCTTAACTATAACTGATGCCCCATAAAACCCCATTTGCCTATATACTTCCAAAATACCTTGTTGTATTTCTCTAATCTTACCAGGAGATAAGACGCTATTTGGGATAATCTTGGCATTACTTATAATGTCTTGGTCACTTATGCTAGAATTGCCTTCAAACGCAACCCTCTCTACTACTGGATACTCAACAACATCTACAGTTAGTACACCTTTATGTATCTTTGTTGATATTTTTTCATAAAAACCAGTGCTATATAGAGATTTTACAGCATCATTCACATCTGTCTCTTCAACAAAATCACCTACATGCAACGGAAAATACATACTAGCAGTCTCTTTACTAACACGCTGGCATCCAACAAACTCTACCTTCTTTATCTGCTCAGCTGAGATATCATATGCACAAAATAACGCACAACACTGCAACGCACACAAAATACATCTAAAGCTCATTACAAAAACATCTATTACGCAAGATACAGCATTTTCTCAAAAAACAGTGTAAAAAATCAACTTTTAAAATAATATATATCTTATTTATTTTTTAAAAACTATACCTTATCTATACTAAAAATACTGTTGCTTATATAGTTCTATACTCATGCTATTATTATATATCCAATTTGATCAATATCTCACACAATCAAGTAATAAAAATATAAGCAACAACAAATATAAAAAACTAACATATACATTTTATTTTAGCTTTTATTATTGCAATTGAGCATATAATCGTAAAAATACAACATACAGCATAAAGAACACTCCAAGAAAAGTGATCAATTATAATACCACCCATGTAAGAAGCAAAAGATCTAAAAAGAGAGCCCATAGAAATCAAGACTGTGTAAGAGTTTATATCACCATCAGCAATCTCAGATATATATGTTCTATATATCATCGATGAAAAGCTAAGAAAAAATGTTGAAATATTAATCAATATGAATAGTTCTATAATACTTGTTTTAACCAATGATAAAATTAAAAAACATAAACAAGCGCATATTTCGCATAAAAAAGAAATATAGACACACTTTTTTGTACCAAATTTATATACGCAAATGCTCGATACAGCCCCCATAATCACCATAATAATAATCCCTGTGAACTGAGAAATATTTGCAAAAGATATTTTATCAATTCCAAGTTGATGTAAGAAAACAGACTTTAATCCGTTAATACAACTATCAGATATTTTAAAAAGCAATATTAGTAACACAATAGAAATTGCTCCATATTTTGCCATAAGCTGCTTATAAAATGTAAAATATTGTTTAATTGTTGTAATGTGCTTTACATTATCATCACGTGTATCATTAAATCTTAACAAAATAGAAGAAATAGTATTACATATAATAAAACATGCAACAAAAATAAATGCGTTGTGCCAGCCGTAATAATTTGCCATATATAATACACATACGCTTGATAACAACATACCAACTTTAAAACCAATAGTCCCAACAGATGTAATAACACAAATTCTTTTACCAGTAAAATATCTTAATCGTATGTAATCTGCAAATAAATCATTAATAGAACTTGCTAAAGTAACTAAAAATAAATTTAAGAATATAATAACTGAATAAGATTCCTTTGTATATCCGCCACAAAAAGACATTCCTATAAACATTATAATCTGCAATACAATAGATGTACGTTTAATGTACAAACACTTATCTTTTTGCCTTGCAATAGCATTTTTAACTATCGGAGAAATAATAAACTTAAAACTATACGGCAACGATCCAAGTAAAATCCCTGAAATATTAGTAACAGTAAAGCCTCTTTCCGAAAGCATATACCCCATCCCCACGAGCGCACCAAAAAAAACAATTCCGCAGGTAATAGAAGATGTAAAAACAAATAACCATAAACTAAAATGCTCATTCCATACTTTTTCTATTTTTATACCAGCTTGTTGTACCATTTTAAGCTCTTATACCTGTAATATAGCAAAACTGTACTTGATATTGCCCATACACATGCCAACATATATGTTTGTTCAACTTTACAAAGATTACCTGTGAAGTATAAAATACAAGCTGGTATAACCATACCAATCCACAAGCACGACATGTTAATTTGGATCTGCTTTTTTGAATCACCGCCAGACAATAAAATCCCAGAAACAACAAACATTATTGATTCTACACTAATACAAACTATTTCTAACCTCATAACATTTTTTATTGCTGGATACAAAGGTATAATACTTTCTGTATCCAACATCATAATATGCAAAATTTCTTTTAAATAACATTCTATAGGCAGTATAAGAAGTATTGCAAAAATTATAACAAAAATATTAAAAATTCTAAACAAACGCTTTATACCATCCAAATCCCCACGTCCTATTAAATTTGCAGATAGAGTAGCAACACCTTTGTTTAAACCTTCAGCAAAAAATATAAAGATGGCGTACATAGTACCCGCTATCCCATTAATCGTAGCAAGGTCCCTAGATACATGGCTTAAAAGAACGTATATAATGTACCACGCAGATATTTCTAATATTCTACCAACAGTTAATGGCGCGCCCACCTTTATACATGACATAAATAATTGTTTATCAAAGCTTCTATATTTAAGAGTTCCATATTGTTCTCTATTCTTTTTGCTAACAAAAGCAACGCACACAATAACAAGCTGTAAAAGACTTGCAATCCCTGTTGCAAGAGCGGCTCCTGCAACACCCATTGGCTTTACAATCCCGTCAACACCAAAAATTAGCACTATATCTAAAACTAGATTTACGATATTGGATAATACGATGGCAACTGTTAGCATTGTTGTCTTTCCTCTACCAATAAAGAATGCGCCAACAGCACCAAATAAAACAGAAAATTCGCTAAAATACATCACAACTTTTTGATACATTATTCCATCTTCTTTATAAAATTCTGGCAGCCAATTTAAATATTCAGAAAAAATAGCACAAATTGTCAATGGTATCTCAGCAAGTAAAGAAAAGTAAATCATCTGCCATACTGGCAAAACCACTTTATCATACTGTTTTGCTCCATTATACTGACCAACATAAATCTCGGCTATGGCTGCAATGCTAATGAATGGATACGTCAGAAGAGAAACAATATAAGATGACATTGCGGCAGCATTCATCGCATCAACAGAGTAACGCGCAAGTACAAGCCTATCAGCTGCATACATCAAATTAACTGATAAAGTCGCTAGAAGAATTGGTAAAACTACCCTCAAAATATCTCTTATACTATAATTTAGTGCACTCAAAATATCACCCCACAATGGTGCGGCCGAGAAGACTCGAACTTCCACGGATCTCTCCACAGCGACCTCAACGCTGCGCGTCTACCAATTCCGCCACGGCCGCGTTTTTTTATTACTGTGCTTTAACCTTCTTAACCAATCCAGCAAAAATGTCCGGTTGCTCCACAGCCAGCTTTGACAAAATTTTGCGATCTACTTGCATCCCCGACTTATGCATTTTAGCAATCAATTCTGAATACTTCATACCTAAACTTCTTGCTGCCGCATTTATACGCTGTATCCATAACGCTCGAAATTCACGTTTCCTGTTTTTTCTATCTCTATACGCATACGCCAAAGCTTTTTCCAAACGCTCTATCGCTGGTCTAAAGCACTTTGAAGAACGCCCTCTAAAACCTCTTGCAGCAAGTAAAACTTTTTTATGTCTTGCATGAGCAGTCATCCCTCTTTTAACACGCGCCATTTTTACCTCCTAAACATGAAAAAAGTTATTACGTACTTTTTTGGCATCACTTGCATGCATAACAGTTGTACCACGCGCATTCCTCAGCATCTTGCTGCTACGTTTACGCATATTATGTCTTTTGCCGCATTGAGCCATTTTTACAAGTCCGCTTCCCGTTAACTTAAAACGCTTCTTAGCGCTACTTTTTGTTTTTAGTTTCATACATACCCCCTATACAAAATGGTACCTGCTGCCGGACTCGAACCGGCAAGCCAATAAGGCGACAGATTTTAAGTCTGTTGTGTCTACCAATTCCACCAAGCAGGCATGGCACCTGCAAAATACTATCAAAAATTGTGAACGTAGGTCAACATAATTGTTATCACTAATATCATGTTAGTATGCAATCTGTTTTCATTGCAATGATGTTATTTCACATTTGTATTACATTAACCAAAATTTAATCTTTAATTTGTAGAATTAATCTATAAGATTTGTGCAAGAGTGCTTTGTGAACAATAAATTTGGTCAAAAAAAAATAACACTGATTAGCAATTGCACAACTGTGCTTTTTTTATGTTGCAGTGCAACGTACGCATCACAACAAATGATGCAACAAACAAGTATTCAAAATATTAATAACCAGAAACAAAGCATTAAAAATACAGATACAGGCATTTTCTTTGTTACAGATGATAATGGTACGCCACTTGGCGCAATGGCTGAGGATGGCGATTACATGTTCTTTAGAAATGATGGATTCTTCACTCCTGCAAGAATTACTGACGGATCAGTAGAAACACCTGATCCACTTGATGCTAAATCTGCTAAATATTTTGTAGCGGACCCAATTGTTGCCATTGATATTGTAAATGGTCAGGTACAACAAGGTCCAATGTGTGCAATACATGATGGAACATATACTCTAATTTCAGAAGAAGGCGATACTGTTACTTGTTATTTTCAAAATAATGTACCAATGTTGCAGACAAAGATAGAAGACAGCAAATATTACTTCCAAAATTTTATATACATTCATGTACAAAACGGTAAAGTTATAAAAAATGAGCCAAAAATTCAAAATTCTTACAACGGTACTTATAACGCTGTAAGAATAGATAAGGAATTGTCTGAACCAAGTGTATTCACATTATCTAATGGTGAAATAACACCTCTTTCAAGTGAAGATGGGGAATACATCATCCCAATTTCTGAAGAACAAAACATGCAGCAGGAACAAAATTTATCCTTTCAACAACCAGATGGCATACCACCACAAGATGCTATACCTCAACCACCTGTAGCACCTGTACCTGAACAAATTGCAATGCCACAAACCCCGGAAGTGGCGATACCACAACCTGCTATGCCACCCGCTCCAGAACAACCAGCAGAGCTACCACAACCTCCTGTACCGGAACAGGTTGCAATGCAGCAAGCTCCAGAGGCAGTAATGCCGCCTGCCGTACAACCACCTGCAATGCCTGCACCTGCACGACAACCACAGCCAATTGCAGCATCCAATGCTACGGCAGAACAAGGTCAGCCTATGGATCTTCCTCAACACGTTCCTGCAGCACCTCTACCGGAGCAAGCAATACCGCAACCTACTCCACCCGCTCCAGAACAACCAGCAGAGCTGCCACAACCTCCTGTACCAGAACAAGTTGCAATGCAGCAAGCTCCAGAAGCAGTGATGCCACCTGCCACACAACAGCCACCTGCAATGCCTGTGCCGGCACAATCTCCACAGCCAATTGCAGCATCTAATGCTACGGCAGAACAAGGTCAGCCTATGGATCTTCCACAACACGTTCCTGCAGCACCTCTACCGGATCAAGCAATGCCACAAGCTCCAGAAGCAGTAATACCGCCTGCTATACAACAACCACCTGCGCCTATGCCAACACAACTTCCACAACCAGTTCCTACAGCACCTATGTCTATGCCTCAGAACCAGGTATTTCCTACAATGAAGCGGCTAACATCAACGTTTATGCAAACTCCATACGATACAAGCTTGTTGCCAGGCGCACCTAAACAAAAATTCATTCCAATAGCACATCAACAAGAGTCAAATAGTTCCGGTAATGTCAGCGAGAATACTGATAAAATAACAGAAGACGCTGTAGTGAATGGAGAAATTCACAATAAACTGCGACTTCACAATGTAAAAACAAATGAAAATATAGATGCAACACTGCTTATTAGTGTAAAAAATAATAAAAAAATGACAGATATTAGAGAAATTAACGACATTACTGTTGGATATTATGAAAATGGTACATATTTTGTATATGTTAATGGTAGTAAAGCACAAACATATGAAATGCAAAGCAATGAAGATATTCCAGATGGATCTAAATTTACAATAGTTGGCGTAGAAAAAAATGGTGAAATAGTTAGTCCAGTTGATATGGAGAAAAAAATTATATACGTTAATGTTAAACATGGCTCAAACCCAGCCACATCAGCAATAGTAATCTATTTAAACGATGATGGGAAAATAGTAGCAAAATTACACATGTATAACAAAAGTATAGATTCACTATTTGTTGCAAAAGATAATGAGAATATTCATGTACGTTTTGTCAATCAAAATGGAGAAACTATAAAGCAATTTTCTCAAAAACAAATTAATGGATTAATATCGCTTGATATTATCACCATAGATGACATTAATTTAATGAAAGTAAATAATATGCTGCCAAAAAACGATGATGAGACAAACCACGATGATGATGAAACGCCAGTTTCACTAAAAAATAAGACAAAAGGTAAGGGAAAAACACGATTAGTAAGTTTTAGATGAGGTGTAGATCATGATTAAGAAATATTTATTGCTAGCTATCATGTCAATTGTTTCTCAGCAATTGTTATTGCATCAAGTAGATGCAAAGCTTGGACCAAACTTCATGCAAAAGTGGAAAAAGGATTCTGGCAGCAAAGATGATGATGTAGGAACACAAATTGATAACATCAATAGTCAGCAACGGCAACTGGATACTAATCGTGAGACTTTGATATGTCAATTAGAGCGTGAGGTAGAACAAAAACAACTTTTCATAAAGCAATTAAAGGCAGGGAAGACTGGCAACACAGTGGAAAAGACACAACAGCTAGACACAGATAATAGCGCAACACAGAATGATGTAACGCCAGGAAATGTACAACAAGCAGAAACCAATGCCATACAGCAAGAATTGCCACAAGTAGCTCCACAAAATCAAGAAAAACAGGAGCAACCAGGTGCAGCAAACGGTGTTCATACATCAGATGCACAAGATAATACTCCAACAGAACAAGAAGTAAAAAAGCAAAAGGCAAGTAGTGGAAAAGAAGAAGGAGCAAAGGGAAAAAAGAAGGAAAAGAAGGAAGGAAAGGACAAAAAGGAAAAGAAAGGCAAAAAAGAAGAGAAAGGCAAAAAAGGTAAGAAGAACACAAAAAAGAATAAGAAGCAAGATAGTAGTAATCAAAGTGAAGGAGACCATGTAAATGATGGGAATAATGATAAAAAAAGGACAAAAAAGCCAAAGAACCAAGACAATCAAACTACTGAAGATGCACCTTCACAACAAGTGCCACCAACTGACACAGCTCGGAATGCGCCAACTCTTGCGATAGGAGGAAATACATCCTTTGAAACACAAATTGTTGAGCAACAAAACGTCCCATCAGCAGAATCACCAATACAACCAGTCAACGCTTTAAATATACAGGAACAGCAACCTGTGCCTCAAGGAAGTCAAAACGAAATGTTACCAAGTAATCAACAAGTATTGCAAATACAACCAGCTATTGATGCAGACTTAAATATTCCTGAGCAACAAATTAATCCTGATTCACAAATCTATCCAGGACAGCAAAATATGCAGCAACCTCAAGATATGCAACCACTTGGACAATTTCCGAACGTACCACAAGATCCGTACGCACAACAACAGTATCCTCAACAACCACCAACTGGTGATTATTCACAAGTCCCACAATATCCAAACCCAAATGTTGTGCAAGGACAGATAACATATCAGCAATAATAAGCAATACAAAACTACAATATTAGGATGGTAAAATTATACAATTCTCTGCACGCCACAAAATATACACAACATCATCCCAAGTAATATTGCGTTCCGACATTCTAACAAGATTTGGCAATACGACTTTTATTGTTTTTCCTGATTGTAAAACTATATGATAAACAGAAATCCCACCACAATAACCAATTTCTTTGACAATGCCAGACGTCCAATTACGTGGATAGGTTGGTTTTGAATTCGAAATCATGATTTTCTCCGGTCTAATTGCAACAGTCACACGCGAATCCACAGGTATTGTTCCAGTATTTGTTATATAAAAATTGCACTCAATATCATCTGATTCTACAATACTGTAGTCATTTCCAATTTCTGTAACAATTCCATCAAAGAAATTAATATCACCAATAAATGATGCAACATACTTTGAATTTGGGAATTCATATATCTCGTGCGGTTTGCCAATCTGTGTAATACAGCCGTTATGCATAATTCCCATTCTATCAGCCATAGCCATTGCCTCTCCCTGGTCATGAGTTACTATCACAAACGGAATATTAATTTTTTCTTGAATATTGCATAATTCAAACTGTGTTTTTTCTCTTAAATATTTATCCAATGCAGACATTGGTTCATCTAATAATAATAATTTTGGACGTTTTACTATACTTCTTGCTAGGGCTGTTCTTTGCTTTTGCCCACCAGAGATCTGATGTGGCATTTTATTAGCAATTTCTGTTAATTCTACAAGCTCCAATACATCATCTGTCATCTTGTTCATTACGTTTTTTTGTAGCTTGTCTTGCTTTAATCCAAACATAACATTTTCTCTTACAGTCATATTTGGGAATAATGCATAAGATTGAAACATCAAGCCAATACCACGATCTCGTGGATTTGTATCAGTTACGTCAATCCCATCAACTGTAATAGTCCCTGATGTTGGTGTATCAAATCCAGCAAGAATACGTAACAACGTAGTCTTACCGCATCCAGAAGCACCAAGTAATGCAAAAAATTCATTACGCTTTATTGTTAATGAAATATTATCTAATATAATCCTTCCATTATACGATTTTGTTATATTTTCTATTTTGACATATTGTTCATCTTGTGTATAAGATAAAAAATCACTATGATGTGCAACACCATGCATTGTGCGTAACGCTTTAATCAAAACCCCATACTACTGTTTTTTAAAAAACAACGCAATACACTAATCATCTGTGCTTTTTTTATGTACCCTTTTTATTACTAACCCAACAATAAAAGAAAATAGAACAACAATAGATGCTATCAACATAAACGCTTTTGTTGCGCTAAATTTTTCAATTCCACATAGTTTTGCAATTTTATAACCTGCTGTACAACTGATTATTGCCCATACAATGCCTGCCAATGCGTTGCATACAGAAAACCGTATCGGACTAAGCCTAGCAGCGCCTATAATAAGTGGACTTGCAATTCTTATTCCGTATATAAAACGAAAAGAAAATATAAATGCAATATCAAACTTCTTTAATAAAGAAAAAACACGATCTCTAACACTAGCAACCTTTGGGAAACGTTTTACAATCCACTCAGTCCCCATCCTGTGTCCTAGCCAAAATAGTCCCTGATCTGCAAAAATTGTTGTTATACAAGATATAACAAAAATTTTGTAAATCGACATATAACCACATGCAGCAAGGGCACTTGCAGTTAATACAACAGATTCACCTTCTATCATTGCGCCAAAAAAGACTGCAAGATACCCATACTCTCTAATAAATTCAGCAAAATCCATGCACAACACTCAAGTAAATATACAAAGATACTAACACAAAAATTGTTGCAATCGTTATATCCAACCCAAACATTGTTAAGTTAATATTTCATATTTAAATGTATATACAACTAAGCATAAGATTAAAAAATACACACTCTTCAATCTTTATTACAAACTATATATCTGATTACTATTTTTCTCACTAATAAACAAAGATTGCAATAAAAATTACTAATTATTAAATAAAAACATGCTATCTCCAAGTCATTAAAGATCTATATTTTAATTGCGAATACTTAAATAATCACCTACGTATTACAGACGACACACATATTACTTCATATCAAGTTTAAACTCAATACGCCTATTTTTTGATATATCACCTCCCGTACTCGTCAAAGGGTGATACTCTCCAAAACCGGCTGCTGCAAGATGTTTTTCTTGTATATTACAAGCAATCAGTGCTTTAACAACAGCAATAGCCCTTGCAGCTGACAATTCCCAATTTGATTTAAACTGATCATTTGAAATTGGGCGATTGTCAGTATGGCCATCTACACGCAATATCCATTCAATATCAGATGGTATTTTTTTACCTATCTCCTTTATTACCTCAGCTAATTTTTTAATTTGTTGCAATCCATCTTGACTCAATGTCGCTGAAGCACTATCAAAAAACAGTTCTGATTGAAAAATAAATCTATCTCCAGAAATCATAATACCATTTTTATCTTTGACAATATTTTGTAATAATTCAAAAAACTTGGACTGATATCCACTAAACTGTGTCAATTTTTTTATTTCTGCCTCCTTTTTTTGATTATCACTCTCCACAATATCAAGTTTTTTGCCAAGCTCATTTATTCTAATATTTAATGCACATATTTTATCAGTTAAATCCTTTTTACTGCACTCTGCTGTACTCAGTTGTGTTTTTGTTATATTTAAAGCTTTTTCTAAACGCGCTACTTCCATTTGTAAGCACTTGGCATTCTCTTTTAACTTTGTATTCCCAGAAATTTCAGAGTCAAGCATTCTTGCCATATGCGCGATTTTCTTTCGCATACTGTCTAAAGTTGAGTTTTTACTTAATATAGTGTCTGAAAGATACATCTGCGCTGAAATAAAACCAACAAGAATAAAAATAAAAACCAATAACACAGTAGATAATGCATCCACAAAACCTGGCCAAATATGAGCATTATCCTGTTCTCCCCTAATCCGCATATAGCACAATAACCACGTATATAATACAATTTAATCAATGTAGCAGTTTTTTGCAATGCTTGAAAACAAATCAAAGATATGCTTCTTGTAATCTTGCAATGATGCATGACATAGTTTCTATAAATGGCCTTAATGTTGACATAAACTATTTTTCAGTGCTTCTGTCACATTTTCTATTCAAGAAAACTTGCAAAAATGCACTCATATTCTTGCTTATGTTTATTGTATCAGATTGAATAACATGTATATATTTCATTCTATCATGTTTTTTTGTGCCAAGAAATAAATCCATACAAATTTCAGTTGAAATATTATCAAGTATACAATTATTTATTTTACTTGTTTGTTTTATAATATCACGCTTTATACCAAATTTATATAAATAATATTTCCCATC
>CALXQI010000007.1 GCA_944390585.1 uncultured Alphaproteobacteria bacterium | reverse complement strand
CACTTTAAGCATGGAGCTTTTCCACTAATGATAAATCTAATTTTAAAACCAAATGCTCTTTCCAAATAATCAATCATTTGCTCTGTGTGAGTAATATCACTTAAGTATTTGTCAGGCGGAACTATACTGAAACACCCATCATACTTATACTCATATCTAGCATCCAATATTGTTCTCCTATTTTGAAGTCTATTATAAATTCCAAGAATGTTTCCCATCTCTATGTGTATGCCACGTATTAATCGTAGACAACCAACGGTAATATCACCAACACTAATACCTCCTTCAAGTAATTTACTTGTTTCATCAAGTAATTTATCTATTTCCTTGACTAACATGCTCTTATTGTCTGTATTATGTTCGGTTTGCATAACAGAACTTTTTATTTTATCAGCACCGTTTACACATGCTACAGTTCCAACGTATTTTCTCAATCGTATAAGAAAATCTCCTATTACAGTTTGTACAATATTGCAATCAACACGGTTACTCATTTGTGCATTAACAGCGTTGATAAAACTGGACAGCCGTTTGTTATTATAAAGCTTTGAATATTTACATAAATATTCCAGATCAATTCTATTCCAATATTTATTTTTAGAATTATATCTTGAATTTAATTGAGATGTATTTGAGTTTGCTTGAAATTTATCTCTTAAAGGTATCCACACATCCATTATTTGATGCATAAGTCTCGTAAAAATCACCCTATTTTGCTTTTTTCTACTATCGGATATCATGTCACTAAAATCAGTACGCTTTGTATCATCGATATACAACAAGTCTAGTGTTGTGACGTACTCGCTGCAAAAATTTCCTATATTATACTTCGATGATAAATATTGAAAAAATGTTCGATCAATAATACCGCTTCTTAACACTGTAGTATAACCATTAACGTTAACAATAGCAAGATTATCTTTAGATCCACTTTCCCTTGCCACAATACTTTGTGTAAGTTGTGAACTCCTTATCGGATATACAGCACATGCATTTAATGTGCTTGCAAACTGTTCATGTATACAATTATTTGACGAACAGAACCCAAAGCTAATTGTATACAAAATACAACAAACGTACATACCTACATAATTAAACATACTACACCTCCACATGATTATCTAATAGCCACTGGCAAAGTGCTCTTTTTGCTGAACTCAAAGAATTTTGTGTACCATTAACTATGTTATCACCTCCTATGCATTTCACTATGTTACCAATTTCATCAAGAACTTTTTCTGATAAACTATTAGGAAATCTGCATAGCATTACAAATAAACTTTTCAAAAAATACACGTCATCGTATTCGTAATCTTGTTGATGCATGCTGATGTATTCGTCAAAGATTTCATTTATACTATCTATTCCAAAAGTATCATCATCACTAACAGTAGCAATGTATTCAGGTAATATCATCATTTGTCTGGTGATATCGCCGCCATGATCTAATTTATAAACTGTATCTTGAACAACGTTCGACAGCAGATCTTCAACATCATTTGCTAAATGGCAATACATGTAATTAGGGACGTAATCGAAGTTGCGAAATGAAGCATGTTTAACGATATTCTTAGCACAAGTATTATTTTCCATGCAAAGATCTATAATATTCCAAGCAATCTCTTTTAAATCAACTTCATTACACTCTTTATTACTAATTTTTTGTAAAACGGAGCACACAGCTTTGTATTCCTTCTCTTCAACCTGACTACTGGTTTTAGACTGATGATCATCAGGATTGTTTCCCAATTTTTTAACCCATTCTTCCCATGTATTTGGAATATCAGTGCGTACATCATTTTTTACACCTCTCTCTTGTATACCATCCATATCAAAACTCTCACTATCGGACGCAGTTGCTGTTGCACACAGCAAGCAGGCAAGTAACAGCAACTTTTTCATAAAGTAACCACACTAACAACACTGCGATAGTATACCATATCTTTAGACTTGCGTGATTATTTTTTTACAAACAAATTTCAACTGATAGTTGAAAAATTATACATATTAATAACTAAATTTACTTCCCAAATACAGTCTGCGGACATCCTCGTGCTCTACTATCTCTTTTGGTGTGCCATGTGTTAGTACTTTGCCGTCTGTTATTATGTAGACAGTATCAAGTATTTGTAGTGTTTCTCTAACGTTATGGTCAGTGATTATAATACCTATTTGCATAACGCTGAGCTTTCTGATTATATCTGATATTTCTGTTACTGATATTGGGTCAATACCAGAAAATGGCTCATCTAGGAGTAAGAATTTTGGATTTGCTGCAAGTGCTCGAGCAATTTCTACTTTTCTGCGTTCTCCACCTGATAGCGTTGTCGCTTTGTTTTTTCTTAAATGTGTTAGAGAAAATGACTCTAAAAGATGCTGCAAAACTTCGTCTTGTTTATTGCTAACGTGTAATTCCAGTATGCTACGTATGTTATCTTCAACGTTTAATCCTGTAAAAACAGAGCAGTCTTGCGGTAGGTAAACTATTCCTTTTCTAGATCGTTTATGCACTGGTGTGAACGTGATATCGCACTCATCAAGGAAGATCATGCCTGAGTTTGGCGCAATTAATCCTGCAAGGATAGAAAAAAATGTTGTTTTGCCAGCACCATTTGGCCCAAGAATGCCTGTGACAACACCTGTTTTGAACGATGTGCTGACGTCATTTACAACATGGCGGCCGTTGTATGTTTTTTTTATATTTTCTGCTCTAAAAATCATATATTATGCAGTCTATTGATGTATTACATTATGGCAAACATGAGTGCATGCAGCAATTGGAAAAACAATAATTTTTGTGTAGACTTGTAGTACGTTTTTTTTGGTTTATGCATGAAATTACGCAAAAAAAATAAACGCAGGATTTTTACAAAATTCCCGATTACAAAAATTGTTCCAAATTTGGCGACTTTATCAGCTTTTTTTACTGGATTACTGCAAGTAAGATTTGCAATGCATCAACAATGGGAGTATGCGTTGCTTGCAGTTATAGGGGCTGCTATATTTGATGCTATGGATGGGCGGTTGGCAAGGATGCTAAATGTTTGCAGCCACTTTGGTGCAGAGTTGGATTCTTTATCAGATTTAGTTGTTTTTGGTGTATGTCCGGCGCTTGTTTTATATATGTTTAGTTTGCATGAATTTGATAGGGCAGGGTGGGTTGTTTGTGCGTTTTTTGCTATTTGCATGGCATTGCGCTTAGCGAGATTTAATGTACCTGTGACTGATAGCTCTTCCATCATTTTGGCCAAGTATGGCTTTTCTGTTGGAGTGCCAGCACCTGCTGGTGCCATATTAAATTTAATTCCATTAGCTATGTATAATGCATTCAATATTAAGCCTAGTGCATGGATTTGTTTGATTATTTCAATAATAAGTAGCATGTTATGTATTTCTAGAATACAGACATTTACGATAAAGAAATTACATATAAAGAAGGAGGATTATACAACATTTTTACTTGGAATACTTGTTTGTGCTTCCATTATTTATGTGTATACTTGGCGTGCATTTTTTGTAATAGTATTGTTATATATTTGTTCAATTCCAGTTAGTTACAGTAAAGCAAAGAAGATTTTAAAACTAGAACAAAAAGATGAGTGATTTCTTACGATTAATAAATTTTAGAAATTATACTGATGTGACATTAGAGTTTGCTGAGAGTGATATTTTTGTTATTTATGGGCAAAATGGGCAGGGCAAGACAAATGTTTTGGAGGCGCTCTCTATCTTTGCGGATGGCCGTGGATTAAGACGGGCAAGTAGTGTTGATATTGCTAAGCGTGATTCAAATTTTTGGAGTGTAATGCTAGAGCTTGACGGTGTGTCGTTTTTTTGCGGATACGAAAATGATAAAAGAATATACAAAGTTGATGATAAAAAAGTACAAAATTTATCTACATTTTCTAAAAAATATTACGTGTTATGGATGACATACGAGACTGATAGATTATTTGTAGAAGCGCCAAGTAAAAGGCGAGCATTTATAGATATGTTTTGTTGTGCTAGATTTGCTGATCATGAATCAATAGTAAGGGAATATGAAAAATTAGCAAGAGAAAGGCTAAAAATAATAAAACAAAATTGGGAAAATATTAATGAAAAAGTAAACAGCTGGTTGTGCATTATAGAAAAGCAGCTTGCAAAGTTAGGTACAGACATAGCAAACCGCAGAGCATACATTGCAAAAGAAATTGCAAAAGATCAGGACATTGATGATGTTTTCCCAAAATTTGAATCAAAAATGAGCAATATTTTTACAAATTTTAATGGTTATGAAGAAGAACTAGCATCACGTAGGGCAAAAGATTTTTACACAAATTCTACAACATTTGGACCAAATAAAGCTGATTGGATCATGGATTATACTGCCAAATGTATGAACGCATCTTATTGTTCTGCTGGTGAGCAAAAGATGTTGCTGCTAGGTGCATTTATTAATTTTGTAAAAAATAATATAAAAAACGATAAAAGGTCGCTGATTCTATTATTGGATGATGTTATAGCGCATCTTGATGATGCGCATAAATCAATTTTATTTGATCATATAATTAAAATTGTTGAATATTTTAAGAAAAATGAAATGATAATAAAAGTTATACTAACTGGAACTGATGTAAATCTTTTTACAAGATTAGAAAATGCAACAAAATATCATGTATATGATTCATGCATTACAAAATGTTAATAAACGTAAGTATCAAGAAGAAATTATATATGTAATAACTGAGTTAAGGCGTTTCATGCCTTCGAATGTTAGAACAAAAGTGCTGCCATCACACATGGCGTATTTTTCATCTTTTAGAGCATTGATTTTTTCTGTCGGAATAAGAGTGGATGGTACGCCGTACACAGTTCTAAGCCCCATGATTAAACGTTCTTCTAGAACATCTGTATCTGTCAGAACTGTTTCTTTAAATGTAAAATTGTTAATACTATTGCTCTGTTCTATTGCTATTTTCTTTCCATTTTGTGTTATGCGACTATGTGCTCCAGGCCCTATGCCGTAGTAATCATCATACTTCCAGTAAGATAAGTTATGTTGTGATTGGAAGCCGTTTTGCGAAAAATTAGAAATTTCATATAATTCAAAACCAAATTTATGTAAAACATCCCTTGTAATATCAAAAAATTTATCACAATTAATTGGCGCCGGTAGTATACCTTGCTTCACGGATTTGGTTAGAGGCGTTCCTTGTTCTAAAATCAGTTCATAACACGATATGTGCTTTATATTATCAGAAAACCGTTCCACAGCGCGTGTTAACTCTGTTTCCCATTGTTTGTGTGTTTGAAACGGCCTATTATAGATTAGATCTATTGATACATTATCAAATACTTTACTACAGTTTTTTATACACAACACTGCATCAGATACTGTGTGTGATGTTCTCCCAAGTAATTTCAATTGGTCATCGTAGATTGATTGCACACCAATAGATACTCTGTTTATGCCAGCATGCTTAAACTGTAAAAGTTTTTCATAATTTACTGTGTTTGGATTAATTTCAATTGTTATTTCTGCATTATTTATTGGATTAATCGTATCTAATATTTCTTGTATAAAAGATGGGGATAAAAGTGAAGGCGTGCCACCTCCAAAGTATACGCTTGTTATTTCTGCAGATGGAAATTTAGTAATTAACATTTTATACTTTTTTAGCCATTCATCTTGGTCAGCATGTGCTACATAACTATTGAAATTGCAGTAAGCACACTTTGAGACACAAAAAGGCCAATGTATATAAAATGTAGCCACTATACCTGCGTATTAGAAATAATCCACTCTTGTACAACTTTATCATTTACAAAAACTGGTAAAAACATTTCTTTTATTTTGTTATTATACCAGTTTAACCATTCAATCTCTCGATGTTCAAGCATCTCGTTTATAATTAATTTCTGGCAAAATGGTATAAAAGTTAAAGTTTCAAAAGATACCATATCATCAGCGCGCACAGACAGCAGCATATTTTCTAGTCTGATACCAAAGTCGTGTGTATAATATCCAGGCTCAACAGTAGTTACCATGCCTGCTGTGATTTTATCTGTACTTGACGCTCCTATTCTTGGTAATTCATGTACGCTTCTAAAACTGCCAACTCCATGCCCTGTAGCAAATGGGTAATTATACCCGCATTGCCAAAGATAATATCTGCAAAATGAATCTAAAACATATGCATAAGTATTATCAAAAAACTTACTTAATGAATAACAAATAACAGACTTTAAAATAGATGTATAACATTTCTTAAATTCTACTGGAGGATTTTCTCCAATAAAGATAGTTCTTGTCATATCTGTTGAGCTATTTTTAAAGTGAAAGCCAGCATCAAGTAAGAATAACGCATTATTTTCAAGTTCTGTATTACCAAAAATATCATGTCTATAATGACAGTATGATGTATTTTTACCAGAAGCGCTAATTGGGTGAAAAGAAAAATCAATTGCATCATCGTGGTGCAACATATTAACAACGTCACCTTCAGTTACTTGTTGTCCGTTAGTAACCATATTTTCTGTGTGCGCCAATACAGAACAGAATACCTTTGATGTTTCTAAAACACCAATCTTCATATCATTTTGTTCTTGTATTGATTTGATATGCTCACAATTTTGATAATTAATCCTTGTGTTATTCACGTTTATACTCATTTGCTGCATTTTTATGATAAATATAGCTGGCGTTGATCCAAAATCAGCAATAACATTTAAATGAGCAAATTTTTTAATAACTAATGGAAAATCATCAAATGTATATAAATCAAAAAAATTACTAGTATCTTCAGGTAAATCACAAAACACAATAGGTCTTTCATTATGCGCAAAAAATGCAACAGCGTTTGCAACAGGCGATTTGTCTTGGGCAAGTGGTATTCTTCTCAAATTTAGTATCCACGAAATCAGTTCTTTATTTGCTATAAGAACTCCTTCGTTATTATTAGTATTTTTTAATATTTTCTGTATTTTGGATTGTATTGTTTGGCTTTCTGTAACAATCAATTTAGAGTTTTGTACACAAGTAGATCTGTAATCCACAACAGGGTGTTTGTCTATAGCATTTACAGTAATACCAGCAGATTTACAGAAATGAGATATTTCCATAAAGGCCTTATACGTTTGCGCTGTTGTTGCAACTGCAAGAGTTTGGTTGCTAGAAACTACACTTTGTATCATCTTATTAATGGTAAATTCAGGATATTGTTTTATAACCCAAGAATTATCAGTTTCATTTTCTGCCTGAAATGTGTACCTGCCATCCACAGTTAAAATAGCTTGCTCTCTAGAAATTATCGCTCTACCATTTGAGCCAGAAAAGCCAGACATAATCTTGATGTCAGAATCTGAAGAATCGTAGTTATCAAATGAACATTTCATAGGCAACAAAATGGCATCGCAATTATTTTCTACTAGCCAGCTTCTTATTTTTTCTAAATTAGTCATTTTTACCCTGCTATTTTTTCAATTTCAGTTAAACGCTTTGTTAAACGCTCCAATTCTTCGCAGTTTTTACAATATATACTAACGATACCACCATTTTTTGTTATCTTCAATTTTGTTTTTAGTCCTAGTGCGATGCTTATATCATTTTCTAAGACTTCTTGATCAGGATCAATGCTACGCTCTATTGGAGTACCACTTTTTGCGTTTATGTCTTGTATATACTTTTCAAGAGCCCTTACTGACATATTGTTTTTAACTGCAATTTCAGCATATTCCTCTGCATTTTCTAGGTTGATAAGTAACTTCGCATGTCCGGCAGACAACTTGCCATCCTGAACCATTTTTTGAACAACCTCTGGCAAAAGCAGCATTCTCATAGAATTTGAGATATAACTCCTACTTTTGCAAACTATTTCTGATAGCTCTTCCTGTGTGCATTTGTAATCTTGTATGAGATTTTTAAATGCTATCGCTTCTTCAATTGGATTAAGGTCATCACGCTGTATATTTTCCAACAATGAGATCATCAGGACATCTTTATCAGTACATTCCAAAATGTATACTGGTACCTTATCCAATCCAGCCATCTTGGCGGCACGGAGTCTTCTCTCTCCAGCTAGCAAATCGTATAGGTCGCCATTTTTTCTGACTGTGAGCGGTTGCAGTATTCCATGCTTTGCTATAGACTCAGAAAGCTCACGCAACTTATCTTCATCAAAATGCTTTCTTGGTTGATCAGAGTTTACAATGATGCTTTCAACATCAACAAAAGTTACAGGCAATTCACTTTTTGTTGTGCTACCATTTTCCCCAAAAATAGCTGATAATCCACGCCCTAACTTTTGATCCATCATTGCATACAGAAAAACACTATAGATAATATACACCACAAGCTGTTGCAACTCAAGTTTAAGCAGTCTAGAATACTAGAAAACATGTCACTCTGTGCATATGAATTTTCGTACAGTTGATGTAGCAAACATTAAAATTGCAAATAATAGACCGTTTGTTTTTATCGGTGGCCCATGCGTTATAGAATCGTACGAAAAAACATACTACATAGCAGAAGAAATACAAAAAATTTGTAATACGTTAAAAATTGACTTTATATTGAAATCATCATTTGATAAGGCAAATAGAACTAATATAAAAAGTGAAAGAGGCGTTGGATTGCAGTACGGTGTTGAAATTTTGTCTGAAATTTCAAAAAAATTGTCAATACCGGTGCTAACAGATGTTCATTTACCAGAACAGTGCGATATTGTTGCAAAGTATGTTGATGTACTGCAGATTCCAGCATTTTTGTGTAGACAAACAGATCTATTACAAGCGGCTGCAAAAACTGGCAAACCAATCAATATAAAAAAAGGTCAATTTGTTGCTCCATGGGATATGAAAAGCGTAGTTGCGAAAATTGAAGCTTGTGATAATTGCTCAATAATGCTATGTGATAGGGGAACATGCTTTGGTTATAATACTCTAGTATCTGATTTTAGAGGCTTGCCAATTATGGCAAGCACTGGGTATCCCGTAATCTTTGATGCTACTCATTCTGTACAAAAACCATCAGCAGGTGGTGAAAGGATATTTGCCCCAATCTTGGCACGTGCAGCAGTTGCTGTTGGTGTTGCTGGAGTGTTTATGGAAGTGCACGATGATCCAGATAACGCTCCATGCGATGGCCCAAATATGATTCGCTTATGTGATTTGAAACAAATTTTAACTGAACTAAAACAAATAGATAATATATCAAAACAGTATATAAGAACGATTGAATAATAAAATAAGGGAACAATATTTATAGTAGTAGTTTTTTGTTGCTTATATGCAACACTGTGTACAATTAGTTACAAGAAAAACAGAGTAGATATTTACGTATCAAAAATCAGTTAGATACAATAATGGTACATGGTTAATTTCGTTTTTGATTATGAACAAAATGTTAAAGGCGGTAGCGTTAGTGTCTGTAGTATCCTGCGTTTCTATGATGGATGTTGCGGCGGAGTCTCAGGGTGTGGTCGTTGGTGTTATTGGTGGGGTGGAATTTGGCGGTAAACAGAAGATTAGCATAAACAAAAAAGGAAAAGATGCGATGGGAGAGTTGGCTAAAAAATCCACTGCGACAGCGAGTGGGGCAAGCGCAACACAAGAGATAAGCGTATTTGCGCAGCGTATTGCGAACAAGTTGAAAAGTGGTGCCGAAATAAAGACAAAAAGTAAAGTAGCAGGAAATGTAGGGGTTTATGTGGGATATAGTGTTTGGGAATACGGCGATGGTGAAATGCGCGTCGTGGCACGTGTGGGATATGGGTTTGGACAGAATGAATTAAAGGGTGCAAAGAAAAAGGATAAAGAAGGTAAGGATAACGCAACAGATGGGATTAAGGTGTTGAAGCTTGCGGGAGACGGAAAAAGTGTGGCTTTGGGTGATGGAAATAAGAAGGATGTAAAGGTTCAGAGAGGTGTCTCGTTTGCGTTTGGTGTAGATAATGTGTGGTATGTGGGCGACAGCTTTGGAATAGGTGTTAGTGGAACACTTGAAGGGGAAATGAAGAGATTAAAGATGACCGGAGCTGGTGCTACGATTTTTGCTGCTGGGGACTTAAAAGCTAGTGAGAGTGTGAAAACAAATGTGATGAGATTGAGCGCTACGGATGGAAGTGGCACGGCAATAGAAAATGGTAAAGATGATGAAAATGTTAGAGATATATGTGGAATTGAAGCGGGTGCAGATGGGGTTATTAAACTGGGAGACGGTATGAAAAAAAGCTGGACAAGTTTGGGAATGCGCCTGGGCGTATTTGGTGAGTATAAGGCGACTAGTAATGTAGTAATTAGATTTGGTGTGAACTTTAAAGTTCCATTTACGACAAAGAAAATTGGCAACATCAGTGTAAAAGATAGTTGCACGTTTGGGTTAGAAGGCGGTGTGTTGTACAGATTTTAAGTAGTGATAAAAAGAAGAGGGACAGGACTGCGATGTGTTGTGGTCCTGTTTTTTTTGTTATAAAAAAATATGTTTGTGAATTTTATCGCTGTTGAAGTGTTAGTTTTGCGCTGTAGTTGTAGTGCGGTTTGATCAAGTTTTTTTATTATTTAAAGTTTTTTTGATATATTGGTGTGCATTTTGTGTTATAAATTAAGCCAAAATTGGTAAAGCATGTTCAGTGTTTTTAAAAAGGAGTGATTAGAGATGACGTTAAATAACAATTTGGACGATATTAAATCGTGCACGGTACTTGTACGTTGTGATTTTAATATCCCATCAGATATTGAGGATTTGACTAGAATATATGCTGCAAAAGATACAATATTGCAGTTAGTTAATTCAGACTGTTCTGTAGTTTTGATGTCGCACTACAAAAGACCGTCTGAAGATGAAGCGTTTACAGACAAATTCTCATTAAGGCAGATAATTCCTAGTATTGAGCGTGTTATTGGATTACCTGTGAATTTTATAGAAGGAGATATTAGAAAAGTATCAAAAAAGGATATAAAACATGGTGTAAATTTGCTAGAAAATTTGCGTTTTTATAAAGAAGAAAGTAAGAATGATATGGATTTTGCAAAAACTTTGGCTACCATTGCTGATGTTTATGTTAATGAAGCCTTTTCTGTTGCTCATAGAAAACATGCTTCCGTTGCCGCAATCACCGAATTCTTGCCATCATATCCAGGGTACTCTTTCATAAATGAAATTACAAATTTACGAAGTGTTACTAGTAATATAGTGCGCCCGTATACAGCAATAATAGGTGGCTCTAAAGTATCTAGCAAAATTGATGTATTGGATGCAATTTCACAAACTGCAGATACTCTGGTAGTTGTTGGTGCTATGGCAAATACATTTTTAGCTGCAGAAGGTTACGATATGAAAATGTCATTAGTAGAGTACGATTATATAGAGAAGGCAAAAAGTATTGTGGCAGGTGCTAAGTCAAAAATTGTATTGCCGCGTGATTTTATGTGCTCTGAAAATATAGACAAACCTGGAAAGTGCTGCAGATTAAAATGCATTCCGGATGGTTATTCTTGCTTTGATATTGGAGAAAAAAGTATTAACAGCATTAAAATGATTTTATCAAAATCAAAAACAGTATTATGGAATGGGGCAATAGGGGCGTTTGAGTTTTCCAATTTTAATATTGGATCAAGAGAGATAGCTGGCTTTATCGCAGACTTAACTAGAAAAAAACGTATAAAAAGTGTTATAGGAGGTGGAGAAACTGTAGCATCCATTGCTGAATTTAAAGATGATATGAGTTTTGTTTCTACAGCTGGTGGTGCGTTTTTGGAGTTTATATCTGGAGTAGATTTGCCTGGCGTTGTTGCACTTGGTTTATAGTTGTTTATGTAAATAGTAACTTTTGTTAGAATATTTGTATGGCTGTAGTTGTATTGTGTGATGTTTGTTAGGCTATTAGTTTGTTTACTGTACACTTGTTCTTGCTTTGCAAAGATTAATACAGAAGATGTCAATACTTGTGTCCAACATATGGAACAATACATCAAAACTGCTATGCAAAAGCTTAAAGTTCCAGGATGTGCTGTGATTGTATTACATGATAATAATACTATCGTTAAATGTTTTGGGCAAGCAAATGATAGAGGAGAGAAAGTAACACCACACACAATTTTTCAACTATCTTCTTTGACAAAAACTGTTACAGCATTGCTTGTGTGTTGTCTGATAGATAAAAGAATTATTGATTTGGATGATAAAGTTAGAAAATATGTTCCAGACTTTTTTATTGGCAATGAATACATATCATCAATTTTTACTATTCGTGATTTAATTTCTCATAGATCTGGGTTTAAACATTTTGTCGGTGATACTTTATGGAGTTGCGGTTTTTCCACTAAGCAGATTATTGCAGCATTAGCGCACATAAATGATGTTAGTGGCTTTAGAACAAAATATGGATACCAGAATGTTATTTTTGCATTAGTAGAAAATGTAATTAAAACAGCTACAGGAATGTCTTATAGTGAAGTACTAACAAAATATCTTATTACACCTCTTAAATTGGAACATACAACTTCTGATCCTATATACACACTTTCTTCTAAAATGGCACGTTTTAAATATATTTGGAATAAAAATGGCTTTTTTGATGCGATTAAAGTATTGTTTACTTTTAAGAAGGAACAAGTGATTGATTGTTACTCTATCTATAATGGTAAAGTGTCGCGTTATAACAATTCAGATATTTGCCAAAGATTAGTTGCTACAGCAGGTGTTGGAATGTCAATTTCTGATTTTGGTAAGATCATGCGTATGTTGTTAAATCATGGAAAAGGATTTGTTTCTAGACATAGTTTAGATTCTATATTGCATCCGCAGGTTAAAGTTGAGACAAAGCACGACACATTGATGATGCCAAGGACAAGAATGGTTGATCCACACTACTGTATAGGGTTTTTTAAGGCACAGTATTCTGACGATAATAAAAATGGTAAGACAGTATACTTTCATACAGCTGGTGTACACGGCGCCAGTGCGTTTTTTATGATTGCTCCTGATGAAAATTTAGCAATCTGTGTTATGTGCAATCTTGGTGGTACAGCTGTTACGCTTTTTACAGAAGCAATTACATACACATTTATGGATGAAATATTTGGTTTTTCAAAAATTGATTGGATTGAAAGAGAGTATTCAGATAGACAAACACAACATATGGATGCTAAAAAATTTGAAGATAATTTGATAAAACAATATCCAACTGCACACAAAAAATTAGAGGATTATTGTGGAGATTATGAAAATGATGTGTATGGTAGCCTTAGAATAAGCAAACATAAAGATACCTTGTATATGGAGATTTTAAATCATAAGGTTAAATTGACGCATGCAAATGGAAATGTTTTTTTCTTTAATTTGTGTGATTTAGCTACTGATAATTATTATGATCAGGTACAGTATTGTTCATTTTTTGATAGTATGAAGAAGTTAAAGGTAAGCTATTTACGTGAAAATAATGCTGTATTTGTTAGGAAATAAATATGATTGATGAACATTACTACAAAAGCATATTAGGTGGAGCTTTTATTGCTTATGATATTGTAAATGAACAAGAATATATATATGTGAAAAGTGCACTTATAATACGTGCTATTACTATTTTATCAATTGATAAGGAGTTACAATTGAATGTATTGTTAGATATATTTGCAACTGATCATGTTCAACAAAAGAATAAATTTGCCATATATTATCATCTAAGCAGTATGGATACAAAATTTGATGTTTTTGTAGTTACAGAAATTGCAAAAAATGATGTTTTAAATAGTATATGTTGTGTTTTCCAAAATGCAGATTGGTATGAGAGAGAGATATTTGACATGTTTGGTATAGTGTTTGCTGACCATCCAAATTTACGTAAAATATTAACAATTAATGATGATGGACATGAATTATTAAAGATACAGTAAATACCAGTGAAGTATTATTTAATATCATACTGTGAAATAATATCTAATAATTTGCTAGGTTTATCAATGCCTGTAACAACATTTTTTACAAAATTACATATAGGTGCGCTTATGTTATGTTCAGAACACAAATTCCAAACACTATGTAGACACGACAAACCTTCACATGTAATTTGCTTGTCATTCATTGTTTGCACAGCATTATCGGAAGTAGCAAGAAGTTTGCCAAAAGAAACATTTCGTGATGTTTCACTTGATGCTGTAAGCAGCAGATCTCCAACTCCTGCTGGTCCAAAGAATGTGTTAATTTTTGCACCAAATGCGCAACCGATATTACACATTTCTGTTAAGCCAAATGTAAGTAGTGCTGCTAGTGCGTTCTGCCCCATGTGTAATCCAATTGCAATGCCGCCTGCAATGGCTATTATGTTTTTGATTGTTCCGGCAATTTGTAATCCGACAACATCATCTGATGGTAATAGTCTTATTGTATTATTTGATAGATTTGCACATGCTGTATTTGCAGTTATTATGTTTTTAAATCCTATTACAGAGATAGCAAAGCTTTTTTCTGATAGATCTACAGCAAAATTTGGGCCGGATAGTATTCCAATGTCGTTATTTGGCAAAATATTTGTAAATGCATCATGTATAAATTGATTATTTGCACATATACCTTTTGCACAGATGATTATTTTTGTCTCTTGTGCAATATTTTGCCTGATAGAGTATAAAATTTCTACACTTGGTGCAATTGGATAACACCATAATATATAATCATGTTTATATTTTTGTATATTATCTATGATATCTATTTTAATATTTTTTAGTGCTTTTTCATTTTTTAATTGTTCAGCATGGTCAACAAAACTAGTAAAAAGTGAAACATCATGGTTATCAAAAGCCACTGCTAAGGCGCTACCAAATGCTCCTGCTCCGGCAATTCCTAATTTCATGGTGTTACATTTTAAAGTTACGCATGATAATTAGAGCAAAAACTCACAACGCAAACAAGATATATAATATTTGTTTTATCTATTTTTATATTATGTTGGCAAAAATATTTAATATAATTACAGCAATATAAGTAATGATATAATAAGCGTACGCTGTGATATGTTAAGATTACATCATTATAGTGAATATTTTGTACAATATGACCAGATGTCTATTTAAATGCGCCAATGCATAAAGCAAAACGTAGAAGAAATGCTGTAATTGGCGCGATAAGATGCAGTGTATTGTTTTTGGCACTAAGTGATTTTGCTTGCCCAGTTGTTACAATTGACGCAGATGAAGTAACGTACGATCTTGTAAAATCTACTGCTGTTGCTAGTGGAAACGTTGTTGTAAGAGATAATGGGGTAGTTAGGATCAAGACACAACAGATAACATACTCAATAAAAGAGCACAAAATTGACGCCAATGGTGGAGTTGTTTATTTTGGAAAGCATGGTGAGAAAATTAGTACGCAATCGTTTCAAATTGATGATAAATTAAAAAATGCTGTAATGGATGCATTTGAACTAATACTAGCAAATAAAGCATATGTATTAGCTGAAAGTGGTGTTAAAAAAAATGAAGAATACATATTTAAAAATGCAAATTATTCACCTTGTTATAAATCGTGTAATAAACCTTTATGGGAGATAAGTGCAAGTGAAGTATTATATAGCCAAATTAAAAAAGAAATGTATTATAAAGATGCAAAATTAAAAATAAAAGGCAAGCCTATTTTTTATATGCCATATTTTGCGCATCCATCATTTGAAGTTAAGTCTAGAAGTGGTTTTGTTACGCCAGTCATAAGTTCAAATCATGATATTGGAATGATTGTTGGAATACCATATTTTTACAAAATAAGCAACAATAAAACTATCAAATTCACGCCATTCTTAAATATAAGGCGAAGAATATTTTTTGTGACAGAGTATAAACAAGCATCAGCAATGTATGATTTCTCCACAAACTGGAGCATATTATCAAGATCAAATAATAACAAGGCAACAGATATAGAAAAAACAAATAGATGGCATATTAATACAAATTTTTCAAGCTATAAATGGAATAATAAGCAATTAAATGTAAATATTAATTATGCAAGCGATATTGACTATATTACAAAATATCCAGTTTCAAATAAATATACAGATTATATAGTTGCTAGAAAATGCAATACATCGCATGTTAACTATGAACAAGAGTATAAAAATTTGTTATTTTGTACTGATTTATATTCTATACAAACACAAGCAAAAAAGAATAATGCAATTGTATATCCAAATACTAGTGTTTTATATCGCATTAATGATAATTTATCGCTTGCATGCAATATATTATGTTTTAAGCAGAAATATAAACAGGAGGTAACGCGTTTTTCTGGGAAGTTTACATTTTATAAATCTTATATACTACATGGTGGTATGTTAATTAATTTTAATAATAATATCCGTATTGATAAATACAATAATATACATACAACTCCAATATTTATTAATCGTATTGATATTAGTTACCCTTTACTAGTTGCATTAAATAAATCATTATATGTAGTTACGCCAAAGTTTTTTATTGCAAGCACAAGAACATCAAAATCTAGACAAGAACTAGATGTAAATGTTGATTCATATTTTGAAAATTTAATTAATTTAAGAATGATGCAAATTAATACGATAGATAAAATTGATTATAAGGAACATATTGGGGCTGGTATTAGGATACATAGTAATAGTCATACTATACTGGAATATAGTAGGTATAAAAACTATAATATTTTGCATACAACAATTAATATTAATAAACATCTTTGTGTACATTCTTCTATTATTAATATGTGCAGACATGCAGAATGTGGTGCAAATTTTAGCTTTGGTCATACAATTTTTAGTTGTACATATTTTTACCGCTCTATTCATGAACGTATTTCACAATTGGGGCTTTCATTAAAACAGAAATTATATGAATACTGGCATATTACTATAGTGCAAATTTTTGATTTAATGTCTAGTGGAAAGCGGCAAAATCTACTACAGGGTGGTTTTATACAATACGATGATGAGTGTTTTGAATTTAGTATTGGTGTTTATAAAGCAAATTATAATAATGAAGAGAAACTTAATAAAATTGGTTTTATTATAAGTTTAAAATTTAAAAATTTATTTGGTATTGTTCATGCAAAGAAAAAATGTTCTCATAATACAAGAATGATAAATTAAATTTTTAATAGAGTGTATTCTGTATAAGTTGTATAGATTTATCAAGATTTTGTTGTGATGTACTTTCTACCATAATGCGTGTTACACGCTCTGTTCCAGACTTTCTAATTACAACATGCTTGGCCAGTTTTTCTGTGTATAGTTTGTGTAATAATGATTTTATCTTTTCATCATCTTTATTGATATATTCATTTATATTAATACATTTTTGAGGATATAAAGTAAAGAAATTGTGCAAGCATGATGCTTTCTCTTCAGTACGCAGCAAATAATTTAGAATTTGTATAGCTGATATTAGTCCATCACCAGTTGTTGAATAATCTAACACAATAATATGACCAGATTTTTCTCCTCCTATATTGCTTTTAGTATTGATCATTTCTTTTAATACATTTTTATCTCCTACGTCTGTTCTAACTATGGATAATCCAAGTTTTGCACAGTAATCATCAAGAGCTGTATTTGACATGTTGGTTACAACAATTTGTTTATTTTTAATTTTATTAAGTTGCGTCCAGTCTGTGGCTATAGCGCAAATAGTATGGTCGCCATCAACAATATTGCCATTTTCATCAACAACAACCAATCTATCTGCATCACCATCAAATGCAAAACCAATATCTGCACCATTTTGTACAACAGCCTCGCACAGTTTTTGTGGGGCGATTGCGCCACAATTTGCATTGATATTTGTGCCATTTGGCTCATCATTTATTATTCGTACATCAGCTCCCAATTCCCAAAAGATTGACCGTGCTATTTTGTACGCTGCACCATTTGCTGTATCAATCACAATTTTTTTACCACTAAGATTTAGATTCTTTGCAAAAGAGTTTTTTACAAACTCTATATATCTTCCATCAGCGTCATCAATTCTTAACGCCTTGCCTATTTTTTCTGATTGCGTTAGTGCTAACTCGTTGGCATTGAAAATATTACTGATAGCAATTTCATCATCAATATCTAATTTGAATCCATGTTTATTAAAAAATTTGATTCCATTATCAGTATATGGATTGTGTGAAGCAGAAATTACTACACCAAGGTCTGCGCGCAACGTCTTTGTCATAACAGCAACTGCTGGTGTAGGGATTGGACCAAGAAGACGAACATCAGCTCCAGCTGATATAAATCCAGCTGTTAGTGCTGATTCTAACATGTATCCAGAAAGCCTAGTATCCTTGCCTATGACAACTGTAAATTTATTGTTAATACTATGGTAATCAGCTTTATTGGTAAAATAATTTGTAATAGAAACAGCAAGCTTAACAACATTATTTGGTGTAATATACCCTGTGTTTGCTTCTCCCCTTATGCCATCAGTACCAAAAAGATTCAATTTAATACTCAAAAAAACAAATGAAATAGTAACATATTTGATAGAAAATGTAACACTTACTTCCATTGCATTTTTTGAGCGCGTATGGTGAAATGGTAATGTAGGAAATATTGTATCTGTATATGAATTGGTATTTAACTACATCAGACAATAAAAATGATAAGGATATTTTTTGGATTTGTTTTTTATTTTTTTTGTGGGGAGTGGCATCGTCAATGGCACTGACTTTGTTGCCAATTTTCATCGTCAAAAAATTAGGAAGTGGCTACGGAACGTTTGGAATGTTAGAAGGTATGGTTATAGCAATTGCTTTTTTATCAAAGATGTTTGGCGGAATAATAATTGATGTTTTGAAAAATAAAATGCAAATGCTAAAAGTAGGCGCAATTCTAACAATTTGTGGGAAATTAGCAATATCTGCTTCGTTTTCAGTTGTTTTTGCGTTTATTGCTAAGGCTATTGATAGAATAGCAAAGGGATGTCGAGCAGCAGCAGCTGACACTATCTTTGCCCAAATTACTACAAAGTATGGCATGGCGTATACAGAAAAATTTATTATGAATACTGCTGGTTCTTTGACAGGATCAATCATTACGTCATGTCTTGTAACAATGACAAATACAAATTTTCGTTTAATTTTTATACTAGCAACAATTCCAACTATTGTGGCTTACTTTGTTTTGGTTAATAAAATACGTATTGTGCCTGAGATTCATAATAAAAAACATGAAAAATGGAATATTAAAAATATAAAAAATATGAGCACGGAATATTGGCAATATATTACAATCATAGGTATTTTGATGTTTGCAAGATATAGTGAAGGTTTCCTTACTATTCACGCAAATGAAATCTTACCTGGGTCAACTTCAAATTTACCTATTTTTAACGCCATGTATGAGATTTGCGTTATATGTATAGGGCTGCAAATTGGTAAATTATCAGATAGAATAGATAAAAAAATAATTTTATTAGTTGGAACAATTATTTTATGCATTACTGATGTTGTTGCAATTTTTGCATGTAATAGTTTTATGATAGTGTGTATGTACCTTGGTGCTGGTATACATATGGGAATGACCCATGGCTTACTTGCATCAGTTATAGCACAAAGCTCTAACAAAAAAATGGCAGGTACAGCATTTGCTATATTTTATGCTATCAATAGTATATGTTTATTTTTATCAAATACTAGTGCAGGTGTTTTTGCAAATATATTTAAAAAACTTGGTTTTACACAATCATCTGGCCCATTCTTACAAGGATTTATAGCCTCTTTACTTGTTTGTATATATATTGTCAGGTTACTGTATAAGCAAAAAAGCAATGTAAGTAACATATGTGACTAGCATTATGCTGTTTTCTATTGAGCTTTTATCTGCCATAGGATAGGATATTTATTATCAGAGCTTAATAAAAAAGTGAGATGTTACGGTATTTAAGAGATGCTTCAAACAGCATTGCGATGAAGATAGTTTTTGGCCTGATTATGTTTGGTTTTTGCATGTGGGGCGTTGGCGATATTATAAGAAATTATCAAATTTCTCGCTCTGTGATAAAGGTTGGCTCACGTTCTGTTACTGTTGGCCATTTTTTGAATGAATTGCACAATATAAAGCAGGATGTGATGCAGCGAAAGATAAGAGGGCAGAAAATAGACGTTGATGCCAAAGAATTGGCAATCAAGCGTGTGATTGCTGAGCAAAGCTTTGAGGGTATGGTGGAACGTTTGAAAATGACGGTTTCAAAACAGACGATGTTAGCAGTTGCAAAAGGAATGTCTGAGTTTCAAGTTGATGGAGAATTTAATCCAAGCATGTATAAAGAAAAACTAAGAGCAAGTGGAATGAGCGAACACATGTTTCTTAATTATGTGAGAAATAACATACTACATGAGCAATTAATTGTACCAGTTTTATTGTCTTTTAAAGTTCCTGAGTTCGTAAAAAATAGAATAAAGCAGTGTTATAGTGTGCAAAAAACATTGCAGATTTGGAAAATATCGCCAAAGGATATTAAACAGCCTGTAAAAATTACACAGGACGAAGTGCAGGAGTTTTATGCATCGCATCCAGAAAAATACCAAATTCCAGAGATACGAAATATTACTATTTGTTGTATACCTCTTGTTAAAGAAGTAGAAATTAAAGAGTCTGATATTGATAAATACTTACAAGAACATAAAAAGCTTTTAGCGCCAAAGAAAATTGAAGAGCGTACATTCACAGTATATTATTTTTCTACTCAAGATGAGGCATATAAAGGTTTGGAATTAATAAATAAAAAAAGGATCAAGCAAGTTAAAAGACAATTAATGCCAACTGTGCAAAAATATATCGGTACAAAACAACAAATGATAGAAAAATTTGGGCAAGACATATCAGACGCTGCTTTTGCAATTAAGGCTGTTGACAGAACGAGTGGTGTTGTGCCTTTTAATGGCAGGTATTGCGTCTTGGTATTAGCAAAAGTGCAGACAAAGACGGAACATGTTGATAAGGCTCTTTTAAGGCAGCAGGTTAGAGAAAGATTGATACAGGAGAATGATAGCGGTTTTACATATGATGATGGGAATGCCGTAAGAAATAAGATTGATGATGCAGTTGCTTCTGGCAAGACAATAGAGGAGATACATAAAGATTTTAATTTACCAAGTACGTATTTGCAAAATATAGAAAATATACAGAATAATGCAAATAGTGTAACAAAGCTTAGTTTTGCAATATTGAATAAACAAGAAGATATTGCAAATGTGCTTGAAGCAATCTTTACAACAGAAAAAGGAGAAATTAGCCAAAATATTGAGATTAACAATGGTAAAGCAGTTGTATTAATTAACGTAAAAAATATTGTGCCAGCACACCTAGAACCACTGGATAATATACGCAGTGTTGTAGCACGTGATTTGCAAAACGCTAGAGAAGATGAAAATGTGCGCAATATGCTTAATAGTCAAGATGATGTAAAAAATTTACGTACAACGCTTGTAAAGTACAAAAAGCACGTTAGCGCATCGTACTCTTTATTCGATATGATTATGAAAAGCAAAGAGCTGGCACGGGATAGCAAGATTAGTGCTATAATCAATAACGGTGATGACGCTGGAAGATTAGTGGATTGTATGTATACACTCAACAAGGATGAATGGCGATATTTTGTTAACAAAGATGGAGATTACGTGGTTGTTATTGTAGATAATGCAGTGCCTGGACAGGTTAGCAGCGATTGCAGCAAATTTGTTGATAATTTGTCAGGGATGATTGCTAGCAGAGGTGTGCCAAAATGTGTCGAGCAATCTTGGCAAGATTCTTTTAAAATTACAATTAAACAAAAACAAGTTGACAGATTGGCAAAATCTGTAAATGATCAAGAAAAGGAGTAGATATGGCTAAATTATATTTTTACTATTCAGCTATGAATGCAGGGAAAACTACACAATTACTGCAGAATAGCTTCAATTACGTAGAACGCGGTATGGAGACGCTTTTGTATACTTACAAATTTGATAACAGAAGCGGTAATGCCGTTATTGCCTCAAGGATAGGTTTATCTTCTAAGGCTGAATGTTTTCACGATACATTTGATATATACGAGGATGTAGTCAAGAGAAAAACAAATAAAACTGCTTGTGTTTTAATTGATGAAGCGCAATTTTTGAAGAAACATCATGTCAAGCAATTATGCCGTGTTGTTGACGAGCTAAATATCCCAGTGTTGACGTATGGATTGCGTACTGATTTTCTTGGTGATGCTTTTGAAGGTAGTATGTACTTATTGTTGTGGGCAGATGTATTATGTGAGGTCAAAACAATATGCCATTGTGGGCGCAAAGCTATTATGAACGCAAGGTTTGACGAAAAGGGATGTGTTATTCAAGCTGGTGACCAAATTGACATCGGCGGCAATGAAAAGTACATAGCATTGTGTAGAAAACACTATAATGAAAAGAAAATTAAATAAAATGATAATTGTAACTTAGTTGCTGTCATGATTAAGCTGAAATTATAATGTGTTGATAAGTTTTGTGTATTATTAACTAGATGTAATGTATTCTAGAGATGAGTTGTGATGACGAAATATAGGATTCTAGTAAATAACTAACTGTTACTCATGATCTTTATGAAAAACTGAGTCAAATACTGTGCAGTGCTTTAAGTATTGTATATAATTAGTGATAAAAAACTGGGTAAGATTAAAGTATTTATGTGCTTAAATAATATTATTATATATACAATCTTTAGAACAACAATAAAAGTATACTGTATGTAGAAAATTTTACTAAGTATTCATGCAAAACATGACGTCTTTATGTAATGTATTAAAGCATAGTATTACAATTAATTGTTTGAATAACAAAAATATACATGGAAATTAAGTAAAATATATTGATCGCTATTATATAGAATAATTAGCTTTTTTATTCAGATTCTCCTAATGTTTTAATCTTTTCCAACATATTCAGAAACTTACTTTTACTGCTGATGTTATTGTTTTGGTATATTTGAATATCTTCTGGGAATGAACTATCTACCTGTTGCATGATATACGCTTTCATATCACTTGTTGCAATTTCGAGATCCAACATTAGTTGGAATAAAGCAAGATTAGGTATATGATAATTGTTGTCCCATCCCCACATGTAGTAACTGTATCTCAATTGATTCGGAAAATGAGAGTTTACATTACGCCCATTTAATAAATACATTGCAATATTTGTCAATAATTCTCTAGTTTCACATGCACCTGTTTCAGTTATTACATAAACATCTTGCCTATTTATATAGGTAGCAAATTGCTCAATTAATTTGTCACCGTTGTTTGGTTTATTGTATAGTAAGATTTCTTCAGCGTCATCTTTGCTATGGTTATTAATGGCGTTACATACAGCAGAAACGGAGTCGTCGTTACACGTATGCAACTCAATTAATGAATTTGCAAATTTAAGACAACAAACATCAAAATTACTCTTAGATCCTCGCATTTTATTCCAATCTTCATTTACATTTATTAAACGAAGACGACTAATTTCAGCAAACGTTTGTATTTGACTTATGGCTCTTTCATACGGTACAGCAATGCCTGTTAAATCATGAATAGTAGCACTTCTATTCTTTTTATTTGCTAAATATTGTGTATCTACTACTAAAGCACAAACCAATGCGTCACTAATTGGCATATTATTTTTAATACACATGCGTAAAACATACATTGCTGGTACATCAAACATTTCATTAAATTGATAGGTAAAATTACAACCAAATTTATTATTAACACTTATTTCCCTGTTATAGCAGCTTATTTCTTTGTTTTGGGAATCTGACCCTGTATTTAATATATGGTATAGCAAGAAATTTACTGTAATTGCAATACGATTTCTTTGTACATCAGATATATTAGCAGAACTATCATATGTACTGTATATTACTGTCGTATCATCATACTTACAAAAATCTTTTATTTGAATACGATTAATAAAAAATTTGCCTCTACATAATTCTTCGCAAAAATCAATAATATTTTCTGGCAATATACCTTCTTCTAGCAATAATTGATTGTTATATATTAAATTATTGATCGCATCTATATCTTGTACGCTTTCAAAAATTGTGTACACTTTTGATGTGCTGACACCATTTGTCTCAATTGGTAGACATATTGTGTATGGATGATTAACAAAAGGTTTTTCTGGCTCACTTTGCTGAACAGTGTATCGCGTTACTTTATGGAGAGGATGATTAAGCGGTAGAGTGTGATTGTAAGTTGTTCTTATGGAAACTCCTGCACCATTGTCGACTATATTTTCGTTAGCCATGTTTTCCTGATCACTGCTATCTGAATTATTGGAGGAACTATTTATACCGCCAGCATTGCTGCCTACACCTTCATCACTCATGTTTTCTCCATCACTGCTTTCATTATCATTATCCATATTATTCACATTACTGTTATCTGAATTGTTTTCTCCAGCATTTCCGTGTTGATCTTCTCCTATTACACCATTTCCATCATTTCTTCTATTTACAGCGTTAACGTTTTCTCCACCATTGCCGATTCCGACTCCTACCATTACACCCCAAGCATCGTTCACCCTTCTATTTTCTATTCCATCCTCCCATCTTACACCTCCCCATCTTACCTCTTCAGCATTATTGCCTACACCTTCATCACCCATGTCTTCTTCACCATTGCCTTCATTATCATTATCCATATTATCCACATTACTGCTATCTGAATTGTTTTCTCCAGCATTTTCGCCTACCTCATCATCATTGTTGCTTGAATGACGGTTGACTGGTATCATGTCTGATAGCGGCCCATCCGACATATCATAAAGATCGTCTGAGTAGCTCCCATCAGCACTACTCACCATTCGTATTGCGTCACCATCTGAATGCCCTGAGCCATAACATGAGCAAATACTCGTTATAGCAAGCACAGTAAACAACTTATTCATTGTATTAAAACACAAAAAACACCTAACACAAAGTATATACGATATTTTATTACAAAGCAACAATAATTTATGAAATTAAATTATTACATAAAGTGTTATCATTATGCATATACAATAAGCTACCTAGAAAAATGTTGGAACAAAGCAAGCTTGATATTTTTTATTCCAAACTTGGATATACATTTAAAGACATAGAATTACTTAAATCTGCTATTTATCACTCAAGTATGGGAAAAAAGTATACAGAGTTTGATCGCTTAGAATTTTTGGGAGATCGTGTATTGGGGTTGGCATTGGCTGATATTATTTTTAAAAATAGGAAATATGAGGATGAAGGCAAGATGATGCAAATTTTTGCAAATTGCGCATGTTGTGATACATGTGCAAAGATTGCTAAGAGCATAGGATTGCATCAGATATTATATACTGCAAGATCAACATTAAGGGATAATAAAAGCGTACTTGGTGATGCCATGGAAGCGGTTTTGGGGGCGGTTTTTCTTGATAGTGATTTTTGTTATGTTAAAGATATAGTTATGCGCTTGTGGTCCAAAAAGTTAGAATCAGGTATAAAACAAGATTCGAAAAGTGTACTTAATGAATTAGTGCAGAAAATGAGCATGACAACTCCAATATATGAAGTAACAGACATTCTTGGAGATGCACATCAACAGACATTTGTTGTTAAGGTTAGTGGGCTTGGGCATAGCACAGTGGCTAAGGGTGCAAATAAAAAAGATGCTCAAATGAAAGCCGCATCAAAATTACTTAATATTCTTAAAAATAAATACAATAGCTAAGTATTATTTAGCCATATTAGATAAAATTTTAGCTATTATTCTTATTTCATTTTGTATTGCTTGTGCTACTTCATTGCGGTCCAGTGTTTCACTTTGTGTGTTTTTTTCAATAATTGATGCAATATTGCCTAATTTCTCAGTAATATTGTCCAATCTTTGTTCTAGTTTTACAAGTCCTGTTGTAGCATTTAATTGTTCACTTATTTTTAACAAATTCTTTGATATTTCTGCCTGCATAGACATTACGTCTGAGCGCATTGTTTCTAATACATGTATTTGATTTTGAAAGGAATATATTGTTTCTATTGTTTTTTCAAGAAGTCCCATTGAAAATAACTCGCCATGATAGTTCATATTTTCTTCTGCAAGACTAAAGCTGATAGTATAATCTGCAAGCCACTCTTCTACTTTGTCTGCAAAATCTTCTCCCAATTTTTTTAAATTCATGACCATAACTCCAAGTATTATTGATCCAACTAAAGCAAATAGCGAGCAGCCAAAGGCTGTTCCCATCCCTAATAATGGAATTCTTAGGCTTTCTTTTAGATTTGTAAAAGATGTCATGACGTCAGCCTCATCAACGCCGAGTTTATCTATTATGCCTGCAACGTTACCTATTGTGTGCGACAATCCCCAAAATGTACCAAGTAAGCCCAAAAAGATTAGTGTATTTGCAATATATCTTGGCACGGATAATATTTCTATGTTTTTCTTTTCAATACCATCTAGTATAATTTGCACCTGTGTGTGTGATATAAGGTTGTTGGTACGAGAAATACGTAGCGCAAGTGGCTTTAATATTGATAATTCCTTTAACTTGGCGTTTGTTAATTGTTGAAAATGTAGAAGAGCCGCGTATTCTTTATCATATTTAAAAATTTTGGAAAAAATTAGTAATATTCCAAATGTAATGCAAGAAAAAATCACACTATTTATGGCAATATTATAAACAAAGATTTTATATAGTACATTTATAAAAAAAGAAAATAATAATACAATACATGTCAAAATTAATAAATTCCTAGAAAAACATATCGATGCGGCTTTTAACTTCATTCTACAATTCTCAACATATATCTAATACATCATACCAGTATGAGCAAATTTGTCAAAATAGTAATTAAAATTAAGAAAATATTTGTATTTAATTGCCAGTTTTTACAACTATGAATATACTATAATAAATAGTAAATATAAATATCTTTGATAATTATATAGCTTGATGGATGCATTTTGCCAAAAACTACATAATCTAACATGGTATCGTTTAAAAACTATATATTGTCATCATAAATAATTCCTAATTTAAGTTTATTAATATAATCATCTTTTATTGTGGCAAAGTTTATTTCTTGCTTTGCATATTCTATTAATTGTGACTTTGTTGTGTTATTTAAGATTGCATTTCTTATACTATCAGTCATTTGTAAAATTTCAGAAATAATGGTTCTCCCTGATGGTTTTGCTTTTACTAATCTTTGTGAAATAATAGATATAATATTATCTGTAATAATGTACTTTGGAATACCAAAATCAATAAATCTTTGTATTGCCCCAAATGTATCATTGGCATGTATTGTTGTAAAAACTAGATGCCCTGTCATAGATGCTCTAACTGCCATGCTTGCGGTTTCTGCATCTCTAATTTCTCCAACAAATATGACATCTGGATCTTGCCGTAAGAGTGACTTTATGCCTGTTGCAAAATCAAATATTTCTGATTTTATTTCTGTTTGGCAAATACCGTGCATTTTATATTCTACTGGATCCTCTAATGTCATAATATTACGTGTTTGTTTATTTATTGTATTAAGCAACGAATATACGGAAGTTGTTTTACCAGAGCCAGTTGGCCCGCAAAAGATTATCATTCCATGTTTTTCTTGTACAATTCTTTTTAAATACTGTATTTGTTCCGCAGAAAATCCTATTTTTTCTAATGATATAAAATTTGTATTCTTATTTAAAATCCTAATATTGATCTTCTCTCCATAAATTGTTGGATGTATTGATACCCTATAGTCAATTTTTTTGTCTTGATAATGGCCTGATTGCGCATGCCTAGTATCTGAGATATCAAGAGAAGCGGCAACCTTTATTGCTATGCAAAATTCTGAGTAATCATTAATTTGAATAATTTTGTTTGTTATAAGTTCTCCATCAATCCTATATTTGATGATTGCTATTTTTTCATAAGGAGTAATGTGAATATCTGAAGCATTTTTTAATACAGCATCTTGTAGTATAGAGTCAATACATGTTTTATTATCTTTTGCATAATTATTGAGCAGTAATTTTATTGTTTCTTGTCTTGCAACGGTAAAATGTAATGTTTTATTTTGAAATAAATTTTTCAAAACATCTAATGATAAAACATTGCCAGGTTCACTAATAGCTATGCAAATGTCATTTTTACTGTTGTTATACGGAATTGCTGTACATTTTATTAATGTTGCATAAATATATGAATCTATGTAAATATCTTGCACTTGTAGTTCTTCATCTCTGATGTATTGCATGTTGTAATATTTAGCTTTTAGTTTTACGATATCATGTTCCGTTAAAGCAGTTGTGTTCAATAATATTTCTTCTATATTTTCATAAAAATACTTTTCTCCTAGCATGGAATACATGTTATTATCTATCACACCACTTTGCAACAAAAATGAAAGAAAAGACATACAAAAGCTTATTTTATTAATACTAATATTTTCGTATATATTAATTAATTTTTTGCAAACACATCACTAAAGCAACAAGCAACATTCATTATGCAGTGCTATATCCCTAACATCTTCTGCTTCTGCAATATCTTCATCTTCAATTGGTGATAATACACATCTTTGTTCAACATACACTGCATTATTTTCTTGTTGCAATTGTTGAAGAAATACACGATAAAAAACCTCACCGATACCATCTTGAGTACCATTCCACTTTTGCATTATTGTAAGAAAATCAGACACCAAGTTATTTAAAAATATAATCTGTTCGTTGCTGTATTCACAAGTATTTGAAAATGTTTCGTACATGTGCTCATAATCACGCAACACACTAACATATCCAATTACATTAGATGGAATGTAACACAATAGATTAGAAATATTATAAAAACTACATTGAATGCAGTTCAACGACCTGCTGTTGTTTGCTCCAGATGTAGTAAAAATCGGAACCTGTGTTAAAGTAGGCTGAATCTGTGCTATGTGCGAATAGTGATAAACGGTATGCTGAAATACATGATACCAACATTGATCAAGATTCCACCTATTATCACTAAGAAAGTGTGAAATATTACTAGGTAAGTTCCAGTTTGATTGTGGGAAACTTGGGATGATAGCAACAATACCAAGCCTTTTATAGTGTGGTATCAAACATTCCTGTCCCTCAGCTGTGCTTCCATGGTGAGGCAAAAAACCAAAGCGCACATGATCGAAAAAATCGTCATATAGAGTAATTAAATCATTTAACAAAAGAGCACTAGCATCACCAGGCAATAGGACTGCCTGATAACAATTGTGTGAAGTGCAACACACAACCTTAATAACAAGATTAATATCGTGTATAGCACACTCACAGCTATCTTTAGTCACGCATCTTGGTGCAAAATTATTGTCTTCCATGTACGCAATCACGCGTCCAGCATCTGAGCTCTCAAAAAGTGCATCAGACAGAAAATTTTGCACAACAAACCCGCTATTGTACAATTCTCCATTTATTTCTACAAGCACATTGTGAATATTTGATACGCATAATATACCACTACAATCACCCAAGTTTACTGGTAATGCACCATTCTGAACTTCACCATTCTGAATTTTACTATTCACACAGAACAAAACACCTTTAACTGCATCACGCGAACATACAATTCCTCTGCTGGAATCCAAGAACATGCTCTTAAGCATGCTGTAATGATCAACATGTTTGTGTGTAATAACAATTTTGATATGATCGACATTGCGCAACACAGATCCAATAAACGCTTTAAAATCGCGATTTTCATTATAAGAGCTGCTCTCATGAGAACCACAATCGACAACGAGAGCACGATTGTTCTTCACAAATACGGTAAACCCTCCAGCACCAACATCAAATGAATACATATCCATAACAGACGCCTTCATGCAAAACAATGCAAGATAGCCCATACAAAATGCAATCTTAGATATTCTATTGATCATGAAATAACACACTAACTCCATCCATATTCAACTGATCTTGTACAACTGGAGAGATTTTGCTTCGTGCCTCATCTGTCATCATTCTTATTCCATCTGTCACCATATCAATGTCGTATCCACTTTTTAAGTTACCATCAGCATCAAGTTGGGATTTCAGAAGTGTATAACCAAACAAGCTGTCGTCACCATTACATGCAGAACACATGCCACCAATAATTTTAGATTTTGCAGATGGTTGTGTAGCAAATTTTTGCACTGTCCACGCAATTGCAAATAACTCCGGTGTCCAATTTTTTATACTGCTGCAAAACTTTACAGCGTCATCAACCTTGCCTGAATAACACATCGCTCTAGCATCAGACAAACTACTAATGCAACCGTCGTATTGACACGTTGCATGTGCAAATTGAATGTGAAAGCACATACCAAGCATAAGAACCGTCCTGTTCATGTCTAGCAATCAAACAAAAACACATTATACATTGTACAAGCTAGTTAGCACGATGTCAATAGTAGAAAAATAAAACAACATTCAATTACTGGTTGCATGATTTTGTTCTGCGCCACCTATACTAGTTCTGACTTTGTACAAAATTGTACAAACTACCAACAAATTTGCATACGACATTCGTTATATACTTTATTACAGTTCAAATTACACTTCTTTTTCTGTATTTTTAGATACGTTTACTAATGCTGGGCGTAGTATTCTATCGTGTATCATAAAGCCATCCTGAATAACATCAACAATAACACCCGTTTCTTTATCGCTTTCTACTTCTGCCATTGCTTGGTGATAATTTGGATTAAACTGTTTGTCAGCAGCTTCAACTATAGTAATACCATGGCTTTTTAGGACATTTAATAGCTCGGACATAGTCATTTTGACGCCTTCTAGTATAGCGCCTGCATCAGCCTCACAATTTACAGCCAATTTTAAGTTATCATAAATTCGCAATACATCTTTTGCAAAATTGCTAACACAATACCTTATTGCGTCCTCTTTTTCTTTTTGAGCACGCCTCCTTGTATTTTCTACTTCTGCCAAGGCACGCAGAGAGCGGTCCGTAACTTCTTCTAGCTCAGCCTTTAATTTTTCTAGCTCTTCACTACAATTGGCTTGCTCCTCATTTTCTAAAGATTTTTCTTCTAAATCATCCATTTTTTAATTTAACGATCAAAATCTTATGGCTAAATTTTATCTTAAATAACGTATTTCTGCAATTGTCAAATTAAAATATTGCAATAAACGATCTTTTTGTTACAATGACAGAAAGGGAGCATTATAAGGTGCATTATGGCTATAGTATTAACTGGTGATAGACCAACAGGTAAGCTTCATCTTGGGCATTACGCTGGATCACTTAAAAATAGAGTAAAACTGCAGGATGAGTATAAAAGCTATATTATGATTGCTGATACGCAGGCACTTTCTGATAATTATGAAAATCCTGAGAAAATAAAAATAAGTATACTTGAAGTAGTAAAAGATTATTTGGCTGTTGGAATTGATCCAAAAAAGTGCACGATCTTTATTCAATCTTTAGTGCCTGAGTTGGCAGAATTAACGATGTATTACATGAATATGGTGACGATTGCCAGGTTGGGAAGAAACCCGACTGTAAAGAATGAAATGCAACAAAAGGGCATGGAAGAATCCGTTCCAGCCGGCTTTTTTTGCTATCCTGTTAGCCAAACGGCAGATATTACAGCTTTTAAGGCTGAAGTAATTCCTGTTGGTGAAGACCAATTGCCAATGATAGAGCAGACAAATGAAATCGTTAGACGCTTTAATCATACGTACAAGAAGGATGTTTTAGTTGAGTGTGAGGCCATGTTAAGCAACGTCAGGCGCCTTGTTGGGATTGATGGAAATGCAAAGGCAAGCAAATCACTGAATAATGCCATTTTCCTTGATGATGATGAGAGTGTCATTAAAGAAAAAGTGGATGCAATGTATACTGATCCACAGCACATTAAAGTCAGTGATCCAGGGCACGTAGAAGGAAATGTGGTTTTTGAGTATCTGGACGCGTTTTATAGTGATAAGCAGGAAGTAGAGGATTTAAAGCAGCAATACATTAAAGGAGGACTTGGTGATTCAGTTTTGAAATCTATGTTGTTTGATTGCCTAAAGGATATGCTAAAACCGATTAGAGAAAAGCGTCGTTCGCTTGTAGAGTCTGAGCTCCTGCAAATGTTGATGGATCTGTCAAAAGTAGCACGTGATGTTGCGAAAGACACGCTTTATGATGTAAAAGAAGCAATCGGAATTAATTACTAAGTATTGGTGTAGCTTTTCTAACTGGTTTGCAAATGGCATATTTAGTAATTTGGATGGAATCTATCACTTAACAGAATCTGGTAGTATAATGTGGTATTGCAAGACAATTTTAAAGCAACATGCAGCATTCATTACATATTTCAGCATCATTCTCTACGGTGTCACTCTCATCCAACGGTGTAAGAATACAACGCTTTTCAATTATGTCTAGCATGCTCTGTTGTAGTGGTAAGTCTCTTTGCTGACAACATAATACGTGTATAGAATTAGATGCGTTATTCAATGAATACCCAGTTACCAAAGAATACCTCTTTAAAATGCCTAAAATGTTCATAATTTGAATTCCGCAACTTGCATTACATTTATCAATTAGAGGCACGTATCGGTTATTTGCATAATTGCTTAATATAGTACGTAAATCATCAACGCTGTTATTAACACGGTAATTACCTAATGATTTTGCGAAACCAAAATATTCAACAATATTATTTGGCATATACCGTAAAGCATTTGAAAGTTCATAAAAATTACACTGGATATACGCATTATCCATGTGGTTGTAAGAAAACCCGCTAAACACGACATTATGAGATGATGTTAGAAACAAAGGCATAGATATCTTACACGATCTTACAATTTTGTTATCTGCATATAAAAAATCGTGACTATGTACAATATTATACACTGGACAACACCAATTTAGCGTATTAGCATAATTGTAGAAAGTATCTCTTGGTAACCAGTAACCAGCTGCACACGGATAACTAGAAACAATTGACACTATACCATTATTTGCATAGTGTTCTAGTATAAGATGTTGTTTATCGCGACAACTACCATGGTGAGGTACGAGTGCAAAATTAACATCATCAAATAGATCTTGATATTTTTTAATTAGGTAGTCCATTAACTCCCAACTCGCATCTCCAGTAAACAGTACGGCGTGTACACTATTGTTAACACGAAATTTAACTTTTATTAAGAAATTTTTATCATGTACATGCCCTTGTCGAAAATCGTTACTTGCAAGAAAATTGTCATTTGCAAGATATACATTGGCGAATGTGTATTGATTATTCCATCCAGAAAGAAAATTACAAATCGCGTCATGGTATGCCACAATGTTTAGAGCACATACAACAATACAATTGTTGTTGTAATGATACTTTTGCGCCCAACCTGGTATTGTATCAGCACATACAAGGATTCCACGTAGCACACCACAATTAACTAGTACATCATTTTTGCCAGTGTTGTTAAAGAAGATATGATCAATTAAGCAATAATGATCAAAATGGTTGTGTGTGACAATAACCCAAGTACTTTCCACACAACGAAAAACTTCCCTAACAAATCTAGAAAATGCAGTACTTCTGCTACAATGCGCCAATTTTTCCATCCCACAGCCGCAGTCAATAACTAAAGCATTCTGTTCACTACGACACACTGTAAAAAGCCCAGTTCCAACATCGAATGTGTACACGGTAGAATAACAAACTGTTAAACTACAAACTAGACAACACAACAAAAAACGATGCATTGTGTTATGCAACATCGTATAATCCATTAACAGCCAACTGTTGTTCGATACTCTTTCGACATTTAATGTCAAATACAGAAAGATCATTATGCAATATATTTAATGCATCACTTATAATATAAACGTTATAATTATCAACTAATTTATTTCCATCGAACTGCGTTAACAATAATGCTTTACCTATCTCATTATCACACGTATATCTACGCAACAACGCACCTGTAGCCTTATACATCACGCTCGGTGATACATTGGAAGAATACGCTATGCACCACAGCTTAGCAAGATCATCTTTTTTCCCATCCCTTATTACCGCATCACACAGCTCCTGGACAGCATCACAACAATTTGGAGATGGTGTGTTCTCGACATTTTCACTACAGATGCAATTTTGCACTGCTAACACGTATGCAACACAACACACAAAAATATTCATAACTGTACCTCATTAAAACTACAGCGATATTTTACGATAAAAAGGTAAAGCTTGCAAATGATTTTAATGTACATATTTCGTAGAAAAATCAAGTGATATTCAACTGTTAGTTGTATAACTTTGCTTTTTACACGCTAGTGGGTGGCATTTATTATATGTTTTATTTAGAAGGCGGGATGTTACGTCTGCGTAGACTTGTGTGGAGCAGACAGATTTATGTCCTAACAGCTCTTGGACGCTGCGTAGGTCTCCCGTTTGCTCCATAACATGTGTAGCGCATGTGTGCCTGATGGCGTGTGGCGTGATGTTTTCTGGTAGGTTAATTAGTTTTCTAATTTTTCTCATCAAGCCTTGCGTTGTGCATGCGTGCAGTTTTTCTCCAAATCTGTTTACAAAGATATATTCTGATGTAAATGGGCATTCTTTCATATAGTCAATAATAACGGCTTTTACAGCTGGAAGAAGTGGAACAATTCTTGCTTTGCCACCTTTTCCAATAACGTTTAAGAAGTCACCGTTTAGATCTTTCTTTTTTAAAGACAGAGCTTCACTTATACGTAATCCTGTAGAGTACAGAAGAACAATTAGCGCTTTATCACGGTTAATAATCCAATCTGTTTTTTTTACCTCTTGCGTTGCTTCTATTACATCGTTTAATTGCTTTACTGTCAATGGGCGTGGCAGTGTACGAGCTATCTTGGGCCTGCGCATAGATAGAATATCTGATTTTTTTACTATTCCTTCATCAATCAAAAACCTGTGCAAATTTTTGATTGATGATAATCCGCGCGCCGCACTTTTTGGATCACACCCAGTGTTATATCTACTTAAGATCCAAGCTCTAACTTCTTGCTTTGATACGTTTGCGATACCTACATCTGGAGAATACACTCTTAGGAATTTTTCAAACTGTGTTACATCGTATACATACGAATCGACAGTATTTTTGGAATAATTCAAGTTTACTGTCATGTGATTCACCCACTTTTTTAAATTGTTATTACAAACAACCATCAGTGGAACACATTTTTAATACATTCCACCCATCATGCCAGGATTTGGGGCCGCTGGTTCTGGTTTTGGCTCTGGTTTATCAACGACAATCGCGTTTGTAGTCAAGACAACAGAAGCGACAGACACAGCATTCAGCAGGGATGTGATAGTCACTTTTGTTGGATCAACTATTCCGGCCTCTAACATATTGACATACTCGCCTGTGTATGCGTTATAGCCATAATTGACATTGCTATTCTCAAGGATGCGAGAGACAACAACTTCTCCTGACGTACCAGAGTTCTCAGCAATTTGACGACACGGAGCAGATACGGCTTGGCGTATGATGTCGATGCCAGCTTTTTGATCTTCATTATCGTACTGTATGGAGTCAAGTACTTTAGAAGCTCTAAGCAATGCAACACCACCACCTGGTACTATGCCTTCTTCTATAGCAGCTCTTGTGGCATGAAGTGCATCATCAATTCTATCTTTTTTCTCTTTTACTTCAACTTCTGTTGTTCCGCCAACGCGGATAACAGCAACACCGCCAGACAGTTTGCCAAGTCTCTCTTTTAATTTCTCAATATCATATTCTGATGTTGATTCTTCAATCTGAGCTCTAATTTGTGCGCAGCGATTGTCTATCTCTTCCTTGGAGCCAGCACCATCAACAATTGTGGTTTCATCCTTGGATATTTCTACGCGTCCTGCAGTGCCAAGCATTGTGATGTTTACGTTTTCTAGTTTAATGCCTACATCTTCTGAGATCACTGTTCCTTTTGTTAATACTGCTATATCTTCAAGCATCGCTTTACGGCGATCACCAAATCCTGGAGCTTTAACAGCAACAACTTTTAGCCCACCTCTTAACTTGTTTACAACTAGAGTTGCTAATGCTTCACCTTCTACATCTTCTGCGATGATCAACAAGGAGCGTCCTGACTGTACAACTGCCTCCAAAACAGGGACAAGCGGCTGCAGACTTGATAATTTTTTGTCACATATCATAATGTACGGGTTTTCCAAGTTGCACAACATTTTCTCGGAATTTGTGACAAAGTATGGAGATAAATACCCGCGATCAAACTGCATACCTTCAACTACTACTGATTCTGTCAATTGCGATTTTCCTTCCTCAATTGTGATAACGCCATCTTTTCCTACCTTTTCTACAGCTTCTGCAATTATCTTTCCAATTTCTTTATCACCATTTGCTGAGATAGTCCCTACTTGGGCAATTTCATCACTCTCTGAAACAGTTTTTGACAATTTGTGTAGTTCATTTTCTATAGCACTTGCTGCATTGTTCATAGCGTTTATCATTTCTACCATATTTACGCCAAACACATCTTTCTTCAACCCTTCTCGTATAATGTTTGCAGCCAAGACAACAGAAGTTGTTGTGCCATCTCCGGCTCTATCTCCAGTTTTTACAGCTGCTTCTTTTACAATTTGTGCAGCAGAATTTGCAAATTTATCTGAAAGTTCAAATTCTTTTGCAACAGAAACACCGTCTTTTGTTACTCTTGGTGTGCCAAACTGTCTGTCTAAAAGTACATTTCTCCCCATAGGCCCCATAGTACTTTTTACAACTTTTTCAAGTAAGTTAATGCCTTCTAGCATTTTCTCGCGTACTTGAGATCCAAACAATATATCCTTTGCACTCATGATAAATCCTCCTTACAAAATTAGTTAAAAATACCAAGCACGTCTGACTCTTTGATGACAAGGTAGCTTTTACCTTCCATCTTGATTTCAGTACCTGCCCACTTTCCAAATAAGACGCGGTCTCCTGTCTTAACAGTAAGTGCTTTGCACTCTCCAGAATCGCATCTTGCGCCATCCCCAACGGCGATAACAACGCCCTCCGTTGGTTTGTCTTTTGCTGTATCAGGGATTATAATCCCACCTGCTGTTTTTTCTTCTTGTTCTAGCGGCTCAACAAGAATTCTGTCATATAGCGGCTTAAAATTCATCATAACCTCCAAAAATAAGCACTCATACTATCTAAGTGCTAATTTAAAACATTTGGCAAAAGCGCGTCAAGCTTTTTTTTATTATAATATTATATATTTTTGACTGATTAATATTTATAAATTACATTAATATATTATTTTTATAATTTATGTAACATTTTATTTACATGTGTTATAAAATTTTTGCCCCGCTTTTTACATACATAAATTAGGCGACATATTTTTGCAAAAAATTACGGCTGTGATACAATCCTTATGTATAGTAGATAGTTTTTCGCTTAATTATGAATTCAAAAACTACGATAATTGTTCTTGCATCTGTTGCCGTTATTGGTGTGATTGCATGGCAGAGTGGTGTATTTAAGAGGTGTAAGACATGTGATGATGTTGTCTCTACACAGCAGGAAGCTGATAAGACACGTGAGAGGGTAGAAGAGAAAGAAGAAAAGAAAACAACAGAGCAGCCAGCAGAAAAGAAGGACGCGGAGATTAAGAGCGAGGATATTGCTGTCGCTTTTAAACAAGGTATACCAACAATTACAAAGAGTGCAGTCGAAAACAAAGTAAATAATTTGCCTGAGCGCTTGCAAGAAAGAATGAGCATGGCGCAAGCTAGAACGTTTGTGACGATGATTGATGCTGTTAAGGCTGTGCTTTTGCACGATGCAATAAAGCACAACATAGGTAGTGAGCCGGATGTTATCAAGCAGGTAAAAATGCAAGAGCGTGTGGAGGTAGTAAATCAATATATTGACAAGATATATAAGGACATTGATGATGCAGCTAGGGATGAGGAGTATGGTGTTTATTATAACGAGAAGTTGAAGGGAGAAAAATCTTACAAATGTATAGTGATAGCAACACAGAATGGAGAGGATATAAAACGCTTTGCTGAGTTGAAGAGTGAAAGTGATGTAAGAAGCGTAGCAGAAACTATGAAAAAGACAGTTGCCGTTAGAGATATGAATGATGTTGTAAAGACAGATTTGTTGCCAGAGCTGCGTGAGGCATTGGAAAATTGCAGTGCAAGTACAACTACAGGTCCTGTTAATATGATGCTAGGTCCTGTAAAAATTGAGCTTGGTGGTGGGCAATCAATGTTTTGTGCTGTTTTTGTTATTTCGGCACAAGAGATAAAGCAAGCAAAAAAATGTCCAGAACATTTTAGACGGATTGTGATGAGTAGAATTTTGCAGAAAAAAGTTGATGCAATTTTACAGAAGAATGATGTTAGGTATATTGGGCCAGATGGAAAGGAAATTGCAAGAAGTGAGTATGATGAGGTTGTTAAGAAATTAGAACAGGGGGACGTGAAAAACGACTCTGTAATTGCGACTGTTGGAAAAGAAAAAATTACTGTTGGTGCTATGCTAATCAATACTGGGGTAGAAAAAGGTGTTGATGATCCAGAGTTTGTGCAAATAGTTAGAGCTATTGGCAATGGTAATAGCAGGGTTGCTGTTTATAGAATGGGGAAGAGATATGTTGAAGAATATGTATTGCTCAAGGCTGTCAAGGATGATGGGTTTGATAAAACAGAGAAATGCACAAAGGCGATTGATGATATTAGGGATTCTACCTATACGAGAATGTTTCTGGTGAGTATATGTAGCACAGTTACTGAAGGCGAGATACAGCAGCAGATGAATGCAATGGTGCAGGAGTTTAATTCTGATCCAAAGAATAAGCAAACGTATTCTGTTAAGATGCTCGCATTTAAAGATAAAAGTGCAGCTGAAAATAAACTAAAGGAGATTACTAGTGGCAAAGTCCGTTTTACAAGGTACTATGAAGAAATTTCTAAAAATGAGACAGATGATGTTTATGCACAGCAATTTGAGAATGCAACACGTCGTGGTATGGAGCCAAGCATTTTCTCTGTTGTTAGTGTGACAAAACCAGGTACGTGTGCAAAGCAGGTTGTAGAATTGGATGGCAGATACGTACTGATTTACGTTGCTAATATTGGACAGATTGCTGCGCCGAACATGAAAAATCCTCCTGATAGGGAACGCGCCAAAGTAATGGCAAAAGTTTTTAAGGGGAGTGAGATTGTGAAAAAACTGCTGTTGTCATCCGTTACAAATTTGGATGGTGTTACAGATCAGGATGAATTGAGAGCAAAGATATTGCAACTTGAGCACATGATTAGGATGATAGTTAGCGGTATGTTTATGATGCGTAATGGTGGTGAAGCGTAGCCAACTAAGTAAAGTACGATTTGGATAAACATTTTTATTGGGTACTTTGTTTTATTTTGTTTATTATGCGTATTACAGGCGATAGGTAGGATCAAATTTTTAAAGAACAGATTTGCAGAAAAACTGCACTTATGCACAACGCAAAGCTTGGTGAGAAAAATTAGCAAACATAATTGACATACAAAAAAACGTCACGCCACACATGTTATGGAGCAAACGGGTGGTCTACGCGGCGTCCAAGAAAAGTAATGGAGGAGTAGGAGAGATATATTAGAGAGCCAATCATCATGGTTTTTAGAATATATGGAAAGCCTGTTTGAATGTTAAAAGCAATTAGTAAGCTTAACTCCTAAGAGAAAGTAGTGCAGTAGTAGAAATTGGTATCTATACAATAGAGGTATTTGTCTGAATACTAGAAGTGATATGTATGCTTTAAGAAAAAGGATAATAAAGAAATAGAAATTAGTAGATATATTAAAGAGCCAATCATCATGATTTTTAGAATATATGGGAAACCTGTTTGAATGTTAGAAGCAATTAGTAGACCTAACTTCTAAGAGAAAGTAGTGCAGTAGTAGAAATTGGTATCCATACAGAGGTATTTGTCTGAATATCAGAAGTGATAGGTATGTTTTAAGAAAAAGGATAATAAAGAAATAGAAATTAGTAGATATATTAAAGAGCCAAATATTGGGAGTGATAGGTATGCATAAATTTTGAGAAAAATGTAATAAAGAAATAAAGAGCTAATTGTTGTTCTAGAATATAGGAAAAGCCTGTTTAAATGTTAGAGGTGATATATTTAACTTTCTAATGGCAAATAATAATATGTATTTGTCTGTTGTTAATAGTGTATAGATTTAATGTATTGCTGTATAAACTGTATACATTATTTGTGTTGAATTTGATTTTATTTCATACTTTGAAGTTGGCCAATTTGGCCTTGTGTTTTGGTCATACATTCCTGTGAGAGCAAAAATGCTTTTATGTGCTTGCATTGTTTTGATTATTGCTGATGCATATTCTGCATGGTCGGTTGCTATTTTGAACACTCCATGTTCACGCAATATTCTATGCACTTGCAATACATTGTCGTCATTTATAAATCGTCTAAAGTGGTGTTTGCGTTTTGTCCATGGATCTGGAAATAATAACAATACTTCATCAAAAATTTTATTTGGAGCTTGTTTGATAAATAATCTTGCATCTCCGTTAAAAATTTTAATATTTTGTATTTTATTTCTTTCTATTTTATCTAATAATGATGCAATTCCATTAACAAACATCTCACAACCGATATATGTTTTATTTGGATTTTCTAATGCAAGTGTTGATAATGTTTCGCCATTTCCAAATCCTATTTCTAGAATATTTGTAGATGTTTTTAAATCAGCAAAATCAGTAAATAAAACATCTGGTAGAAAATTGTTATATAAGAACAATTGTCTACTTGTTAATGCTCTTGATTTTATGCGTCCGTAAAATTTTAATCTTTCTTCCATATTTGTATTACTAGAGTATTTGAATCAACGTCCATTTGTAAGTTTAATTCTTTTTCTTTTGCCAAAATTAATGCATAATACGCAATAACGTTATATGCGTCAATCTCTTGTTGTGTTGAATTTATTGTATTAATAACAGTTTGTGGGATTCCACCAGTGTAATTTTCAGCTATGATTTTTATTGTTTGTTCATTTTCGCGAAAAAATACTGTTACATTACTTCTTGCTGATTTTGCTAAAATAAATAAAAAAATAGCAATAATCTTTTCTGTTGCAGCATCAGTACTGACGCAATTGTTTACATTAACTTTTTTTAATTTACATATTTCTACTGCAATTTTTAAGGCATCATTTGCACTGTCTGTACTTGTAAATATACTTCTGAAAAAATCAATATACAGAAACAATAAATCAAATCTATCAAATAAATCAGATATTGTAGCGCCATCTTCTTCCATAATATCAGATTGCAGAAATTTAATTACACTAAAGTGATTTACAAGCTCATGACAGATATTTGAAGCAACGCACTGCATGATATGTACATTCTGTTTCACGCTATCGCAGCAGTAAAGATCCTGATACAACATTGTATCGTATTTTTTGTATAGTGTAAAATTGTATAGATAATTTTTATACAATATTAAATTAAATTTGTATATAATTATGTTTAATTAGTATTCTTGCTTTTTTATGTGGTACAATGGTAATGGGTAGTTAATTAGTTTGTTGTTGTTGGAAGTTAGCAATATAAAGGTTTTGACAGTTTCTGCGCCTGGTAGGTATGCTGCTGCGCTTTTTTATGAGGCAAGGCGAGTAGGTTGTCTAAGTGACGTGTCAGAAAGTTTTAAAAAATTTTGTGCTTTATTAAAAAAACATCAGTCCATTAGGCATTTTTTAACATGTACAAGCACAAGAGAAAAGGACATTGATAAGTCATTGGCAATAATTGCTGATAATCTATCGTGTTGTCCTGTCTTTGCCAATTTTATGCGTGTTATTGGGCAAAACAGACAAGTTAATATTTTACACAGGATAAACAAGATTTTTGAAATTATGCTTGCAAAATATAAAAATCGCAGAATTGTTAATGTTGTAAGTGCTGTAGAGCTATTACCGGAACAAAAAGTAAGTGTAGAAGAGCTATTGCTAAAATTGTTTGAAGAAAAATGCATTATTGAATATGAAATTGACAAAAGCATAATAGGAGGTATAAAAATAATATCAGAAGGAAAAATTTTTGATGCATCTGTTGCGTGTCAACTTGAACAAATGAAGCGCTATTTGTGTTCTATTAGTATAGGGGCAATATGAAATCAAGAGCTACTGAAATAACAGCGATTTTACAAGAAAAGATTGCTGGATTTGCTGCGCGTGCTGATGTTGCAGAAACGGGGTATGTGCTGTCTGTTGGTGATGGTATTGCAAGGATTTTTGGACTAGATAATGTGTGCGCAGGTGAGTGGGTAGATATAGTTTCTTCAGAAACTGGGGAAATTACCAAAGCTATTGCGCAAAACCTGGAGCCAGATAATGTTGGTGTTGTCATTGTTGGCTCTGACTGTGCTGTGCGTGAAAATGATCTGGTAAAAAGGACACACAGAATTGTTGATGTTATGGTTGGTAAAGGACTGTTAGGGCGTGTTGTTGATGCTTTTGGCAATCCAATAGATTGCAATGCTCAGATTAATGATACAGTGCTGTATAACATGGAAAATCCGGCACCAAGCATTATGGAGCGTCAGGCAATAAGTGAACCAATGTTTACGGGAATTAGAATTATTGATGCATTATTCCCCGTTGGAAGAGGACAAAGAGAGTTAATAATAGGAGATAGACAAACTGGAAAAACTACTATTGCTATAGATACAATTATCAATCAAAAAAAGTATAATGATAAGTTGCCAGAAAAAGAAAAGATGTATTGTATTTATGTTGCAATAGGACAGAAGCGTTCCAGCGTAGCAAATTTAGTACACACGTTGACTGAATATGGCGCTATGGAGTATACAATTGTTGTTGCTGCTACGGCTTCAGAACCAGCATCAATGCAATATCTTGCTCCTTATACAGCCTGCTCTATGGGCGAATATTTTAGGAATAATGGTATGCACGCACTAATAATATATGATGATTTGTCAAAGCATGCTGTTGCATATAGGCAGATGTCACTTTTGCTGCGCCGCCCACCTGGCAGGGAAGCATTCCCTGGTGATGTTTTTTATTTACATTCAAGATTATTGGAGCGTGCAGCAAAGATGAGTGATGCTCTTGGTGGCGGGTCGTTAACTGCGCTACCAATAGTTGAAACGCAAGCAGGAGATGTGTCTGCGTATATACCAACAAATATTATTTCTATAACTGATGGGCAGTTGTTTTTAGAGTCTTCGTTATTTCACAAAGGTATACGACCAGCTATTAATGTTGGTGTGTCTGTTAGTCGTGTGGGTTCGGCTGCACAAACAAAAGCTATGAAGGCAGTATCTGGAAATATTAAGATTGATCTCGCGCAGTATAATGAGCTTGCAGCGTTTGCACAGTTTAGTAGTGATCTCGACCAGTCGACGAAAAAATTGTTAGCTAATGGTGAAAAATTAACTGAACTGTTAAAACAGCCGCAACACAAGAGTTATAGTGATGCCGAGCATGTTGCAATTTTGTACATTGCTAATAGTGGCTTTTTTGCTAATGTTAAAAAATCTAATATACATGAAATAGAGGAAGATATATTAGTGTTATTAAAAAGTGATACGCAAATTTTGCAAAGAATTGAGGAAGATAGGGTTTTAAATGATGAAATAAAAAAGGAATTAGATGATTTTATAGCAAAATTTACAGAACAAAGAGGTATCAATGGAAACACTAAAGAGCCTAAAAAATAGAACAGCTACAGTAGAGACAATCATGAAGGCAACAAGCGCTATGAAGATGGTGTCTACTATTAAATTATCTAGAGTAAATTCTTCTAATAGATTTGCTAAAGATTGTACTACTGCTATGCAGGAGATTTTTTCTATTCTACTTAATCAAATGATATTTGAAAAATTGCTTTCAAAAAACCATTGGCTGAATCCAAATCGTGAAGGTAAGTCGTTGATTGTTGTAATATCTCCAAATAGTAGTTTTTGCGGCGCATTTACTCAATCAATTAATGTTACAACAAAAAATGTTATTGCAAATAACCATGAAGCAAAAGTCATTTGTTTTGGCGAAAAAGTTAAGATTGCAGATGCTGAATATTTACAAATTTTAGAAAAAGATAATATAGAATATGTTGCCAATAAATTATCATCAAAAATTATTGATATTGTTATGGTAGAGGCAATAAACAAAATTATTGTTGTAAGTGGTAAATATGAAAACGCAATTGTTCAAAGTGGGCAAATTAGTACGCTTTTCCCAACATCACCTAAAAGACAACATCCGTATGTTGAGATTGAAGAAAATTTGTGTGTAATGTTGGAACGTGTATTTATGTCGTATGTAAGGCATGCAATGTTGTGGCTTGTATCTGAGCACATGATGGCTGAATTTTCAGCAAGGCTTATTGCAACAGACAATGCAACACGAAACGCTAAGGACTTGAGCGAAAGTTTGCATATGCTATACAACAGAACGCGACAATCAAAAATTACGCAGGAACTTATAGAAATCGTGTCAAGTGTTGAGTGCATGAAATAACACTTTGTTATACAATAATATTGTTATATGAATATGTTTTGATTTTCTGGTAGATATGCAAAAAGCAGTAACTGATAATAAGGAAGGCATTGTTGTACAGGTTATAGGTGCTATAGTTGATGTGCATTTTGATGGAAAATTACCGTCAATTAACAATGCGCTGACACTTTGCGTGAATGAAGTAGAAATTGTTCTGGAGGTTGTGCAACATATTGGAGAGCGCATTGTTAGAACTATATCCATGGCTTCCACTGATGGGATTGCACGTGGAATGACAGTTATAGATACTGGTGCTCCTATTTGTGTGCCAGTTGGGCAGGAAACTTTAGGACGCGTTCTTAACGTTACTGGGAATATAATAGACAATGGTCCAGAATTATGCGCAAAAGAAAAATGGCCAATACACAGAACAGCGCCTGAGTTTGCTGAGCAATCTGCTTCTACAGAGATTTTAGTAACTGGCATAAAAGTTATAGATTTGTTAACCCCATACTTAAAGGGGGGAAAAATAGGTTTATTCGGTGGTGCCGGTGTTGGCAAAACTGTGCTGATTATGGAATTAATCAATAATATTGCTAAAAAACATGGAGGATTTTCTGTTTTTGCTGGAGTTGGGGAACGTACAAGAGAGGGGACGGATTTGTTTAATGAGATGTTGGCATCAGGTGTTAACAATCAACCAGGGGAGCCAGGATCAAAGGCTGCTCTTGTATACGGGCAAATGAATGAATCACCAGGTGCAAGGGCGCGCATTGCTTTAACTGGGTTAACGCTAGCTGAATATTTTAGGGATGTAGAAGGACGTGATGTTTTGTTTTTTATTGATAATATATTTCGTTTTACTCAAGCTGGTTCTGAAATTTCCACATTGCTTGGCAGAATTCCATCTGCTGTTGGATATCAACCAACATTGGCTACAGAAATGGGGAATCTGCAAGAACGTATTACATCAACAGTTAACGGGTCGATAACAAGTATACAAGCTATATACGTACCAGCTGATGATATTACTGACCCGTCTGCTGTTACATCATTTATTCACATTGATGCTACAACTGTGCTTAGTAGACAAATAGCTTCTTTTGGTGTTTTTCCAGCAGTTGATCCTCTTGAATCAAGTTCTCGTTTGCTTGACCCAGTGATAGTTGGAGAAGAGCACTATAAAGTGGCAACTGATGTTCAATATGTGTTACAAACTTTTCAGTCCCTACAAGATATAATAGCGATTATAGGAATGGACGAACTATCAGAGGACGATAGGCTTATAGTAACGCGTGCACGTAAGATACGACAGTTTCTATCGCAACCATTCCACGCGGCGGAAAATTTTACAGGCAGAAAAGGTGTATTTGTCCCACTGTCGGACACCATAGAAGGCTTTAAAGCAATAGTAAACGGAGACGTCGACCACATCCCAGAACAAATGTTCTCATTTAAAGGCACGATAAACGATGTTATAGAAGCATATGAGCAATCATTAAAATAAACCATAATATTATACAATATATGGTATCATAAGGAAGAGATTTTAATTAGCGTTAATTTGTGGTAGTATATTAGTGTGCGATTGTTTGTGTGTATATTATGAAAGTGGTGTTTGTAGTTTATGCATGTGCATGCTTGTTGTGTGCGAGTGTTTCTGGCAGTAGCAATAGTGTGGCAGATGATGTTATAGAAAGAGAGCGTAGTGTAACTGTTCAGGATTGTGATATACGAGGTGGAGTTTGTGTTGAGAAATGTTATTGGATGTATTGCGAAGAGGTTGAGTCGCTGCTGGAAGGTATAAAAGATAAAAGTTTTGATGAAATTGTAAAAAGTGTGGAGACAAAAGTTGGCGATGAGGAATCTGGATGGACGTGGAGTGCCGTGTGTGATGGTGCTTGGGAGTGTGCTGGTATGGCGGATGATATGGATGTTGCTTATAAGTTTGGGAGATTGTATCAGTTTGCGCAGATAAAGAATGGGGCATATTTGGATGAATGTAACAATGTTAATATGCTTTTGGTATGTGATTTTTTGCATAATACAATTGGTGATATACATAACATGAAGTGTGATTGGATGGATACTATAAAGTGTATAACATTTATTTATGCATGTATTTATAAAATAAATAATGAAACTGTGGTGCAACAATGTGTGAAAAGTATTAATGATGGTGAAACAGACAAATTTTTAGTTTGGTTTGTAGAAAAACTAGCAAAAGTAGTAGATTTGGATTGGAGTAACTGGTGGGAAAGATGCAAAATAATAGGTGATTGTAAATGTGCACGTATATTGGGAGAAGTTGACGCTGTGTTGGAGATGTTAGCAAGTAAATTTGTTTAATTGGAGGTAAGATGTTTAAAAAGGTAGTTAGTATAATACAATGTATATTTTTTGTATTTTTAACTTGCATATATGATGTATTCTCATCTCATGACGATAGGACACAAAATACTACAATAGAGCATAGACAAAGACAAGAGAGGTGGAGCGTGCAATATCGTAATAATAGTTGGTATTGTGTAAACAAAGATAAAGATGTTCAAGATGGAAGTCTGGATAAGATTGCAGGGTTTCTTGCAAATAATGATAACATTCTTGGTACATTAACGGAAGCACGAGGCATTGATAGGTGGATTGATATGATAGATATGGAACGATACAAAAAAAATAAAAATGGTGGTTTTGATGGAGTGTTAAGTGGTGTAGCTGAGCATAATGTTCGTCAGGGGCATTGTGGTTGTTGTGTAATGATTCCTTGGTACCGAAATGGGTTGAATGGATGGTATCAAAAAGCGTATCAAATGCAAGGTGACATATTCACACAAACAAATGAAACGTTAATGCAGTGTTGGTGGAATAAGATGTTTGATTGTGATAATAAGTATGGAGAGAATGATGGACGTTGGGCACCGAAGAGTGTGTGGAATTTTAAGAATAGTTTTTATCCGCGTACTGAATGCGATTTGACTACAATGCCGTATAGTTTGTTGCAGGAATTTAGTCAGGTAGATAATAGTATGGCAACTAAGCAAGGTGTTATTAAAGCTTTTGCTTGCATTGTAGAAAGAATAAGAAAAGAGCCAAGGTGTGTTAGTGTTGTGAAAGTATGGGAAAAAGGTGAAGAATCAGTGAATGCAGTTTGCCGATGGGATGGTGGTGCTGGTGAAATTTTTAATGATGACTGGATTGGATTTGGCCATTATAACAGTGGATGGTATCGTACAAAACTGTTTAAAGTATATATGAAGGTTATGAAACAAGGAGATAAGATAAAGGTGGGGAGTATTGATTATGGTATGTATCCATGTGTTGATATTGGTGTAAATGGAACTTATCAATTAATATAGTTATGATAGTAGTTTTAAATTTGATTTCACGCGGCGGAAAATTTTACAGGCAGAAAAGGTGTATTTGTTCCACTGTCAGATACCATAGAGGGCTTTAAAGCAATAGTAAACGGAGACGTCGACCATATCCCAGAACCAATGTTCTCATTTAAAGGCACGATAAACGATGTTATAGAAGCATATGAGCAATCATTAAAATAGAGTGAATATATTTTGTTTATTTAGTATTGTACGTCATTATTTTATGTTTGATTTGTACGTGAGTTTTGTATACAATATACTTAGTTTGTATTGCATTTGTGTGGTATGATGCGTGCTTTTGTTTTTGGCTTTATTTACTTGATCGGTAATGCTCTTTTTGCTGTTGGATGTTATTGTAGTGAAATAGTTGATTATGAGATGAAATGGTATAGCGATATGCGTGAAGTTTTTCGTGGTGTTGCTGGAGAAGATAAGAATGTGAGCATGCAAATTGAGCTTGCACAACGTGTTGTTGATGATGGAAGGATGCATGGAATGCAAACTGCCAAAATGAAGATTGCAGTGGAAAATATTGTCTGTGATTTTATTGTTGAGTGTCAAGAGTGCCTCGAGATGTATAGGTATGGAATGAGTTTTTATATTGTTATGGATTATTTGTGCAACTTGGAAGGCAACGTAATTGATAACAGTATATATGAACAACATATGATGAATATTGTTAGAGAAATGAGTAGATATAGAGTAAACGCGGATGTAGCTGTTATCATTGCAAAAGCCAGTTCAGAGATTTGTGGGCATTATATTGAAGATGATGTTATAGAAAAATTTTTGACTTCATATGATGGTATTACAGATTTGTTGGTGGGTAGTTTTGTAAAGATGGCACTTAAAGGTGGATTTGCCAATGTTGGACGGTTGATGACAAATGAGTGGTGTGACAAAAAGTGTGGGAATAATGATTTGTGCTATGCACTTGGTAAGTTGGGAGGTGTAAGAGTGTGTGCTATCAATCGCTTGCAGAGAGAAAATACAAGAGATGACTTGACAGACAGCCAAGAAAGTGCGACTGTTGAACGTGAAGTTGCTATTTTTACAGAAGAGGAATGATAAAAATGCTGGGTTTTTTATTTTTTTATGCTGCTTGTGTGGTAGTGCAGAAGCTTGTGATATACGGCTGGAGTATGTTGGCGGAATAGATGGTAAATGGCAAAGTGTTAGTGAAAAGCAGAATGAAAATGGAGAAGTAGAGCAAAATATTAATGATGCTTGTGTTGATGATTTTACTAATTTTATTACGCAAAAGGGCGGAGAATTTTTAGGTATTTTATTTAACATGGTACTCCAACAGGAAAATATAGATAGTTTTGAACAGTGTATGTGTATACGAGGTATTGTAGAACACAATATTGAACACAGTCATCACGGATGTTTATTTGGAATGGAGAAGTGGAGAAAAAGTAATAAAGGAATACTAGATAAAGCTTATCGCAAATATGATAATAAAAATGCACAAGTGAATGCTGAGATTAATGTCAAGCTGCCAGTAAAAAGTGTGTGGAATGTTGATAAAAGGTTGTTTTATTCAGGTTTTACAGTATGTATGCCTTATAGTTTTGTGTGTGTAAGTGATTGTACGTATAATGCGGATATGCAAGGTCGTATAATTGCTTTTTATAGATCTATTGTTACACATCAGGATTTGCAGATGATTGGAGTGGAGCGTAGATGAGAAAATCGATTGGATAATATATAGCGGTGTTTTTGAATATTCTGGTGATGATTGTGACGATATAGCTGGTATTGACAGGGTATGCAATAGGGAAAATATAAGGCTTGGTTTTGTTTGTTGTGTTGATAGATTGAAAAGCGAGGTTTGGGGAAGTGTGGAGAGTATATTTGAGTACAATGCTGTTAATACGTTTGAAGTTAAATTTTGTATTAGCAAAAATCAACCAAAAATTAGGTGGATTGGAATGATTTCATGTTATATAAGAGATAATGCGAAAAATAGGAGCAGTTTACTAGATGATTGGAAATTTAGATTAGCTGATGATTAATATAGTGAAACAGATGTGAGAATATTGTTTATATTTCAATACTTGATTGTGTAATTGTTTGAAATCCTTAAAGCAATAGTAAACGGAGACGTCGACCATATCCCAGAACCAATGTTTTCATTTAAGGGCACGATAAACGACGTTATAGAGGCATACGAGCAATCATTGAAATAATATTGGATTGAAAAATATTTTATGTTGACTTGTTTTTTTTTGTTAGACTACTAACGTATGGTTTTCTTGTATGTAATGGTGATGAATATATTAAAGATGTGCGCATGTGTAAGTATGGTTTGTGCATGTGCTTTTGGTGCTAATAGGCGTGTGAGTACTAGTGATTGTGTGAACATGGTATATGATCAAGCGGCGGGTCGTGTGCGAGGGATTTGTAGTATGATGAAAAATAGTGGAGTGGAATGGTGTGGAAAATTAGAAGAGATAACTAAAAATGCGGTAGAAGGACCAAGAACAACAGTGGTTAATTTTATGAAACGCTCCTCGAAAGTAAGAGATATAGATAATGACGAAAAAAAGGTGATAGTTGTATTGCTGGAAGTGATGGAAGGTTTAGCAAATAGCAGTGCGGGGAATACCGCAAGTGAGTGGGGTAGTTGGGAATATGGTGTTGTGAATGGTTTTGCAAAAAGTATGCAGGTGGTGATAGGCGAAGAGAATGCGGTTGAAAGTGGTGTTGTGGAAAACTTATGGGAAGAAGCCATGTGGCGGATTTATGCTGATATGATAGATAGGATCATGTTGTTGGTGGAACGTGCAAATGATAATAGAGAGGGTTTGAGTGATGATGGGAAGGCAAAAATTTGGCAGAATATTGTTAAATGTTTGAAATGTGTATTAGAGAAATGTAAGGTGAAAGAGATGCAGGAAGAAATTGCTGAATTCAAGGAAAAGGAATTTAGTGAGATTAAAGCACCTGGAGAATGGCGTATGATTTTGCAGACAGACGGTACTATGGCGCGAAATAATATGCAATACTGGAATGCGTTTTGTGGGAAGATATATGGGATGGCTGTTGGAATTTGTATATGTAATGAAAAACTGTAGGTAGGTGGTGGATATGAGAGAAATAGGTGATTACAGCGTAAAGGTGTTGATGATAAAGAGTTACTTATGTATTAATGAAGTATATTTTTTTTAGTTATTAAAGTTTGTATTTTCTTGGAGCATTTTAAAGCATACATTTTGAGATTTGTATTTTGAAGTAACATTGTAAAAATATATTACTACATAGCTAAAATATATTATTACTATTAAATATTGTATTGACTTATTGAATTTTTTGTATTATATTATCGTTACATGGTTTTCTTAGGTATAACAATATGAACATGTTGAAGATGTGTGTATGCGTCAGTGTCGTTTGTGCGTGTGCCTTTGGTGCTGATGTTGAGTTAGTACGTGAATACGATAATGCAGAGGGTATTGTATCTGCAAATTGTAAGCAAATAGAAGATAAAAAGTGGGGTAGTAAATTGCAGGAAGCGAGAAGAATAGCAGTGTTGGATATTAGAGAGAATATGGGGATGTATGTGGATAGGATTAGGATATGGAGTTGTATAAAGAAATACAGTAAAACGCAAAAATGGGTACACATATTGTGGGAGAAAATACGAGATATTGCGGAGCAAAGAGGGACTGAAGAATGGGAACCGAATGATGCGTGGGAGTGGGGGAAGTTGCAGGATATTGCATGGGGATGAAGGCTGGATTGACAAAAGGTGGTTGCGCAGAGGAAGATAATGATATAGAAGAAACAGTATGGTGTGTTGCACGAAAACTGGATAAAGAGCGAGTGAAACAGGAAGATAGAATATACTACGAGATGGACGCGAAAAAGGTACGTTATGGGATAAGTAATTGGGAGTGGTATGGATTGAGAATGAATATGTGCAGCAGCTATGCATTTGTGGCGACAAATTCGTGTTTGGTGGAAGTAGTAGATTATGGGCGAATGTTTGTGGATAATGTGGGGGAGAACTATTTCGACATAAATAAGACAGATTTTGTTGAAGTTAATGGGAATAAGAAAATTTTTTATCAGCTTGAGGACGATGAAAGGTATGTATTACCGTTTTCGTATCTGCGGGATGATAGACGGCGAGGATGGTGTATGTTTGACGGTGGAGTACTAACAGGGATAGCAGAGGCGATTTGTGAATACAGTAAAAGAGTGTTTATGTGGGATGTTGCAAGAAAGACAGCTGAATTTGTGAATTCGTAAAGAGTAAAAATGGCAACGTGAAGATTGATACGCATTAATAGTGTGTGATCTGTGTATGTGAGTCGTGACATCTGATTGATATTTTGTATTAGTGCAATTTTTTTGTTAGACTCTATCTGCGTTATTTTTTTGTGTTGGAACAATGAGTGTATTAAAGGTGTATGCGTGTATTAGTATCGCTTGTACTTATGCGTTTGGCAGTGGCACGGATGGTATAATTCAGCACAGCAATCCTGAGTCTTATAATAGTAATGTTACAGCGGTATACAGTAATGTATGTGAAAAAGCACAGAATTATATAACAGAGCTTAAAGAAGCAATAAAACAAACGGAGTTTGGCCAAAAAGTAATAAGAATTATTGAACACATTACTAATGATGCAAATAATGAGAATATTAATGATGATATGAATAAGTGGTTTAAAGATTACAGCGGGGGGGGATGTTACGGCGGCGATGGTACAAGATAAGTGGCGTGAGAAATTTATTGAAAAAGCAAACAACGAGGCATATGTATATTTGGCACTTAGTCAGGATATAAAAGAAGGTTGGGTGTGGTGTGAGGTTTATGGTTATTTGCAAGGTATGCTTGAAGGAATGTTTAAGAATGACAGAATTGGCGATGAGATACTGGCGAGTGTAAAAGTTATTGAAGATAAAATAAAAAACGTAAAATTTGATATAGACAACCAGAATAGTGAATTAACAGATGAACAAAGAAAACATATGATAGTAAATGTGTATAGGAGTTTGAGATTTTTAGGCATAAAGAGTAGGACAGATATTGTTGAAGACATGAGGGAAAAAGCTTGGGAATGGTGGAAATGCTACAAGGATGTGTTAGTTGAGCACTATGTGATCTCTAAAGTAAAAGAAATTGAGGGAAGCCAGCAGAACACAAGCAATAAACAGGAAATTGAAGGTAGCAAGACATCCCATGTAGAAGAAAATGCAGTGTGTCAGCGAGGTATAAGTAGTGAACAGGAAATTGAAGGTGATAAAACATCTTCCGTAGGAGAAGAGGCTGCATGCAAACAAAGTATAAGTAGTAAAGAAGGTGAATGTGAAGTACCTCAGTATGATCAATATAAGGATTACACTTGGTTTCTTGGCCATTTTGGATACGATAAGAAGTATTTACCAACAGAAGATGCTATATGCTGCTAGAATACCAATAATGAACAAGATACAAAATGTATAGAAACATCTGATGAAGATAATGAATATGTCTGGTTTTGTGGGAGATTTGGGCACAATAAGGAATACTTGTTGCCGCAGTGTAAGCCAGAAGATTTTAAAATAAAAATGTGGATGTTGAAAGAAGGCGAGATATCAGGAGTTGCTGAGGCAATTTGTGATCATTGTCGCGGTTTTATGCGCTATGTTAATGCAGAAGATACAATTGGTTTCAAAAGGTATTATGAAAAGTGTAGTGATATACGGGATTTTGTATTACAGAATTGTGATCTAGTAAAAAACTGTGTTAGCAATAATGTAGAAAATAAAAATAAAGTGGAAGCGAAGGGTATTAGAATTAGCGAGAAGGAGGCGGATAGAATCAAAAAGCAAGTGGCTGATAGAATTAGAAGAAGGATGATACTGTACTTAGACAAGACAGAAGAAATTGATCGTGGATGTTTATGGCAAATGTGGTGCGGACGGTTTTATAACGCTATACGATATGACTTAAGTGGTATGATGAATACAACAGATGTGGATGTGGCTTATGCGTATAGTGTGACTTATGGAAGAATGGTGGCTGGGTGTAAAAAATGTGAGTTCGGGTATAAGATTGGTGAAATAACAGAGAGTGAAGTAGTTGGCATGATTGTAGATGATAGTCAAAGAATAGAATATATGTTTAAACATTTTGTAGAAGCTGCTTTAAGCTTTGGTAAATATAAGAAAAGATTGATAATGCAAACTTTTCGTAATGTATGCAATATGCTTGTATATGCAATGAGAAATGTTGAACACAGAAGTGCTAATGATAAGATTGATGAAAGTATTGATTATGAAAGTATTGATTATAAAAGCACTGAAAATGAAAGTACAGATAATGAATGTATTGATAATGAATGTGTTGCAAATGAATGTATTGATAATGAATGTACTGAAAATGAAGGTATTGATTATAAAAGTATTAAAAATGAAAGCACCGATAATGGATGTATTGAAAATGAAGGTATTGATAATAGAACCTTTAGTTATGTACTTTGTATAATGAGGTGTTCCAGATGGATTACACGGGAAGCCGGTGAACGAGGTATAAAGCTGAGTTAGGAAGCAGAAGAGTTTGATCGAAAAAAGGGAATTGTACCTGTAGTGAGTGTACAAGATGCTGTGTTACAACACAGAGATATTAATCGTGCTTTAACAAAAAAAGGTTTAGGAAGAATAAAAGATAGGTATTTGGTGCGTTTACACGGAGTATTAGCAGGAATGGTTACTAGAATGATAGAATTAGATAAAGAGTATGGCAATATGTTGGAAACAATAAGACAAAAAGCATCTGAGAGCTAGTTGGTATTAATTTGTATTCATAATAATATAGCAGAAATGTACCAGCATAGTTTTGTTAAGTATAATGTAATAATGAGTCACAATACGATTTGTTCAGCTGAAACTTCTCTAAAATCCTCCTCTCAACCTTCTTCCCACTACATCAAGCATTAGTATCTTTACCAAATCAATTTGACTGCATACAACAATCCTTCTTCCGTCCTCTAGCTTTACCCAATTTCTATCACTAATCTCCACAACTAACCAATCAAACTACGTGCCTCCAAACAATACTGTAGTTGCAGATGCTCAGTGTCTTTGTCTTGGCACAATTTTTGCAGGATCAGGCTAGCTATTAAAATATAATGTAATAGATGTACAATCAATATATTAGCATAATTTTTGCAAGATCATCATTGAATTTTATTATATATTTATGTGTATACATTCATTCTTTATTTTACACCAGTATGACCAAACCCGCCAGCGCCTCTCGCTGTGCTTGATAGCTCTGTAGCGTGTTCAAATTCTACCCTTGTAAAACTGGCTATAATCATTTGTGCTATGCGCATTCCATTTTCTACGACAAAGTTTTCTTTCCCAAAATTGCTTAGTATGCATTTTACTTCACCCCTATAATCAGAATCTATGATTCCTGGGCTATTTAACACAGTTATTCCGTGCTTTAATGCCAGTCCTGATCTTGGCGTAACCATTGCAAAAAATCCATTTGGTATTTCAATTGCAAAGCCACATGGAATGGCGACAGTTTGTCCAGGAGAGATTGTGATGCTGTCAGTCAAGCACGCGTGCAAATCAAGCCCAGCGCTACCACATGTTGCTGAGCAAGGGATAAGTGCCATATCATTGAGCTTTTGTATTAAGATTTTCATAATATAAAAATTGACCAGATTACATATAATAGCATACTGGAATTGAATTGACGTAATCAACGATGTACAATTCTGACTATACGCTGTCGTGATTTGTAATGAAGTTTTTGCTCAAACTTGTATTATACGCGTTTCTCATGGTGGCGTTGTTTGCAATTTCTTATACGCCATACCAAACAGGGGAGTTTTGCTTTAAGTACGGAGTATTTGAATTTTCAATGCCTGGCAATTTTTTGCTAATTATTTGTGCAAATATTTTGTTTGTCATATTAATAATAAATAAAATATTAAGATTGTTTCATAAATTGTTTTTAAAACGCAAGTATAGAGAATCACAAAATGGGATAATAGAGCTGTTATTCTCAGATCTTGATAATGTGAATAATGTATTATCAAAGTTTGTTTTTTTAGATAAATACAAGTTGATACGTGATGGAATACTGTGTTATATTTTTGAAAAATTTAAAGCAATCCCTGCACAGTTTTTTGATACTGATCACGCAAAAGTAGCAAGCGAAGTTTTGTATGTTAAGGAAACTAGATTAAACATAATCAAACATTTATCAGAAAATAATATAAAAGAAGCAGCAATTCTTGCTCAAGATATCATCAACAAGCATCCCAAATACGTTGTAATAATTTTTGATGAGATTTTAAAACTAGTTGGGTATGATGTAATAAAAATCGTACCAGCCAAGTATAAATATAATTTACCACAGCGATTAATTGAAAAATATGAAATTACTTATGCATTAAAACATGGAGAGCAAGCAATAATTAAATGTAATAAAAAATATCCAGGAAATTATGAATTAATATCCGTGTTAGATAATATTATTACTAGTGATACAAAGTTTTTGCAGATTATTCAAGAATGTGTAAAATTAAATCCAGATCGCAGAATAGCTACAATTGTTGCCAAAAGATACGGCTGTGATGCAGTAATAAAAATGTGTGATACGATGGACAATGGTAGTATAGAGAAGTTGTGGTTTCGTTGTTATGCAAATCTAGCTTGTGGAATGGATATTGCAATGTCAAATGATCTACTCAGTATTATTGCCCATAAATCATGTAATATAGAGGAAGTAATGAGATTTGTAATACAAAATTATAAAAGTTTGTGTAATAATGCAAAGATCTTTGATACACTACAAGTAAAAATCTCATCTGTAATAGAGTAATACTTTGTGATCTACCTTGACTTATCTCACTTTTTTGCTATGCTGTTAAAATGTTGTTGTTGGAGTGTGATAATGAATGCTTTAAAGATGTTTGCGTGCTTATGGATTGCCTGTACGTGCGCCTTTTGTAGCGGTGATGTTGATGGTGTAGTTGAACGTGAGGCAAAGCTCATAGAAGATGATTTTGCAGTGGATTATGATAGCATAAGAAATAGTGCATTGGATAATGTAATGAGAGTTTGTAATGGTTGTAATGATGATAGATTGAAGAAAAAAATAATTTGTATGAAGGATAATGTCATTAAGTACTGCGATGAATATGTGCAAGATTATATAAATGGATATATACAAGACAACGGATGTGAAGAGGACGGAAGGCAAAATAGTAAAATTCAAGAGAAGGATCTGGTGAATACGTGGTACGAGAGATTTTGGTACTATCTTGAAAATGAAGCGTGTGCATGGCTGGAGGTGTGTGATGTGCATGAGTGTTTTGAGTTTGGCCGTGTTTATGGAGAGTCGTATGCGAATGAGTGTATTGGGATGCAAAACAATGATGACTATGATAAATGTGCGATAGATATATTATGTGAGGAAACTAGTGCAAAGACCAGGGAAATATTAAGACGTTGCAAAGATAAAAATGACGATAGTGTGATGTGGGCTATATATAAAGAGACACTGTTTTGTGAAACACATTGCAGCAATAAACTGTATGAAAAGAAAATAAAAGAGTTTGTGAAACAAGTTATTGATGTTATTGCTGAAATGGATAAAGCTGTAGGTATAAGAATGATCATGAATCGTATATTTCATATCGATGGACAGGAACGTGGTATTAATGTAGTGGAAGGTTTGGCGTGTACTGATAGGTATTTGGTATTTGATATTGGAGTGTTGAGCAGATTATTTGATTGGATACGAACGTTTATAGGAAATGCCAGTAGTTGTGCATCAAATGGAGATGGAGGTAGTGTATGAAATTCTATGGATTGAGTAATTTTTGTGTTTTGTACAGTGTTTTTTTGATTACCTTGTGTATGCAAAGTTACGCTACGGATGTGTCGCGTGTGATATTAAATTGAGGAGGTTGTGCGCAGATTATGGCGCACGGTAAAGTATATATTGAAAGTTACAAGTACAATAGGCACCAGAGGAATGCGCCGAAAAAATGGAGGAGGTGTGAAGATGAAAAAGTGGATGGAAAACTACAGAAAAGGCAGTTGGATGCAAATATTTTGGTAGATGTTTTAAACAATAGTGGCGAAAGTAATAGCAGCAATGAGAGGTTGTACATTGTGTGGGAGATGTTGAGACAACAAGGAAATTTGAATACAGTGCGTGATGGTATGGTTGTACACTGTGTTGATGCTTGTCATTGCGGTTGCGTTTTTAGTGATAAAAATTTTGTAGAAAGTTTACAATCGCAAACAGAGTTGGGATGGATGGCTATTATGTGTGGGAGAATTTTTGATAGAGGAAATTGTATTAAAAATGGGCAGGCGATGACAAAGGATGATATAGCCCCAAAAAGCAGATGGCTAGTACAACCAGAAGTATGGAATGTAGATAGTGGAGAAGTAAAATTGGAAAACGTGAATGTCGGTAGTAAAGATGAGCGTAAAGATGAACGTAAGAGATTGGAACTCAGTGGTAATATTGGTGTTATAAGTATTGGCGGCAGTAGTATGAACATTAATGACATGAAATGTACAATCATGAGTATGAGACAGGATTTTGTTGATCTTCCTTATAGTTGGAAAAATTGGATAAGAGATAGTGAAAGAAATGTAGTTGTATCTAATTATATAAGGGGAATTTGTAATACCATACTGCCTAATGGTGAAGAATACAATTGTACGTGCATAGAGAGGGTCACTAGATGGGAGTATGATAACAGTCAAAACAGTGTGGGATGTGTATTTAGGATAGATTGTAATAAAGCAGGTTTATATAATCTGAATGGAAAGTGCGGTTACGGCATCTATAATAATATTTGTTATTATACAAGATTGTTTAAATTTTACGTTTGTGTCTATGATGGACGTATTACTAATGCAGGAATGTATCCTGTTGTGACAGGTGGGGGTATAGCGAATGGAGATTGCGTGCTGATGTAAGACATGGATGTTGTACAGGTGTGCCGTACATAAGCTGGCAGTGGATGCATAAAATTAAATCCAGATCGCAGGATAGCTACAATTGTTGCCAAAAGATATGGTTGTGATGCAGTAATAAAAATGTGTGATACGATGGACAATGGTAGTATAGAGAAGTTGTGGTTTCGTTGTTATGCAAATCTAGCTTGTGGAATGGATATAGCAATGTCAAATGATCTACTTAGCATTATTGCTCATAAAACATGTAATATAGAAGAAGTAATGAAGTTTGTAATACAGAATTATAAAAGTTTGTGTAATAATGCAAAGATCTTTGATACACTACAAGTAAAAATCTCATCTGTAATAGAGTAATACTTTGTGATCTACCTTGACTTATCTCACTTTTTTGCTATACTATTAAGTTGTTGTTGGAGTGTGATAATGAGTGCGTTAAAAATGTTTGCGTGCTTAGGGATTGCCTGTACGTGCGCCTTTTGTGTTGATCATGTAGGACAGGTTAGTGAAGGTAGTTATAAGTTTATGTGGCAGAGAATACAAGCAGATGTCAGTACATCGTTGCAAGAAATATTGGATGGTGATTGCACAAATGCTATTGATTTTGTAAAACGCTATGCGAGAGACAATAATGTGGGAATGGGGGTGATGGAGGATATTGTCTGGAGTAACATAAAAAGTACAAAAAATGCGAGAAAGAGCTATAGATTGGGGAGAATATTGCAAGATGTTAGGATGGAGAATGGATTTTGTTGTGATGAAGCAGGTGGATTTGATGTGCAAGTTTTCTACGATGTTTTTGGGCACATGATTAAATATGTATGCGATAAGACTATTGCTTCTGTGCTTGAATTCTTACAAGTGATGAGTATTATTTATTCTTGTGTCATGAAAATTCGGGATTGTGAAATACAAAATAGGTGTGAACAAATAATTTCGGAATGTGTGAAAAATAGTGGGTGGGTGAAAGTAATGTTTATTCCAGTCATAAAAATTGCTGCGGAAAAAGTGCTGGATGTGGAAAAAGAATGTAGTAGGTTGAGAAGGAGTGGGTGTGCATGCGTATGTGGAGAAATTTGCTCTATGTTGCTGAGGGTTGAGCGTGAAAGTAGAAGCAATGTTATGCAGGATGTTATTGGAGGTGAAAAATGAATTGTGTATGGAAGAAATTTAGTGTTAGTAATTCGTTACTTGCTTTTTTTATTATTTTGCAGCAGCAGTGTTATGCAGCGAATGGTGATGATAATCATAGATATAGCAATGAGCGTGCACAATGTGACATAACTTGGAAACAAGATGGGTGGAAGAATAGTGACAATAAGTACGTTGGTATTGAAGGATTTGCTAGAAATTTGAACAAAACTGATGATTTGTTTATGTGGTTTTATATGATAGAAACACAACAAGAAAACAAAGGACCACAAGCGCAAAGTGTGAAACAAAAACTTGTTGAACATGGAATTCAAAATGGACACTGTGGGTGTTGTTGTTATGAAAGGAGTTATTTGGATACATTACAGCGGTATATGTGTGGGAGAGATGAAACAACTGAAAAACAAAATCTTTGTGCAAGGTCAATTTGGGAAAAGGTTTTTGATAGAGATAATGATCCTAAAAATGGGCGTGTTATGCCGAAAAGTGTGTGGAATTTATGCAGAGAGTGTTTTTGTGCTTGTAGACAAGGTACTGTGGAAATGATGCCATATAGTTTTGTAGAACTTGTAAAAAGTAATAGTAATGTAGAGGATTGTTTTGGTCGTGTTATAGAATGTTTAAAGAGTAATAGATGTGTGCGAAGAGTGGGTGGGTGGAAGATCAATAAAAATGAAGCTATGGCTACGTTTCATTGGGTGAGTGATAAGGATGGTTTGTTCGATGGTACCACATGGATTGGGTTTGATTGTGTCGATAATGAGTTCTATAAAACACAGTTATTTGAAGTTTATATAAAGATTGACAGTAAACGTTTAGGAGTGATAGACGGATATGGGATTCATCCACATTATGGTGGACAAACTGTTATGTTTGGTGAAAACTACGTATCTGTTGGTGAATTACTGAGATAGATGTTACTAATAGCGTTAATATACTAGTGTATGATATGATTTGTGCTCATGCATGCTGTTGGTGTTTTTGTTGTAATCATTTACACTTTATACTGAGTTTTTGTTTAGTGGAAGGCAACTCGTATATATTGCTGTATTTAATAGTTTTTATAGTGCATTAGCTTTATTTTTCAAATTATACATAATATAGGTAAATATAAAATATGCTCTATAATCTGCCTTGACTTATCTCACCTTTTTGCTATACTGTTAAAATGTTGTTGTTGGAGTGTGATAATGAATGCTTTAAAGATGTTTGCATGTCTAGGGATTGCCTGTACGTGCGCCTTTTGCAGTGGTGATGTTGATGGTGTAGTTGAACGTGCTGTAGCCATTGATAGATCTGTTGGTAGTATTTTGCTGGATGATGGATGCATAGGTTTGCTGAATGATGGATACATAAGGAAATGCGATGGTATGCCGGATAATGATAAGAATGTAGAAACGATTGTTAAAGATGGTAGTGCATTATTAGGTGATGTTGTTATTGAATCTGATAATAACAGTGAGAATAATGAAGGAGATTTAGACAAAGCAGAATATTTAGATAGTGTGTATAAAAGAAATTGTGATGCTGCACGTGATTTTATATTTAAGTATTGTGGTGATCATAAAGATAGCGATTGGGGAAGCAAGCTAGATAGTGTAAAAGAACAAATGGCAAAATATGCTGATAATGGCATGAAAACTGTGCTAGAGCAAGAGAGAAGTAGTGTGGAAGAAGATATAAAAAATGAGTGGTGTCGCAGGTTTTGGATGAGCGCGATGTATGAAGCGTATAACAGTGCTGATGCATGTAGTGTGCGAGATAGTTGGGTGTGGGGTGAAGTTTATGCTAGGAGTGTGTTTGGTGTGTATTTTGGCAAAAGCAAAGCAGAGCTAGAAACAAAATGTATTGATATAATGAAAGATATAGTTAAAGGGTGTATAGGAGATGTGTTGTGCGATGATGCTTGTGATAGGATGCAAAAACAGAAAACAATTTGGAACATGTATGAAATGATGATATACGTTGCTAGAGTTATTAAAACACAAGAAATTGCAGGGTGTGCAGAGAAGCTTGGTGCATTAATAGGAGACGTTATTAAGCAGAATGAATTTAGCATACAGGCAAAGACGATTGTTGGTTTGGAAAAGATAGATGTAGCAAAAGTGTATAAAGGTAAGAGACATATGTTAGTCGAGGAAGAATTAGTGTGGTTGAATAGTAGAGATTTGGCATTTTTGAACGGGGAGATATCTGGAATTGTTGGTATAATACAAGAGTATGATCAAGAATTTGTGGGAGGTAGACATGAAAAATAATGCAAAATGCTGTTACGTGTTGTTAATTGTTGTGGTGATGAGCCAAAGCGTCGCTCATGCTGTACAAAGTCATAAAATTATTAAACAATGTGGAATTGTTAAGTTTATAGATACGGGAGAGAAAAAAATTTTAGATATTAATAATAAAACGGAGTTTATGTTTTGTACAAAGAAGGGGAAAAGTGGCACAGATAATCGGTGGCGTAAGGAAATTAGTATTGTAAAGAGTAAAACTATAAATACAAAGCGTTCTGGTAAAAAAGGGAAAACACAACAAAAAACGAAAGAATATGTAGTATATGAATATCAACAAATACACAATGTTGATTTGTTGGAAATTCTGGAACGAGTTAGTAATGGTATTGATGTAATAATGAACATGATTGAGATTCAGGGAGTTAGTAATGAACAAGTAAAACAAAAAATTGTAGACCATAATGTTAATGCTGGACATTGTGGTTGTGTGTTTGGAAATAACGCATTCCGAGCATCAAAAATGAAAGAACGGGTTGATAATCGATACGCAAAAGAAGCGTGTATTAGGATTTTTGACAGAGATAATGACGTGGATTCGAGTGAATTACACATTGGTCAAATGGAAAAAAGGGGCCATGATGCTGCACAACAACAGCAGCAAAATGCTGCACAACAACAGCAGCGAATAATAGATCAACGTCCAAAAAGTATGTGGATATTTCCAAAGAATGTATATGCTGCGTATGATGTGTGTGATTTTGTGAATATGCCATACAGTTTGATTGCGATGAGAAACAGAGATTGTAGTACAAGTGATGTTGAAAAGGCGATGTTGGAAGTGTGTAATGCTGTGTTTGTAGATAACGCACTTCTTAAAAATATTGAAATTTATGATGGATGGCAAGAGTCCAAGAAAAAGGATGGAATTGAAAGTATATACATGTGGAAAAGAGGTGTTTTAGCAAATATGTGGGTTGGCAATGGAATGTGTGGATACGATTGTGCGCAAGATGGGAAGTATTACAAAACTGGTTTATTCAAAGTGTTTGTGAAGGTTAATGATGGTATGATTGAGCAAGTAGGAATGTATCCTGCAATAACGTCGAAAGGCATAGAAGAAGGAAAATGTGTGCAAATGTTATAATATTAGAGATGAATGTAAGCTGACAATTTGTCTGTAAATTATTTTGTTTGTAGTATGTTGGCTATTTTTCTGGATCATGTGTGTGGGTGCTGTAAATCGTCATAGTGTGCTTTGTAGTTTGTGTTGGAGATTTTTTTAATTCAACAAGTTTGCTGATTATATGTAGATTTAGGCTCTATAACGTGTTAGACTGACTGTAGAATAAAGATATTATGTTAAAAGTATGCTTAATTTTATAAAAATATTTGGAACATATAATTCACGTATTATAAAAAAGTATTGGAAAGTTGTTGCAAAAATTAATGCTTTGGAAGAACAGATGATTGCATTAAGCGATGAAGAATTAAGCAATAAAACACAGGAATTTCGTTCTAGATTGGATAATGGAGAAAATTTACAGGATTTATTGCCAGAGGCGTTCGCAGTTGTTAGAGAGGCTTCTAAGCGTGTTACAGGTATGCGGCATTTTGATGTGCAATTGATAGGTGCTATGGCATTAAACGATGCATGTGTGGCAGAAATGAAGACAGGTGAAGGAAAAACTCTTGTTGCTACGCTTGCTGCTTATTTAAATGCCTTACCAGGAAAGGGAGTCCATGTTGTAACTGTTAATGACTACTTAGCAACGCGTGATGCGCGATGGATGGGAAAGATATACAATTTTTTAGGGTTATCTGTAGGTGTTATAGAAAGTGGAATGTATGACCATTTAAAGAGGGATGCATACAACTGCGACATTACTTATGGAACAAATCATGAATTTGGGTTTGATTATTTACGTGACAATTTAAAATTTGACAGACAAGATATGGTTATGCGTCCATTTAATTACGCGATAATAGACGAAGTTGATAGTATTTTAATTGATGAGGCAAGAACTCCTTTGATTATTTCTGGTCCAGATAGCGGATCTGTAGAGTTGTATCAGGCTGTTGATAGCGTCGTTTCAACAATTAAGGAAGGTGAATTTGAAAAAGATGAAAAATCGCGCATTGTTTCACTAACAGATGCTGGTGTTGAAAAGTGCGAGGCTGGTTTAAGAAAATTGGGGCTTTTGCCAGAGGATGAGTCTCTTTACGCGCCAGGTAATGTAAATCTTGTCTATCACGTTAATTGTGCTCTTAGTGCACATAAATTGTTTACAAAGGACGTAAACTATGTTGTGAAAAATAATCAGGTAATGATAGTTGATGAATTTACTGGCAGAATAATGAATGGCCGTAGGTACTCTGAGGGTATTCACCAGGCTATTGAGGCAAAGGAGCATGTTACTGTTAATGAAGAAAGCCAGACAATTGCGACAATTTCTTATCAAAATTTGTTTAGATTGTATCCAAAGCTCTCTGGTATGACAGGTACAGCTATGACAGAAGAGGCAGAATTTGATGAGATTTATAAGTTAAAAGTGGTAACAATTCCGCCAAATAAGCCAGTAGCAAGAGTGGATGAGCCAGATTGTGTATTTTTTAGGATGAAAGATAAGTACAATGCTGTTGTAGAGTTGATAAAGGAATGTCATGCCAAACAGCAACCAGTTCTTGTTGGTACTACTAGTATTGAAAAATCAGAGTATTTGTCATCACTTTTAAGTCAACATGGAATAAAACATAACGTTTTAAATGCAAAAAATCATGAACGAGAGGCATATATTGTTGCAGAAGCTGGTGTGCCTAGCGCTGTGACAATTGCAACGAACATGGCAGGTAGAGGAACTGATATAAAACTAGGTGGATCCATTGATATGAGAATAGAACAAGAGTGTGGTGATATGCCAGAGGGAGAAGGAAAAGATAGAATGATCGCTAAAATAAAGCAGGAGGTTGCTGAAAATCATGACAAAGTAGTAGCTTCTGGTGGTTTGTATATTATAGGAACAGAGCGTAACGAAAGCCGTCGTGTTGATAATCAGCTGCGTGGTAGGGCAGGGCGACAGGGCGATCCTGGCAGATCAAGATTTTTTGTGTCGTTTGAGGATGAGTTGTTAGTGCGTTTTGGGTCGCAGCGTGTGCCTTCTATGCTTAAAATATCAGAGGATCAAGAGGATAAAGGCACACAAAGTCGCTTTGTTGCAAAGATTATAGAAAAATCACAAGCACGTTTGGAGGCATTTAACTTTGATATTAGAAAGCAGCTGCTGCGCTATGATGATGTCATGAATGACCAGCGCAAGATTGTATATAAACAGCGCGATGACATAATGGATACAGAAGATTTGATGCCGTATATTACAGAAATGAGTCATGATGTTTTAACAAATATGCTTGCTGATGTTGTTAAAGAAAATACAGTGCCTGATCAGTGGGACATGACAAAGCTAGTTAATTTTATGAAAAAAACATACTCTATTGACATTGATAGCAGTGCGTTTAATGATAAGGGCATGACTCCAGAATTGCTGAAAACAAAATTAGAGGAGCAAATTGATGAGAAGTTACAACAAAAAATGGAGGAAATAGGAGCTGATAACTTTAATACAGTCGTTAGAGAAATAATTCTAGATGTATTAGACCAGAATTGGAAAAAGCACCTTGTTGCATTAGAGCATCTTAGACGTGGTATCAATCTGAGATCTTATGCGCAACAGAATCCGTTAAATGCTTATAAATTGGAGTCTTTTAATCTGTTTCAGTATATGTTAAATCAAGTAAAGAATACTGGAGTAGCAAAGATTTATTCGTATGTAAAACCAGAAGAGAGTGATATATCTGGGAGAATAAGCTTTGATGATATTGAACTGCCTAATTTTGAAGAATTGATGAAGTCTTTAACAGAAGTTCATAATAGAATAAAGAAAATGCAAGCTAATGTAGAAGAACAAAAACAAGAGAATGTACAATCTATAATAGAGCAAGATGTCAAAGTAGAGACAAACGTAGAGAAAAATGAAGATGTTGATGTAAAAAAGAGTAATGCAAAACAAAATACAAGAAAACGCAAGACTGTTAATACAGAAGAAAAGGCAAAAACGAGAACAAGGGGTATCAAGGAAAAAAATGAAGATGATAGCAAACCAAAGCGTGGCAGGCCCAAAAGCAAAAAAGGATGAGTAAATCTTTTGTTGGATATTTTTAGTTAACGAATTATTAACTTTTTTCTTGTCATTTTATAAAATATTTGTTAAATTAACACAGTGGTATACATAAGATTGGTTGTGTGTCTAGAATTTCTATTGGCAGGAATGAGTTAAATATGGCGCTAAAACAAGAGTGTGTTTTAAAAGAAAAGTTGCAGGCTGCACAAGCAAAAAGAAGATTTGCTCAAGCTAATATCATTGGCTTTGATGAGATTTTACTAAAAAAACAATATAGAACGATAAAAAACAAAATTTATGCATATTATTGGAATATGAATATTGACGGTGACGATCTGGCATAGAATAGCATTGATGTTTGTATTTCATTGTTATTAGTCTAGTATTCTTACATCGTTTTCTAGTGTATCATCTGTTGGATTATCTATTTGCATTGTAGGCCCAAAATTACCTAATGTATTGTTTGCCTCCTTTATTCCAAAAATTCTTTTAAAATTCTCCACAGTATACCAATTAACGCATATTGTTTTGCCATCTTTATCAATAGATTTTGTGACAAAAAATGCTGATGGATATTCATTTCCTTCTATTGAGTATAAAATTTTATTGCCGTATCCGTCATATGTAAATTTTTCCATAATTTTCAGTTTTTCAAATGGCACAAATCCATATTCACCATTTTGATTCTCTGGTTGCGGTAATACGTATTTTTCTTCAAGATATGTTGCAAGCGCGCACGCAATTATATGGTGGTTGTTATTAGTAGTCCATAAGCGCATATACGATATCAGTGAATTAAACTGCATGGAGCACACAGTTAAAACAATGCCCATAATTAGGACACTGATAGCTGCCTCCATCAGTGCAAATCCACGTAGTGATTTCATTGTACTCCTGTTTTGTCTGCAACCCATTTTAATAGAGAGCCTTTTGGTGTAAATCCTGATTTTTGATCTATACATTCTCCGTCCTTAAACAATAGCATAAGTGGAACGCTTTGTACGCCAAAATGTGCTGCCAATTCTTGACTTTCATCTACATTGACTGTTCCTATATTAATAGTGCAATCTTCATCAATTTCATGTAAAACGGAGTGTAGCATTCTACATGGGCCACACCATGGCGCGCTAAACGTAACGATCCAGATGTTATACTCAGAATCGTCCTTTTTGCTAGTGCTAACTGTGTTGTTTAGCTCTTCGAGTGTTTTGATTTCTGTCATTGCTGTTTTCCTAAGAGACACAAAATTATGTTATCACGAATCAGATGTAATGCAAGCACTAGTAAATAAGCAATAAAAATAATTATATATTGTTTTAAATAATATAAAGGCGATGATTTTTTAAAGAAAATAATCTATAATACATAAAATATATTTTGCAAAAAAATATTTTTTAATTTTTAAAATATTTTATTGTTTTATAATAGTTTTATTAAATAATAATATGTTTTTTTATTATTATTCTAACTTTAAACTTAAGTAAAAAATAATTGTAGTGATAAAAGCGGGACAAAAAAATATTAGCACTCATATGTTGAAAGTGCTAATATAAATGTAGAGGACTTTTCTGAGACAAAAAAATGAACACAGACAATATGACAAATGCAACACAATATGTTGTACAGGGCGCTGCTGAAATTGCTCTCAAAATGCAACATCAGCAAGTAACACCATACCATTTTGCAAAGAGTATTGTGACCAATGGTGATGATGTAATTGTAGATAAGTTTTTTGTAAATTCTAGTAAAACAGAATTTGTACAATATATAGAGCGAGAATTAGAAAAAATTCCAAAAGTTAGTGGATCAGGTCAGCTTTATTTTTCTCAAGAAAGTGCAAGATTAATGCAAGCTGCATCTGATAAAGCTAAGAGTTTGAGTGATGAATACATTTCTTTGGATGTTTTTATTTATTGTGTACTAAATGATAACAGTATAAAGGAATGTTATACAAAAACTGGCAATAGCACTACACAATTGGACAAAATTATAAAGGAGGTTAGAATGGGCAAAACAGTTAATTCACAAAATGCAGAAGCAGGCTTTGATGCATTGGGCAAGTACGCAACAGATCTTACAAAAGCTGCAGAAGAAGGAAAACTGGACGTGGTTGTTGGACGGGATGAGGAGATTAGGCGTACAATTCAGGTATTATCAAGGCGTACAAAAAATAACCCAATATTGATAGGAGAGCCTGGTGTTGGTAAAACTGCAATTGCGGAAGGGTTGGCGCAAAGGATTGTGCGCGATGATGTGCCAGAATCTTTAAAAAATAAGAGAATTATGGCATTGGATCTTGGAGCGTTGCTGGCAGGGGCAAAATTTAGAGGTGATTTTGAGGAGCGTTTAAAGGCTGTATTAAAAGACGTTTCTGGGTCCGACAATGTAATATTGTTTATTGATGAAATTCATACTTTGGTTGGAGCTGGTAAATCTGATGGAGCAATGGATGCATCAAACATGCTAAAACCGGCATTAGCGCGTGGTGAGCTACGTTGTATTGGCTCTACAACATTGGATGAGTATAGACAGTACATAGAAAAAGATTCTGCATTTGCTAGAAGATTTCAACCTGTTTTTGTTGGAGAACCAACCGTTGCAGAAGCGATATCAATTCTTAGAGGCTTAAAAGAACGCTATGAAATGCACCATGGTATAAGAATAAGCGATGCAGCAGTCGTTGCAGCTTGTACATATTCTGATAGGTACATTAATGATAGGTTTTTACCTGATAAGGCAATTGACCTAATGGATGAAGCTGCAAGTCGATTAAAAATGATTATAGACTCTAAGCCAGAAAATATTGATGAATTAGATAGGAAAATAGTTCAAATGAGGATAGAAGTAGAAGCCTTGAAAAAAGAAATGGATCAACAATCAAGGGAGAAATTAGAACTTCTACAAAATGAACTTGCAAATCTAGAAGAAGAATCAAAAAAGTTGAATGCTGCTTGGTATAATGAAAAAAAGATAATGGATGATATAAAGCAAGTAAAGAATGAAATAGAGCAAACTAAAAATAATATTGAAAATTGTAAAAGGAGTGGCGATTTTACAAAAGCTGGAGAATTGATGTATGGAAAAATACCAGAATTGGAAAATAAACTGGCTGAATTACAAAATACATCTGAAGTAAAGGCTACAGAAGTATCTGAAAATGATATTGCTCTTGTTGTGTCAAGATGGACTGGTATTCCAGTAGACAAAATGATGATGTCTGATAAAGAAAAGTTAATTAAGATAGAAGACATATTAAAACTGTCTGTTGTTGGGCAAGATGAAGCGGTTGCCGCAATTGCAAATGCTATTAGAAGATCAAGAGTTGGCATATCTGATCCTGGCAGGCCAATAGGATCTTTCTTGTTTTTAGGCCCAACTGGTGTTGGCAAGACTGAGCTTTCTAAAGCACTTGCGGCTTTTCTGTTTGACAATAAAGACAATATTACAAGGATTGACATGTCAGAATATATGGAGCGTCATTCTGTTGCAAGGTTAATTGGTGCTCCTCCAGGATATGTTGGGTATGAAAAAGGTGGAGAATTAACAGAGGCAATTAGGCGTAAACCGTATTCTGTTGTTTTGTTTGATGAAGTTGAAAAGGCTCACAATGATGTCTTTAATGTGTTACTGCAGGTTTTGGATGAAGGTCATCTTACCGATGGACTTGGTAAGACTGTGAATTTTAAAAACACAATTATAGTTTTAACATCCAATTTAGGTGCAGAATTCTTTCTTGACAGAAGTAATGATAAACAAAAAATTGATAATCTTGTGATGGAAAAGGTGCGTTCTACATTTAGGCCAGAGCTGCTGAATAGGCTAGATGAAATAGTAGTTTTCAATTCTTTAACACAAAACAATGTTTGCGCGATTGCTAAAATTCAGCTTGATCTATTGAAACAGCGCCTAGCAGAAAAACAGATTTACGTGGAGTTTGATAATAGCATCACAGACTGGGTATCAAAAATTGGATATGATCCAGTATACGGAGCAAGGCCATTAAAACGTTGTATTCAACGTGATATAGAAGATGAAATTGCAATGATGATTTTAAACGATAGATTAAAACAGGGGATGTCTTATAAAATAACTTATGAACAAGAAGGTATAAAGGTACAAGATAAATAATATGTTGATAGATTTTCCATTTTTAAATTTGCCTGCTATTAAAAAGTTGTTTCGTATATTTGATAAATATTCTATTGATGCTAGGTTTGTTGGCGGATGTGTTAGGGATGCGATTGTGGGAAAAACGACTTGTGATTTTGATATTGCTATTAATGCTGATATTGAACTAGTAGCAGAGATTTTAAGTAAAGAAGGAGCATATTGTATTAAAACTGGAATAAAGTATGGATCTATTATTGTAATATTAGATAATACAAAATTTGATATAACATCTTTACGCTTGGATACAAAATGTTATGGTAGAGATTGTGATACAGAAAAGACAAATGATTTTTATACAGATGCTTGTCGTCGTGATTTTACTATTAACGCTGTATACGTTGACAAGTACGGCAATATATTTGATTATTTTGGAGGAATAGAAGACATTAATAGTAAACAGGTCAGGTTTATTGGTGAGCCAATACAGCGTATACAAGAGGATTATTTGCGTATTCTTAGGTATTACCGTTTTTGTTCTGTTATGGGTGATTACAGCAATAGGTACAGTGATATCATGTTGGAGAATGCAATATCTTTAAAGAAACTGCCAATAGAACGTATTCAGCAAGAGTTACTAAAATTTATAGCTGATAGAAAAATAATAAATATAATGTATAATACGTGTGTTTTAACACAAATTGCTGATGTAGATATTGATACATACAATAAATTGCAATCAGATAATATTGCAACATTGTTGTACTCGCTTTTTAATTATGATGCATTGCTGAATATTTTTAAATTGCCTTGTTACTTAAAAAAAATAATAAAATTAATATACAAATTTGAGAATGAAAATATTAACTATTGCATGTATAAAAATGGAAGAGATATAACTAATGAAATTGTAATGTTAAGAAACGCAAAGTATAATTCAAAAATATCTATTCCTGATAGTACAAATTTACAATTTCCTGTTACATATCACGATTTAAGACCTGGGATACAATATGCGTCAAGAAAACTTACAGCATGTGAAAAGTGGTGGGCAGAAAATAATTTTTCCAAGACAAAACAAGAGTGTTTGGATTTTATTTATTCGTTACCTGTGACTTAATAACATCGAGCAAAGATATTAACGCTGTTCCACCTGTACCAGTAAAGGATATGTTGTTGATTTTGTTATTTGTTTTTGTAATTCTAATTTCACATGATTTACATACATCGTGACCATAAATAACAGCAAAAACTTTGAATAAAGCTGTGCCTTCTTTTATGTTTTCGCACTTTATGTCACTTTCCTTATTACACAAGAAATCCAGTATGCCGCTATGTAGTATATTGACTATACACTCTATTATTTTATCTTCCTGTACATCAACATGTTCTTGTTTTGCGATCATTTGTATAATTTTTTGCACATCTACGCAATCTATAATTGTATTTTTTATATCTTCATTGATTTTATTAATTTCGTTGTTATCGTTTTTTTCTTGGGCATTCTTGATTTTAACAGCAATTGATTTTAATTTATCGATCAATGATTGCACATATTCAACTGTTATTTTATTTTCTTGATTATTTTCATTTTCCGCAGTACTAGTAATACCAACATTACATCCAAGTAAAAATAGTATTGGATATATAAAGAGTGTTAAAAAACGCATAGCTATAATGATCTATACACCATGTAATGACATTCTACAATAATTGGTAATTGATATCAATTAACGTAAATTCTCGCTATATGTGTAATTACAGCGTAAATTAGTGAAAAATGTTTTATTTTTATTATAAAATGATACAAGATAACAAATATTATTTAGTAGAAAAATGATAGTTATTTTAAATTATATTAATTGGATTTTGTACTGTTAATGAGCATGAAAATAATGTCCTGATATAATTTTTTTTGGCTATAAAATGGCTGATATCCGCGTTTTTAAAATGAATGATAAATTTTTTTATAAAAAATGAAAAAAAGTTGTTGACTGTTTTTTTGGTACGTTATAGACTCATAGTGTTCTCGGAAGAGAGCTGGTTCTTTAAAAAGTTTGGATAAATTTTAGGTAGTGAGCAGGTGACGTGATTTTTGTATGTCGAGTCATTTGCTCATGTACTGCAAGACAGTTTGAGTGAGCAAGATTGAGGCTCTGTTAAAACATGAGAGTTTGATCCTGGCTCAGAACGAACGCTGGCGGCATGCTTAACACATGCAAGTCGAACGGTCTTTTGTGGGGTTTGCTCTGCAAAAGATAGTGGCAAACGGGTGAGTAACGCGTGGGAACGTACCCTTCAGTTTGGAATAACGCTTGGAAACGGGCGCTAATACCGAATATTCTCGAGAGAGGAAAGATTTATCGCTGAGGGAGCGGCCCGCGTCGGATTATGGTAGTTGGTGGGGTAATGGCCTACCAAGCCTGTGATCTGTAGCTGGTCTGAGAGGACGATCAGCCACATTGGGACTGAGAAACGGCCCAAACTTCTACGGAAGGCAGCAGTGGGGAATATTGGACAATGGGGGCAACCCTGATCCAGCAATGCCGCGTGAATGATGAAGGCCCTCGGGTTGTAAAGTTCTTTTATCAGGGAAGATGATGACTGTACCTGATGAATAAGCACCGGCTAACTTCGTGCCAGCAGCCGCGGTAATACGAAGGGTGCTAGCGTTGTTCGGAATAACTGGGCGTAAAGGGCGCGTAGGCGGTCTGGTAAGTTTGATGTGAAAGCCCTGGGCTTAACCTAGGAAGTGCATTGAATACTGCCAGTCTAGAGTATTAAAGGGGATGATGGAATTATGCATGGAGAGGTGGAATTCATAGATATGCATAGGAACACCGGTAGCGAAGGCGATCATCTGGTTAATAACTGACGCTGAGGCGCGAAAGCGTGGGTAGCAAACAGGATTAGATACCCTGGTAGTCCACGCTGTAAACGATGAATGCTAGATGTTGGACGTATGTTCGGTGTCGAAGTTAACACGATAAGCATTCCGCCTGGGGAGTACGGTCGCAAGATTAAAACTCAAGGGAATTGACGGGGACCCGCACAAGCGGTGGATTATGTGGTTTAATTCGAATCTACGCGAAAAACCTTACCGGCTCTTGACATGTCGCGTTTGGGAATCAGAGATGGTTTCCTTCATCTCGGGTGGCGCGAACACAGGTGCTGCATGGCTGTCGTCAGCTCGTGTCGTGAGATGTTGGGTTAAGTCCCGCAACGAGCGCAACCCTCATCGTTAGTTGCCATCGGGTTATGCTGGGCACTTTAGCGAAACCGCCGGTGATAAGCCGGAGGAAGGTGGGGATGACGTCAGGTATCATGGCCCTTACGGGCCGGGCTACACACGTAATACAATGGTAGTGACAAAGGGCTGCAATGGGGTGAAACCCGGAGCTAATCCTAAAAAGCTGCCTCAGTTCGGATTGTTTCCTGCAACTCGGAAGCATGAAGTCGGAATCGCTAGTAATCGCAGATCAGCATGCTGCGGTGAATACGTTCTCGGGTCTTGTACACACTGCCCGTCAAACCATGGGAGTTGGTTCTACCTTAAGCCGGTGCGCTAACCAGCAATGGAGGCAGCCGATCACGGTGGGGTCGATGACTGGGGTTAAGTCGTAACAAGGTAGCCGTAGGAGAACCTGTGGCTGGATCACCTCCTTTCAAAGGAATTTTTTATCATACTGTACGTACAGCGGTATGGCACGTCACCTGTTTACTATCTAAAATTGACTGATCTTTGTTGATTGGTAAGAAGAGACCGTGAATTTCCAGGGCTAGTAGCTCAGTTGGTTAGAGCACACGCTTGATAAGCGTGGGGTCGGAGGTTCAAGTCCTCCCTGGCCCACCACCTAATTGGGGGGTGTAGCTCAGTTGGGAGAGCGCATGCTCCGCAAGCATGAGGTCGTCGGTTCGATCCCGTCCACCTCCACCAGGAAATTTTGGGGGTATAGCTCAGCTGGGAGAGCGCATGCTTTGCAAGCATGAGGTCATCGGTTCGATCCCGTTTACCTCCACCAGGAAATGTCAGAAACAAGCAGGTATTATTACCTGCTTATTTCTGGTGTTTACCAGAAGTTCTGAAACATCGTTTATCAATTTTATCCTGCTGATATTTAAGTAATATCAGCAATGACACTTTTTAGCGCTGCATTCTTAAGAATGCAGAATTAAACTGAGTTGAGAACATTCATTTGTTCTCTGACTTATAAGAATCAAGCGTAAAAAGGGCATTTGGTGGATGCCTTGACATAAGGAGGCGATGAAGGACGTAGTACACTGCGATAAGCCGCGGGGAGATGTGAACAATCTTTGATCCGTGGATTTCCGAATGGGGAAACCTACAGTTTTTAACTGTATCTTAATCTGAATACATAGGGTTAAGAAGCGAACCCGGGGAACTGAAACATCTAAGTACCCGGAGGAAAGGACATCAAACGAGACTCCGCTAGTAGTGGCGAGCGAACGCGGACTAGGCCAGTGGTTGCAGGGATATAACCAGAACGGAATGGAAAGTCCGGCGATACAGGGTGATAGCCCCGTATGGGTAGGAAGACTGCAATCCTTGAGTAAGGCGGGACACGTGCAATCCTGTCTGAATACGGGTGGACCACCATCCAAGCCTAAGTACTACCTTATGATCGATAGCGTACAAGTACCGTGAGGGAAAGGTGAAAAGAACCCCGAGAATGGGAGTGAAATAGATCTGAAACCGAATGCCTACAAGCAGTCGAAGCGAGGTATGTTGGTTAATTCTGGCATATTAGAGTCGTGACGGCGTACCTTTTGCATAATGGGTCAGCGAGTTTGTGTCAGTAGCAAGCTTAAGCCGTTAGGTGTAGGCGCAGGGAAACCGAGTCTGAATAGGGCGTTTGAAGTTACTGGCATAAGACCCGAAACCAGGTGAGCTAACCATGAGCAGGCTGAAGTTGAGGTAATACTCAATGGAGGGCCGAACCCACTGCTGTTGCAATAGTAGGGGATGACTTGTGGTTAGGGGTGAAAGGCCTATCAAACCTGGAGATAGCTGGTTCTCCGCGAAATCTATTGAGGTAGAGCGTCAATTAATTGACAATCGGGGGTAGAGCACTGAATGGACTAGGGGGAAGCGATTCCTACCGAATCCAATCAAACTCCGAATACCGAATTGTTCTAGATTGGCAGACACACTGTGGGAGCTAAGTTCCATAGTGAAAAGGGAAAGAGCCCTAATCGTCCGCTAAGGTCCCTAAGTTGCAGTTAAGTGGAAAAGGAGGTGGAAAGACCAAGACAGTCAGGATGTTGGCTTAGAAGCAGCCATCATTTAAAGAAAGCGTAATAGCTCACTGATCTAGTTAAGTTTTTCTGCGCCGAAGATGTAACGGGGCTTAAACTGCACACCGAAGCGACGGGTTTATATAGGATAGCTTCCTGTATAAGCGGTAGCGGAGCGTTCCGTAAGCCTGTGAAGGTGTATACGTGAGTTGCACTGGAGGTATCGGAAGTGAGAATGCTGACATGAGTAACGATAAAGCATGTGAAAGACATGCTCGCCGAAAATCCAAGGGTTCCTATGCAATGTTAATCAGCGTAGGGTTAGTCGGCCCCTAAGGCGAGGACGAAAGTCGTAGTCGATGGAAACACGGTTAATATTCCGTGACCTGCTGGGTGATGACGAAGGCAGTAATTTGTTCAATCTTACTGGATTGATTGGGCAAAGAATGACTTCCAGGAAATAGCCCCAGCTTATAGACCGTACCGTAAACCGCCACTGGTGGATGGGTAGAATATACTAAGGCGCTTGAGAGAATGGTGTTGAAGGAACTCGGCAAATTGCTCTTGTAACTTCGGAAGAAGAGAGGCCGGTTTGTGGGCAACCACAGGTCGGCGGCACAGAATAGGGGGTAGCAACTGTTTACCAAAAACACAGGACTATGCTAAATCGAAAGATGATGTATATGGTCTGACGCCTGCCCAGTGCCGGAAGGTTAACAGGAGGTGTGCAAGCACCGAATCGAAGCCCCGGTAAACGGCGGCCGTAACTCTAACGGTCCTAAGGTAGCGAAATTCCTTGTCAGGTAAGTTCTGACCCGCATGAATGGCGTAATGATTTCCCCACTGTCTCCAACACCAACTCAGTGAAATTGGATTCCCTGTGAAAATACAGGGTTCCCGCGGTCAGACGGAAAGACCCCGTGCACCTTTACTACAACTTTGCAGTGGTGCTAGAGGATACATGTGTAGGATAGGTGGGAGCCTTTGAAGCGGTGGCGTCAGCTGTCGTGGAGGCGTCGGTGAAATACCACCCTTGTATTCTTTGGTATCTAACCGAGGCTCGTGAATCCGGGCCCGGGACCCTGCATGGTGGGTAGTTTGACTGGGGCGGTCGCCTCCTAAAGAGTAACGGAGGCGTGCGAAGGTAGGCTCAGGTTGGTCGGAAACCAACTGTTGAGTGCAATGGCATAAGCCTGCCTGACTGTGAGACCTACAAGTCGAGCAGAGACGAAAGTCGGTCATAGTGACCCGGTGGTTCCATGTGGAAGGGCCATCGATCAACGAATAAAAGGTACGCCGGGGATAACAGGCTGATCTCCCCCAAGAGTTCACATCGACGGGGAGGTTTGGCACCTCGATGTCGGCTCATCACATCCTGGGGCTGAAGAAGGTCCCAAGGGTTTGGCTGTTCGCCAATTAAAGTGGTACGTGAGCTGGGTTCAGAACGTCGTGAGACAGTTCGGTCCCTATCTGCCGTGGGTGTAGGATAATTGAGAGAGGCTGTCCCTAGTACGAGAGGACCGGGATGGACGCACCTCTGGTGGACCTGTTGTTGCGCCAGCAGCATAGCAGGGTAGCTACAGTGCGGAAGAGATAACAGCTGAAAGCATCTAAGCTGGAAACTCGTCTTGAGACTAATTATCCCAATTAGGGCTGTGGTAGACTACCACGTCGATAGGCCAGGTGTGGAAGCGTAGCAATGCGTGGAGCTTACTGGTACTAATAGCCCGATTGGCTTGATTCTAAGAGGTCAGAGAACAAGTGAATTAGGATAAAATTGGTATGGTATTCAATTGGCTTGGTAGTTATGGCGAACGTGACACACTCGATCCCATCCCGAACTCGGCAGTGAAACCGTTCAGCGTCGATGATACTTCTGCTTAAGCAAGAGGAAAAGTAGAACGCTGCCAGGCTTATTGAATATCATGTGATGTTTTATAATTTATCATTAATTGTGGGTTAGGCATTGCTCTTTGCAGTGTTTTATGTGGTTGGCTTAGCTTATTTAAGTATGTGAATGCACGCTGGTTTATGCTGTGTGGCAAAATATTTAGAAATTAAATGCGCGTAATTTTTAACAATGAATAATCCTGTATTCTATTAGTGAGCGCAGTATTGTACTACAAGACTTACTACTATCAGTTAATTGTAAATTTATTCATGACATTAGCATGTATAAACTTGTACAGCATTGATTAATATTATTTATGTATCCAGTACATGCTAATTAAAATTGTAGTGAAGTTAGTATTAGAAAAATTAATTACATTGCATTGTATAATGAATGTTATTATTAATATTAGATCTTAATTGTCATTGTGGAATATTATTTTTACATTGGATTACTTTGTTATGTGTTCTCCTATACTAATTATTGTAGTTGATAAATTTAATACATTGCTAAAAAAAGATTCTTAATCAACTTTTTAGTTGCATAATGAATTTTTCTACTAATACTAAATAGTTATTTAACTTTTAGTTTGATATTCAAGCTTAACTGTAATTGTGTAATATTGTTTTAATATTGGATTACTTTGTTATGTATCTCCTTATACTAATCATTGTAGTTAATAAATTTAATACATTGATAAAAAAAGATTCTTAATTAACTTTTTAGTTGTATAATGAATTTTTCTACTAATACTAAATAGTTATTTAACTTTTAGTTTGATATTCAAGCTTAACTGTAATTGTGTAATATTGTTTTAATGTTGGATTACTTTGCTATGTATCTCCTTGTACTAATCATTGTAGTCGATAAATTTAACACATTGCTAAATATATTTTAATTAACTGTTTATAAAATAAAAAGTTTTAAAATTTGCATGTATACAAGAATTTGAATAGAATATCACATTAATGGTAGTATCTGATATACATAGATGGCTTTGTAGTTATGTGTTTTACTAATTCGCTAGTATTTATGTAAAATTGATGCATCCTCAAAATTAGCTATTGTGGCACTCTTTCCGCTCTTTTTAACCAGATTTTGCGCCACTTGCTCATTGTAGGATTGTTTGCGATTATTCCCAAATATTTCTTTTTGCATTCTTTACACAACACATCAAGTAGTTTAGATTCAGATGACTCCATGCAGACTTTTTTAATTACGTCTACATTTTCTTTGCGCATAATACCATCAACTACAACTTTCTGATCAGAAAGCTCATTTAATGCATTTTGCATCAATATAGTTGCGCAAGAATGTCCAAATTGTACAGTCATATCAAAGTATTTAATAGCAATTCTTGGCTCACTAATTAGATTACACTTAGCTGGTAGCCAAAAATAACAATAATACATAGAATTTGCCTCTTTTTTTGTGAAACTTGCTTTTTCAATATTGACGCTTTTTAAAAATCTCTTACTTATTCCATACCACGTTTCTCCACCAGGATCTTGAGGATCATTTGAGTACACGCCTTCATTATACATCACATATTCAAACGCTCTGTCATAGACAGAATTCCGCCCACAACCAGCACATAGCAACATAATCGTGCAGTAATATACACTCCTAATTATCACATACAATACGATTACCATCATACTATATTATCGTACTATAATTTTATCAATTGTGTAATGATAAATATGCAAGTAGCAGAATTGTTTTTTTATTTATTAATATACTTATTGCGTGTGTTGAAATATGTATATACCTTTTCAAATAGTACGGCGAATACTCCATGGCCAAAGACGTTTGATGATGTGGCAATGGGATCAAACAACATATATATGGCTGTTAAGGCTGTTACCATTGTTTGGTCAAAGCCAAAAATTTGTTCAAATATTGGAGCAAATATAACAGCACTACCTCCTGGTATTCCAGCAGCAGCAAATTTTGCAACAACTCCATACAGAGAAAAAACTAGATATTGTAGTGGAGATGGCAATCCTTGCCCAAATGATATCATAATAGCAAGGCCAATGACTGGAATTGCAAAGCAATCTCCTAGTAAATGCATGTTTGCTGTTGCAGGTATGACGAATTTTGCGATATCCGGATTGTCTAAATTTTTTTCTGATCCTTTAATTGTTACAGGGATTGCGGCAGCGCTGGACATACTACAAAGACCAATTATGACTCCTTGCAATACATTTTTTGCTTTAGTTAATGTCGCTCTTATATTAAAGTTTGATAAACAAAATAGTAAGAAGAACATATATCCATATGTTAAAATTGCAACTATAGCAAGTAATTGAGAATATTCTTTAGCGATAATAATAAGACTGCCTTCGTGTTGCATTTTAACTATAAAACCAAGTACAAAGAGAGGTAATGCAGGGCATATAATTTTTTTTAATATAAAATTTGAAAATATTGCACATGTTTCAATTGTTTTTTTGATAATTTGTATTCTATATATTCCAGCTAATATACCAACAATTACACCCAATATTAATGCAATGTCATTTTTTATTAACGGTTTTATACAAATATGCCATGCCTCGTGTAAAACAACTCCGCTATCAAGTTTTGAAATAGAAATGGCCCCTGACTTTAATAGTGGACCTGCACATGTATAAGAAATCCAAAATCCAAGAAAATTTGAAATACACACAAGTGGAACTAGAATTAATATAATTTTTGTTGATTCTTTTTGTAAATTCATAATTCCACTTGATACGAATGAAAAGATAATTATAGGTAAAATACAAACTATTAAATCTTTAATCAAAATACTGATCGCATATAAATTGCTCTTTATTGTAATATCAAGTAGATTGCCAAAAATAAATGTGCAAAAAAACAATACTAATACCAATACAGGTAATGAAAATAAGCTTTTAGCAAATTGCATAATAAAAAAATTGTAACCAAACTATTACAATTCTACAATAAATGATATAATGTTAGTATCAAATATATTGCCGAGTTGTTATTTGGAATTACTATCTATTGATAATGTTATTATATTAATAATTGCAATTTCTATTATTATAGGTATAGTAAGAGGTATGACGCATGAATTATTATCTATTGCTTCGTGGGGAGGTAGCGCTTTTCTTAGTTTTAAATGTTTTGAAGATGTTAGAGGTATTGCAAGAAGCTATGTATCAAATAATTTAATAGCTGACTCTATTACTGTTTGTGCTCTTTTCGTGTGTTTTTTACTTATTATTAGTATAATAAATTATTTTTGTTCTAGTTTTATAAAAAAAAGTGTATTTGGCAGTGTTGATAGGTTTTTGGGGGCAGTTTTTGGGTGTTGTCGCGGTATTTTTATCGTTTGCATTGCATGTTTAGTAGCAAACCAATGGTTTTTTACAGATAAACAACCAGTAATAGTAGAGCAATCTAAGTTCTACCCAATTGTTTGTAAGATTACAAATATGTGTATTACTTGCTTACCAGAAGATATCCAAGAAACATTGATTACACATATGAGCAAATTAAATAAGGAAAGTATTGCTGATTTTGTGTCAAAAAAAGTTGATGAAAATAGTAATATTGGTGTAGATCAGAGTGATGATTTATTTGTAAGTGCAGACTCAAAAAAGTCTGAAACTGCACAAGATAATGAGCAAGAGGCTGAGCGCCTTGCCAATTTATTGCCATCATCCCCTGCTGATATTGTAAAAGATGAAGATGATGATAATGAAACATCAGAACATTTGTCAAATGTAACAGACCTTAGTAAATTAAGTGATTTGGTTATGGATAAAGAGAGTAAAAATGAAGAAAAAGATGAAGATGCTCTTGTAAGTGTAAAAGAAAATGATGATGAACAATAGTAGTATTCTGGCATGATGTTTATATAGAGAGACAAAAATAAATGTAATAGGCTAATGCAACATTTTTCTACATGTAACGCTAAACGTCATACTTTTACAAGATATACAACTTAACAGAAATGCAAATAGCGGAGGAGGGATTTGAACCCCCGACACGCGGATTATGATTCCGCTGCTCTGACCAACTGAGCTACTCCGCCATATAATTTATTTTATACCATACAGCGTATAACCGCAACGCCTTTTTTCTAAATACATTTACTAATTGGGCGACACTTAACAAACAGTTTTATTGTAATATTTTTATTCATTATTTTTTTTATATCTTTATATGCTTGATTTTTTATGTGCTGTAACATTTCTCCATTTTTGCCTATTACAATACTTTTTTGTGATTGCTTTGTAACAGTAATTGTCTGAAAAATTGTTGCCTTTGTTTGTGTTTCCACAATGTGATCAGTCTCAACAAATATATTATATGGCAGCTCAGCAAAAAGGGCATTATATAATTTTTCACGAGTTATCTCTGCAAGACGAAATTTAATATCCTGATCTGTTGTTTTATTACACTCATACATAAAATCAGATTCAGGTAGGTTTTTTGCTAGATAATCAACAACATCATTAATACCATCGTTATATTTTGCTGACACCATAAAAATTTCATCAATATTATTACATGACGCAAATTCTTTTGCTATTTCAAATAAGTAATGCTTTTTTATTTTGTCCGTTTTATTCAATACAACAGCAACTTTTTGCCAGTCATCAATTTTCATTTTATTGATAAAATTAATAGTATAATTGCTATTCTTTTTGCTTACATCAAATATTATTAGTATAATATCGGCATCTTTATATGAATTTTTAAAATTTGCTATCAGGCTTTTTTCAAGCGCAGTATGTGGCCTAAAAAACCCTGGTGTGTCAGTAAAGATGATTTGCGCATTATTTTGTACCAAAATTCCTCTAATTTGATTTCTAGTAGTCTGTTGCTTACTGGAGACTATGGAAACCTTTTCACCAATGGCAGCGTTTACAAAAGTCGATTTGCCGGCGTTTGGTTCACCAACAACAGCGACAAAACCACACCTTGTACAGTTTATTTGTTCTGATTTCATTTACTTTTTGCTATTTATAGAAGATATTACATCTTCATTATAATCGCGTTCTTTCTTTTCGTGCTGTTCTTGTGCCTCTATGCAAAGTGTAGCTATTGGTCGTGCTTCTAGTCGCTTGAGGCCTATTGGATTACCTGTTTCTTCACAATATCCGTACGTTCCATCATCAATGCGTTTTATAGCTTCTTCAATCTTTTTTATCAGCTTTCTTGCCCTATCTTTTGTCCGCAACTCAATTGTTTGATTCATAATATTACTTGCTGTATCTATTGCATCGGGCTCAACATTTTTTTCTGTAGATAATGTCTGAACTGTCTCTGTACTATCCTTTAACAACTCACTTTTCCAGTTTAACAATTTTGCTCTAAAGTATTCTAGTTGCTCATCTGTAAGATAATGATCTTTATGTTTAGGCATATCAATTTGCATAAGTCCAACAGATTTTATTATCCCTTAAATATAAAAAAAATCAACTTTTCAATGCATAAAGTGATGTTGATATATATTACATGACTATATAATCTTTTAATGTAATTAACGCATTATTTATTATAAAAATTGTTTATTAGGTTTTTATTTTTATGATAAAAGGCAGCAAAGTTTGGTATAAAAAAATGATTTTTTTAAAATATAAATATAAAAAATGTTATTGTTTTTATGATTTTGGTGTAGAATGAAAACAGGTAGATCTACGTGATCTTTGTTTTTTTAGAGGATATGTATGCAAAAATGTAAATTGTTTATGCTTGGGTTGGCATGCGTGTTTACAGGTACTGTTTGCTTTGCTGGAGAAGATGTAACTAGCACTGAAGATGGTGAGCAGAAAAAGGAAGAAAAAAAAGAGGGCTTTTTGAGTAGCTTATTTGGTAGCAAAAGTGATGATAAAAAAGATGCACAGGAAGGTGAAGATAAAGATAAAGAAGTAAAAGAAGAAAAAGATAAGGCAGAAGGCGAGCAACAAAAAGATGAGAAGGAGACAAAGGAATATCAAGATAAAACCACAAAAGTGGAAGAGGGAGAAAATACAGTAACTGATGAGAAAAAGAAAGACGGTGATCAAAAAGAAGAAGACAAAGTAGAAAAAGAATAATAAGCAGTTAATGCACACATGAAATGTGTGTATATTTTACAAATGTATCATTCTCGTATTTATATAATGTAGTATGGATGTGTGTTTTTGTCTTCCTTTTTGCTGTACTGTAAAATAAGTTTCTTGCGGTCTAAAATTACAAAGACAGATGCACCCTGTGGAGCATACAATCAAGTTGTAATGAAAACACGACCATAATTTGTAATATACCAGAATATCTTGTATGTGCTTATAATAGTAAAAAACACTTTAGTAATAAAAATATCAAAGAGTATATTGCTGCATAGTGATTCTTGCCATACAAACGACTAAAATGTATATTAAAGTTATTTATAAAATGTACATAAAATTATGTTTGATAATCTTGCAAAGAAAATATCTCAAATTTTTGATAATTTAAAAAGTCATGGAGTTTTGACACAAGACATCTTGGATAAATCGATCAAAGAAATTAGGATCACGCTTTTAGAAGCAGATGTTGCCTTACCAATTGTTAAGGAGTTATCAGCAGAATTATTTAACAAATTATCTGGAGAACATGTTTCTATTGGAATGTCTCCGTGGCAAATGATAAGTAAATGTATGAATGATGAGTTAATAAAATTTTTAGGGACATCAAGACAAGAGTTAAAAAAAGGAGATATATTGTTGTGTGGGCTACAAGGAACAGGCAAGACAACAACAGCTGCTAAAATTGCAAAAATTATAAATAAACAAAACGTTTTACTAGTTTCTCTGGATACCCATAGACCAGCTGCGATTGATCAATTAAGAAAATTAGCTAAAACAAATGGTCTAAAGTTTTTTGAGGATTTTGATTTACAAAATGATAATGCAGTATCAATTGCAAAGCGTGCAAGTAATTTAAGTGGATATGATTGTATAATATATGACTCTGCAGGAAGAAGTGATGTTGATACAAGTATGCTGCAAGAATTAAAGACTGTATACGATATTATAAGGTCAGCTAATACAATTTTTGTTGTTGATAGCATGGCTGGGCAGAGCGCTTTAAAAACTGCCAGAGCATTTGCTGATACTGTTGATATAACTGGGCTAGTCATGACAAAAACAGATGGTGATAGCAAAGGTGGAGCATTAATATCAGCAAAATATATAACAAATGCACCCGTGCTATATATATGTAATGGTGAAAAAATTAATGACATAGAAATATTTGATCCACAAAAGATTGCATCACGTATTCTTGATAATCATGATGTTTTATCGTCAATATCTGATGCTTTCTCAGAAGATATTACACCAATTGCATTAGATGAAAACTTTACATTTAATTCTATGGAGAAATATTTGCTACAGGCCACAAAAATTAAAAATATAACTTGGTTGTTTGGAATAATCCCAGGATTAAAAAAGTTTAAAGAAGAAATATCAAATGCAGTTTCTGATAAAAGTATTATAAAAAGAGATATTGCGATAATTCGTTCAATGACCAAGAAAGAGCGCTGCAATTACAAAATATTAAACGCCTCCAGAAAAAAAAGAATTGCAAGCGGAGCTGGATGTCAAGTATCTGATATTAATAAACTTATTAAACAATATGAACAAATTAAAATGATGATTTGTAAAATGCATGGTTATACATCAAAATAAATTATAAGTCTTGCTTATACTTTATTTGCTATCTAAAATTTGTGTTTGATTGAGTTGCACAGCAAGCTTGTAAAATAATTTTCTGGAGTATTACAAGTTATTTGTAGAAAACTACATGCGTAGCTCAATATCTATTTCTGCTTTATTACGCAATATTGTAATTATTACGTATCCCGACATTTTAGCACGCTCCAATTTGTTGTATAAAGATTTTGCATTGCTGATTTTTTCACCATTACAAGCTATGATTATGTCATTTACTTCAACTTTTGACCTGTCTGCAGCGCTTCCAATTTTTACTTCTTTGACGATAGCTCCTGTTTTTGCTTTTAAGAACATAGGCCTTTCAAAATCATCTGATACAACAATGCCAAAGTCAGTTCTATCATCATTATCGGAAATCTTGACAAACCTTGAAATAATACCTCTAATAAAATTTGGGTCAGTTGCTAAATTTCCTACGCCATTGTACGTATTAGTTGCATTTGCATCAAAGATTCCAACAAGTAATCCTTCTTTATTGATTAATACACTACCTGGAATGATTTTATAGTTATACAAAGCAAATTGTACATAATCTATACCATCAATATTTTTAATTTCCAAATTATTCAAATTTAATACTTCTTTGTCATTTATTATATAGAACGGATCATTTGAGTTTGCACTGGCAATATCATTTATACTGCCAATTGTAATAAACGGAAAAGACTTATCGTTATTGTTTACAATTTGAATAATTGCAAATGGGCCTTCAATTGATAAAACTTGACAACGAAAATTATTGTTATCTTTCATTACACCATCAAAAGTCTCATCAAATGATGCAAAAATAGAAGTTGCACCATGTACAGCCTGTTTTGGTACAATAATAATTCCGCTTTCATGAACAATTGGAGCACGTATTTTTGTGTGATATGGCCTTTGTGAAACAGTTTCGGTTTTTGGTATTGCAAAGAAAATGTCGTTATTTTTTTTGCGCAGATCATTAAAAATATGTAAGACTATAATTGCGTTTTTGGAATTTTCTACTTTATTACAACTTGCAGAAACAGTACTTGTTATATTTTTTTTTTGCTGTACAAGATGTCTATTGCTGCGGGGCTTTGTTAACCAGGTGACTATGTCAGAAAAAATAGACCCAGCAACACATTCATGCATAGCAAGACACGCAAAAATTGATAAAAATAATCTGTACAACATCATGCACCTCGTCTTACGCTTTATCAGGCAAAGTAGCAACTAGCCTAATTGACGCAGTTAACTCCTCCATTTGGAAATGAGGTCTTAAATACACAACTGATGTATAGGAACCAGGTTTGCCTGGAACATCATACACATCTATTCTACCTTCTCTTAATGGATACTGAGCCTTTATGTGGTTAGGTGCATCATCATTTAATAAAATATAGCTTGCAATCCATGTATTTAAATACTGTTCTATATTTTCTTTCGTAAGGAAAGAACCAATTTTATCTCGCATTATTACTTTTATATAATGTGCAAAACGCGAAGCAGCAAGAACATATGGAATTCTTGCTGAAAGCGCAGCATTGGCATTGGCATCATCAAGATTGTATCGTTTTGGTAACTGCGTTGTCTGTGCTCCAAAAAACACTGCATAATCAGTACCTTTGCTATAACATAGCGCTATAAATCCTAAATCACTCAATTCTTTCTCTCTTCTATCCGTTATAGCAACTTCTGTTGGACATTTAACCATACTATCACCTTCTAGCGTTTTAAACACGTATGCCGGCAACCCTTCGACCTTACCACCACCTTCTACACCACGTATAGCTGCAGTCCAATTATATTTAGCAAATGCAGATGTAATACGCTGGCCTAGAGCATACGCTGGATTCCCCCAACAGAACTTATCTGTATCACCAAATCCAACATTTTCTTCAAAATGAAATGCCTCAACAGGAATTGTGTTTGGTCCGTACGGGAGTCTCATAAGTACCCTTGGTAACATAAGGGCAACATACCTTGAGTCTTCCATTTGTCTAAATGAGTTCCATTTTATAAAGTCTGGAGATTCAAACATTTTTGCCAAATCACGTGGTAGCGGCAAATCTTCAAACTTATCCACATTAAAGAAAACATGCGATACGGCCGCCAAAAATGGAGTATGAGCAGCAGCTGCCAGACCTGCAATGTGCTCTAAGAATAACATGTCCTGCGGATGAGTTGTAAAGAAGAAATCTCCTATTAAGCAAGAGTAAGGCGTACCACCAAATGTACCGTATTCCTCTTCATATATCTTCTTAAATAGCTGACTTTGATCAAATTCAACAGCTTTGGTTAAATCATCGCGCAGCTCTTTTAAAGTGGCATTAAGTACCCTAATTTTGAGGCTAGTTCCAGTTTCTGTGTTCATTACAAAGTAATGCAATCCACGCCATGACCCCTCTAATCTTTGAAATTCAGGTGCATGCAAAATTTCATTGATTTGTGCAGTTAATAAAGCATCCGTTTCCTCAATGCGTTTCATCAGAAAACCAAGAAGCGTTGCTTCTGATGCTGTATCATCCATTGCACCTATTTCTTCAACAAATTCACGAAGAATGTCTATTGCGACAGCTTCCTGCTCTGGAAAGCGTGTCATTTTGTACTCGTGCAAGATAATATCAAGTATCTTGACATCATCTGGAATAATAATCACATTATCAGACATTTTAAGCCCTCCTATCCTTCAGTGCCTTGTTCACTTGTTTCATTTTGCGCACCCTCTTCTGCAGGTTTATGCTCTTCATAATATTCTTCTATTTCTTTTTTTAATTTTTCGTAATTATCTCTATTGTGCATAATTTGTGTCAGTAATATTTCAAGTGGATCATTGCCGTCCATTTTTGCGATCAAATTCTTAAGATTTGAGCGTTTTTCATACAGTCTTGCCAATTTAGGAATATTTAAGGCAATCGCTTTTGGCTCAAAATCTTCAATGTGCTTAAATCGCAACTCTACACTCATTTCTGGAGTATCGTCACTCAACCTGTTTGCAACACGTAATACAAGTCTTGGATGAATGACAGACATAACATCCATAAAATTATCACGATCAATTTCTACAAACTTTCTCTGCCGTAATGGAGGCAGTGGGCTTTCTTGCATTCCAGACAAATCAGCCATAACTCCAACCACAAATGGCAACTCTTTTTGTTCTATAGCGTTACCAATTTCCACATCATACGTTATATGAACGCGTGGTTTTCTAACTCTATCAAGTGTATGTTGCCTACTTTCTGCCATTTTATTCCCTACAAGATATGTAATATTACTTACACTTTCCCATATAAGTAGACTATAACACTCATTATTAAATTTTCGTTAATTTTATCCAATTGCTTATCATTTTTTACATATTTCTATCATTTATTAAAAATATTTTTAAAACAATGATATATACAATATTATTACAAATTTATTTTTGTTAAAGCATTATTGCATAATACATATAATTAAAAAAATACAAAATAATAATATAAAAATGTGTTTTTTATGTTAATAACAAAACAACTTCTGACCAAGCATACAGTATAGATAATAATTTTTGTAACAAAATTTGTTTACATATCATTTTATTTATTGTACAATGTATGTGTGCCGCGGGGTAGAGCAGCTTGGTAGCTCGTCAGGCTCATAACCTGAAGGTCGTTGGTTCAAATCCAGCCCCCGCAACCAATTTTAGCTGGCTTGTAATGCTGTTTATTCCGCTTAAGGTACATACTACATATTCTCTCTGTGAAAGTACTGTAAAAATCGATGCTTTAATGCGTAAATGTAGGGAGCTGCAGATACCTGCGTGTGGAATTACTGATGCAAATAATATGTTTGGTGTTTTGGATTTTTCTCTGCAAGCTGCGAGCTCTGGTATACAAGGTATTGTTGGAACACAGTTAAATATTACATTTTCAAGTATTACAGCTCCTATATTGCTTTTTGCAAAAACAGAGTGTGGATATAAAAACTTGCTTAAGTTAATGAAATGTTTTTATTTTGATAATGGAGTTGATGCACAGAAGTTATCTGAATACAGTAGCGATTTAATATGCTTAAGCGGTGGGTATTCTGGGATTGTAGGAAAGATATACTGTTTAGGACAAAGAGATATTGCATTTAATGCAATAAAGACATTACATAATTTGTTTAAAGATAATTTTTATGTTGAGATTAGCAGACTTGGGCATAGTGATGAAAGTGTAACAGAAAAATTCTTTATTCAATACGCTATGCAAAATAATGTGCCAGTTGTTGCTACAAATGAAATATTTTTTTTGAATAAAGAAGAAAGTATTTCACAAGCAATCTTAATGTGTATTAATGACGGTACATACATTGCACAGGACGATAGACGGAAAGTGGAAGAAACTTGTTACTTAAGAGATACAGAAGAGATGGTACGACTCTTTGAAGATATACCAGAGGCTATTGCAAATACGGAAATTGTTGCAAAAAGATGTTCTTTTATGCCACGTGCACATAAACCTATTTTGCCTAAATTTTCAGATAATGATGAGATTAATGAAGAAGAAATATTAAAGAATTTTGCCATAGATGGTTTACAAAAAAGAATTGATGAAGAAGTGATATACTATCCTGAAAATAAAGATCGTGAGAAAAACCTTATCAAAGAAGAATATATAAATAGATTGAACTATGAATACTCTGTCATAAAACAAATGGGATTTTGTGGCTATTTTCTTATAGTTTCTGATTTTATAAATTGGGCTAAAAATAATGGTATACCAGTTGGTCCTGGCAGAGGATCTGGTGCAGGATCGATTGTTAGTTGGAGTTTACAGATTACAGATTTAGATCCCATAAAGTACCATTTAATTTTTGAGAGATTCTTAAATCCAGAACGTATATCAATGCCAGATATAGATGTTGATTTTTGCCAATACAGAAGAGATGAAGTAATAAAGTACGTTCAAAATAGATATGGTAATGATAAGGTTGCCCACATTGCTGCGTTTGGTAAGTTACAAGCAAGAGCTGTCTTGCGTGATGTTGGACGTGTTTTACAAATGCCATATGGCCTTATTGACAGAATATGTAAACTTGTTCCGCAAAATCCGGCAAATCCTGTTGACTTGAAGAAGGCGTTGGAGATAGAACCAGCTCTGACAAATATGATGGAAGAAGATGATAGTGTTAAATTTTTAATTCAGAATGGTTTAGCATTGGAGGGATTATACAGACATGCTTCTGTGCACGCAGCTGGCATAGTGATAGGTCACCAAGATGTTGCATCTATAGTTCCAGTTTTTAACGATGGAGAAACAGGAACAGTTATTACACAATTTAATATGAAGTATGTAGAAAAAGCTGGACTTGTAAAGTTTGATTTTCTTGGATTAAAAACATTAACAATGATAAAAATGGCTTGTGATATAGCTGGTATTAACATATCAAAGATCCCATTGGATGATGATAATACATTTGCTCTTATGAGAAGTGGAAATATTTTTGGAGTATTCCAATTAGAAAGTGCAGGAATGAGAGATGTATTACAGAAAATGCAACCAGATAGACTTGAAGATATTGTTGCACTAGTTTCACTTTATAGACCTGGGCCAATGGATGATATTCCTAAGTACCTGGCAAGAAAAAATGGGACTGAACCAATTACTTATAAACACCCAATGCTGGTTGATATTTTACAATCAACATATGGCGTAATGGTCTACCAAGAGCAAGTTATGAAAATTGCGCAAATCATGGGCGGTTATACACTTGCAGAATCAGATTTGTTGCGCAGGGCTATGGGTAAGAAAATAGTCTCTGAGATGGAAAAGCATACGCAGATCTTTCTTGCTGGCGCTAAAAAAAATGGAGTACCAGAGGATATAGCGAGAGATGTGTTTTCTAGTATGCAAAAATTTGCTGGATATGGATTCAATAGATCGCATGCTGCACCGTATGCACTTTTGTCTTATCAAACCGCGTATTTAAAAGCCAATTATCCACTTGCGTTTTATATTGCATCAATGAATTTAGATATCACAAATACTGAACGCATCTCTTTTTATATTCAAGATGCAAAAGAAAATGGCATTACAATACTTCCACCTGATATAAATAGTTCTGATGTTGAGTTTATTGGTAATGATAAGAATATTAGATATGCTTTATCGGCAATCAAAGGAATAAGCAGCATATCATGTAAAATTATAATTGAAGAACGACAAAAAAATGGAGAATTCTTAAATATTGAGGATTTTTTCAATCGTGTAAAAAATATTAATAAACGCAATATAGAAAATTTTATATATGCAGGTGTTTTTGATTCTTTAAACAATAACAGACATCAAGTCCTAGAATATTATAACAAAATTGGTAATGAAGATTTACAACAAAATCAAAGATCTCTTTTTAGCAATATAACTACAAAGATTGACGTTTCTAATATTGATGAATGGCAAATTATAGATAAATTAGAAAAGGAGAGAGGTGCAATAGGATTTTATCTAACATCACATCCCATGTCATTATATATGCAGTTTTTGCGTGTGCAAATTACTCCAAGTTCTGAGTTTTTACAGGGGAATATTCAACAGGATATTGTAGCTGCTGGAATATTTATCAGCAAACAAGAAAAACTTTCTAGAAATAAACAAAAGTATGCTTTTTTAAATATTTCTGATTGTGAGAATTCGTTTGAAGTTAGTGTTTTACCTGCTGTGTATCATGATATATATAATATGCTTATACCTGGAACTCCTCTTCTCATAAATATATCTATTAAGGTAAATGAAGGCAGTGTTAGATTAACTGCAACTGGAGCTCAAAATATAGATACAATTTTGATTTCACAGAAAGGATTTATTACATTGGAGCAAGACGCAGATATTGCAGCATTACATGCTCTATTAGAAAAAATGGAAGATGGCGATGCACAAATTTCTTTCTTAGCGACAAATGAAAATGGACGTAATGTTGAATTTTCTACACAATATAGGAAGAAGTTAACAATAGAAAATCGTAGAAAAATTTCAGAAATTCGCGGTGTAAAGCTTTATTAGTGTAGTTAGCAATATTAATGGTGTTATTTATAATTAAAAAGTATAAATGATATTTTATTGATCAATCTATTTGTCTTCTTTTATAATTTGTAGTTGCTGATGTAAAATGTGTTAAAACAGTTTTTATCAAAAAAACATGGAAAGAGAGTTTGTAGGTATATCAAATAGAATAAAAACGGCTATTAAGCTAGGTATTTTTTTAATATGCACAATTTATTTTATATACCATGCAATTACTGGTAAAAACGGAATTATGGCGTATTTTACAGTTTCACAAGAACTACAACAAAAAAAGATAGATTTAGACAAAATAAAATATGATATAAATATATTAGAACAAAATATTAGCTTGATAGATAATGTAATAGATCGCGATATGTTGGAAGAGCAATGTATAAGAATACTAAATTATATTTATAAAGACGATTTTATCGTGAAAAATTAAAATTTTACCACTTGTTAGTTTGGATAAAACGTGTTTTAATCAGCTTATCTTTTGCTCATCTTGCATCATGTACTGTGTCTTAAAATTTGGCGGTTCGTCTGTTGCAACTATTGCAAGAATAGAGCATGTTACAAATATAATAAAACAATATCTACAAAATAAAATCAAAGTTATTGTTGTTGTATCAGCAATGCAAGGAGCGACAACACACTTACTTGAAATGACAAACAATTTTTGCCCAACACTAGATGATGAAGTAGACGTTGTATTAAGCACTGGAGAACAGATTTCTGTAGGCTTGTTGTCTTTGTGCTTAAAACAAAATGGAATAAAAGCTGTCTCTATGCTTGGATGGCAGGTGCCTATTATTGTAGAAAATAATAATATTATTGATATTAATAAAGATTGTATTTTATCAATGCTTAAACATGACCAAGTTCCCATTATTGCGGGATTTCAAGGTATAACAAAGCATAACAGAATAATGACAATAGGTAGAGGTGGATCAGATGCAACGGCTATTGCTATTGCTGCAGCAATTTTGTCAGAATGCGTTATTTATACTGATGTTGATGGCGTGTATACAGCTGATCCACGCGTTGTGACAAATGCAAAGCGTTTGACATCGATCTCGTATGATGATATGTATGCAATGTCATTAACAGGAGCTAAAGTATTGCAAGATAAATCTGTTGAAATTGCAAAAAAAAGCAAAGTTAATATTCGCGTATTATCAAGTTTTACATCAGATAATATTGGAACATTAGTAACAGATAAAACAAATTATTATCGTAATATAAAAATTGCTGGATTTGCTCATAGTAAGGATTTCTATATAGATAATAAAAATAGGTTATGTAAAAATTATCAAACACAAAATTCAAGACGAGTTGGTGTTATTACAGCAACTGGACCTGATGCAAACAAAATTCAAAAACCAGAAGACTGTCTAGCATTTTGGACAACAGAATCACAAGCAACGATCGTTGTAAAATACCATGAAACAGAATTTATGCTAAATAAGCTTCATGATGCATATTTTTTGTAAAAAGTATTTGACAATACGCATGTTATGTAGGATAAATAGTTGTGGCTATTTTTGCCAATGACGATTTCTGATGTTGCAAACTGATCTTCCCCAAAGACAACAACGTGATGGGAAAATATCTATAACAATTTGGCAAATTGGATTCATGATGATGCTGATGAATGTTTCATTTGTCATGATGTATAGTTTGTCAGGTGTTTATTTAAAGAATATTGTTGGCGCATCCATGATAGGGATAGGGTTTTTGGATGGATTTTGCGAATTTCTATCAAATGCAATGAAATTATTTTCTGGAATGCTAAGCGATTACTTTAAAAAACGCAAAGGTATTATGATTGTTGGATATTTATTTTCTGTTATAAGTAAGCCTCTATTGGCAATTGCTGATTCGTTTTACATGGTTTTTACAGCTAGGATGCTAGAACGTTTTGGCAATGGAATACAGGGCACACCAAGGGATGCAATCGTTGCAGATTTGGCGCCTAGAAAGAAGATAGGAGCAAGCTATGGCTTAAAACGAACACTTGCATACATTGGATCAATGCTTGGTGGAGTATTAGGCATTGTTATTATGCAGTATACAGATAATGATTTTCAATCTGTATTTGCTTTGGCGTCGATCCCAGCATTTATTGCATTATTAATACTTATTTTCTTTGTTAAAGAACCAAAAAGGTATGATCATCCAGCTGTTGTATCAAGTGCCCCAATGCCAGCGCCAAAAGTTGCTACAAAATTTACGTTAAAAAACTTTAAATATCTTGGAAAATCATTTTGGCTGTTAATTTGCGTAAACTTTGTATTTATGACAGCAAGAATGAATGAGACTTTTTTAACACTATGTGCAAGCGATGAATTTGCAGTACCTGCAAAATATATCCCATTTGTTATGATTATTTTTAACATTGGCACGGCAAGTGCATCTTATCCAGTTGGATTGTTGGGTGATAGATTTGATAGAGTCAAAGTTTTATTTTTTGGTGTAATGTCACTTATTTTGTCAGACGTTATTATGTATTCTGCAACAACACTTGGGAGTTTTGCAATTGGGATTGTTTTATGGGGATTACAGTATAGTGCAACACAAAATATTTTTGTTTCACTAATAGCGGAAAGAATTCCAGAAGATTTGCGTGGTACTGGATTTGGTGTATATTGGTTATGTAATGCAATAGCTGCTTTTATTGCTGATTCGTTTGCAGGGTATGTTGCTCACACATTCTCAATTATGCATGTATTCGCTTCAAGTGGAATGATAGCAATTGCATCAATGTTATTATTATGGATGCTGATACATGGAATTTCTTTGCGTAGAAAATAATATATTATGATGGGTAGTTTTAGCAAAAATTGTATTAAACATTGCATATTTTTGTAGAATTGTTTAGCGTATCATGGTTAATATTTATGATTCTTTTATGATAAAAAAAATCTTTTTGCTATGTGTTATTTTGTTATTAGCAGCATGCAAACAGGATAAAGCGTATGATGATAAAGCTATAGTTATGATTTCTGCAGATAGTCTTGTACAAGCAGTAGTAAATGAAATAAAGGAGAATTATGCAGGAGATGTTTCTAAACAACAACTGGAAGTTGGAGCAATAAAGGGTATGTTATCATCATTAGACGAAAATTCTATGTATATTGCGCAAAGTGATTATCAAACGTATTATCAAGTAACGAGAGGTCTTTATTTTGGCCTTGGCATAGAGATACAAGATGCAAATAATGGAATTGAAGTTACATCCGTTATAGAGGACTCTCCTGCATTTAATGCAGGCATTAAAGCTTGTGATATTATCACAACAATAAATGATATTGACGTTATAAGTAATCGTGCACAGTGTAATAAGATCTTACTAGAGTGTAACAAAATAAATCTCAAAATATTACGTAATAAAGAGCATGAAATACAAATTACAGTTAAAAAAAATATAGTAAATCTAAAAACAGTAAAGCTCTCTTTTCATGAAAAAATAGCAATTATAAAAATCACACATTTTAATGATAATACTGTACAAAATGTCATACAAGCGGTTGATACAATTAAAAAGAAAGGAATTCATGGGATTATTATAGATTTAAGAGGTAATCCAGGTGGAATTATAGAACAAGCTGTAAATGTTGCAGATTTATTTTTAGAAAACGCAGTTATTGTACATATGCGTTCACGCAAACAGTGTGAAAATAAAACAGTCTTTTCGCATGGAAATGACATTTTTGATAAAGGACATATAATTGTTTTAATTGATAAAAGTACTGCGTCAGGTGCAGAATTAGTTGCTGCAGCACTGCATGATAATAATCGAGCAATTATCATTGGAGAACAATCGTATGGTAAAGGATCGCTACAAACAATAATACAAATACCTGGGAAAGGTGCGATAAAACTAACAACAGCCTATTTGTATACGCCAAATGGTAATAAACTTGACAAAAATGGAGTTATACCAAATATTATAGTAGGTGATTGTGACAACGTAATGCAAAGAGCAATAGATCTATTACAAGGCATTATTACAGTCTCTCACAGAAATAACGATGAGGCTATTAATCTATCATAAATATTACAACAGTTAATTCTAAAAGATGTGTTTACTAAATATATCGTATTCTTCTTTTGTATTGATGCTATAAGTTTTACATGATACAGGCACTGCTATTATATTTAAGCCGCATTGTAATGCTCGCAATTGTTCTAAACGCTCAACATCCTCCAAAAATGTACGTCCATGAGCAACAAACATATCAAGAGAGTTTTTTGTATAGGCATATATACCTATATGTTTATACAAGAAACTACTTCCGCATGGAATTTGTTGTCTTGAAAAATACAATGCTCTTCCTGTAATACCATCTTCCATATTATTAAATACTACGCATACGTCATTTTTATATTCATTTACATCAATTTTTCTTACTGGCGTTGCAATATCAGCGCGTTTTTCAACAAGATTGACAGTAATGTCACGCAAAATACTTGGATCAAATAGCACCATATCACCTTGTAGATTAATTACAATATCTGGTATTGGTTGCATCTTTTGTGCAGCCAACCATACGCGTTCTGTGCCGCATGATGCATCCTCAGTTACAATCGCGCTACACCCGTAGGACTCCACAATATCAGCAAGACGTTTAGAACAACATGCAACAATGCATTTGCCTATATTTGATTGCATTGCTAGCTTTGCAACATGGACAACCATTGGCATACCATTTATTACACTCAAAACTTTTTCTGGAAATCTGGTAGATGCTAATCTAGCAGGAATTATTACAGCAACTTCCATATTGATACGAATAACAAAGTTAATAAATTCTAGCATATAATGTTACAACTGTGTGGACGTGAGATAGCAACTTTTGCTACCATTTCTAATATTGCTTTATAGATTGAGATTATGGCTAGTATTGATTCCAGGCTTGAACCTTTCAAAAAAAAGATGGAATGCAGTTTTACGAATTTTCAAAATGAATTGGCTGGCATCAGTGCTGGGCGAGCATCAACTGGCTTGCTTGAACCAATAAAAGTTGATGCATATGGCAGTACTATGCCAATTACACAAGTTGGAACCATTTCTGTCTCTGACGCACGCACGTTGACTGTTACAGTTTGGGACAAAGGACTTGTTAAAGCTGTCGAAAAAGCTATTAGGGACAGTGATATTGGAGCAAATCCAATGGTGGATGGGACAATTGTGAGGATACCTATTCCACAGCCAACAGCAGAACGCAGGGTAAAGCTTGCCAAGTTAGCAGCAAAGTATGAAGAAGAAACTAAGATATCGATTAGGAATATAAGGCGTGATGCCATGGATTTTGTAAAAGAGCTGGAAAAAGCAAGCGAAATAAGTGAGGATGTTATGCACAGACTAACAGATGAAATACAGAAGTTGACAAACGACTATGTTAATAAAGTTAGTAATGCATCTACTGAAAAGCAGAAAGAGATTAATAGCATATAAATGAGAACGTTATATCACTACAATTTATGCGGATTTTGTAGGATCGCTAGGTTTATGCTTAGTGAAAAAAAGTTGGATTTTGCATGTAAATACTCTACGTTGTGGGACATTGGTGATGATATTCTTAAATTAAAAGTCCAAACACTTCCCGTTTTAGTAGATATAAATGGAACGCTTATTCATGGAGAATCAGCTATTAGAGAATATTTAGAAGAAGTTTATACAACACAAAACTTGCTTGGAAATGACAGCACTGTAAGAGCAGAATGTCGGAGAATTGCAGATTGGTTTTGTTTTGATTTTTATCATGATGTATATTATCCAATTATTTTAGAAAAAATATTAAAATTATTTGCAAAAAATATAGATAGGACTCCTGCTCCAACAAATATTAGGAAAGCCATGTCAAAGTTAGGCTCACATATGGAGTATTTAACATGGCTTGCAGAGCGTCGTAATTGGCTTGGTGGACAGCATTTTTCTGTTGCTGACATATATGCTGCATCGTTTTTATCTGTGCTTGATTATTTGGGATGTGTACAGTGGAATAAGTATGAAATTGTAAAAGAATGGTATGTGAGAATAAAATCTCGCCCATCATTTAGAAATATATTGACTGATTACATGCCACAAATTCCACCATCAAAAGACTATTCCAATCTTGATTTTTGATATAATACAATATTCAAGTAATAAATATTACTACTCTCTGGTTTAGATGTAGTGTTTTCTAAAATATTAGCAACAGTATAAATCCTTTCTGACAAGAGTGTTAGTTGACTATTATAGAACGCACGCTACCAAAGTAACTTTTTTTATTTAGACTTAATTTGCACGTTATAATAATCCAAGATTTCTAAATGAAATCGATCTATTTGCAGATACTATGATATGATCTACAACTATAATGTCAAATATTGCGCAACTTTCTATTATTAGACGCGTTGTTGTAATATCTTTTTTGGATGGAGTTGGATCATTGCTTGGATGATTATGGACTAAGATAATGGCCTTTGCGCCAATCTCAATACATTTTTGAATTATTTGTCTGTTATCCACATTTATACTATCGATTGTTCCATTTTGCATCACTTCATCTTTAATAAGATGATTTGCATTATTTAAAAACAATATACGCAATTCTTCGTATTTCAAATAATTCATGTTAGATTGTAAGTATTTTAAAACATCATCATAGCATCTCAATATATCTGTTTTTTGTATTCTTTCTTTATTATACGCATTTATTACAGCTTTAATTATACTAAATGCGTTATATGTAGATTCTCCTATACCGTGTATTTCTAAAAGATCATGTTTTGGTGCGTTTAAAACATTTGCAATAGAGCCAAATTTATTTAGTAGAATTTTTGCAATATCTTTTGTGTCTTTTCTCTTAAAAATTAGAAACAGCATCATTTCAACAACTTCGTAATCATGCATATATGATTTCTCAGCCAATTTACTATATACGCGTTTTCTATGACCATTTTTTAATGTATTAAACATTTAACATAATATCATTAAGTGCGCTCTTTTTTATTTTTCCAAGTATTTCTAATTCTGATAAATTACAAAGTAATGTTTGCATATCTATGTGTAAAGTATGCGCAAGCATGTCAATGCTAATTTTTTGCTTTTCACATACTATTTTAATAATATTTTCGGCAATACTTGTTTTAATTGATGAAGGATTGTGCTTTGTTAAATATTTTCTAACATCACTAGCGTTTTCAACAAGTATAGCTCCATTTTTTAAAAGATGGTTGCTACCTTTATATCGTGGATCAGCTGGTGATCCTGGAATTACCATTACTTTCTTTGTATTTAACAATGCTGTAGAAAGAGTGCCTGAAGGCATACCAGCCTCAATTATAATGACAATACTGGAAATTGCAGAGATAATACGATTTCTTCTGTAAAACATATTTTGTTCTGGATTAATACATGGAGCAATTTCTGTAATTGCAAGTCCATTTTCTACAATTTTTGATAGTAAATCTTTATTTTCTTGCGGGAAAATATGCTGGAAAGAAAATGGCAATACTGCAATTGTATTTCCTGATTTTAATGCTCCAACATGCGCACTTGTATCTATACCATGGGCTAGTCCAGAGACAATAACAAAATCTTTAGATAAATCAGAAGACATATCAAATGCAATACTACGTCCAGTAATTGATGCATTGCGAGCACCTATAATTGCAACTTTTTCTGATCTCAACAAATTTATATTGCCTTTTGCAAATAATAAAGGTGGGCATGTTGATAACTTTTTTAAATCTTCAGGAAAAGAATCATCATGAGCAGTAATAATTGAGCAATCTAAGTCATTTATAATTTTTTCAGCAGTAGCACGAGAAAAGCTATTTTTAACATATTTTAATGCTTTGCTTGCTGTACCATAAATTTGTAATAGAGACCAAAATGTTTTTGTAGTAATACCAGGTGAATTAATTAAGCAAAACCAATCTATAACATCAATCATTTCGTAATATCAAATTATATATTTTTATATTACAAAATACATTATTAATTTTATATTAAATACATTATAAAGCAATTATTCACATGCACTATGTGACATCCCCATAATATTAAAACCACAATCTACGTATAGTGTTTCTCCTGTGATAGCAGCGCTTGCATCACTTAACAGAAAAACGGCTGCGTTCCCAACGTTTTCTAAAGAAACATCTTTATGTAATGGAGTAACATCGCGCGTATACCCTAAGATCTTGCTATACCCACCAATGCCTGATGCAGCTAATGTCTTTATTGGCCCTGATGAAATTGCATTGACCCTAATACCAAACTTACCAAGATCAGAAGCAGCATAACGCACAGAACTCTCGAGTGCTGATTTTGCAACCCCCATGACGTTGTAATTTGGAAACACTTTCTCAGCTCCGTAATAACTAAGTGCAACTATACTGCCATTATCTCCAAACATATCTTGCGAACATTTACATACTTCTATAAATGAATACACAGAAATATTCATTGTGTTTAAAAAATTATCACGCGTAGTATCGACAAACATGCCTTTTAACTCATTTTTATCAGAAAAAGCAATTGAATGAACAATAAAATCTATTGTTCCAATTTGTTTTTTTATTGAAGTAAATGCTCTCTCAATCTCTCCAGGTGTAGTAACATCACAAATTTCTATTACACCATCGCCAAATTGTTCTGCAACTATAGGTTTTATTTTTTCTTTAAAATAATCAGATGCTACAGTAAAAGCAAGTGTTGCACCATTTTTAAACAATTGTTCTGAAATACCGTAAGCAATAGAAAATCTATTAGCTAATCCCATAACAATTCCTTTTTTTCCATTCATCATATTCATGCGATATCAAGATAAGTTGTGTACAAGTGCATTGTACGATTTTTTATACTTTTTGCAACAGCATGAAAAATGAATATGTTTCTACTAAAATTGATGCAAATGTTTTTGATCGCCATTATTTAAGCAAATTACTGTGTAGTAGTTAAAAATAAATAAAAATATTAATTATAAATACAGCATGCTATCTATATATAATTGATGTCTTATTTGTTTTTATAGTTTAACACTTTTTGAAAAATCATAATATATAATCCTCTTAAAATATCTTTATATTGCTCTTTTTTACAAACTAGTATATCATGTCTAAACGATAATTTTGATACATTACATATGGATGTTACTTGTTATCTTGTCAGTCCGATTGGCTGTTGTTCTGGTGTAAAGCGTGCTATCGGTATGGCAGAGCAGGTATTAAAGATGTATAAGGAAGCATACATTATTGAAGATGTTGTTCACAACAACGTAGTAATGCAAAAAATGTTTGATGCTGGCCTGAAAAAAGTAAGTAATATTGATGAAATTCCTGATGGATCTGTTGTATTGTTTTCCGTGCACGGTGTTGCCCCAAGTATTGTTGAAATGTGCGAGCAAAAAGGACTTACTATAGTTGATGCAACATGTTCTGTTGTACAAACAATACAAGAGTCAATTAAAAAAAGTGCTGCTCAAAAACAAAAGATTGTCATTATGGGTAATAGATATCATCCAGAGGTAATTGGGTTTCTGGGCTGTGCACGTGATACGGATGCTTTTGTCGTCAACAGTGAAGAAGAGGTTGGCATGCTGCCTGATTTTCAAGATTGTGGTGTTACATACTATACACAAACAACACTTAGAATCGATAAAGCGACACCTGTGATTTCTGCGTTAAAAAACAGGTATCCAAATATTGCGCGTGAAAATGAGACAGATTTGTGTTGTGGCACTTACAATAGGCAAATCGCTATAATAGAGATAGCAAAAAACATGGATTTAGTAATAGTGCTTGGATCACGCTCTTCTGCAAATACTACTTATCTTGCAGAGCTTGCAGAAGAATATGGGGCAAAAAATGTATTATTTGTTGATCAAATAAGTGAAATAGAAGCATCTGTATTCAATAATGTTAGTAATATTGCAGTTGCAACAGGTGCTTCTACACCAGAATATATTGTTGATGAAACATTGGATTTTTTAAAGTCAATTATTGAAAATGTAAATATACAAGAAATTGCACAAAATAGAATATGTAATGAGGATTAGTATAAGTGATGCTTTTGTAGGTACTAGGTTAGACAAGGCTATTGCTGAGAGTTCTTTTGGCAAGTTTTCTAGAACGTTAGTCAAATCTTTGATTAAGGATGGATTGGTGACAGTTAATGGTGATTTGTGTTTTCCTGATCAGATTGTTAAATATTCATGTGAAGTTGAAGTAAATTTTTTAGAAAAACCAATTACTCTCGAAGCAGAAAATATTCCAATTGATATAGTATTTGAAGATGATGACATTATTGTAGTAAATAAAGAAGCAGGGATTGTATGTCATCCAGCACCTGGACACTTTACAGGTACACTGGTAAATGCACTGCTTTGGCACTGTAAAACATTACCAATCGATGGAGAAAATCTTAGGCCAGGCCTTGTGCACAGATTGGATAAAGACACAAGTGGTCTTATAGTGATTGCTAAAACTTATAATGCTATGAAGAAGTTGCGTGAATATTTTGCTAATAAAAATGATAATTTAATTTTACGCAAATATATCTGTATATGTTATGGTATACCAAAAGAGAAAGATGGTATAATTAAAACTTTAATCACAAGAGATAAAAAGAATCGTCAACTTTTTACTGTAAGTCAAGATTTTGGTAAACTTGCAATTACAAAATATAAAACATTAAAATCTCACTATATTACAAGTACAAAAGCAATTTCACAAATTGAATGCACACTACTGACGGGACGTACACATCAAATACGTGTTCACATGAAGCACATAGGATGCCCAATAATTGGAGATCAATTATACGGAAAAATAGTATATGATATGCAGCGTACAGCATTACATTCATATAGCATGAGTTTTATACACCCAGTTACTAATTTGAAATTGTCGTTCACATCAGATTTACCAAATGATATTTATCAATTGTGCCAAGCATGTTGTTTGATTTAACAGTCTATAGAAGTGTAGCATGCAATCTATAATATATCCAGTTACTTGAGATTGTCGTTCACATCAGATTTACCAAACGATATTTATCAATTGTGCCAAGCATGTTGTTTAATTTAACGTAGTCTCTAGAAGTGTGGTATGCAATCTATAATACATCCGGTTATGTGAGCTTATCGTTTACATCAGATTTACCAAACGATATTTATCAATTGTGCAAAGCATGTTGTTTAATTTAACGTAGTCTCTAGAAGTGTGGTATGCAATCTATAATACATCTACTAATTTGAGATTGTAGCTTACACAGGTTTTCCCAAATGATATTGAGCAATTTTGTCAAACAAGTTGTAAAAACCGTTAAATTGGTATTTGAACTTAAAATCTGTATTGGCGTGAGTTAACCTATTGATTCTGTCCGCTATTCCTTTTTTACATTTTGTACTGTAGGTTTTTCAGATTTTATTCAGCATCTGCTTTGTTTGCTTCTTCGCCCAATTAATAATAGTTGAATTTTTTAAACATTGTTTGTCGTTAAAGATCATCGACGGATCCAAATCAGTTGGATTATCTCACGTTTGAAAATCCGTCAGTTGCTTTAGCATCAGTACTGGCCTGAGCCTTGTTCTGTTGTTTCTTTCCTCCTCCACCACCTTGTGGTTTTGCATCTGGATCATCGGAATCGTCACACAAACCTAGCGCTTTCCTTAGCAAATACCTGGTTGTATATGTCTCAATACTTCCCTCTACTTGACATTCATTTTTTTGCTGTCCGTCTGTTTTTCTAGGAAGCACCATACGCACCTCACACGTTTGATTATCACCATCCAATCTGAAGCTAACCCAAGTTTGTCTTGTCTCTAAATCGTTTTGAAACTCAGGATATATACCAAACGTATTCAGTAAAAAATCTGCGTCTTGCAAGAAATCCTGCAGAATGCAATAACCTCTTGAAACAAAAATCTCATGTCCAAACAACTCAATGTGGTATTGATACAGGGAGTATTAAATTCTGATCCAATTATTAATACAATGAAAGACGGCAATATTGTTGCTGTTTTTGCATTAAAGCAGGCGCCAAATGTTGAAAAGCAAAATATATTTCGAGTTGTTGTATATCAAAAGGATTGTATTGATCTTTTAAGGAGAGCTAAAAAAGATATGCACGTTTTTGTGCAGGGGAATTTAAATAACAGGGAATATATAAACAAACTTGGGGAGAAAGAATCGATTATAGAAATTGTCGTAAATCAATCTTTTGGAGACATTTTGGTGCCAGAAATCGCTATTTAAGAGCTACTTTAAGAATAAATTGTGCATTATTCGCGTTTGTTCATGGTTTGCGAAAAAACTGGGGCTGAGGTAGATTGCAATATATTTGTATTTCCCAATAGGAGGGACAAAATTGAGTAAAGAAAAAATAGAACTT
>CALXQI010000006.1 GCA_944390585.1 uncultured Alphaproteobacteria bacterium | reverse complement strand
CAAATATATACTATTGTATATTTGGTTTACACATGCATAAGTGAGACACGATGGTAGCAAGTGTTTTTTGTATGTTTAATACAATAAAATGATAATATAGAGTATAACATATTATTTATTTTATATTTGTATACAACCTAGCTGTTATGCAATATTGCATCGTTCATCAAACCAAGCCTGTATTTGCTCATTGTTTTGCTTTATTTTCTCGCCAATACTAAAATTTTGTTGTTTATTACCGATTGACGATATTTCTTGCTTATCAAAATTGTCCTGTAGTATAACAAACTTATCCTGCACACATGTTGGATCAATACTCTGCTCAACAGAATCGTCTTGTGTTTGTTGTACAAGAAGAACAGTATCTGTCTTGATCAAATTACATTGATCATCAATCGTAAATATGTTGCCGCGGCATTTTATTGCACAAAAATTAACTGCATCTTGCATTTTATCGGATTTCTTCGTAATGCACAAGATAGAATTCTCGAATTGTATTGCTTGTAATACATAATCTTCAACTGCGTCATAAACTTTTGTTGATAGTGGATATAATTCCTTTTCATATTCATTGCTCCATCCAACTTGCAATCCAATATCAAGCATACTCTTCCAGTTTGCAAAAACATCATAATTGTTTTCTCTTGCATATTTAATATAATATGCACACTTTGTACATGGTGTTCTGCTAGAAATAGCAACATGAATGCTACATCCAAATTTTTGACGAATCCAATCTATCATTTGTTCCGTATGATTTATACAATTTATGTAGCTTCTTACATTATTAGTATTTTCTACTCTATCTTTACTCATGCCTGATAATGCACAGGAGTTAGGGCCATTTGGACTATGCTTACAAATAAAACACGCCACATTTTTTATAGTATCAACAATTGTTTCATTAGTACCTTGTTGTATTTCAGTTAAGCATTCATTTAACTTTTCAATAACATGCTCTTTTTGAGTTCGAGCATGCCTGTTAACAATATTTTTAATGTTACTGTTTTTTGCTTTGCCAAGTCTTTTAAGCGCATTCCTTCTATTTTGAATTTTCACCAATGCATCATTAAAAATACTTTCACACATACTACTAAACTCTCCACTATAGCTGTTTACTTCTCCTACATTCGCAGTATTTCTGTTTACAACTAATAATTGCTCTAACCTCTTGCTAAGATCTTTTAATCCATTCATTTCTTTTGATATATCCACGTTTGCAGTCTGTTTTGTGTGATATTCGCAAATACCCCTATTAAGCTGATCTGCTATTTCACTACTAATGGATGATATGCCTTCTACATAACTAATAATTCTGCTCAAAAAATCTCTAACAGATGTAACAATATCATCTTCTCCTTTTTGCATTAACTCCGCAATATTAGAATTAATAATATTTTCACCTTCTTGACAAAGGCAACAATTAAAAATGCTTTCAATGAGTTTTCTATTACTTGTCGCTTCGCTGTTATTCGTCGCTTCGCTGTTTAATAATTTTGCAAAACTAGGCGCTTCGTCACCATAATCAAAATACAATAAATCAAGAATAGTAATAAAATTGCCCGCAGCTTTACCATGATTGGATTCTGCACCTGTTTGTTGCATTCTGTTCAAAAAATCACTATTGACTATACCACTAACCATTTCCACAACATTGTTATCTACTACAGTCATAACATAATTCTCCTCTCCACGCGTTTTTTCAATCGCAACCTTTAAACGTTTCTCAAAACCATTGCCGACCAACAATTCATAATCTTGTATTATACTTGATGAATTTTCGTACCCATATACGCACACAAAGTTTACTGTTAGTGCAATTACATTTAATATTTTGAATACAGTGTTAAACATAATAATCCTCCACCATACTGCCCTCATACTGTTCAAACCACTCGAGCATGATGTTACCGATCAATTCTATGTTGCCAATACTGTTAATATACGCAACTCCTTCACAATGTGAACTAATGTACTTTTTAACACATGCAAGATCGTACTTAGCAATTTGTGCCGAATATTCTCTGAACATACGCATTATGATATATAACAGATTGATATTTTTTTCACATTCATACATTTGTATTGCTTGATTTATAATATCAATTGCACTATCAAAATTTTTAATACATACATATTCCATCTCCATACAAATGATTCTTAATTTTCTATTCACATCTAATTTCGTTAACTCAGTTGAACTATATTCTTTACTACAAGATATATCAAATTTCTTTCCTAATTCCTGTATTTTTGGTGTTTTGTCTTCAATTTTATCTTGCATACTCTCGTAATGCACTGTTTGCGTGGAGTTTTGCACATTTTTGTTACAGATGCTATTATTTTTGTTAGTCAGATTACTTTTTTGTTCATCATCAACTCCAAGAATTTTAGAACAAACACGTTTTTGCACTCCGTCTAAGACTATATTATCGTCTGATGCCATCAGAGTTCCTACGCACATAATACTTACCAGCAATACTTTCTTATTTATCATGATCAACTCATTATATAAAACCATGCCGTCATTATATCACATTTTTGCAAAATGGAATAGTT
>CALXQI010000005.1 GCA_944390585.1 uncultured Alphaproteobacteria bacterium | reverse complement strand
TGGATAAATAAAATGAATAAGGTTATATTAGCGCTGGCTACTATTTGTTGTGTAGTTAATAGTGTGAGCTTTGCAAGTGAGGAGGATAGTGCAAGGAAATTTATTGAGAAGCAAAGACAAGAATTGAAAAAATCATTGATAGAACTAAAACAAGATTTACAAAGAAATGTGTCAGTGCAGAATGTTGGTCGTGTTGTTGACAAAGTATGCGTTGTGTGCGATCAGTATGAGATGTTGGATTGTAGATGTAAAGAATTGGGTCAGACTTGGAGAATAAGGTGGGAAGATATTGGTGCGGGGCGCAAGACGGAGTGGTGGACGTTGATGTACAAAATGCTCAAAACGTGTGATAAGAAAAGGAGCAACGCTACACAGAGAACAGGTGATAGAGATACATGGAGTATGTACCAGACTGGGGTGAGGGTTGCAATGAGATTGTTTAATGAAGTGTTTGGTGATAAGTAGGGGGGGGACAGAATGAAGACTTTGGTGGATGTATTGTTGCTGGGTGTCTGTTTAGTGAGTGCTGGTTATGGTATGGATGTTGATTGTAATCGTGTAGGTAACATGCAAGAACAAGATCGCAGTTATAATTATTGGGATGATTGTAAAGAGTATTGCAAAATATATTTGAAAGAGAATACTGGAAAGATGACATAACAGAATATGGTGTATACGTGGCAAACTGAATGTTTGTATTGCTTCCTTATGATTGGCATGCGTGAAGGAGTGCCACCAAGTAAATGTGATAATCTTTTCTGCAGCAATGAAAATGGATACGCTGTCTTAATTAATGCATGTGGTATAGATAAAGTTTATTGTATTGATATATGTTTATGCAAATGCGCTGAACAGGTGCGTAAAATAAAAAATTGGAAACAACTAAATATTGCAAAGAAGTTGAGAGATTTTGTGGCCAATGCAAATGGAATGACAGTTGATATCGATGCTAAAGTTTTTTTTAATAAAGCAGCTGTTGAAGAGTTTCGTAAATTTGTTGAATGTAAAGAGTCCAAAAACATAGAATACTTATTGGCTGGCATGTATAGTTTGCATAATTGTATTTGTGAGAAAAAGATTGGTTGGATTAATCCTCACTAAAATATATAGTGTGTGGCTTGCATAGGTTGCAAAATGTGAATGTATAACCGTTTCAAGCTATTGCATCAGAAATAGATCGATAGTTAAAATATTATTATAAAAATTTGCTTCTTGTACTATGGAAAAATTAATTATTATAGGCTCAGGTCCAGCAGGTTTGACATGTGCTATTTATGCTGCGCGTTCAAATCTAAATCCAGTTGTAATAACTGGTCATAACCCAGGCGGTCAGTTAATGCAAACTGATGTAATACAGAATTACCCTGGTATTGAAAGTATTACAGGCCCAGATCTAATGATGAATATGATGCAACATGCTGAAAAACTTGGCACACGTATGATTTATGAAAATGTTGCCTCACTCAGTAAGGATGGAGAATTTTTTCGTATTGAGTTGAACAATAGCGATGCTTTAACATCAAGCGTTATTGTTTATGCTGCGGGTACAACTCATAGGAAATTATGTGTTCCTGGAGAAAAACAATTCTCTGCAAAAGGTGTATCTTGGTGTGCTACATGTGACGGCGCTTATTATAAAAATAAAGTTGTCGCAGTTGTAGGAGGTGGTAATACAGCATTAATGGAAGCTTTGTTTTTGTCAAATCTTGCAGACCATGTTTTTTTAATTCACAGAGGAGACAAATTTAGAGCCGATATTGCAATGCAAGATAAAATCAACGCAAAGAACAACATTACACCTATTATGAATTCTTGCGTAGTTGAAATATGCGGTACAGAAAATGTTGAGTACGTCCTATTGGATAACGATAAAATACCAAGATTGGATGTTTCTGGATTATTTATCGCTATTGGATCTTCCCCTACTTCATTATTACTAAAAAGCATAGCAGAATTAGATGAGGCAGGTTATGTTAAAACCAATGGGCAAACGGCCACTACTTGTAGCGGACTATTTGCTGTTGGTGATGTTGTAAGCGGATCTCTTAGACAAGCTGTATATGCAGCAGGCACTGGAGCATTAGCTGCTGTAGAAGCAGAAAAATATCTTGGTATTAGATAATAATAATCAATAATCACACAACATCGTTTATATTCACATGTAACATTTACAATTTTTTAAATATTAGGCAAGCATTTGTTCCACCAAAACCAAACGAATTATTCATGGCAACGTTAATCCGGCGTTCTTGAGGAACGAGAGGTGTCAAATTAATATCGCACTCTGGCGACGGCTTATGTAAATTAAGTGTTGCTGGACACACGGAATTTTGCATTGCCAACAAACAAACAATCGACTCAACAGCTCCAGCAGCTCCAAGCAAATGCCCCATGGCAGACTTTGTTGACGATACGTTAACCTTGTACGCATGCTTGCCAAAAACCTTCTTGATTGCCACAACCTCTGCAATATCCCCCGGCATTGTAGATGTACCATGCGCATTTATATAATCAACATCTTCAGGTGCAAGCTTTGCATCATTCAGTGCATTCTGCATAGCAGCAGCCGCACCTTTTCCACTAACCAGCGGTGCAGTTATGTGGTACGCATCACACGATGCACCATACCCCACAATTTCTCCATAAATCTTCGCTCCCCTACTAACAGCGCTCTCATACGTCTCCATGCACAAAACACCAGCACCCTCACCAACAACAAATCCATCTCGATCCACATCCCAAGGCCTAGACGCAGAAGTAGGATCATTATTGTAACGTGTTGACAATGCCTTGGCAGCACCAAATCCCGAAATTCCCAACTCACAAACTGCATACTCTGCACCTCCAGCTATCGCAAAATCCGCCCTGCCAAGTTTTATCATCTCATAAGCCTCACCAATGCTATGTGTACCAGAAGCGCATGCAGAAACAACTCCGTAGTTTAACCCTGTTAGCCCATATTTTATCGCAATATGCCCAGATGCGAGATTGATCAGGACAGACGGAATAAAAAATGGACTGACACGTCTTGGTCCATCATTATGCAACGTAACGGATGTAGTGTATAAATTTTTGACTCCACCAATCCCAGATCCGACTGTCACAACAGTTTTTGCGCGCTGCTCTTCATCCAAAAACGCAAAACCAGCATCATCATAAGCTTGAGCAGCCGCAACAACCGCATATACAATAAACTGATCAACGCGACGTTGCTCTGATTGTGTCATATATAAGTCTGGAGTGTACTCATCTTTTGGTAAAACACCTGCAATCTTGGCAGGATACTCTGACACGTCAAAATAATCTATGTATGTAATTCCACTTTTGCACGACAACAAAGACTGCCACAAAGTTTTTGTACTGCACCCCAAGGGAGAAACTAGACCAACACCTGTAACGACAACGCGTCTATTCATTTACTTTGCTATTTTATCTAGATACGCAACAGCATCGGCAACTGTAACAATTTTTTCAGCATCTTCTTCTGGAATTTCGCAATCAAACTCTTTCTCAAACTCCATAATCAATTCAGCTTGTTCTAAACTATCCATTCCTAAATCATCCTTAAATTTTGCCCCCTCAACTACTTTGCTTTCATCCAGTTTTAAATTATTAACAAGAACCTGTTTTACTCTTTCAAATGTGCTCATATTAAAAACAAAAATACTAACAACACGATTAATTTTATAATTTTTGCTCATTATACTCAAGATTGGGCAAACAAATATTATAACAATATTTTACAAGTAATTTAATATAAATTAAAAACAAACTAAGATAATAACGAAAAAAACATCATGTCTAATTTAAGTAAAATATAATAAAAATTAAATCATCAAGTTTTGTACATCGATAAAAACATACCGTACATTTTAAAATAACAAACAATATTTGTTGTTATATATTAAATAATTGTATAATATTTTGATATACTCTGTTAAATTTGGATTTTGCCAAATACAACATTTTAATCAATAACATAGTTACATTCTTGATCTTCTTTCTGTGACAATCATGCTACGGTACTTACCAAATCGCATCAATTACATCCACAACTCCTCTATTTTCAATATACACCAATAGTTTCTTTTGTTAACCATTCAATCACATGCTTTATAACTGCAATGTTGTTGGGAGATATATAGTTGATTGGTTGGGGAGATTATGGGCGTAGATGGGGGAGGGTTGGCGAAAGGATAGTGGGGAAGAGTTGTTGGATGCAGTCAAAGTGATTTGGTAAAAATACTAGGGCTTGGTTATAGTAGGAAGAAGAGTGTAACATCATGCAATTATATTTTACAGAGCTTTTTATTTAAGCAATTTGCTTACATAGTTCTTTCAAAGTTGTATCACAACTTACTTTGGCAAATTACTATCAAAAAACTTTTTCTTTTGTAATAAAATCTCGTTTGCCTTTTCTGCATACTTTCCAAATTTTTTGTTAAGTTCATCAGCAACATCAGAAGTAATATCAATTATTGAGTTTGATGTGCTCACAACATCTGCATCATTTAATACTAAGTGTACATTTTTCTTTGTCGCGATTTTCTTTGCAAATTCACGAGTTTTACTAATATACGAGTAGATGGAATTAAGAGTAGACTTAATATCTGCAATCCTTTTTCTGAGTTTGTCTGATTTATTCTTCCATCTATCATCAATTTCTTTAATTTTTCTTTCTTTTTCTTCCGCACTAGTATCATCCTTTCTTACCTTCCAATATTCATTTTTTGCCTCTTTTTCAGCATTACGCATCTGATACATAACTTGCTCGTGATACTCCTTAAGCTCATTTTTTATTTTGTAACATTCAGAAAGATTTTTGAGCTTTTTATAATTTATTGCAGCAATCTTTATATTTGGCTCATTCTGGTTATTTAGTACAAACATAACACATGTAGTACAAATTGCACACGTAATAATTGTACAAATAGCAACTGTTTTCTTGTCAAAATCCATAGCTATCCACGCTAAATACATACTTTTATTATACCAAAGTTCCAGATGTAAGAAAATCCCTGACATAAAAAGCAATTTTATTGCGTATTTCATGATTTGGTATATACTGCAATTTGATAAATCTCTAATAAGAAATATCAGTATATAATGGCAATGATAAGAATTAATAAAGCATTATCACATCTTGGAGTATGTTCCAGAAGAGAGGCTGACTCATTGGTTGCAGAAGGGCGTGTTACCGTTAATGGGGTAGTTTGCAAGTTTGGCCAACAAGTAAATGACGATGACATAATTTGTGTTGATAAAGTACAATATAATATAAAAAATATACCAACAGAAAAAATTTGGTTATTTTACAAGCCAATTGGTGTTATAACAAGCAGATGTGATACAGAAGGAAGAAAAACTGTATTTGATATTGTAAATGTTGGAGAAAGAATTATTTCTGTTGGTAGATTAGATATTAATTCTGAAGGTTTATTGTTATTAACAAATAGCCCATCATTTGCCAGCTACGCTCAAACTCCTGGATTGTGGAAACGTGTTTATAAAGTGCGTGTTTTTGGTGTTTTATCTGATGATATAATTAATAGTATGGCAAATGGAATGATTATTGATGGCATAAAGTATAAGCCAATTCATGTAAAAATATTGTCAAATAATGCAGGCAAAAACGTATGGTGTGAGTGCACGTTGGAAGAGGGTAAGAATCGTGAAATAAGAAAAATATTTGAGCATTTTGGGATTTTGGTTAACAGGTTGATTAGAATACAATACGGCCCTTATAAGCTTGATAAATTAACCCCAGGGGAAATTAAACGTGTTAAATAAAACAAATGCATAGTGAATATATCTCTATTACACAACCTATCCTTCATATTGACCTCATATCTACCAGTACAACAATACGGTATTATTCGTTATACTACACTGTTACACGTTAGCATCTTGCTTGCGTAATTCTTAACTAGCAGGTAGCCACATGTTGCTTTCCAATCATCCTGACACTTTCTACAACTCATCTCATCCAAATATATGTCTCTCATACATCAATTACTATATCATTAAAAATATAATAAACGCTCAGCTGTTTTATTATAACAGTTTTACAGTGTCAATACTTTTTACATTTTTGATTTACTGGCATTTAACCAATAATATATATTTGAATCTTTATAAAATAAATTTTGCAACTTTTACTTTAAAAACAACACTTTGTCTCGCCAAAAAAACCACAGAAAGCATCAACGATGCATCTTAAAACTCTCTATCCACCACACCCAATCCCACGCACAAAGCACATTCATCATACATTCACGATGTTCCAACATTTGTGTCTCTAGCAATTTCTCTCCTTGATTCTCTGCTACATTAGCACACCTTTTCAAATAACCAATTATAGAGCAAAGTATGTCTTTTACATCTTTCTCATTCAACATTATCCCACTATTCCATATCGCTTTTTTTGCATTTTCATTTGTTTGTTTTTGCATACTATTTAGCATATTGATTACTGTGCAAGTATTGTCTCCAATAGTTTTAATATTACCATTTTTTAATTCTCGCACTATTGTTTCATACGCTGCATCCTCAAATTTACGCATTTCCTCCTTCTCTCTTATACTACATTTTTGATTGTTAAGTGTAATAAACTGACTCATACTTTCAACAAGAGTTGCAAATGCATTTACACACTTTCTTATTTCTTCTGCTTCATCATTTGCAATTGCAAAATTACAACACAATGCCGCAGTTAACAATAACACTAGCTTTTTCATCCTAATTACCTTAACATAACATGCTACGCTATACTATCACTACAATTTAACAATGTCAATACTATCTTTTTGCATATTATTTATTTTTAAATTTTGCTAAAACACCTTAAAATATACAATAACTAACAGCATGACCAAAATTCACTAGCTTTGATTCGTCATCTTTTTAGTGCTCTTAGCTCTTTTCCTAGTACTATCTAGCAAGCGCCACAGGCCAAAAACCTCACAATCAAATCTTACACGTAACGCCATCACGGAAGACCTATACCCCCGCAACATATCTAAGACTTCGTCTCTTTCTGCCAACCTGTTTTCCCAAGCTTTGCCATTCAACGTTGTGTCTAAATACCAAAAAAAACATGTGGAAAACACTCTCCACATTGCAGAAATATCCTTTGTTTGAGATTGTACGTGCTCATTTTTCATATAAAGACTTGGTCCACATTTGTCACCAACATCACATACTTTACGCATCGTCTCTATAATCACAGATATTTTGGCAATTTTCCCATTTTTTTCATTTTCTTTAATCTCTGTGCATCTTTCATCTGTAAATTTAATGTACTCTTCTTATACACCGCGTATCATCCCATTTAACATCTCCTTTTCCGGTAAGAAATCACGCAACTCTTTGCATAACGTATCAAACAATTGCAAAAGATTTTCTTTTTTATTATCACTCTTAGTCCTTATGCTATCATCGCTTGCAGTACAGCTACTAACGGCTCCGCAGCACAGTGCAGCAGCTAACAACAAAATCTTTTTCATTTTATTTTCTTGAAATATAATATGCTGTACAATTTTATTACAATAAATCTATAGCGTCAATACTGCTCTATTTTTTAATTACTATAAAATGTACTGACACTAATTAAGGCGTAAACAAAACTATTCTTCTGGCTGCGTGTTTGTTGCAGTTTCCGGCTGCTGAGGTTCATCATCCATTGCAACAATATCCATCATACTATCGGCAACAGCAACAGAGTTGCCCTTAATTGCCTGTTCTATCTCATCAGCAATTCTCGCATTCTCCTTTAGAAATATACGTGCTGTTTCACGCCCCTGACCAAGTTTATAATCTTTATACGAGTACCACGATCCTGACTTTTCAACAATACCAGCGCGAACACCAAGATCTAATAACTCACCAGTCTTTGATATACCTTCACCGTACATAATATCAAACTCAACGACCTTAAATGGAGGAGCTACCTTGTTTTTTACAATCTTGACACGTGTTTGATTTCCAAGCATTTGGTCTTTGTCCTTAATTTGGCCTATTCTTCTTATATCAACGCGAACAGATGCATAGAATTTGAGAGCATTGCCTCCAGTGGTCGTTTCTGGATTACCAAACATAACTCCTATCTTTTGCCTGATCTGGTTTATAAATAAGACCATACAATTTGTTTTGGCAATATATCCTGTTAATTTTCTTAATGCTTGGCTCATCAGCCTTGCTTGCAACCCCATATGAGAATCTCCCATATCCCCCTCTAGCTCAGCCTTTGGGACTAATGCAGCAACGCTATCAATAACAAGTACATCAATCGCTCCACTTCTTACCAACGTTTCTGCAATCTCTAATGCTTGTTCACCTGTATCTGGTTGTGAAATAAGCAAGTTGTCAACATCGATATGAAGCTTTTTTGCATAGCTTGGATCAAGAGCATGTTCAGCATCAATGAACGCACATACGCCACCCATTTTTTGTGCATTTGCAATGACATGCAATGTTAACGTCGTCTTTCCGGATGATTCTGGCCCAAAAATCTCAATTATACGCCCCTTTGGAAAACCGCCCACACCAAGAGCAATATCTAATCCTATAGATCCAGTTGGGATGGATTCTATCTCTATCGCCTCGCTTTGTCCAAGGCGCATAATAGACCCCTTCCCAAATGTTCTCTCAATCTGTTGCAAAGCAGCATCTAACGCTTTTTCTTTATCTGTACTCATAAATTTTTCAAACCACTTATATACACTTAACTCTACAGCCAAGTGTGTTTTTTTGCAACTACATAAGCATATGTTAATCTATAAGTGTATTTGTTAGAGCATTTACTGCATGCATTTAATATTTTAGTAATACTCAATCTTAATACTATGTACAATCCACAACCATATTGTTGTAGAGATTATGAATAGAGGATTATTGTGTGTAGTCAAAGCTAATGAATATATTAGAACTTAGTTTTGCAAGAAAGTTGTATAAGTAAAATTAACGATATTGCGTGTGTAATTAAAGCAACACAGATAGATTTTTCTGCATACAATAAAGAAAAAATCTTATTGGAATATATAAACTATTTAAAACATACATT
>CALXQI010000004.1 GCA_944390585.1 uncultured Alphaproteobacteria bacterium | reverse complement strand
CCCAGCTGGGGCATATTCATTAATATCGTAAAAGCCGTTAAATTGGTATTTGAACTTAAAATCTGTATTAGCGTGAATTAACCTCTTGACTCTGTCTGCTATTTCTTTTTTGCATTTTGTGCTGTAGGTTTTCCAGATTTTATTCAGCATCTGCTTTGTTTGCTTCTTTGCCCAATTAATAATAGTTGAATCTTTTAAACACTGTTTATCATTAAAGATCATCGACGGATCCAAATCAGTTGGATCATCTATCATATTCGAAAATCCGTCACTTGCTTTAGCATACGTATTAACAGCCTGAGTCTTGTTCTGTTGTTTCTTTCCCCCTCCGCCGCCTTGTGGAAGATTATCAACATCATCGCTGTAGTCGCAAATCCCTAGAGCTTTCCGCAACAAATATCTAGTGACGTACGTATCAATTGCTCCTTGCATCTGACAATTATCTTTAACTTGCGCATTCGTTTTTTCTGGCAAAACCATGCTGACAACAACAAGATCATCGCTATCAGGCATTCTAAACGACAGAATAGCTTCTTTTTGTTCTACGTTCACTGTGGAGCTAGGATAGATTTCGTAAATATCGAATAAGAAATCTGCTACGGGCAAAATATCTTCCAAGGAAATATATTCATAGTTGTATCCTTTTGTTTTGTTGAATTTTTTGTGCTTGATCACGTTCCTAATACTAGCCAATCTCTTTTCAAGCCCAGCCTTGTTTGCTATACACCAAGCTGATAAAGCATATGCTTGCTCTTTAAAACTCTTCCCTTCAACTTCTTGCAGAACTTCGTTGTAAGTTTTTTGAACTTGACTATTTTGATTCTCCATGGTAACCTCCTTTGTAAGAATTATAGCTGACACCATTGTCAACTATGTTTTGGTCGATGTACGCATCGACCGAGCGGCGAAGTTCTTCCTCTGAAGGTACGCAATTCCAATCTTTGAATACACAACGTACGTGACGTGCGATTCTTCGAACTAGATTGCAGTACGTCCAGAATCTTCGCTTGTTACCGTATTCCGATTTTCTTTTTTTAATTTCATCGAAATCGACAACAAATTCTGTTGCGTAAGTCCAAGCTTTTGAGGTCTTTGTTTCATTGTTTCTTTTTGGGAATACTGTTTTTCCAGCTAATACTCGATTAGCAAATCCAAAGCTCAGTACAATACGCAACAGAATTTGTTGCCCTTTATATATACTTTTGTTCCACTGCTGTTTTACTTTGCTTAAATACTTTTTCCAATTCTCAATACTTTTATTGCACTTCTTATTTAAAAACGCTTGCAAAAATATACTGGCCTTCTTGCACAATCCTAATTCCTGCTTGAACGTACCGTTCCAGATCAGCATCATCTCTTGCACAGATTTTAATTTCCTACCTGCTTTTTGCTTTTCTTGCATATATTTGTTCCAACTTTTTTCTCCTCCTATACTCCCTTTGTTTTCATCATCGTCTTCGTTTTTTGATTTTTGTTTCTCCAAAAACTTTTTGAGATATTCTTTTTTCTCATTTTGTATTTCGTTAACAATCGTCCAATAATTTTTATTTCTTTTATTATTATTTTTAATCGAAACAAAGTTGCTTCTTTGTTTCGTTATTTTGGAAATATTTTTAATTAAATTATCATTAACGATAGGACAATTTTCAGCTACGCGATTTTCGTTTTTCAGAGATTTTCCACGCGCTTCTACACAGCCAACGTACTTGCGATACTTGTCTAAAGCAAAGGTATAATAATACGTTCTGTCACGATATGCTTTATTCGGCTGAAACCTCTCTAAAATCCCTCCCTCAACTAAAAGTCTAATTGCCCTCTCAACCTTTTTCCTACTGCAACTAAGCCCTAGTATCTTCAGCAAATCAGGGCAGCTACACCCAACAATCCTTCTCCCGTCCTCTAGATATATCCCCTCCCCAGCCCTAATCTCATGCACCAACCAATCAATTACTTGCTCCCCAACAACACGATAGTTAGATCAGTTACACTTTTTGTCCATTACTATTCTACTTTTATAGCACTTATTACATCATCTTGGTAGTACTTCTCGCACATTTATTGATCCATTTATTATAAAACAAGTTATTAAAACTTATACTATATTAACTTTTAATATACAATTGCGCTTGCCAGAGACGATAGTAAATTTGTTTTAGTTCAATTAATTGATCATGTGTTCCACTTTCAACTATTCTTCCATCTGATACAACATATATTCTTGTCGCAGATGTAATACTTGATAATCTATGAGTAACAACAATTGTTGTTCTATTTAACATTAATTTGTTGAGTGCTTCTTGCACTATTTTTTCAGATTTAGTATCAAGTGCAGACGTTGCTTCATCCAGCAATATAATTTGTGAATTTTTTAGCATTGCTCTTGCTATTGCAATCCTTTGCCTTTGCCCACCGGATATTTTTATTCCATTTTCTCCAATAATTGTTTTGTATTGATCATTTGTTTTTATAATAAAATCGTGTGCCAGCGCTGATTTGGCAGCCGCTACAATATCATCATAATCTGCCTTGCTATTGCCGTAGCATATGTTTTCATAAAATGATGCATTGAATAGTATATTTTCCTGCGTCACAAGTGCAATTTTACTACGCAGTGAAGTGGTATTGATTTCTTTTATGTTAACTCCATTAATCAGTATTGTTCCTTTATCAACATCATAAAACCTGTTTAATAAATTAATTATTGTACTTTTGCCGGAACCACTTTCACCAACAAATGCAATAGTTTCTCCGCGATGCACTGTAAAGCTAATATCATTTAAAACATTTTTAGACTGATAATATCCAAAAGATACATTCTGAAATTCAATTTTTTCTATATCATTAATTTGAATAGATGACGCTGTATTACAAATTTTTGGTGTTATATTAAGGATATCAAATATTCTCTCAGCTGCAGCCAACCCCTCTTGTATTGTTGCACTTAATGTTGTGATTTTCTTTAATGGGTTATAACACAGCAAAATAGCGCATAAGAAAGAAACCAAATCACCTATAGTTTTGCTGCCATTCATAATTTGATGACCGCCATATATTACAATTATAACGATAGCTACACCACATATACATTCCGATATTGGGTGTAAAGCAGATTTGGCTTTTGATGTCTTTATAGATAATTTTATCAACTCATCAATTTTAGATTTTGTACGTGCTATTTCATATTTTTCTGCACAATATGAACGCACAACTTTAATTCCTTGAAAAATCTGCATCAAATATCCTGAAAAACCTCCGATGTATTCTTGGTTGTTTTGCACAATTTTCTTTATTTTGCGCCCTATAACAAAGACAGGTACCATAACTCCAGGAAAAACAATAAATGCAAAAATTGCCAAAACAGTATCGCGATAAAACATAACACATGCGAGAAAAATGAATGTAATAAGATCCTTTCCAAGCCCTACCACGGCATTTGAAACAGCAGATCGCATAAGTGCAGTATCATTTGCAAAACGCGATAAAATATCGCCACTTGGTGTATTTACAAAAAATTGTAAATCCATGTATAACAAGTGTTTAAATAAATTTTGTTGTATATCAAAAATCATTTTCTGCCCCACGTACATGATAATGAAAGACTCACCGTAAGATGCGATTCCTTTTACAAAAAATGCTGCCAAAATAAACACACTAACAAGAAATAAACCAAAACTACTATGATCAGCCGCAATTATGTCAAATGCTGGTTTCATAAAGTATGGGAATGCCGCTGTTGCAGCAGCAGCAACCAACATACAAAATAAAGCCGCAATGAGAAGTTTTGAATACGGCCTGATATATTCTGTTAAAAGTCTAATTGCTGTACTGCGCTTATTTATCCCAGTCACACAATAAATCTATTTAGAAAACTACTCTAATTGTACGTATAAACATGTTACATGCCAAATAAATTTGGCATTTCTGGTATGTTCATAGATGTCTTGATGTGTGCCTCTATTTTTGATACTGCATCATTAAATGCTGCAACTATTAAATCAGGCAACATGTCTCGATCGCTGTCAAAGAGGCTTGGATCAATAGTGATGGATTTTGCTTTATGATTTCCAGTTACAGTAATCACAACCATACCAGCACCAGACTCTCCACGAAATTCTGTACTTTCTAGTTTTTTTTGCTCTACACTCATCTGTTCTTGTAAAGCTTTTGCTTGCTTAAGCAATTCTTGTAAATTTTTCATTTTTTACTCCTTATTAAATAGCACACAATTGTGCAGTGTGTTGGTTAAATATACGATATTTTGAAATACAATGTACACGCAACTGTGCACACCATTTCCTATTCAGAATACAGCGATACAATTTTTTGAGTCAATAATTTTTTTGTCCCGCTTTTAGCAAAAAAAATAATTGCATGCCAAGTCCTTGCTACTAACAAATACAACATAATCCTGAAAATTATTATACATAATCAATGCTATTTGGTGAAAATATTAGGACCAGTTGTCACAGAAACAATGCTGATAAGCATACTAATAATTAGCACACTCCAAGTCCTTGCTACTAGTAAACATAACACAATCCTGAGAATTATTGTATACAACTAATGCTATGCAATTAGCAAAAGTATATTGCAAAATTTAAACAGCGCATACCTGCACGTACTGTGCAATCAAACTGGTTGCACTACTCCCCAAGTCACTAATAGTTTATCTAAAATTCGTTAAAAGAATGTTAATTTTGGAACAAATTGTAAGAGCTTATTTATCAAGCATTCTTCTGTTAAATTTGTTATCTGTATAATTTTATTTCTGCTTATCAATCCAGATTTAATCAAAATATCTTGTTTATTTATTTTTAGAGTATTAGATAGCAATTTTATCAAGGCAGTATTTGCTTTGCCATTTTCTGGTGGTTCTACAACAGATGCTTTAATCACAATATCAGTATCATGCGTAAAACTAATTAAACACGACCTTTTAGCTGATGGTTTTAAATGCACTTTAACCCTAATATTCTGCAATTTATAAAACCTTTAAACATTAATATTTTTCTTCATTTCTCTGTGTTTTGACTATCATAAAATCTAAATCCTTCTCACTACATAAACCAAGTATAACTGGGCTTTTTGGTGTTAATTCTTCTTGACGTTTGTGTGTTTTATTTTTAATAGCTCTAATTGTGGCTCTTGTAGTCCCCAAAAGTGTACAGATATCGCTTTCTTGCATTTCTGGGTAATATTTTAGCAACCAAGCTATTGCATCTGGTTTTTTTTGGCGCTTTGACACAGGTGTATACTTGCCTGTCTTTTTTGCATTGTCAAAATGTGGAGTGTCTTTTAGCTGCAAAACAGCCTTTGGATCAGCCTCACACCTTGCAATTTCTTCATGAGTTAATTGTGCAGAAATTACAGGATCAAGCCCTGCCATGTTTGTTCCCAATTCGCCATTTGCAATAGCTTCTACTTCAAGCACATGCAAGCCACAAAACGTAGCAATTTGCTCAAACGTTAGTGCAGTATTTTCAACAAGCCATATTGCTGTAGCCTTTGGCATTAAAGGTTGCATCCGATAACACAATTAAACATCATACAAACAATTATAAATGCTGATATAAAAAACTCAAGAATCAGAACATATATTAAAAATGAGCAATATATTTGTACTGATTACAATATTGCAGTACTTTGATTTTTTTATAAATTATTAATAATTTTTTGCCAAATAATTGTAATTATATTAAAAAATTAACTTATTATTTGTTTTTTACACAACTTATTGTAACGCACCATAAACCGCTATACATTTGCATAAAATTAAAAAAAATTCTTGCTACATTTTTATTTTTGTTGATAGAATGGAGAGAGACTTATGTTGTTTTTAAGAAAGGTTTTGTATGAATGCAAGGTCTTTAGTGTTATTGGCAACCGTTGCTGTTATGTTGGCCGCTTGTTCCAAAAAAGAAAGTCCAGTTAGCGGCGGCAGCACTCTTGTCCCTGGCAGTGTTGAGGATTTTGAGGAGAATGTTGCAAACGTTGTGTACTTCAACTTTGATAGCAGTGAATTAACAAAAGAGGCAGAAAAGAGACTTGATAGCCAGATTTGCTGGTTAAGATTGTATAGCTACATAAATGTTGTGATTGAGGGGCGTACTGATGTGCGTGGAACAAGAGCATACAACATGTGCTTGAGCTCAAGGCGTGCAAACGCTGTAAAAGAGTACTTGGTACGCGGTGGCATAGAAGCAAGCCGTATCAAGGTAATCCCTTATGGTATGGAAAGGGTAGAATATCCTGGTGACACAGAAGAAATCCATGCTAAGAACCGTAACTGCAAAACAGTTATCATTAACGTCGATGAAGCTCCACAAAAAGAGCCAGCAAAACAGGAAGAAGCTCAGCAAGAGACAGCAAAAGAAGCAGCTAAACAGGAAAGAGTTCAGGCAAAGGCAAAGAGTAAGGCAGAAACTAAGGGTGGATCGGATCAGCAGTCAATTGCTAGATAATTCCTTTAGCTTTGTTTTTTTGCTTGGCGCTGCATTTTGTGCGGCGCCTTTTTTATACAGTACTTGCTAGCCACATTATAGGAACTTCGCTTTATATGTTGACATACTGTAATCTGCTTTATAAGATTTGTACATGGTGCACGCAGTTATTCTATGAAAACACTTGCTTTAGCGTTTGAACATTTAGTAAAGACACAGAAAAATTCTGATATTAGTTTATATCTGCAGATGCATGAAAATTGGGAGCACATTGTTGGCAAAAATTTAGCTTCTGTATCATCATTTAATGGTGTCACAAAAACAATTACAGGAGATATTGTTGCAAATATCAGCGTTGTTAGTTCTGCTATAGTGCAAATTAAAGAAAAAGAGAATAAAATCGCATCTGCAATAGTATCATTTTCAAACGGTAAGTATAAAATTAACTCAATATGCTGGAGACATACAATAATTGATGTTGCGTGATTTGTCATTTTTGAAAATTGGTGGAACTTGTAATGCAGTATTTGAGCCTACAAGTACAAGTGATTTGCAACAACTTTTAAAGAAAACAAATGATAATATATTATGCCTTGGAGCAATGTCTAATGTTTTACTATACGATGGACATATAGATAAAAGCGTAATATTAACAAAAAAAATGAATAATATTAGATTCAGTAATAATCAAGTATTTGTTGAAGCAGGTTGTTCTATTGCATCGTTTATTAAGATATGTGTTGATAATAATATTTCATGTATCGAAGACATGTTATGTATACCAGGAACAATTGGTGGAGCAATTATAATGAACGCAGGGATTCAATCATTTGAGATTTTTGATGTAGTAAAAAGTATACAGTGCTTAGATCGTAATGGTAATACAGTTATTCTACAACGTGATAATTGTTCTCCACAATATAGAAATGGCAATATTCCAGCGGGGCTAATTGTTACTTCTTGTATACTGCAAACAAAAAAAGCAGATAATGATTTAAGACAAAAAATTTCCAACATTATGAAAAAACGCAACCAAACACAACCAATTGGAAGTTTTACATGTGGGAGCACATTTAAAAACCCAACAGGATACAAAGCTTGGGAATTGATTGACTCTGTAGGATGTAGAGGAATGCAAATTGGCGGTGCCGCAGTCTCTGATCTACATTGTAATTTTATTATTAATAATGGAAATGCAACATTTTCTGATGTTATACAATTAATTAATACAATTAAACAAAGAGTATACGCAAAACATGGCATTGTATTAGAAGAAGAAATAAGAATAATAACATAGGCCGATTGATATCTATAGTGTGTACAAAAATACAATATTGTATTAGGAGAGAAAAATCATAAATGTATTATAATTATTGATATAACATAATATAATGAAGAATACTTCATTGTATTACGCAAAGTAACAAAAATAATAATGTGAATTAATTGGTATTGTAAAAATCTATTAACTATATAGGTATGACATTAAAAAAACAACAATATCAACATATTTATTAGATATAAGCAATTTATTATTCGTATTATAGATATTGCATTAAAATAGAAAGTAAAAAGTAATAATATCAACCTACTTTTATAGTTATGTGTGATTTATTATTTATACAGTCTTATCATTAAACTGATATGATACAGTTGCAATATTGCAGCATTATTACAAACAGCAAATGTACACAGATCGCAGTATACTACTGCTCAATCATCTGTCTGGCCAGAATGGCGCCAAACTCATCAACAAAGCCATCTAGAATGACCTCATAACGCTCAAGGCTGTTGTTAATCTTGTTATATGCAACAGCAGCTGGAATTGCAGCAAACAGTCCCAAAGCTGTTGTAAAAAGAGATTCCGAGATGATAGGTGCAACAGCTGCCATACCAACAGACTGATGGATGGCAATAGTCTTCATCCCATCCATTATTCCTATTACCATCCCCAAAATCCCGACAATCACACCATTTGTACCAACAGTAGATAGAAAATTCAGTCCGTCGTACAACTTGTCCATTTCTCTTGCAATTTCAACACGCATTATCTGTTTTATTTGTTCAATAAGGAAATTCTTCTTTTCAATACTCGACAAATCTATACCACGTTTTATACATGACGTCCATTCGTTCATTGCTATACAAAACAGGCAAGACATTGGGTCATCTGCAATATCTCTAATTTCCTTAAATAAAACATCAAGGCTTTTACATGACCAAAACGCTTCTTCAAACTCACTGGTCTCTGCCATCACTTTGCGCATTTTAATATGTTTTGAAATAATAATAGTCCACGACCAAATAGAAGATGCCAAAAGCGTCAAAATAACAATTTTTATTATAAAACCAGCATTCCAAAAAATATCAAAAACTGATGTATGTACATTTACATTACTTACAGTAACATCACTTGCACTTTGTATAACCTCTGCTCCCATTTTTATACACCAAACATTATATATAAATTATACACCACACGTGTACATTGTAAAACACTAAAATATAGTTTAAATCTCATCACTAACCTATATATCAATTAAATTGTATTTAATAATTACCAATCACAAATTGCAACTATTTATCATGATAATCTATCCACCCTATATGCCCATCTGGTCTTTTATATACAACATTTATATGCATATTATCCGAATTTTTAAACAACACGACAGGTAAATCACCAAGCTCTAACTTAGCAACAGCCTCACTTACATTGAGCAAAAGCACATATTTTTCTTGCTCCGCTATAATCAATTTTTCGTCAGCTGGATCTTTTTCTGGAGCGTGGTCCAAAGTTCTATCAACTGCAGCATAACCTGCTTCTACCCATCTTGTACGCCTGCTAGCATCTAATAACTTATTTCTATGTTTTTTTATGACAATTTCTAACTTACCAATTGCGGAATCCAATGCCTTGTATGGATCATCAGACACGCCAGAACCCCTTATCCAAAAACCTTTTATCACAGATAATACAATCTCAATATTAAAAAGCCTATGATCTTTATTTACAGTTACTGAAGCGTCCTGCACATTTTCAACATATTTTTCTACAAGATTATTAATTTTTAACTCAATAGCAGTTTGTAAGCTTTCACCAATATCAATGTTTTTGCCATAAATACGCATGTAACACAACAAATACAGCAACACACTATTATTCTAACATAATGAAATCTAAACTACCATACAAGTACTGTGCATTTATTGCACAACAATATATCTAATATAAACAAAACAAGACAAATATTATTTGCAACAAATATTACAATTAATATAATGTTATATAATTGCAAAAAAATTATAGACTAAATTTTACCAATAGAATAGAATTTGAGCAGGCCCGGATAGCTCAGTTGGTAGAGCAAGAGACTGAAAATCTCTGTGTCGCTGGTTCGATTCCGGCTCCGGGCACAGGTTGTGTATATCGTACCGATTAACAAAAAAACACCGTATAGTATAATTATCAAAAATATAAAGCAATGTAATAGTGCCAACATTTGAATTTGAAGACATGTATTATGGGCAGACCGTTACTGGTGTAGATGAAGCGGGACTAGGGCCACTTGCCGGACCTCTTGTTGTTGCTGCTTGTATTATCAATAACAGAAGCTCCAAAACTTTGTCACTTGTAAATGACTCAAAACAATTATCAAAAAGAAAACGAGAACTTATGTACAACATGATCATAAATAATGACGATTTTTTAGTAAGTACAGCTATAATCCAAAATTCAGAAATTGATAATATTGGGCTTGGTAAGGCGTGGAGGCACGGCGTAGTAACAGCTATTAATAATTTAACATCTAATGTTGATATATGCTTATTAGATGGCAATAAAACTGTTGATATATCAAATACTACAGTAATACCAATTATAAAAGGTGATCAAAAAAGTTTTTCTATAGCAACAGCATCAATTGTAGCAAAAGTAACAAGAGATAGGATTATGCAAAAAATACATGATGAATATCCAGAGTACGGCTTTGATACAAATGTTGGCTACGGTACTGCAAAGCATATTGCTGCATTACAAAAACTTGGACCAACTAAATACCATAGATTATCGTTTGCAAAAGTGAATAATAGATAAAGTATATTAATGTATTAAAAAATAATAACATGTATTATTAACATTTTTTTAATAATTAAATGATAGTATAATCTTAACGTTGTACTACATTGTACGGAAATAAAATGAAAAATACATGTATAGAATTGTCAATTTATGGTGGCCGTTTGTATAAAATATTACTTGATGCAATAAAACGTGAACTAGAAATAAATGCAGTTGTTGATATCAATAGTACACAAGCGCTAACATTACTAAATATAGGTAAAAATACAACAACAATTGGAGAACTAACAGCAAAATGGTATTATGCGGGGTCAAACGCATCATACAATGTTAAGAGGATGGTTGCTAACGGGTATATTTCACAAGAACAGTCTAAACATGATAAACGTGCATCTTTTGTAAAACTAACAAGTAAAGGACTGGATTTATTAAACAAGCTTGAAAGCGGATTACATAAATACGATACATTAATAAATGATAAAGACAAATCAATCAATATCATTAAAAATATAGGTTCTACTTGGTCAAGTGCGCTTATAGGATAATATTATACGATTAATAAAAATGTATAAAAGATATATATTTTTACTTCTTATAATACACATATTCAACTTTTTTATTAAAATTATATAATATTTGTTGCGTGTTTATACTGATATTATGTAGTACATAAATTTTTTGTTTAACAGAATTTGGCGTAAAAATTTGTTCGCGCTTTGTTATCTGTGGTATACAATGTGTACAGTTTGCATAATCTATAATAGTTTTATATTCCTGAATATTTTGTAAAGTTCTATCTACCTCAGAAATTGGGACATCTGTTTGTTCCGTACACAGGTAGTTAATGGCAAAGATTGTGTTTTCAAATCTGCTAGTGTGCTGTTTTAGCAATGTCTCAAACTCATGCTTCTGTCTTACAATTTTTCTGCCAAAGAAATTCTCGCTGAATACTGTCAGTTTGAGTATTTTTCAATAATTATTAACCAATTTACAGTCTATTGTATCAAAGACCCATGTTCCAGTATTATGTGAGTTACATCAACAAAATAATACAAGTTAAATTTACTGTATATTGCATAAATTCTTTAACTGTAATCGTGGAAGATTAAATGTTAGTCCACCAGAATCATGAGATAACCCCATTGGTATATCACTGTTTTGTGTATATTTATAAATAACAAATACACGTTGAATATTTCTAACAATTCCATCCATATCGTCAGTATATTTTATATTTTCTCCACGGATAACACAATATTTTCCAACTCCAAAAATATTTTTTATATCCCACCAATTTGGAATTAATTTTATTTGTATATCTGGTCGATTATTTATAGAAAAGTAATATGTGTTCTGAGATTGTACTCCTATTAATTTGAAAAAAAACTTCTCTACATGGTTAATCTTAAACGTTTCATGCGTGTTTAATTGTACAAATGTCGCACTATCCGTACAGGACGCAGAATGCTGCAAATTACATTCTGCACTAAATAGTAGATCAACAGGTTCTCCACACATATTACATATAGCAAACATATATTCACTTGAATTAGCTGTGTATATAAAACATAAAATTAATAAAATAAATTTAATCACTTAGTAAAGAATTTTTACAATACATATTTACTCTAACATAAAACTTTTTATTGCGCAATGTCTTGATCCATACTTTATTGTATACTCAAACGATTGTGATTGTGTTTGTCTTCCAATATATAAACAACTGTTGTACGAATCAGCATGTATTAGTACTTCATACTCAGGCAAATGTTTAAAATAATCATTAATGTTAATGTGATCAGACTGTACAACATGTACTCGTCTTTTTTGATCACGTGATCGCGTTTCAACAATCACATCTCTACAGATTTCTATTAATATATATTCATTTTATAATAAGAGTTCGTACATTCACTACATATCAACTTGTTCATGCGAATTACGTATTAAATTCCACATAACTTTCCTCATATTTTTCATAAATGTTTCCACTGGATAGTTTTCATTGCAAATTATGTACGTAAGTTTAGTAATTTCATTCCTATCAACGCCTGGAAAATCACTCATTAACATAACAGCCCAATCACCTGTTCCATATTTTAAATATTCGCACTTCAACTCTACGTTTAACATAAACTCCATATCAAACAATCCAGGTAGTATAAAGCATGATAAATTCGGATCTAATTGTTCACATTTTACCCATATCATTTCACCAGCTTTTAATTTGTAGTCTGTACTATCCATCTTTTGAAATGTGTTGTATTGCACTGGCATCATTCTTTTAAACAATATGTTGCCGCATTCACAAAACGAGACATCAACTTCACGTTCGTATAAATTCCACAAAGCAACGATATCTTCACGTACAATAAAATTTTGTCTATCCACGTTCTCAAAAGAATATAACTTCCCGCAACAGAATATACATAATAAACAGAATATATAACGCATGTCACAAAGAAATATATACACACATATTCATGCTATCAAAAATGCATTAAGTAAGCAAATATTTTTTTGTAGTGCAAGATGATAATTCATAATACTATTTTGCACATGTAATATGGAATTGTATTTTTTGTATACATGTGGATAATGTGTATCAGCATTAATAACAATGTCACAATTTGGAAGATTTGATTTATACTTGATTATATCTATCCAATCTGATTGTATAATGTGAATATGCTTAAAATCGACACAACTTTGTTTTACATTCGAAGATAAATCTTTACAAATTTCAGTGGAAATATTGTCGCTTGTACATAAAGCAACTTGGCAATTTTGTTCTATAGTATCAATACCATAACCAAATAAATATATATAATAATCGTCGCTATTGGATAATTTTAAGTTATCAACTTCATCACAATACGTTGCTTTGTTGTATGTCATTATTATTGAGTCTTTATAAAAATATGATGTTTTATTCTCAAGAGTATGTATATTTGACGAGTTTTGTTTTGTACAATGAAGAGTGGAATGCAAATATTTGATATATTTGAAAATGCAACTCCCAAATTCAATTTTACACATTGCAATATTTTGCTGTAGTTGCATATTGCGTATTTTGTAATATGCAAGTAATCTTTCATATTTTTGTATGACTGAGGTTGGTGTGAATATTTTCTCATAGTACGTAATACCAGACATATTATAAAATCGCGCAATATCACCTAACGTTATTTGCATTTTTTCATATTTCTGCATTTTTTTAATTGTGCGTTTAATTTCGAATACGTGTACATCCGTTTGTTCTGTGCACAGGTAGTTGATGGCAAATATTGTATCCTCAAATCTGCCTGTGTGCTGCTTTAGCAATGTCTCAAAATCATGCTTTTGTCTTACAATTTTTCTGCCAAAGAAGTTCTCGCTGAATACTATCAGCTTTGGTGTTTAGCAACCATATTTAAACAGTGTTTACTATCCAATCACAACAAACAACATTTTAAATATTTATACAATTTACTATATATTACTAACACAATATCTGCATCACAATATGGTAATATATCAGAACCATCTGCACGGTACAGGATGATATCATATTTGTTTTCTACATTCCAACAATGCCTATGTAATTGTTGTATTCTCTTGCTTAATTCAATTTCTACACTTTCTACACCATTAATGTGAAATGTATTAATACATTCATTACAATCACGTATAAAAAATACGCATACTTTGTTTTTTAGTATATTAATATCTTCACTATTTGTTATTTTTTTATATTCTTGCCTTTCTGGGCGGTAAGGATAACATTTGTATATTTTGTCGTTAACAGCATTAACGTGTATAGAAACATCATCAACTGAGTTATTCCATATAGCAATTGTACAATCATTTGGTGATTTCTGTACTAATTGATCATTATTTATAAAATCACTAATAGCATATACATTTATAACACAATATATCTGCAATAGCAATAAATATATATATTTAATCATTTTTGACAATATTCAATTTGCTATATTTATACTAACATGAAGGCTTGTATTGAACAATTTGTTTTTTGAAAATTAATATTGTATTGAGTAATATTTGATATTCCAATAAGTTGTACATTTTTGTATTTATAAACTACACCATTATTTGAATCTGAATGTATTATAATATCACAAATTGGTATATTTTGTAAATATTTGTGCATATTAATGGTATCTGATTGAATAATGTGTATACGAGCATTAGTATAATCTTTTTTTATGGCGCAAAACAAATCTCTGCAGATTTCAGTTGATACATTGTTATGCAACAATTCTGCTAATTCATTGTTTATTTGTGTAATATCTTCTCCATTTCCCATTTTATATAGATAATGCTCATTTCTATTATCAATTTTTAAATCTTGAACTTCGTCACAATATGTTGCTTTATTATATCTCATAATTATTGTATGTTTATAGAAATATGATGTTATATTTTCTAATATAGTAACGTGTGTATTCTCTGCACTATATTTAAATTGGTCATGTAATAATTGCAAATAATCTTTTGCTTCAATATTTGATTCAAATCTTGTTATGTAATTAGAAAACATAGTATTTTTGTTTTGTATACAAAACATGCGTGATATTTTTCCTTTAAATATATTTATAATGTTTGCAATTGTATTATGCATGTAATTCATATTAAATCCATTAATAATATTCAGTATTTCTTTTTGTGTCATATTTAATTCCTCCGCACACAAATAGTTAATGGCAAATATCGTGTCCTCAAATCTGCTGGTGTGCTGCTTTAGCAATGTCTCAAACTCCCGCTTCTGCCTTACTACATGTCTGCCAAAGAAGTTTTCACTGAATACTATCAGCTTTGGTGTATTTCTGATTATAACCAGTATCTTAACATCATTGTACACCTTATTTAATGCATCATGTACTTCTCTATCTTGCCAATTATAGTCTACCTAGCAGCTCATAGGAATACTCATCATATCGTACGCTAACAAGCGTTAAATACAGAAAGTTGTTCCACTCTTATTACATTACTGTATACAGCAGGCGTATTTTCTTGGATGTCGTTTTACCTCTATTGTCATGATTCTTTTAAAAGACACGCCCTCGTCACTGTCACTCTCCGTATATTTTGCAATAATAATATCACACTTTACAGGCGAATTCTTTCGCCGCCAGCGGCTAACATGAAACCGATCAACATGCGGCCCATCACCAAGCATTTGGTACCAACTTGGCATCAAATCAAATTTCATTTCAGGATAATTATCAAACCAGAATGTACATTTGTTAACATTACGCTGTGTCTCTCCCGCGACTTTAACATATATCTCAACTCCAAGATCAATTTCAATGGGGTTATTTTTATCAATTGGGAAAAATGTAGCGTCTTTATCATATGAGCCAGCATAACTTAATTTATAATCACCATCGCTAAAACATAAATTAATGTTTTCTCCACACATATTACTAATAGAAACTATATATTCACTTGCATTTAATGTGAATACATAACAAAAAAGTATTACAAAAATTCTTAACATTACATTTAACTTTATATACACACATTTTTACTCTAACATAAAACATTTTATTGCACAATATACTGATCTATACTTTATTGTATACTCAAATGACTGTGGTTGCGCTTGTCTTCCAATATATAAACAACTGTTGTACGAATCAGCATGCACTAGTATTTCGTGCTTAGGCAAGTGGTCAAAATATTGATTAAGATTGATATAATCAGACTGTACTATATGTATACGGCGTTTTTTATCATCCTTTCTTGCTTTTACAATTACATCTTTACAAATTTCTGTTGATACGTTATCGTGCAATATGTTGGCGATTTTATTGTCATTTTGTATCAGATCAATCCCATACCCAAACTTATATATGTATCCAGATTCCTCTAAATTACTAATTTCATTACAATATGTTGATTTGTTATATTTCATTAAAATCTTATTACGATACAGATAGTATGTAATATTTTCTAAAGTCTGAATACATATGTATTCTGTTTTTGCTTTTTGTATTATACTTTTTAGATACTTTATGTATGCTGTTGCACCTGTATGTGATTCAAAACCGGTGTTATAATGTGAAGATAATTTATTTGTCAGCATTTTTATATTTTTAACTACTTCTTGTAACAAAAATTTTTGTAATACATTAAGTTTTTCATCATATGAGTATATATTGTCTATAAAGTTATAAAATTCGCAAGAAGATTGGATAATATTAATCGTTCTATCCACTTCAGCAATTGGCACATCTGTTTGTTCCGCACACAGATAATTAACGGCAAAGATAGTGTCCTCAAATCTGCTTGTATGATGCTTTAGCAATGTCTCAAACTCCTGTTTTTGTCTCACAATTTTTCTACCAAAGAAGTTTTCGCTAAATACTATCAGCTTTGGCGTATTTCTGATTATAGCCAGTGTTTCAAATTCACGATATAATTTATCCAATGCATTCTGTACTTCCGTACTCCACCAATTGTAACCTCCAAGTAAACCTGGCATATATTCTTCGTGCCGCTCAAACAGCAAGTGCTGCACATCAAAGATCGTCTTGATACTCTCATCACTCAGTTTTTTACTACACGGCATTGTTGCTGTTATTACACATAGTGGCGATTTGCCTGATATCGCATCACACATCCCATCTTCATTTGCGCAAAGCTGGCACAGCAACGCACATGCCACAGCTATCAATCGTTTCATGGTTAACCCACACTAAGACCTGCACTTACTGGTTTACCAGCTATCTGTAATCAATTGCAATATGCAAAAAAATATTTTTTTATCTAAAAATGCAGATTTGTCTCAAATCTGTTGAAAATCAAGGCATTTGAAGAAAAATTCCCATTTTTGCCCAAACACAAGGGAAACAGGCACTTTTATCGCATCATGAAAATTTTGTATATACACTACAACTTTATTGATATGCTAATTTAATAGTGCACTTAAGCACACATATATTAATTCTAAAGCATCTTTAGTAATAATTACGTAACATTGCAAAATGATTTAAAAATATTACTTGATAATTGTGTAACATTACTGCGTGTTATTAAATTATTAATCACAAATACATGCTTGCCGTTTTGTAATCTTATGTCCCTGTTTTGAAATGCACGACAAAATGTATAATACGTTAATACATCTTGTATATTGACAGTATTTTGGTCAAACCATGTCATGATATATTTTTCATTAATATTGATTTGTTCTACTCCATTACTCGGTGTTCTACATGTTAAATAAAATCTATTTGCTAAGTTTGCGCTGATTGCAAAAGTGCAAGGATTGTTATTGCATGTTCGAATTACTAGCATAATCATATATAGTGATGGTAATTTCAGTGTATGTTCTACTAACTTAACAGCAATATTATTTTCCATATATCTCGTACATAAATAAAAAACATCATTTTCACCATAATCGATATCTAAAGTAAAATCTTCTTCCACTAAGTTTGCAATAACAACAATCTGATCGTTTGGTGTACATCTGTTTATCGAAATATAGTCTTTTGCACATGCATTTAATGTATTACATAACATCGCGATTAATACAATATATATGTTCATATTTGTATAATATTCAGTATATATTTAATCTATCATATAACAATGTATTATGCAATTTTGTTTTTGCAAACAGAATTGTTGCATAAAAAAGTCATCAACAATTTGCGTGAATGTTGTATGTCTATAAACATTACTATTATATGCATCAGCATGTATTACAATATCACAAGTAGGAATATTATTAAAATAATTTTGAATGTTTATTGTATCAGATTGAATAACATGTATATATTTCATTCTATCATGTTTTCTTGTGCCAAGAAATAAATCCATACAAATTTCAGTTGAAATATTATCAAGTATACAATTATTTATTTTACTTGTTTGTTTTATAATATCACGCTTTATACCAAATTTATATAAATAATATTTCCCATC
>CALXQI010000003.1 GCA_944390585.1 uncultured Alphaproteobacteria bacterium | reverse complement strand
ACGCTGGCTACTGTTTATTGTGCAGTTTGCGGTGTGGGTTTTGCAAGTGACGATGCTGTGAATTCTGAGGAGAGTAGACAAATTTTTAGAGATTCATTTGGTAAATTGAAGCATGAGCTACAGGGTGTTGTATGTGCTGGACAAGATGGGAGTGATTGGGTAAAGTGGGTTGAAGATGAGAAGAGGGTGTAGGAACAGGTAAATGGGCTTTACGACGTGTTTGGAATTTTGAATAGGTGGCGCACATAGGTGGTAGGAAAAGGGAAAGAAAATGTGTTAACAAGTTGATTTGCAAGGAAAGAGATCACAAATTTTTTCAGAATTGATTTTGCGTTTTGCAGCAAATTTTCCTGTAAGGTGTATTTACTAATCAAGAGGAAAAGCATTTTTTTTGATGATTTTTGTATTGTTTTTAGTATATTGAAGACTGCAAATGTACAACTACTAATGCGAGATGAATTAATAAATTCCATAAATAATAGTGAACACACTCAATTCTTTGATACTAGCAAACACATGCAGATTGTGTGAAGAGTTGTTATTAAACAATCTGATCTGTTGTGATGGAAGAGAACAATGGTTGCATGTGCAAAGCATTTCGAATAATGGTGAATATAGTAAAAAATGTTTGCACTATTATCAAAGAAAGAAGTTAAGTTGTGCTTGGCCATGTACGTGAAGCCAAGACGTAAACTGCAGCAAGTAATTCTTAATACAATCATTTTTTAATGAGTTTTGATGTTTGTTATATATTGTATAACGGCAATTAATATGAATCGTATAAAACTTTTTATTAAACATACTCACAAAATTTGCAAATTCCACTTTACATGCGCTATTTAATTAAGATTAATACATTGCGACTCTAGCAATCACAAAAAGTATACATCTCAACACGACTTTTGTTCGCGCAGGAAACCACCGCTTCTTATTGTTGAAATATTTGTACATTTTCCAGATTCGCCTATGTCCACAACAACGCCACACACGGTAGCACTGCCAGATGCTGGCGTTAATCTTGCATACATATGCACTTTACTTGTAAAACGCAGAATAGAATTTTCTTCCTCCATTCCAATAACAGAGTTATAGTCCCCGCACATTCCTGCATCACTTAAATATCCAGTTCCGTTATTCAGTATTTGTGCATCAGCTGTTGGCACATGTGTATGTGTTCCAACGATTGCTGTCACTCGACCATCAAAAAATCTAGCAAACGCAACTTTTTCTGCAGTTGCTTCTGCATGAAAATCCACAAAAATCGCATCTACCGTTGTTCCAAGTTTATAGGTTTTTAGCAGCATATCCATACATTGAAATGGATCGTCATTTTGCTCCATAAAAACGCGGCCTATTAAATTAACAACCATGATTTTCTTTCCATCTGCAGTTTCGTGTATATAAAACCCATGTCCTGGTGTTCCCTTTGGATAATTTGCTGGACGTACTAATCTTTTTTCCTGGTCAAACAACTGTATATCATCTTTTTGATCAAATGTGTGATTCCCCATAGTTATAACGTCCACACCAGATTCAAGTAATTTATTGCTTATATTTGCGCGTATACCAAATCCATGTGCAATATTTTCCGCATTCACTATAATACAATCCACGTGTTTTTCTGCTTTAAATCCATTAATAAATGAGATGACGGCTTCTCTCCCGGATTGACCAACAGTATCACCTAAAAATAAAACGCGCATTAAGATCATCAAAATATGCCATATGTATAATATTATAGTTTATACTGCTGTAATACAAGTATGCAGTACCAGTGACAACAGAATTTACATATCCACGTTTATAGTGCAGTTGTGTTTGCTAAAAGATTATGAATTAAGTAAAAGATTGTGCTAGTTTTGATCTAATTATCTTGGCAAATGCTTAATCTACAATACGAGGATGCCACACTATTCACTAATCAAACAATTTGTATATACAACAAACACCTTGTGATATTGCTTTTACATTTTATGTTTTTTTGGCAAGCAATATTACCAAAATATACCATACTAAAAACACAATCACTCATTGGCAATTTTAAAGCCCGCGTGGACAACCAAACGCAACTTCTTTTCACAGCTTTCTCGCTCCCTTGCTTCACTATCCCAACGATTTTCATTGCTAACTTCACACTCATCAGCAGCTTTTATCTCTACATATCCTTGGTTCATGTTTTCCATGCCAATAATTTTTAAATTTCCTTTTTCCGCAACAAGGTCTGCCAATTCACGTGCGTTGGCGATAGCATCACATAGCATTTCTTTTCTCATTTTTTGGAATTTTGAAAACTCGTACACAACGTCTACTTCTACGCCCTTGCTAACTCTACATAACTCTTTAACGTCATGCACCAATTGTTTTGCTTTATCCACATCAGTTGTTTTTAATTTAATCGACTCCCATTTTCTGTAAATTTGTACTTCTTCACATATTTTGCCATTTTTATATTTGTTCCGTTTTTCATAATCACGTATTCCACCATTTTCATCTATAACACTTTCTTTCAACCCGCATTTTTCAACAATCTTCATTACATTTTTTACCTTTCCTTCCACCAATTTTACGAGTTTTTCGACATTATCATCTTCATCATCTACACTTATCACAATAACAGCACGGTCAGCCGTTACATTACGTTCAACAAGCCCTTTTACGTAAATAACACTACGTTTTAGCTTTGGGAAAGAAAAGTATCCCAAATAAACAGACCCACAAGATAATAATGCAGCAGCTAAACACAAAGCAATTGATGCAAATACTGATTTTTTCTCCATTCTTTGCTACTAATACAACAACTATAATTAGACTAACACCAAACAAAGCGCGAATCAAGAACAACTAATCAACATAATTCACTGTGTACATATAAGATTTTGCTTTTGCTATTCAAAAAATTGTCAAATATTTCAATTTTAGAAAAATACTAATAGTAAACAAGCGTACCTGTTATAAACTAACAGTATACATGTGCATGATAGCACCCAAACTAAATGTCGTAGCTTATATATTTAAAAAATTCTTATACACAATTTTATCTATAAATTTCTAATCTTAATAAGTTTAGCATCATAACTCTTTATATATACTAGTAAAAACAGTATCAGGCTTTTATTGGTAAATCGGTTAGATATAATATATCGCAGAAAAATATAAAATTGATGAAAGTATAAATAGTAGTTGCGGCAGTGTAGTAGTTCAGTTATACTGCGGAGAAGTATATTTCTGTCTTAGATTATATAATTAGTTTTACACTAGAAGTAGTTGATTGTTGGACAATGCCAAATGTCAGATGTCAGATGCAAACAAAGTATTATCTGATAATATATGAAACAAGTTATATTTGGAAACTGCTAGGTAAACTTGTGGAAATATGATAAATTAACTGTGGGTGAGAGTATAACGATGGATAATAATGTGATTTCATCGAAGGATATAGTATACTTGCTAGCAGTAATATCTTGATCAGCGACGGAAACTCAATTTCTGCATGTGGTGCACATACACTTAATTTTAAGAATTAAGATAGAACTTGATAGTAAACGTTATTTTTGTTACTGTGATACCACGAAATTATATGCTAGTTTGTACATTTTTGAGTTATGATTATAGATAATAATATTTTGCTTTACTATGAAGTTTATTAATTATAAAGGTGTTATTAATTATTCTATCTCTATGATTGATATGGAAGTTATACATGATGCTGTAGGAGCCGGAGAAGAAGAGTGTGTATTATTTTTAGAGCATAGCTGCTTGTATTCTGTCGGTAAGAGTTATGAGGTAAGTGATTTTGTTGGAAACGTACATTATAAGGTTTATTATACTACGCGTGGGGGCAGAATAACTGTACATAATATTGGACAATGTGTTGTATATCCTATTATAAATTTGAAACAACGTAATCTTAATGTGCATCAATATGTAACAATACTTGAAGATTGGATGATTGATGCTATCGCAAGGGTTGGTATTGTTGCTAGGCGTTCTGATTTAGGAGTTGGTGTGTGGATAGATGATGCCAAAGTAGGGTTTATTGGCATTAGGGTTACACAAGGTATTGCAACGCATGGGATGTGTATCAATGTTTGTAATGACTTATCGCCGTTTGATGAAATTGTTCCGTGTGGGTTAAAAGGAGTTAAGGTTACGTCAGTATCTCATGCTCTTGAAAGAAGTGTTACAGTACAAGAATTTGTAGAGGCACTGCAAAACTGTTGCCCGTTATAGATTATGCTGCAGGATTATGTGTACCGATTTTTACTCCATTAACTATAATTTGGTCTGTGCGTAAATCTATTGATGTACCGTATGCGATTTTTTGCTGAATCATTGTATCAAGCGTAGCTAGTGCAGTTTTTATATTATTGGCTGGTAGTTTTACTATTGTTTTATTACGTAAAACAATATTCCAGCGTCTTTTGCTAACAAATACAAATGAATCTGCAGCTTTTATGATATGATGAAAATCATTCAGCATCTTTAATAGCGTAACAAAATGCTCTTTTGCTCCGTAACCACATATTACTGGCATATCTTGTTTAACGTTGTTTTTGTCAATTTTTTCTATATCAGAGCACATCTCATCTATTAGCGTGTATTCTTTGCCATCAAAAAATGCAGCAATTGGTTTTTTGTAAACAACCGCAATGGATATTTTATCAGGAAAGGCTTTGTGTACAGTTGCGTTTAGAATCCAAGGATTTTTAATTAATTTGCCATAAATTTCATCGATTGAAATTTTAAACATTGATGTCACAGGTAGTTTGCCAATGCAATCCTTAGCGCGTTTACCTATAGGCGCATATCCGCTTTCTGATATTTCTACACTTTGCAATTTAATTCCAATTTTCTCACTTAACACCATGATTCCAGTTCCTATTTTAGAAACAGCTAAAAACAACAATATGCAACAAGTTACAGCTGATAGTACGATGAAAAAATATCGCCAAAGTATAATTTTTTTGTTTTGCTTTTTTCTAATTTTCCTTTTCATCAATTATCCAAAAAACTTTTCAAACTTCTTGACCTGCTTGGGTGTTTTAGTTTTCTAATAGCCTTGGCTTCTATTTGCCTTATTCTTTCCCTTGTTACAGAAAATTGTTGACCCACTTCTTCTAACGTATGATCGGAATTCATTCCAATTCCAAAGCGCAGACGCAATACTCGTTCCTCTCGTTCTGTTAAAGTGGACAAAACTTTAACTACAGCTTCACTAAGATTTGACATCATTGCTGCATCAAAAGGCAAAATAACATTCTTGTCTTCAATAAAATCCCCAAGATGGCTTTCATCCTCATCACCCACAGGAGTTTCTAAGCTGATTGGATCTTTTGCAATTTTCATAACTTTTCTAACTTTTTCTAGAGACATTCCAAGTCGCTCTGCTAATTCTTCATGCGTTGGTTCTCTGCCTAACTCGCTCATTAATTGCTTTGACATTCTGACTAATTTATTGATTGTTTCTATCATATGTACCGGAATGCGTATTGTGCGTGCTTGATCAGCAATTGCGCGTGTTATTGCTTGTCTGATCCACCATGTTGCGTATGTAGAAAATTTATACCCCCTCTTATATTCAAATTTGTCAACTGCTTTCATCAACCCAATATTACCTTCTTGTATTAAGTCAAGGAATTGCATACCACGGTTCATATATCTTTTGGCAATTGAAATAACGAGTCTTAAATTTGCCTCCGTCATTTCTTTTTTAGCCTTAGTTTCATCACGTTCCGCTTTATATATCGCGTTGCACAAACGTTTAAACATAACAAGAGGAACTTGTGCAACTGATTCTACTTGTGATGCGAGTTCCACCAATTCTTCAAACTTGCTTTTGTTAGCAGTGAAAAATTCTTGCCAGCCGTGTGTATGTATGTTTTGAACATGATCAAACCATTGTTGATCAAAGTTTTTATCTTGCAAACAGTGGAATACATCAGCCCTTTTTATATCATAATCATTTGTTGTTTTTAATAATGCGCGCTCTGCGTTGTTGAGATCAGACAATAAATTGTTATGCATTTGTTTAATAGATTCAATTCTTTTTGTATTTAGATTTATTTGTTTAAACAGCTGTAAGCAAGTATCACGCATCTCTTGATATTTTTTATTTTCAAGCATTTTATCGTAGTTAAAGTTAAGTTCTTTCTGCTTAGCGTACATTGTGTCTGAGAGCTTGATAAACTCCGCAAACATATCAATAACAAGTTGTTTTGCAGTTTCATCCTCATGTTCTAGTTCTGCGTTATTTGAATCTTCATCTTCTTCATCATCGCTTTCTTCAAACTCATCTTCATCCACGTTGCCGGCGTCATTAGTCATTATTAAGTCTCTAACGTACAGTAGTCCAGACTCCAATTTGTCATGAAAGTCTGCAAAAATATTACGTGTTACTACGCTTTCGCACAGAGTTGCATAGATCATATCTTTTGCTGCTTCCATGCGCTTTGCAATTGCTATTTCACCTTCTCTTGATAAAAGTTCAACGTTACCCATCTCCTTTAAATATAGTTTTACTGGATCATCGTTTTTTATATCCTCTTGTGGAGGTTGGTCACTGGCGTTTTCTTCTGCTAATTGAATTTGTGCTTTTTCCATCTCTGCATTAACCACATCATCATCACCTGTCTCTAATGGCGTAATTTCTGTTTGAGCATCAAGCATCAATGCTTCTTCTTCCTCAACAGTTATAATATCTACGTTGTTGTCTTCTAGATACGCAACAATTTTTTCAAGAACTTCAGAACTATATTCTGAGCTTGGAAACGCGTCATTCAATTCATCAAACGTAATATGTCCTTTGGATGCAAATGTTTTCATTATTGAGACAACATTTGGATCGTTGATGATGTCATCTCCGTACTCAACATCTACTATACTTTTTTTAGTTGTATTCATAATTTACTCCCTTAAAATAATACCAAACACATAAAGAAGCAATTTATTTTATCACTTCTTTGTTAATTTTTTATTAATGCCATGCATTTTAATTGCCTTTAGACGTTGCCACGTTTTTTCATTGCAGTCTTGCTTGCACTCCTCAAATGCCTTCTGTAAATCTCTCTCATAAGCTCTTGCAAGTACACCGTTATCAAAAACGTCATTCCAAAACTTTACGACATCATCATCTGACATTTTGTCTGAAATGTAGTATTCAGGAACAATGGACTCCAACCGTTTAATTGTTTTATCAAAACGATCTAAATCAAGATCACTGGTATCAGATCTATCTAAGATATGACAACACAAACTTGCGAACCCCTCATCCTTGAAGTCAATTCTGGACGCTTTCTCAGCGACAAAGCCTACTATTGAAGGCCTTTTCAGGATAGCATAGAGGAGAATAGCCTCGTCAAGAGAAAAATTTGTTTTTTTTGTAATTTTTTGTCCAACATCAACGCCAGAGCCAGTTCTTTGTCTTAAAAACCAAAAAATTTTGTTTTTTATGTCCCGCTTATAGAGATATCGTATATTGGTATTGCTGATGTTTGATATCGTTTGATCAATATCCATTTCCCATGCTGCAACTTGTTCTGGAGTATTGGATACTAGATTGTTGTAGTTTGTTACAAAAATGTTCCATAAAAAATCAATTAATGGTGTTGTATTATTTAGTATTTCTCTCATGGAGCTTGCTGAAAAATTTCTAACATAGGAATCCGGGTCATATCCATCTGGTAATTCACAAAATCTAAGACTTTTGCCAGGTTTTAAATAATTTAATGCTAATTTTGCAATTCTTACCATTGCTCTTTTACCAGCATCATCACCATCAAAACAAACAATGGGCTCGTCGCAAAGCTGCCACATTTGCATAAGATGAAATTCAGATGCCGCTGTTCCCATTGTTGCAACTGCAGTATTAAAGCCGGCTTGGTGCATTAAAATAACATCCATATAACCTTCTACAAGTATTAAAGGTGATGATCTACAATTAGCTAGGGACTGATATATACCATATAGTAATTCTTTCTTTTTAAATTCATCAGACTCGGTAGAGTTGATGTATTTTGGGCGGATACCTCCATCATCTATTACCCTTCCTCCAAATCCAACAATACGACCGGATTTTGTAAAAACAGGGAAAATTATTCTGTTACTAAAACTAGTACTAATAGCGTTTGTATCGTACTGCATATTTGCTGGATAGTATCCAATTTTAAATTTTTTGATCATTGCCATATCAACGCCACGATCAAAAAGATACCGAATTGCATTTTTATTATTGAGTAATTCAACAGCAAACTGCTCTGCATACTTTTCTAGGTTATTATCACGTTTATTTATTTCTACTTGTTCTACTTTGATTCCTGCAATTTCTGCCAATTCTTTGACAGCTTGTATAAAACTTAGATTTTTACTTTCCATGACATATTTTACTATGTCACCCTTTGCTCCACAGCCAAAACAATAGTATCCACACTTTTTATCATTAACAAAGAATGATCCAGTCTTCTCTTTATGAAATGGGCATATTCCGACAAATTCATCACCATTTCTTTTTAATCTTACATCTTTACCAACAATATCTGATAACAATAATCGCGATCTAATAAGCTCTACAATATGGCGTAAATCAGTGCTTTTTCTCATTTCTATTTTCCTTTTGCACTTTTATATTTTTACCATTAGAAAAAACATACCCGCACATGTTAAAGCTTGTAAAATCACTTTGCACAAATAGCGTAGCTGCTCTTTTTAATAGCTCATATGAGATTATATCACTTTTTGTAATCATTTTTAAAATCCTCATGCGTATTTCTAAATGCAATATTTTAAAAATATTTTTTATTATATATTGACCATTAAAACATATTGAATAATACTTCTTTGCGACTTCATTTAAACAATCATCTGATAGCTGCAGTCTTTCAACTGTTTTTTCTATGCTATCTGCATCAATTCCATATTTGGCAAGATCGTCGTAAGATCGTCTCCAACGCACGCGTTCATACTTTAAATCGTCGTTCATACTATCGTGAACAAATTTTGTAATACCAAATTTTTTATTTAATGTTTCTTTCATATCATTTGGATAATAATGCAAAAGAGGCCTGATTATTTTAATATCATGAAGATATCTTTCATTTTTTATTGCTGTTAAGCCAGTTAGGCCGCTTCCTTTAGACAATCTCATGAAAAATGTTTCCCAATTATCCAATTTGTGATGACCAGTAACGATTGCATCGTAACCTTGATCTTTACAATATTGATACAAAAGTTGATATCTTGCAATTCTTGCTTTATTCTCTATACTACCAATAATATTGTCATGATGCCAGTATAAAACGTGATAATTAATATTATATTTTTGCAAAACAGCAATTGTATCCTCAATTTCTCTTGATGATTCTTCCCTTAACATATGATTGACAAATACTGCACACATTTTGGCATTGTTTGCAATAGCAAAATCATTTGCAAGCATTGTTAAACATAAACTATCACTACCACCAGAAATAGCAGTAATAAAACGTTTAGAAGTGATATGTATATTTTCAATTATCATATAAATATTACTTTTTTGTAATTTAGTTCTATGTTAGCATGGTTATAGTTAGTATAACAGCAAAAGAAAAAATGGAAAAAAGATCTGTATTTACATCAATTGCTTTGTGTTTGGCAGCGGCGTTACTGTCTTTTGGAGCGCTTTACTTGGGGTATTTTTCTTTTCCCAAATTAAAGCAAAATAATATTATTGCAGTTAAGGGCTTGGTAGAACGCGAGGTGGAAGCTGATCTTGCTATTGTTAAGATATGTGTAGATGCAGAAGATGATGATGTTGCAAAACTTGCCAAAACACTTGGTGAATATAAAGAAGAAGCCAAAAATATTATTAAAAAGCATGATGTTGGTGGTGATATTGTTGATGATAAAAGAAGCATAACTAAAGACAGCCGTGAAACATACGAAAACGGAAACCGTACTGGAACAAAAACTGTATATACTGGAAGTTATATGATTAAATTACGTGTAAAACAATTAGATAAGATAAAGCAAGTGCTAAGTGATTTTGAAAAGTTGATGGAAAGTGGTATTTTTGTGCGTAAATGGGTTGCTTATAAATACACAAAATTTCAAGAAGTAAAAGAAGAAATGATGCAAGAGGCTGTTGCTAATGCACGCAAGGTTGCTGATGTTGTTGCAAAGAAAGCCGGTGTATATGTTAGAGACTTGATAAGTATGAAACAGGGGTATATTTCCGTAACAGCGCGAGATGAAAGTGACAGTGAGGAAGGTTGTTACGCCTTGGCTGAAAATGAAAGAGCTAGTAAAATAAAAAAATTACGTCTTATTGTGAATGCTGAATTTGAGATTTCTCCTGTGCAAGTAGAGAAATAATATAGAGTATATATTTTAGTATTGATAAATATTGTATTTTAAAAATCAATTTTATGTTAGTATGATTATGGTAATTATATAAAAAAGCAAAATGGATAAAAAATCAATATTTGCATCTATATCAACTTGTTTAGCAGCCGCATTACTATCGTGTGGTTTTCTTTATTTTGGTTATTTTTCTTTTCCAATATTAAAACAAGGTAATATTATTGAAGTTAAGGGTGTTGCAGCACGTGAAGTAGATGCTAATCTCGCTATTGTTTACTTGCGTGTAGAAAAAAGCTCTAATGATATTGCTGACATTGGTAAATCTTGTGCCGCCTGGAAAGAAAAGGTGTTGAATATAATTAAGAAGAGTGGAATAGATTATGAAGTAACGCGTGAAGGGAACAGTATGTGGAACAGTTATGAAAATGTGTGGAATGGTGAAAAAGTGGTTGAAGCAAAAGTACACGTAGGACAATCTCATATCGAGTTTAGAACAAAACAAGTGGATTTGGCTAAACAAATAAAAGTTGAAGCTGATAAATTGGTAGAAGAGGGGTATGATGTTGGTGGCAATATTATTTATAAAATTGAAAACTTGATGCAGATGAGGGAAGAAATGACACAAGAAGCTGTTGCGGAGGCACACAAAATGGCAGAGGTTATTGCAGAAAAGTCTGGAGTCAGTGTTAAAAGCATGATAAGGATAACACAGGGTGATATGGTCGTAAATGCTCGTGATGATGAAGAAGATTGTGATAGCTATTATAGCATGCGTTATAATGAACAATGTAGCTTAAAAAAGAAGGTATGGTTTTTTGTGCGTGCTAAGTTTTTGATCTCTGATAAAAAATAGTAAAATTTTATATATATAACTGTGTTAGATAGTATTGAGTTAGTAATAGTTATGATAAAGAAAGTTTAAGCACAAGCATTGCGTATTTATTGTTTATTTAACAGAAATTTGTTATTTAAACAGAACCAAACAATATTGACAAAATAAAATTATAATAATAAGATAGTGTTGCTTTTTTATACTTTTTGTAGAGACTAAAAATGAACAAGGTTTTGTTATTATTGACAGTAACGTTGTGCTGCAGTGGTATTGTTAGCGCAAGTGAAAACCGTGTAAACATCACACATGGTGTTGAGCATGCAGAAGATATGCTGAAAGCAAGATTTGTAGATGCATTTAAAAGTGTAGAAAGTACAGCATGGGAATGTTTACAGTTTTTGTGTTTGTTGGAAGGTGAGGTTAGGAAAAGAAGTAGTGAAGGTGGACGGATTGTGGATGAATTGATGAAAAAAGTTGATGGTGAAGAAATGAGGAGGTATCTTGAAAAGATAGGGAGTGGCATTGCTGTGATAGCAAAATGTAAACAATACTGGAATGATGTTATAGAAGCGTGTGTGGATTTAGAAAAGGTTGAGATGGTTGGCAGGAATTTGCAACAGATGCATGTTGTTATGATGGCGTGTGCGTTTGATACAATGGAGAGAGGAATGAGTGAAGAAATGGATGTGTTTGTAGAGAGATGCAAAGTAAACATATGCAATGTGAAAGGAATGTGTAGAGCAGTAACTGGCGTAGAAGGATGATAAAAGGTGTAAAATTGACGCACAAACAGTGGCTGATCGAAAATGAAAATAAATAATCGTGATAGTGTATATTTGAGAAAAGATTTTAAGAACGATAAAGTAAAAATTTTGTGTTGTGTATTTATTATTTATTTAATATGTATTTATTGTCACGACGAATATGGCCTTATTGCTACTGGATACTACAGTATAATTGCCAGTGCAAGTGAAGAGTATGTAGACATTACACGTGGTGTGGAAAAATACAGAAGATGTACTGCAGGCAAAATTTTTATATGCGTTTGAAAGTATTGCTGGTAATGTGTTGTGGTGTTTAGGATTTCTATACCAAATTTGGGAATGAGATGTGTAGTAAGTGCGATAAACGGTTTGTTGTTGAGCTGAAAAAATGCACAATCTCTGTAGATTATGTGTTGTGCCTCAGCAACAACTGTATATCCTGTTCCTCTAATCTACTGAACGTTCTTTAGCAATACTCTTTTGAAAATGATAATTGTGAGGTAGAGCAAAAACTACTACATCATCAGCTGATCAGTATTCTTGCTTAATTACTAAAATATAAAGCATATTAAACATTAATTAGCATGTTAGTCATATTTCTTTGTGCTTAAATTGTGTGCTGTGTTTTAAATAAGCAATATTTAAATAATATTTTAATAATTCATGTTTTGTATATATTATACTGTATAGTACATATAAATACATATTTGACCAAACATAGATAATTTAATATACTGCGTGCAGATACGTTGCACTGCTCCTTATATATTGACAGTTAAAAAATCACAAATAGCGAGTGTTTGTTTGTTTGCTTTTGCTTTAGCGATTTCAGTGACAGAATACGTCATGTTTACACCTCGTGTTGGAATTAGGAATACACAGGCTATTGATGATGCTGCAAGTAATAATGAAAATGATACAGAAGACGATAGAAATAATGACGTAGATACATTTAGTGATAATACTAATACGCAACCAGCTAGTACTGCAGAGCAACAAAGCAGAACCGTAGAAGAACAGGATGATGTTGTTACACTTACGGTGCAAAGCGGAGATACAGTAAGCTCTATGCTTATTAACGTTGGATTTAATAACAACGATGTCTTTAATTGTGTTGAAGCGTTAACAAAAATATTTAATTTGCGTGTGTTGCGTATAGGGCAACAAATTACGGTTTATAAGAACATCAAAAATGGTGAAAATATATTAAAGAAACTAGAAATAGTGAATAATCATCAAGTGGTTACTGCTGTGCGTGAAAAAAATGGGCAATTTATCGCTAAAAAAGAAGAAATTCCAGTTACTAAAATCTTAAGGTCTGTATCAGCTACAATCGATAACGCCGGGCCAGTTGCAAACCTTGTTGCATGTGGTGCTGCAAATAACGTAGCACGAAACGCAGTCTGTGTAATGTCTAGATTAGTTGACATTAACGCTGTTGGCGCATGTATTGAGGTTTTATGCTACGACATTTATTCACAAAAAGATAACAAGTATTTACGCTCGGAATTAGTTTATGTAGCTGCACTTGTAAATGGGAAGATTTATAAAATTTATAAATTTGATGATAAGAATTTTACAGGTTATGTTCAGTCAAATGGTGTTGTTGTTCCAAACAAATCAAATACAAATTTACGTTCGCCATTATCAAAAATGTCTGTGTCCTCACCGTTTGGTGTACGCGTTCATCCTGTAACAGGCGTTGTAAAAAGACATGACGGAGTTGATTTACGAGCAAGTTATGGGACATGTGTTTACGCAGCTGCATCCGGGCGAGTTGTCGTGGCCGGTTGGCGCCCATTTTATGGAAAATACATACTAATTGATCATGGAGGCGGCATAAAAACCGCCTATGCTCATTTAAGCTCTATTGATGTTCGTACTGGGCAATTTGTGCAAAGTGGATACCCTATCGGCAAGGTCGGTTCCACGGGCCGCACAACTGGCCCACATTTACATTATGAAGTTATAAAATGTGGCGTCCGAGTAAACCCAATGAAGCATGTCAAGATAGATGTTGTCAAAAAAATACCAGCCTCGTCAGCTGCAAATTTTGAAAAATTTAAGCGTAGCATTGGTGTACAGGTTGTTGGTTTTACACCGTCTGAAGGCAAACAAGCAACAGTGCGTACGTACTCTTAATTACTGCACGTTTAGCTCTTGATGGTTAGCTATTCTTTTTATATTTGATCTATGTGTAAATATTATCAACACTAGCGTAATATATGCAAAAATAATATGAAATATATTTTTATCAAACACTGTTTCAAATATTGCAAATACACTAACAAATACAAGAGAAGCAACTGATGATTTCTTTGTAATTTTAGCTACTATTCCCCATACTATTGCAGAAATAAGTGCACAGTATGTTGATATACATAAAAATATGCCAGCAGCTACTGCAACTCCTTTTCCACCGTGAAGCTTTAACCATATTGGGTAAACATGCCCTAAAATACATGCAAAACACATCAAAACAGCAATTAATCCTTGCCGATTACAGCTAATCAATGCTACAACAACTCCCTTAATCAGATCAGAAAGCAGCGTAAGAGCTGCAAGTAATTTTGTTGAGTTTCTCATAACGTTTGTTGCACCAGTACAGTGCGACCCCATCTTTCTAAGATCTATACCTTTTGTATACTTTACATATATATACCCAAATGGAATTGATCCTACAATATAGCCAAACACAACGTAAATAATATCAGTAAGCATATGTAGTACAACGTCAGACTTAGTAAATTATACAAGAGAGAACGCTATGTACAAGCTTTTTTGTATAGCAAAAATAAAAATAATGTAAATAAGCATATAGGGAATGTAAAAGTTGCATTAATAACAGAAATAGACTCATTTATTCCATATGCAATTAATATACTGTTGATAAAATAAACTGGAAATGCAAGCACAATAGCTATACACACACGCATATAATACTTGTTATCGCGAGGTATTCTGATAATACAAAAGAATGCAGCAAGCATAACAAACGCTAAAATTTGTATTATTGATGATAATTGAGAAAATAATTGAACTTTATATCGTATAGTTGATAGCCCAATTCTGTCAAGAATTGCAATATACTTCTTTATACGCCATAAAAATATAGTATTTGGCTTCATTAGCATACTATTTATCTTGTCAAATGTTAATGATGTTGGAATTTTTAATAATTCTAAATTCTGTACACTATTATTTGGCATACTTATTACTACATTTGATAGTAACCACTCCCCATCTTCAATGCTGGAATAATTTGCATGAATTAAATACTTCACGGAAAATTCCTTACTAAGAAGTAAAATATCAATATCATTTAATGTTTTATTTTTAATATCTAATGAATTTGCGTGTATAATCATGTTATATTTCGTATTTGTATCTCTAAACCACACCCCTGTCTTTGTAATTGCAAATTCATCATTTTTCTGCTGCTTTGGAAGTATCTTTTTTCTCATATTTTTCATTTCCCTAATAGCGTACGTAGTTGAATAATTAAAAACTGTAATATAAAAAGCACCTATACATATAGCACAAATTGATATATAATAAACAATTTTCATAATAGAAATGCCAAGGCATCTAATAACAATTAATTCAAGTTTGTTATTTAAAAGTAATAAGCACACAATTGTTGCTAAAAATGTAATAAATGGGAAAAAAGAAGATATTGTAACAATAGACTTTAATATAATAAAAAATAAGAAATACAAAAATCCACATTGCATATCTGCAATACGACGCATACCATCAACACCTTCAATAAAAGCAACAATAGTAAACAATATTATTAAAACAGCACAAAAAGATTTTATGTAATTTTTAGCAATATAAAAGAATAGTATTAATGATTTATTATGCATTGCGTCTCTTAAAAAATGCTATCCAGCCAAGTATTATCATCATGGATAATATTAGCAAATAATTAACAAAAATCATTGCAATTGATTTTTTGGCAATGTTATTTATTGCCATAATTGTTAATTGTAATGCCAAGCTTACAGCAAAACACTTTGCATTGTTAGCATTATTCCTTATATTTCTTGAATTTGTAATTACTACAAAGCATGCTATAACTAATGCACACATTATTGGGATAATTGATGATGTATAACGTGCATTAAGCTCTGCCAACAAGCTTGTTTTGACTTTTTTATTTTTGGTTTGTTTTATAAGCCGATGTAATTCTGTATTAGTTAAGTCTTGAACTCTTTCTTTAAAATCAGAATATTTTTTAACAAATTCTGTAATATCATAAGACATGTGCTGAAAAGAAAGAGAAGAAATTGGGCGATTATCTGCTCCAATTCTTTGATAAAAACCATTATAAAGCATAATATACATCCTATTATCCTTTATTTGATATATACCATTCTTAGCAACAACTATATCCTTTGCTGTATTATTTTTAGATTGATGCGAAATAAAAACATTATTAACAGAATGCTCACTTTTACCTTCTATAAAAACTATTGAACGCCCAGCATTATTAAACACACCATGTTTAATCAAATCCAAAGATAATTTGCCTTGTATTTGTTGATTTATGTGCACAAGACGTTTATATACTGTTGGGTTTATTGTAGAATTAGAATAATATAAACATGCGGATAATATTATAGCAAAAAATAAAATAACTGAAAAAATAGAAAAATTACTTTTCCCTGATGTTGCCATTATTATTAATTCATTATCGTTTCTCATTTTATGCAATGTGTATAGCACTACAATACAAAAACATATTGGCAAAATAAAAACTAATACTCTCGGTATAATTAATATAATAAGCTTTAAAAAAACATTAAAATGCACACTATTGTTGATGATTGTAAAAATATACTTCACAGACATCACCAACCACACCGTTGCAACAACAATTGGTGTTATTACAAAAAAATTGTATAAAACCTTTTTAAATACGTAACGCTGTAATATATACATTACACAGTCGTCTTCAATTTATGTTAACAGAATACACTATTTCTTACTAACATGCCTTATTTCTCTAGCAATGGCATAGTATCATAATCTCTAGTTTAGCGCTACTTAGCATTAAAGCTTTTTATATTTTGTTATAAAATATATATAGATTACATATGTTTACAGTTTTTTATTTATCATATGCTTGGTAGTATTATAAAAAGTTGCGATTCTTGATTGTGACTCATTTTGAAATCTTCTCCAATATCTGCCCTGTTTGTAAGTGTGATATTGAAAATTACACAAAATTATGTCAATCATGCACAAAATTTATTGGTTTTATAGACCAACCGTATTGTATTAATTGCGGTAGGAGCATTCAAATTGGTAGTGGCAATACTCTTTGTATATCATGTATTAACAATAGTATTCGATTACCTTTTGGTAGATCAATTTTTACTTATAATGAGTATTCCAAAAAAATTATCATGCGATTAAAAAAACTTGATGAGTCAATTGCTGAAATGTGTGCAACACTTGCGTGTACAAGGTACTTTCATGAGTACGTTGCTTGCGATGTGGTTGTACCTGTTCCAATGCACTTTTTTAAATTACTGTGGAGAAAATTTAACCATGCAACTTTATTTGCACAATATGTTGCACTAAAGCTACATCTTCCGTTAGACAACAAAATACTGCGCTGTTCAAGATATACACAAAAACAAAGTTCTAAACAACTACAAGAAAGACAAAACAATGTAAAAAACTCTTTTATTTGTAAAAAGAGAGTATCAGATAAGAGTATTTTGCTTATTGATGATGTATTAACAAGTGGTGCTACTATTGCTGAATGCTCAAGAGTTTTGCTTGATGCTGGAGCAAAGGAGGTAAAATTTTTGACTATTTGCAGCGTTCCGTAAAATATGTTAAACTGCATGTGTGCCTTGCTTGCTTAGCAAGCTGGTTACTTTGTGTAATCAACCGGAAGGAGTTATATGAGATTTTATGAGCTTGTTTTTATTGTAAAACAAGATGCCTCTGCAAGCCATGTTGACAGCATCGCAAAGCAGTACATTGAGTTGATAGAAAAATATGGTGGTCACGTCACTAAAACTGAGTTCTGCGGGCTGCGTACATTGGCATACCCCATCAAAAAGAATCGCCGTGGACACTATGTTTTAATAAACGTTGCAGTTGACGTAGATGGCTTGAACGTACTAAAAGAACAGTTGCGTTTGAATGAAGACATTTTGAGGCACTTATTTGTCCGTGTGGATAAATTGGATGACAACCCATCTCCTTTGATGCAGAAAGTGCTAAAGGATGATACAAAAAAAGATATGGAGGGATAGTATGGCAGAACAAACAAACAATGATGTAAACAACACACAGCGCGAAGAGCAGGTATTTGATTACAAGGACTTTCGTCTTTTGATGAAGTATGTGTCAGAGCGTGGCAAGATATTACCAAGTAGAGTGTGTGGGCTTTCTTTTAGAAAACAAAAAGAGCTATGTATTGCTATAAAACGTGCAAGAATACTTGCTCTTGTTCCATTCTCTAACACTGTAAGATAGTGGAGATTGTACAGAGGGACATAACTGGTGGTGTTACTTCTATCAGTAGTACCACTACTAAAAAGGCTCTCACATCATCTGTAAAAAAGCCGTTTTTAAAAATCGATCTTGAGGACGCCGTCAATGCTAAACAGGCCGATAGCAATGCTATGCTCATACTTAGGATGATGCAAAAAAAAGCGCTATATAAAATGCCTCAAAGCGCTGAGCTGCTGGAATCACTAGTTCAATGCGAGATGGATGTAAAAGCTGGCCTACTAAGCGCAAGTACTGCTGCAAGAACAGCCCTATTAAAAAGCAATATAATTTAATAACTCAACATTAATCACATAACTTCATCAGTACATCTATGAATTCATCCTTGCTAATTCTAGTGCTATTTTCAAATATTTCTATATCCTGTGGCCACTTATTAACTGCGCTCAATATCTCACCCTTGAGTTGCGCAATATTAATACCTCGTGTTAAACAAAATTGTAATCTTGACAAGCATGGCATGCTATACTTGCTATTCCAAGTATAACACTTATCATCACGGAACAACGTTAATTTTTGCACTACTTCAGCATTTTCTACCAATTTAATCAAATCATCAAGTAATGCTTGTTTACTTTCTTTATTATCACACCATACTTCAACATTGTCGTCGCTAATATATTCATAAAATTCATTAATTTTTTCGTTAATCTTATCTCCTGACAACTTGCTAACATCCTGTATTTCATTAAGTATTGGTGGACAAATAATAAAATCAATATAATCATCAATAAAAACAACCCTACTATCTTTCCCTTGGTGACTTATAGCTACAGTATTAAGTTTGCTCCAATCATCGCTATGTATACATTCCACACTATTACAGGCAATTTTTGTTAACTCTCTTATCGTTTCATGAAAATTATATTCTGCATTTCCTACATGACTTTTTGCTACTCTATGTTCCGTTCTTTGTTTTCTGTTCACCTCATGTTCTATCTCTTCAACCAATGCATCGCATATCGGCAATGATGTATTTATACAATCCAGAAGCGCATACATTGCCTGTGTTTTATACAATGAATCAAACTTATATTGTATTCCATTAATAGTAAACTCTAGCTCTTCGTTTTTATACTTTTTAGGCTTTGCTAGTAAAATAAGAAAATTTATTGCATATGCAATCTTTTTTTTCATGCTTTGCAGTTGTTCTTTAAGGTCTTTTCCTGTTATATTCCACTCCTTTATTCGATCTTCACATCTATCACCAAGTACACAGCCCATGCTCGTGTTTCTCATATACTCACTGCGCACGCAATTAACCAAAACATTCTCTTTGCCCAATAACCAGTGCGCAAATTTGATTGCCCTTTCTCGTGTTAATCTATTCTGGTCTATAGCTGTTTTAATCTTATCAATTTCTTCACAATACTCTTTAATAACATATTTTTTACCCAACAACTCTACACAATTTCGCAACTCAACGCGTTTATTATCATTAGCCCAACATGCACAAATACACCCTAACAAGCAAACAAATCTTCGCATAGCAATATCATTAAGAAAAAATCACGCACATTGTAGCACAAAGCATTAACATTACAAGTATGGACATGCACAATTCACTAGGTGTACTATATTTTAGTATTGATTGTTTGATATATACAAATTGAAGTGTATTGCGTTATTAATTTTTGCTGTTGCACTTGGTGGATGTGAACATACGCAACATAAACATACAGCGATGGTGTATGAAGAGGATTTATCTCCTTCCTACTATAGTGTAAAGGCTGGAGATAGTGTTGGCAGCATAGCGACTGCATTTAACATGACAAGAAGTGAACTAATATCAAGAAATGGATTATTTCCACCGTACAAGCTATCTGTTGGACAAAAATTAGTTGTTAAGAAAAATGACATGCAAAATAATGAAGATCTTGTAGTGACTGTCAAGGAAGAAAATCGGGCACCACAAAATGAAGTCATTGAAAAACAAATAGAAATACAATCAAAACAGCAAACTATACAAAAAGAAAAAAATGACAAAAAAGAAAAAAAATGTAAATTAATATGGCCAATAGCATACGCAACATCTCGTATCAAGCTGCATTATGAGGATGGGGATGATGGATATGTTATATTTGAAGCCTCAGCAGGAACGCCAGTAAAAGCAATTGCTGGTGGCGTTGTAGAAAAAGTAATCAACAAATTAACTGGAGATTTAGCAGAGTATAAAAACGCAATAGTAATTAATCATGGAACAATCAATAACGTTAATATTACATCATTATATGCGCATTTAGGCGAAATAAGAGTTAAGCAAGGACAAAGAATTAACATAGGGGATATTATAGGTAATGTTGGTAAGGGACAAAACGGACCAATGCTAGTTTTCCAAATGTATACGGGGCAGGGCAACTCAAAGACGCATGTAGATCCAGAAACACTCCTGCCTAAATGATACATTGATATTTTTTAGACTTGTATGTAGACTTGTACAAAATTGTTACAGTAAATGTTATGTCATCTTCAAAATTTGATGAAAAGGTTTTTGAAAAATTGGCTGAAATATTAAAGACAAATGATCTTACAGAAATCGAATACAACGAAGGTGAAACAAAAATCCGTATAGCCAGGCAGTTAAGTGAAAAAGTATCTTATATACAGCAAGCTCCAGCAGTTTTACAGCACAGTGAACCAAGTACCGGCAATCAAGACAAGTGTGAGCAAAAAACAGACTACAAAAGCCAACCAGGCGCAGTAGTAGCAAAAATGGTTGGGACTTGCTATCTAGCACCTGAGCCTGGTGCAAAAAAATTTGTAGAACTGGGCAATGAAGTAAATGAAGGCGATCCACTACTTATTATTGAAGCTATGAAAGTAATGAATATAATTAAAGCTCATGTAAAAGGTAAAATCGTACATATTGCAGCAAAAGACGGTGAGCCAGTTGAATTTGGACAGTTATTAATGGTTATAGAATAATAACATATGCTTGCTCAGTACAACTAAGTATCATTTGTTTGATGTTTACGTGTTAATAAAATGCAGTACATATATGGTAAAATTCGTACGAGCTAGAATGTACAATGCAGAGTTTTGGATCTATCATTTTTAAATTCGTGTCAAAAACAAGCTGTTGAAACAACTGACGGAGCAGTGCTTGTGCTTGCTGGAGCTGGGACTGGTAAAACCAGTGTATTAACAACAAAAATAGCATATATTGTTGCAAAAGGACTTGCCAGAATTGACCAAATTCTTGCAGTTACTTTTACAAATAAAGCTGCCTCAGAAATGCAAGAGCGCATTTTTTCTATGCTTGGAAATATTCAAGAAAATGATAAAAATTTATCATGGATTGGAACGTTTCATAGAGTTGCACTGCGCATTATTAGGCCACATTATGCAAAGTTTAATAGAACAAAAGATTTTGTTATTACAGATCGCGATGACCAGTTGAGAATAATAAAAAAATGTATAAAAACTATAAATGTTGATGAAAAAACTTATCAACCAAAGACAATTTTATATTATATAAATAATTGGAAAGATAAAATGTTAACTCCAAAAATGGTAAGGTCGTCCGGTATTACAAGTTATTATGAAAGTATTGCATCAAGAATTTACGAAATGTATAACAATGAACTTGCAATGCTCGATGCAATAGATTTTAACGATATAATGTTTTACTGCGTTGAACTTTTTGATAATTATCCAGAAATTTTGCAATATTTTCAGAACAAATTTAAATATATTATGGTAGATGAGTATCAAGATACCAGTACTATTCAGTATACTTTTTTAAAAAAATTGTCATACGGATATGGCAATATATGTTGCGTTGGGGATGACGACCAGTCAATATACAGCTGGCGTGGCGCAAATATAGATAATATACTACGTTTTACACACGATTTTACAAACGCACAAGTCATTAGACTTGAACAGAATTATAGATCTACTGGCAATATTTTAAACACTGCAAATGGAGTAATTGCCAATAGTTTTAACAGAATGGAAAAAGCGCTATGGACAGAAGCAGATAACGGCTCTCCAGTTGTTATTAAAGCTCTACCGGACGCGCACACAGAATCAAATTATGTAGCTAATTTAATCAATCAAAAGCATGAATGTGGCGCAAATTATAGTGATATTGCAATCCTGGTAAGAGCGGCATACCAAACACGAATTTTCGAAGAACAGTTTTTAGCATGTGGGATTCCATATAGAATAGTTGGCGGTATTAATTTTTACGAACGCAAAGAAATTAAAGACGCAATTGCATATATTAGGCTAGCAGTAAATCCACATGATAGTGTTGCATTTGAAAGAATTATTAATGTGCCAAAACGCGGCATTGGCACAGCAACAATTGCAAAATGCTATGATCTTGCTAAACAAGACAACATCTCCATTCCAGAAGCAGCACGAAAAATTGGTGGCTCAAAACTGTTAAACTTTTTTCACGTATTTGATAGATGGAGCAACATTGCAGAGACAGCAATTCCACACGAGCTAATGCAAACAATTTTGAATGAATCTGGTTATATTGACATGCTTCAATCAGAAAATACAAATGAAAGCGAAGGAAGGCTTGAAACACTTTCAGAATTAGTAGATGCAATGAGAGATTTTGAAAATTTACACGATTTTTTAGAATATATTAGCCTTGTTTCTGATAATAAATCAAAATCAATTGACACAGTTAATATAAGCACTATACATGCCGCTAAAGGTCTTGAGTATGATATTGTGTTTCTTCCAGGTTTTGAAGAAGGTACAATACCAAATCAAAAAGCTTTAGATGAAAGTGGAGCAAATGGTTTAGATGAGGAGAGAAGGTTGTGTTATGTCGCGATTACTAGAGCTAAAAAGGAACTGTACATATCATTTTGCAACGCTAGAGCAAAATACGGACACCATTACACATATACGATGCCATCAAGATTCTTGTATGATCTTCCAAAACGTAGCATAGTATTTTTATAATTTGTTAATATTCTGTGTATATACTTATAATATTGGTAACATAAGAATACTGCCATAACATATGAAATTCTTCTTTAAAATTTTTATTACACTACAACTGCTATTGCAATCATACATTAATGCAAACGATGACACTCTGTTAAATGCCATTTCTGGGGATAACGATCTGTATTTAATTACAGTAACAAAAAGCGACAACAACGTACTATCACAAGCTGAGATGTATGCAGTTTTTACGATTTTGCAAAAATTTTTACTAGGTAATAATCAAAATCGTACGGTAGTATCACGAGAATTAGAGAATATTGTTCAAAAATTAAAAGCGCCCATCAGCGAAGAGGATAGTACAAATCAAGATTATGCACAATATGACAATAATTTTATGTTACCTAACGAAGCTTTTATTAGAAATATAGATAACGTGAATATATTACTCGATAATATCGAATACATAGATGCTGATGTTAATAATTATCAAGATGTTTTGCAACCAATTTCTAAATCTGCAAAATTAGTAATATTTAATGAATATTTTTTCGGGAAAGGTAGTGCATTCCCAAAAAAATACTTTGAAGAAATAATAAGAACATATACAGGAGTATTTGATAAGACTATATTTATGATAAATTACCTTAAACAAGAATTACAAAATGTTAGTGTAGAAGAAATTGATAGATGTTTTAGAATTACGAAAACATCTGTACAACATGAAAAATTATTTGACATTGTAGATGATTATAATGATATAAATCAAAATAATAATTTATATAATAAAATAAAAGCATTTTTTCTTAATACTGCGCCTGAATATCGTCAATTAATAGAATATACACGCAATACTAGAAATTTTGTTACCAATATTTTACGTTCTGCACAAATTGAAAATCAATCTAGTAAATCTTATCTTGAGAAATTAAAAGAAATAAAAGCAAGTATCCAAAATGGATATATAAAAATGTTGACATTACAAAACATATCACTATACTGTTATAATGGCGATAATATTATGCAATACTGTAAATACACGTATTTCGATGAAGTACAAAATTTATGTGATGCAAATCATAGTTTTCTATATCTCTTCGGAGCAGGTATTGACACGATATTATCCGATAGCAATTTTGCATATTCATTGCATGGTAATATATCTACAGAGATTTGCAGAGATCTAGCAGTAGCTGCAAGGAAAGATGATCACATTCAAAAAAGATTTCATATAGTAACCTCAAATACTATAAGCCTTACAAATCACGTACAAAATATACCTCCATGCTCATTTGTTGTCCATGCAGACCCACATTCAGATAAGGATAATTATGGTGGCCTTGTATATAAAAAATCAGATGAGAATAATAGTCCAATACTTACTCCTATAAAAACTATATTTGAAACACAGTTTAAAATATTAACTAAAGATGTATTTATAAAAATTTTTAAAATTGACAAAAATAATGAAGCATAGTAAAATTCACAGTGTGCTGTCTTGTGTTTGCAAATGTGTTTTTATTACATAGGTTTGTGTTAATATTTTTCTGCACTATTTTTTATAGCTGCTTTATGTGTCGTGCAAATACTTTTTGTGTATTTAATAATAGCAATAACGATATAAAAATACAGTTGCAGAAAGGTAGTTATGATGTAAAACGTATTGAAAAAACTTGTAACGGAACTAATTATGTTGATGTTTGTGCAATACAAGAAATAGAGCGTAAAAAGTGTTGCGTATATTACTGTAGATATAATTACACTAATAACAACGATATATGCGGATTTAGGCTGGTTCGTGATGATGTGGTGCAATCAACGTTATTTGATATTATTAACTTCAAGCCGTTATCTATTGATGTTGATGAATGGCATATAGAGAGTATTTTTGGTTGTGATAGAAACCTGTGCGCTGACGTCGTTTACGTCATAACCAATAATTAAAATTAAACCATTACTGGTTGTTTTGGTAATTATTGCGTTGTAAAATATTCAACAATCGCTGTAGAAGCGCTGTCCGTATTTTGAAAAAAGCTTGATATGGTGTGCCATAGCGGAGATATATTTGAGTACAACCATATACATAACAATACGTTGTGTGTAAGAGATGCAGCTTTTTGTATACTGTATAAAGCTGCATCCAAAACCTTCTGATACGTAGTTCTCTTATCAGAAAAAATTATATCTGCTATTGCTCCTCTGAATTCTTTAAGAAAAGCCATATCATCGTCTGTAAGGTGCACAAATGAAACACGCAAATTATCAATTACTTCTTTATTTTTATCAATGATTGCACAAATATTTTGCAAACATTTTGGTAAATGTTCATCAGAATACTCCAAATCAATAACAATACCAGCAGCGGGATTACTATTATTTACACCATAGTTTAATGTATATTCAATACCATGTAATTCACAAATAATTTTATCCATTACGTGTGAAGTACGTGCACCAGATATTTCAATTGTTATTTCACGCGCATGAGATATACAGCATACAACAAATATATAAACAAAACGCAAAATTTTCACACAACATTTCCAATATATGTTTATGAATCTATCCTAAAAATATGCACACAATCTGTCAATACATGTATTATTTTGTTATCATGAACTTGTAACAATATTTTTGTTCACTTCATGAACTGGATAAATGAATTTGTAACACCAAAGATCAAAGCTATCATTGGTACATCAAGAAGTGATAAAAACGATGACGTTCTGTGGACAAAATGCCCAAAGTGCGAACATATGCTATACAATGAAGATTTAGCAGCAAATTATATGGTTTGTGGATATTGTGGCTTTCACTTCCGTCTCAATGCAAATGACAGGGCTAAATTAATCTTTGGCACTCAATACACAGTAATAGATACTGTTTCTGTTAAAGATGACCCGTTAAAATTCAAAGATACAAAGAAGTACTCTGACAGATTAAAAGACGCACGACGCAAAACATCGATGCATGACGCTTCTTTTATAGCAAGCGGAGATATATCAGAACAAAGAGTCATTTTCTTTTCTATGAATTTTGATTTTATGGGCGGTTCTATGGGACTTGCCGTTGGCAAATCCTTTGAAAAAGCAGTAAACATTGCCATAGAAGATAACGCTGTAATGATCGCATGCCCAGCATCAGGTGGTGCACGCATGCAGGAGGGAATGTACTCTCTTATGCAAATGGCTGTAACAGCCGCGGCAGTTAGCAAGCTAAAAGCAAGCAGAATACCTTTTATCAATATTCTAACTCATCCAACAACAGGCGGTGTTCTAGCATCTTTTGCAATGCTTGGTGATATCAATATCGCAGAACCTGGCGCCACAATAGGCTTTGCTGGAGCTAGAGTAATAGAAAAAACAATGAAACAAAAACTGCCAGATGAATTTCAAACAGCAGAATTTCTGCAAGATCGCGGCATGGTCGACTTGATATCGCCAAGAAAAGACATACAAAAAACACTTGCTACCATCGTGTCTCATCTATGTATGTATAAACCAAATATACAATAATATATATTTGTATTTTTATATAAAGCAACAATATGTCGTGTGAAGATGCTAGTAAAAAACTATTCCATTTTGCAAAAATGTGATACAATGACGGCGTGGTCTTATATAATGAGGCAATCGTGATAAATAAGAAAGCATTACTGGTAAGTATCATGTGCATAGGAAGTCTGATGGCATCAGACGATGGCATAGTCTTGGGCAAAGTGCAAGAACGTGGTGTTGGAGAAATTGAAAATACACTCATTGAGACAGAGACATTTGGGCAAATTGGTAGCAATGATGAATGCTGTCAGAATAAATGTACTAGTAAAAACGTACGAAACAAAATAAAAATCGACATTAATTTTGATCCTAAGTTAATAGAAAAATATTATTACAACTTAGATGATTTCAAAAAAAACACAATAAATAAGATTTGTAAAGACGAAGTGTATCCGAATATTGAATGTGGAATTAATGAAGAGAATAATTGTATAACTATTGTTGGTAAGTGTAATAAACAAGAATTGGATGAATTTGCGCATAAGGTAGATTCTGTTATTTGTCAATCAAACGATGTTAGAAAAAATAATCGTGTTGCGATTTCACGTGAATTAGGATTTCAAGAGGATTTAAATGATATGACATGGCTAGATTTGAATGAATGGATTGTAGGAGAAAGGATAGGCAATGCTGTTGCCTTACATGCATGTGGCAATGATTCGCAAATTGCGGATAGTATTAAAGGATATGTTAAATTTTGCAATAGTAGCTCGAACATGCAAGCATTATGTAATCCAAATTTTTTGCGCTTTATCATGCGAGCACTTCTAGAAGCGCCAGAACAAGCTCTTGAGTGCAAAGATGATGTTAACTTGGTTATGAGTAAATTATTAGATACAAAATACGATTGTAGTAAAGATATGTGCTATTCTGGAAAAGTTATTTATAAATGGTTGTATGAAAATACGCAGGGTGTGTTGGGAGAATATTATGTTAATTATTAGTTACGTGAAATTGTTTCGGATAGTATGTATGCTGTTTACATGCGAATGCTCTTGTTGTAATAATGAGTATATCAATCAGTACAATGCCGTGTGTAAACTAAGCAAAGAAGAGTTGGTTGCTGTACGTGATTCTGCGTATAAAGATTACAATCTGTTCGCAATAGCTATACATGATAAACCATACATACTATGTAGTGGAGTTGTGCATGATGCTTTTGCAGCACGTGCTAGAAGATGGTTGAAATTAGATAATCAAAGTACTAGTGCACAAAATGTGCGTATGAAGAATATAATAAGGCTCTTTGATTTACTGTATATGTCGCATGAAATATCTGAAAATATCAGTGACTTAAGCACATATCTTGATAATACTCATGAAAATAGAGAATGCATTTTTCTAGAACGCATGATGTTTAAGCTGTATTATGCCTGTTTTGCAAACTGTGGAAATGAACAAACAAACAATATTCGCGAAATAAACTTGAAAAAAGTTAAACATATAATAGACAGTGATGAAATATATAAATTTTTTGATAAAAATGCACAAGGACGTACTGATGATTGCTTAAAAAAAATACAAAAAGTTATCAGCAAATTTTTATCTGCATTGTCGGAATATTTGCGAAACGTTCCTACATTGTCACAATTGCATATTCAACAATCAACGTGTCAAATGTATTGTGGTGCATTGAATGAAAATGGAAGGAAAGATCTACTGAATAAACTAGAATGGTGCCAGAACAGTATTCAGAAATGTAATTGTGATAACATTGCGAATGTGTTATATCAATTGTATGAAATGCTTGGCAATGTACGTGGAAGTATAAGTTTTGGATATATTACACATACAGAACAAATGTTGGATTATTTGTGCACCAAATTAAAAGTAAATGTATCTTTTGTGTACTCTGGAAAGGCACCATGTTTGAATTGCAGTAGATATATCGCACACTGTAATGATCAGGTGTTAAATATGTGGAAAAAACGTACTATTATTGCTTGTAATTGTGGTTGGAAAAATGAATCTGAGCGCGGCATGTATCAATGGCCAGTAAATATTTTTGAGTTTGAGTTGAATAATAATAACATTTTTATTAAGAGAAAATATTTTCAACCAAACCTACTCTCTAGTACAATTTTTGATATTGATTTGCTAAAACAAATTGTTGATGATACTTGTGAAGTAAGTAAAAATATATATTCACATTGTTACGTTTTTAGAATATTTAATGAACGTAAATTAATTGATTTTGGAGAAAGTGTGCTGGATGCACGTGCAAAAATTCTTGATAATGGCAAAGTCAGTATTGTGGAGAATGATGAAGAAGATGATGATATATTATCTAAGCTGCAAATCGTAAATAATATGGTTATCAAAAAAGACGTTATTTTATCAGAAGAAGATATTTCTGATCAATTCAGTATGTGGAGTGCAAAGCAGGCATTAAGAAATGCTGATATTGCAGAAAAGATTAGAGCCAATAATGCAAAGATACAGGCTTGGTTTGACGAACGCTGCAATATTGCATAACAGCTAGGTTGTATACAAATATAAAATAAATAATATGTTATACTCTATATTATCATTTTATTGTATTAAACATACAAAAAACACTTGCTACCATCGTATCTCACCTATGTATGTATAAACCAAATATACAATAATATATATTTGTATTTTTGTATAAAGCAACAATATGTCGTGTGGGAATGCTGGTAAAAATCTATTACATTTTGCAAAAATGTGATACAATGACGGTGTAGTTTTACATAGGTGATCATAATGAATAAAAAGACGTTGCTGGTAAGTATTATGTTCGTAGGCAGTCTGATGGCATCTGATGATGGCGTATTCTTGGGTGTAGTACAAGAGCGTGGTGTTGTTGTGGAAAATTGTGAGCAATGTGATGCAAATGTTGTGCAGAGTGATGATTTGGTGTCAAAATTGAAAGACTTATTGCAATCATCATTACACATAAAAGACTGCTCTGTTATTGAAGAAAATTCAAAATACTTACATCAAAAAATCATGAAAAAAATTAGTAAAATGCGAGAGAAGACTAAAAAAATGAAACAGGTATTGGAATGGTCTGATGAATTTGAGGTACCATATGAAGAACTGAAAAAAAGCTATTCTGGTACATGCATCGTATTTGCTAGCCGATGGGTCGAAAACTTTAATGAAAACAATATAGCAAGAAGTAATGCAAGTGTGTATAGATATTATAAAACACATAAAAATGATGAACCATCTTCTGATTTTTTATATGTTGTAATGCGCTTATTAATATGGAACAGACTAGAAAATGCTGATAATATTGTTCCGTATGTACATAGTGTTGTTACAAATGTAACCATTGATAGCGATAGTAAAGCAAACGGTATGGAAATATACAAATGGCTATGTGAAAATGATGAATGTACTTTGGGAGAATTTTGTGCGTAATATCATTTGTTGGGCGCTATCAATCACAGTTGTATATTGTTCTACTTCAAGTGATGGTGTTCATGGACAAATCAAGGAACAATACTCAAAAATTGCTAGTGTTGATCAAGATTCTTTAAGATGGGTAGAACAAAGTCACGATATGCGAGAAAACAGGGCTTGTGTTGTTTTTAAAGGAATTGCATTGTATATTGTCAGTGGTGTAATAAATAGCAATCTTCAATCATTATGGAATGTTGATAAAGATGAAAATATTAGTGTTGACACAAATATTAACACTCAACCGGAGTTTAACATTAGTATGTTCGATATATTATACTTGTATTGCGATATACATTCTGGTAAAGTTGTTACACTGCAAAATAGTGAAGAACTGGGGAACATTGTATTAAATAATAGGAGTTCACAAAACCGAAAAATAGTAGAAAATATAATACGGAGGTTTGCAGTAAAATGTGGAGACTTACCAAAAAAACTGCAAGATTTATGTGATGTTCATATAGCGAAACTAATCAACATGAAAACTACAAGTAAAACTGGAGAGGCTATTGAAGAACTTATACAATGGAAGGCAGCTATTACAGATTTTTTGAAAAGAGTAGAGTTGTACATTAACGACACTAAGTGGGCAGCGAATGAAGTGAAAATAAGTAGTAAACACAAACAACGCGACAAAGAGATATTGCTACAAGAAATAAGGAGTATTGGTGTAGTAGTACAGGAAACTGAACAGGCATTAAATACAAGTTTAAATACTACAAAATTAAAGTTATTGTCTATATGTTTACGAGTTTATAACATCATTGCTGGAGTTCAACCAAGTTTTAAAGGTGAGAATGAGCAGCGCGTTGGATATCGAGATATAAAGGAAATATTTGCTGGGATAATGCACACAGAACAAATAATAGATTGGTTATCAATAAAGTATAACGAGCAGATACTATTTCTTTTTAATGGCAAAACTCCGTGTGTGAAGTGTTCAGAGTATATTGAATGTTGTGCGGGTGCGCATGCTTTGTGGGAAAGCAGAGTTAATATCGGATGCAATTGTGGTTGGCGTGATAATAATAAAGATAGGAATGTTTATTGGATACAAACAAAGGTGTTTAATGATAAAGAAGCTGACGGAAAGATATGTGCTAAAGTATTGCTATTACCCAATGAAGTATTACGTAATAATCGGGAGCAAATTAATAATATATATAAAGAGTGTGATGATAGTAGACATGACTACAACATAAAATGTTATGCAATTGGAAATTACAGCAGTTTAGGATGGATGATGTACAAAGGGCAACTCGTAATGCAGGAAAATACAAGTGTTATACAAAACCAAATAGAAAGCAATGCTGATGTCCTCCTTCCGATACTTGGACAAATTGTTGAAGCAAGAAATGTTATTTTGCCAGAAGCAGAAGAAGATACTTCTGATCAACTCAGCACATGGAATGCAAAGCAGGCATTAAGAAATGCTGATATTGCAGAAAAGATTAAAGCCAATAATGCAAAGATACAGGCTTGGTTTGACGAACGCTGCAATATTGCATAACAGCTAGGTTGTATACAAATATAAAATAAATAATATGTTATACTCTATATTATCATTTTATTGTAT
>CALXQI010000002.1 GCA_944390585.1 uncultured Alphaproteobacteria bacterium | reverse complement strand
TACTGGATATTTATCACTTTCTTGCTACTGTTACTGATTGTAAGATTTGTTAAACTCAAATATTGTTGCACACTCTAACAAAGGCATAATTTGTGTGAGTGTTTTGGATTGCACACTAGATACATAGTGAATATGAGTGATTAATAATCTTAAACAAAGTTTAGAAAATGCGTTTTAGAATTATATAAGCAAGTGTTTGTCTGATGGCCGTTGAGAAGAATGTTTGTGTGTAGATGGCAGAGGAGCGTTGATAAGGATTAATGAGGCATGCTGAAGGTTGTCTTCACCAGATAATGTTTGAGGACTGTTTGATGCGTGGATTACGATAATATTTGATTTGTTCTCTGTTTTATGCAGTATTTCTTAGAATACTAGCCATAGTGTAACTCTCTTTTTTCCGTATCAGAAAGCGCATGTATGCTGCGAGAGCAACATTCTCACACTTTCTGCCATTCTCAGTTGATTACGTATCAATTATTTTTTTAACTGAAGAGTTCTTGGTGTTAGCAAGATTTAGGATATTAACTACTTAAAACATGAGTGCATGCGACTAAATGCCTTTTTACTATCAATTAGCAAAGACAAGAATTACAAACTAAATAACGACAAACATAGCACTTGCAAATCAAAAATAAGTTTATGCCACTAAGATATGCAAAACAGTTAGGAATATAAATTCGCAATTAATAAATTAAATAGAATACTTATCAATTCACACAAAACAACTAAAATCATTTAAAGTATTTAGACAGTACAGTCAATATTTTATTACAAAACAGCTAAAAGTATCAGTTCATGGATATGGAATTAGAAAAAAGCATTGTTTTCATTGTAATCTTTTACAAAATACTTCAAATCCTTAATAATATGTGCTCTACATTCTAATTTACTTAAAAAAATTTTAATTACATCCAAAAACAGTTGTAAGTATTATGCTAGTGTAATAGAACATTTATTGATTTGTTTTAAAATACTACTGAATTACACAAATAATGTTCTTCTATTAATTTGCTAAAAAATATTTCTAAAATCTTGATAAAGTAGTTAAAAATACAAGCGTCAGTTTATTTCAAAAATGTTTTTAAATTTTTCACAAAGTAATTCTGCGTGTTGGTGGTATATGAGCAGCATGCTGCACCAAATACCGAACCCTGGATTGCTGCTCAGTGTGTGCCTATCCCATACACACACAGTCCAAATGCAAAACTTCATCATTTGTATTTTATCTAGCATTTCCAAAACTCTATTATCGCCAAAAATTTTTTCCCCAGTTTTATTTATTATGTTTTTCATATACATGTGATCATTACATACTTTATTTACTAATATCTCAATTTCAGTAATATTCAAAAATTTACAATCCTCTACAATTGCATTATATACGTTTTCTGCGAGTGTACAACGCTCTGCATCTCCTCCTTCCTCGACAATTCCTCTAATATCAGCATCAGGCAAAAAAGCACATAATTTTTGTTCTAGATTTTCAAATGTATTCACAAAAGTACGTTGGCTGTCATCAATAGCACATTCGTTCCGTGCAGCACTACCCCCCCCCCCGCAATACAGCACGGAAGACAATAATAGCAATGTTTTTTTCATTTTTATTCCTTATAAAAATTATTGCCCTAATTCTACACTATCATTATAATTTTGAAATATCAATACTATTTTATTTATTTTTATTACAAAATATATAGGGTATAGCTTTACACTGCGCAATATATGCTACTCCATGTTGCAGCCACACAGCATTTACATCATTTTTCAACGGGTAAATTAAATACAAGAAATTAATTAAAGTTAGAATAAAGTTGTATAATATTTGGCATTTTAAAAAACTGAGTTAACTATCATTGTATCTACTATAGTTTCTTCTGCCTACAAGTTTTTGTACAGTATTCTGGGATACGATACACACAGTATGTAGCCATAAAGAACATTCTGCATTTATTTACTTGCAAAAAACTATTACTGCATCAATATAGAAGTAGTCTTTCCCATTAACTTTTATCTACCAATGAGCCATATAATTGAGCTTGCACCATTGCTCGCTCAATGTGGCATGCGCTAATGCTATCTCCTCAATGCATCGTTTTTGTATGAGGCCTCAAAACTTGAAAATCCAAGTGCCTCCCGTTTTATATCATCAACCAATTCAATATACTTCGTTAAAGAAAAAAGTTTATCCATTACATTTTTTACTCTGCTTATTTCTTGTGGCGCTACGTTTCTAAATTTTTTACCATCACACAACATCTTACCGCAACATACAAATCGCTCTGCAGCATCGCTAATAGCAGCAATCTCTCGTCTCCATTCGCAACGCGACAAGCACGTTAATATATTTCTCTTATCCTGGTCTTTCCTCGCCTCCAAGCGTGCAAGATTGTCTACACCATGTTCTATCTTCCACGCACAACTCATATTACCACATCTTTTTATAGCAAATCTTCTTATCTTGACATTTACCCTTACGTCATTCACTTCACGTATACTTTCCATGCTCAGTAAAAAATCATGCGACGCACGTCCAATTGCAAGTTCCAACGCATTAAGTGCGTCTACAAAATCACATCTACCCCCCCCCTACTACATCTTGTTCTGTTATATCTGTCAATCTTTCTCCAGCGATAGCATGTTCACACAATACAGTTGCTGCTAGCAATAGTAGTATCCCTTTCATTTCTCACACAAAAAAATATAATTCGTTTTTGCATGCTATCATTATAACTAATAATGTCAACACTTATGTTGATTACTAGATATATTCTTAAATTCCTCTTTCAAAATATCTGTGCAATTGTTCTGCCTCCAATTTACAGGTATACAGCATCATGGTAACAAATGAATCTTTGGGCAATTCACTCCCATAATCGCTTTTCTCTTTGTTAGCCATTTTACAAAAATATCCAATGTATTCTGCCATCCTCTTAAACATCCTGCACACCTCTTTTCTATCATCAAATTTAATGTTTAGCATCATGTCATATCCATATTTATTCATTACATCTTTTCTTTTTTTGTGCAATATACGGGCCCCTTCTTCCATCATGACAAATCTGTGGATTCCACCGTAATGCACAATTAAGTCATACCTTTCTCCCATTTCCTTATTAAACATTTCTACTTTTTCACGTGCGCAAAAGCACAAGTCTTCCCATGTAATATCTCCAGGCAAAAAGTCGCACAATGCATTTTTTAATACTTCAAACGATTCTACAAAATCATCTTTTAGTTTTTTGTCTAAGATAATATCTGTGTGTTCCACACTCGCAATACCACCTCTACAACAACACAATATGGTCATTAATAGTAATAAAATATTTTTCATTTATTTTATTAATATAATATATTATATTATACTATTTCATGCTATCATCTTAGTTTTACAATATCAATATTATTTTTAACATAGCACTACAATTACAACATATTTGTTATAATAAAACAAAAAAATAAACAATATTATAAAAAGTATTGACATTATAAAACTACAGTAATAAAATGGCATAACGTTATTATTTTTTGATGAGAAACTAAAATGAAGAGCATTGTATTATTACTAGCTGCTACACTGTGTAAATGCGCTGTTGCAGGAGAACAGCAGTTACACATCCTTAAATCCAACGCCAACATACCTTGCTGTTAATAACAACAAGTTCGTTCCAGCCATTCTCCCAATTCCCACATTTTGTATCACATACCACGTCAAATACAAAACAAAACTCCGTTGTCAATACATGTATCAAATCTGCCACAATCTTGTGACAACGTCTTCCTTTCATCTTCACCTCTTTTTCTCCCCCAACATTCACCACTTCTCTACCATGATATACTTCATTTCCAGCACACCAATCAAAAAATCTCCACATTTCTACAACATCACGTAATTTACATTCTACAACATCCATTTCAGATTCACTAAAATACCATTCATCTTCACGCGCATAAGCATTCCCAACTGTTTCCATCATATCGCACATAGCATCTATAGCCTCTTCTTCCGCATTACACAAACACTTTGCTGCAAGCGCTTCTTTTATCCGCAATTTCACTTTGTTTAGCGCATTCCGCTTCGCACGAATCACTTCCATTGTATCACCTTTTGCAACCTTGTTTTGAAGCAAAAACTCCCCTTCTGGTGAGAATTGCTCAACTTTTCCACCAAATTGTCTAGTGAATTCATAAAATCAAGTTTCGATGGTTCAGCAGCACTACTAACACCACAACACAACACAGCGACTAACAATGAAACTACTTTCTTCATTTTTTTACTCAAAGAATAACACGCAAATAAATTGTATCACTACAAATTAATAATGTCAATATTATTTTTATATATTATAATTATATTTATTTCTAAGATTTCACTAAAATAAATACAGTACTATAAAATTGCGATTGCGTGCTTCAACTTAATAATTATCCACAAGCAGCACAAAACCACTCCTACTCCACCTCTAAGACTATACAAAACAAGAGTATATAATAACTGAAAACTGCGTTCATTTACCACAAAGAAACTAGGATAACCCATCCAATCAACAAAAAGTCGACATCCTTTCCATCTTTCTCTGCTTTTCGCATCAACTCCTCCACTTTGCCAAAAACCATACCACAAATCTTATTCTTCTCCACTACATACACCATACACAACGTCGTCATTGTTTCAGAAAACACACATATCAACATATTATCAACAGTGTCATAGCCTTTTCACTTAACTCAACCATGTATTCACACATTAACAGCATATATTTCCTCACTTGTATATTTTTCAGAATTATCTGATAATTTTATTTCATTTCCTATTTAATTACGAATATTGTAATTAGTAAGCAGTTTAAATATCTATGTTTAACTCTACAAGTTATAATCGCTATTTCAATGTTTTTACAATCAAATACCTAGTTAGATAAATTGTGCTAAAATTAAGAGATTCACAATCTAGCAATTAGACATTTAAAAAAATAACAAAATTATTAAAAATAAATCATATAGAATATACTATAGATTTAGCATTATATTTTAACTTTTCCACCAATTGCAAAGACCCAGCTGTTTTGTTTTTTAATAGGGTAACGTTTGTTCTCCAAGAGCGCGGCAGCTCGTTGTTTAGCAAAATCACAAGATTTACCATGCACAAAGTCAATTTCACCAAATAGTTTAAATCCTTGCCATACTGCATAATCCACACCAAAGGTTATAGCATAGCCTTTTGCTTTTTGATCTTTCGTAACGCGTCTTTGCATGTTGTGATATACAACAGCAAGAGTCCACTTGCCAAATTCATACTTTGTTCCAATATTCCAAGCACTACCAGCATTTCCATCCACTGTAGACAAGAATTCACCAAGAACAATTTGTTCACTACCGTTTGCTTTGTATGCTTCTTTTACAGGCATTCTACTTTTGCCATTATTAATATATCCACCAGCAATACTAAATTTGTCGTATGTAAACTCTAACGATACCTGCCAAGATTTTACGTTGCGCAGCTTTATTTTTTGCGGATCAATATTTGTAAAATTATACTTTTCGTTCTCGATCCTATATGTTGCGGATTTTAACTCCATTTGTCTTGTATCCTCAAAGACATAATTAAAGCCAAACTTCATGCCACAAACTTCGCTAAAATCCCAGCCAACAACAACTCCCAATCCAACATTATTACGGCCGGACGGACGCGTTCTAGGATCATTTTCTATGTAGTACACTCCATTATCATTTCCGCAAGAACTTTTTCCAACCCCTCTATCTTTATCGGCATGTCCTACATGCTTTGTATCTGGTGTATATGATATTGCAAACATTGTGTACATTTTTTGCATATACAATTTGGATGTTGTGTACGTAATTTTAGTGGCTTTGTTTGAGTAGCCAGATGGGTACAAAGGAGAGATCAATCCAACAGCAAAAGGTATATCGTGTGAGACTATACCATCAAGTCCTCCTGCACCGGCACAATATATACCCTGGCCATTTTTAATATTTCTCTGATCAAAGCCTTTTACATTACCCATATTTAGTTCACCGTACTTTTTGCTTGAAAGAAAAACATACATCTTGTCCGTGCCAATATCACCACAGTGCGTATTTAATGCAATAAAACATCCAAACCTATTATTATCGTTTATATTACCGCTTGTCTCAAGCTCAACATTTGCTTCTCCAGCTACTGCTCTCGGTACAGATGTGTCTTTTGGATGCTTTTTATCCTCATCAAATTTACTTGTTTCACCACCTTTCGTATAGTACTTTAACTTTGGTGCAGTACCATTCAAGCTAAACGCTCCGCTTCCAGAAATCTTAAATTGCATAGAATCATTAGGCGAAGTGATAACAAAATATGCATTTGCATGATTTGCACACAAAGCAGATGCTAGGACAAGCAACTTTTTCTTCATAAATTTCACCAACAAGCCATAATATAATGATTTTCCATAACCGCATGTTTAGTCAATACCTGATGCAAGAGAATGAAAAGCTATCTGTTACATTGTTACAAAAAGGCAACAAAATGTCTTGCAACTGTTGCATTCCAAGGGATTGGAATGATATGCTTGTTTTATAATAATTTTTGTGTATTCCACATATGATTATTGAATTTGTTTCTGGATGGATTGCGGCATGTACTGCTGTTATTGGTCTTTTACCACAAATTTACAAATCTTTTAAAACAAAATCAATGAGTGATGTTTCCATGTTACTTTTAATTAACTATCTTGTTGGGTCAATAGCATGGATAATCTATGGTGTATGCACAAAAGCTACATTTACAGTTGTGAGTAACGTAATAGGTACAATAACAAGTATAATTGCAATATTGCAAAAAATTATATATGATAAATAAATGTAATTGATAAGTAAAACAATATATTGCAGTATATATTGTGTACTGATTTTGTGGTGTGTGCTATGTATACAGCTATAAGACGTTTGTGCATAGTTTTGTCTCTATCAACTCAGGTATTTAGTGGTGGTTTAGACAATAACCAAATAGATAGTAAGGAGATGATGCATACACAAGGATTAGACTCACCAAAAGATGCACTTTGTACTCATTACAGCAGACATTGTATAAGACCGGAAAAGAGCGTGAAGAGTCTTAATATATTTGGTATGGGTCACTTGCCTAAAATGCCAAATATAAGAATACCCGATGTGAGTTATTTACCAATCATATTGGAGAGGGGAGATAAGCAAATTGAACTCAGGGGTGATAATGCCAGGAGTTTTTTGAATAATCTTGTTAATACATGTAGACAAAAACCAAAAATAATCAGGCCAAGCATCGGTAATCGCACTGTAATATGGTAGAATACATGTGGTTAGAATACTCTTGCCTAAAGTAATCGCCATAATGGAGTTACAATAGGGCAAGTTATATAGATACCACGTCCCAAATTTGTATACCTAACTTAAGACTGAAGCAAAATTTAATTGTATGGAAAGTATACATTGTTGTACAGTGATATAATTTTCTTGCTTAAAGTAGATAGAAGATGCGAATTTAATACACTGTTCTGTATAGTATAAAACTTCAGTAAATTGGATACTTGTGGATATGTAATATATAGTAATGAGCAGGATAAGTAAAAAAATTGAATTAAGATGTATTGTATAGATCAGGAGCATGTAAAACTTCTTCATTAGAAATAAAAAACTAGATTAGATAAATTTTAAACAACACGTAGATGGTTGATTTGTTTTTTGCTGTTATCAAAGCAATTTTCTTTAATGATGTATCCTCTTCCCCACACTGTTTCTATAACATTTATCCCACCTGTCATCGCTGCAATTTTTTTACGCAACTTGCAAATAAAAACGTCAATTATTTTAAAATCTGGTTCATCCATTCCACAATATATATGATTAACAAATACTTCTTTTGTTATTAGTGTACCTTTTTTTAACATTAAAATTTCTAACATTAAATATTCTTTACTAGTCAATGGTATTTGTTTACCATAAATTGATACAGTGCGCTTATTAATATCCAATAACATTGGCCCAATTTCAACTGTATTGTTTACTAGCCCATGACTACGTCTAACAACTGCATCAATTCTTGCTAATAATTCTGTTTTACTAAATGGCTTTGTTAGATAATCATCAGCACCGTAAGATAGGCATTTGACTTTATCGTCTGTAGAGCTTAGACCAGATAGGACTATAATCGGTACGTCTTTTCTCATAGCGCGTGTTTTTTTTAAAATATCAATACCGCTCATATCCGGTAACATTAAATCCAAGATAACCGCTGAGTAATCATATAACTGAATCATATCAAATCCATCACTTCCATTATCAGTTACTTCACAAGCAAAAGATCTAACTGTGCATGCATCGTATATAGCATCAGAAATTGCGTTATCGTCCTCAATTATGAGTAAATGCATCTAATCCACCTCTACAAGCTTACATATAGAGGCTAACATGTTTACAAATGTGATTGCAGTACGTGCCATTATATTTTTTAAAAAATGATATTTTTTTGCTAAATTTTGCTTAAAATCGCTTGACAGAAAATATTAATATCAATTACTAAATAATAAAAAGTATATTACACGATAATTATAGTATTTAAAAGTTAAAACGATTTTGTTGTTTTTTATAAAAATAAGTAATTTTAGTGCTATTTATAATAAAGCAATACTAATTTGTGCAAAAGAACTTTTATTTTAGCAATTGTTTTTATATAAAACGATAATAAAAAATGTACACCTTTTACTTGTTGTACTCCAAACGTCTTCCAAAACACCGTATAAACAATGGAATAATGATTAACAAGGTGTCTTACTCCATTGTTTTTTCATATATAAATAACAAGGTATTCCAAGGCCGCTAACAAGTATTATAAATGAAAATCTAGATATTGGAGAAAAGAATAAAATACACAAACAAAACAATAGTGCTGCTAATGCAATAATAGTATATGTAATACTTTTTTTCGTAAGCAAAAACTTAAGACATGCAACAACTGTTGTAATATACAATATAATGTAAACAATAACAGACATATCCATAAATTCTCCTATCTTATTTGCAAGAAATTCTGTTTGTTGTAATAGTAAAATGCAAATTGTACCTATACTGCTTACTAAAATACCAATAACTGGTGCTCCATACTTATTTTCACGTGAAAAACACATTGGAAGCATTTTATCCAGGGATGCAGTCTTAGCGATTTGCCCACTGAGTAAGACCCAAGCATTTAGTGATCCTGCGCACATTAAAAATGTGATGAATCCAGTAATTTTTTCATACCCACTCCCAAATATGGCAGACATTATAAATGCAAAAGGAGCATTGATTTTTTCTAGCTCTGCTGGACTTATTATTCCAAATATAGAAACTGTGTTAATCAAACTAATAAGCGCTACAAAAGCCGTTCCAGATACTATTGCTATTGGTATTGTTCTTTTTGGGTTTTTAACCTTATCGGCTGGAGAAGTGCCACCTTCTAACCCAACAAATCCCCAAAAAGCAGTTATTGTTGCACCAGTAATTGCTGGCATTATGCCAATATCACTACGCGTAATTTCATTAAAATTATCAAGATTAACCTTACCAGCTGCCAAAAATGGAACGATAATGAGCGTTCCGATTTTTAGAATTGTGAGAATTACTTCTAAGTATCCAGAAGCTTTAATCCCAATAACATTAATAATTGTCAAGATAACTACCAATAATATTTCACACATCAATTTTGTTGTTTGCGACATTGGTCCTGTAATTGTCATTAAATACTCAATTGATGCAGAAACCATGACTGGATTACATGCCCATGCCGCGCACCAGTAAATCCATGTTATAAAGAAACCAAAATCACGCCCAAAAAACTTTTTAGCATATACATGTGGACCACCTGTAGTATCTGATTTGCACAAGTATGAAAACACCATGGTTAGTAGAATTGCACCAACACATGCCAAAACCCATCCTAGAAGCCCAGCAGTACGGAATTTTGCCATTTCTGCTGGCATGACAAAAATGCTTGCACCAAGTTGAGCGCTAATTACAATTGAAATTAATGTCCAAAATCCTATCTTATTATCACTCATATATATAAAGAAATATTGGCTGTACTTAAATCGTACACCTGTATACACAGGATGACAATACTTTTATGTGACAAAAATGTAACACATGCATAAATGTTTTTTTTTTTTTTTTTTCATTGTATGCGCACTGGATTGTTGTGTGCTACTCTGAACACAGAGATGAGCTTTTCGTTTTTTAATATGAACAAGATGAACAAGAAGTTTTGCGTGATTGCGTTATTGCAAGCTGTCCCGTGTTTGTGTTACGCAGAGGTAGACTTTATTTTTGGTGGTGGTGTAGGAATTGACTGCCAGAGTTGTAAGATCAAGGAATTGCAGAAGCAGGAAACTAGTAGACAAAGTGGACCGGCACCAGATAGCAGTTTTGACAGTGGGAGTGGGAGTGATGAAGAAACACAAAACCAAAATAGACCGCCAGCTAACGGTGGATTTGATTTGAATACTAGTAGTTATGAAGAGGATACGGAAACGGAACAGAAACCCCAAGCACCATCGCAGAGTAGTTCAGCAACGTTGGATCTGGAAGAGAAGCAACAAGCTAATAATATAGAGTCACATAGTAATGAGGCGGATGAGGGAAGCGATAGTAGTGTGCGTGATCCGCAGAGCAATAGAGAAACGGATGGTGTAAGTCAGCATGATAGTGATAGCCCGCAGTATGACAGTGATAGCCCACAGTATGACAGTGATAACCAACAACATGAACGACAGGGTAATAGTGGCAATAATGTGAAAAAAGGAATAGGAAGGGAAGGTAAGTTGCAGGTGCGTGCTGACGTTTTTTGTGGGGTTGGGTATCGTGCAGAAAAGTGTGATGTAAACGCTGGCGTGGGGGTTTTTGTGAGAGATGGACACATGTTGGTTTATCAAAAGGGAGGGAGTGGAATATCGAGTAAAATTGATACCAATAAGGGTGTATATGTGTTTTGTGAAGCATTAGCAAAAAATGGGGGATGGAGATTTGGTGGAGGAGCTCGTGTGCAGGTAGATTGGAATAGATACCTAGATTCAGATAAAAAAAGTGATGACCCAAAAGGGAAAACAAAAACAACGGTTGTTGGTGTGCCATATGTTAAATGTGCGTATGCGATAAGCAATAATATGGAGATTGGTGTGAATGTTGGGTATAGCTTTGTGCTTGGTAAAGGAGTTGTGGGAAAACAAAACTATATGGAAACAAAAGTGCGTGGTGGTGTTAGTGTGCTGTTGACGTTTATGTGTAGAGTGTAATGCTAAATGTATTTGTTATAGCATGTTTTCTTGGGTGTTATGTTGTGTCTAGGGTAACACCCGCTTTGCATTCTCCGCTAATGTCTGTGACAAATGCTGTTTCTAGTGTTGTTATAATTGGTGGGATTTTAGCTAGTGGTGTGGCAGAGTCTTGGCTTGGGAGTGCTGCTGTAATGCTTTCTGCAGTCAATATTGTTGGCGGTTTTGTATTAACTAACAGAATGCTTCAGATGTTTGCTGGAAAAAGGAAGTCTGCCATTGAAAAGTAGGTTTTTTTGCAATTTTATTTTGCTTTTTATAACTTTATATAAGATATTGACAGTTAACAATAGAAAATGTTGCAGGTTTGTCCCATCTTGTTCTAGCTATATATACCAGGCAGTTGTTAAGTATGGCGCTTTGCGCGGGATGTGGTGCGGATTAAAAAGAATTGCACACTGTCATATGCTTTCTAAAAAGAGCATTGAGCATCCGTATGACACAGTCCCATGATAATGTTTACTAAAGTATAAATATTAACTAAGAAATGCTATTTTATATGTATTTGCACTTAACAATTATTATGTACCATATATACAGTTTTGGTAAAATAATAATGTTAAATTTTACAAGATTTAGCACTCTGGCTTGTAGACTGATACGCATTGCTGTACAATTATAGAAGAAATTGTTTTATTAGTTGATAATGAGTACTGATTATTATTCAATTCTTGGTGTATCGCGTTCAGCAAGTGCAGAGGAAATAAAAAAAGCATATAGGAAGCTTGCGTTAAAATATCATCCTGATAAAAATCCTGGCAATAAAGAAGCAGAGCAGAAATTTAAGGAGATAAATGCAGCATACGATGTACTGAAAGATCCACAGAAAAGAGCTGCTTATGACAGGTATGGCGAAGGCTATACCCAGAGTGGCGGCGCTTCTGGTTTTGATTTTTCTGAGGGGTTTGCTGGTGGTTTTTCCGGGTTTTCTGATATCTTTGAAGAGATGTTTGGCGGTATGCATGGTGCTGGAGGTGCTAGGCGCTCTGCGCAGCAACCTGGATCAGATATTAGATATGATATTGCAATTTCTCTTGAAGAGGCGTTTCATGGCACAAAGGTTGATGTAAAATTCAATACATTTGTCAAATGTAGTTCTTGTAATGGCAGTGGGTGCGAAGGTGGCGCCAAACCAACAGCTTGCCCAACATGTGGCGGCAGGGGCAGTATGCGATATCAACAAGGATTTATGACAATCGAGCGCACGTGTTCTACATGTGGAGGGACTGGCAGTATTATTTCTAACCCGTGCAGTAAGTGCTCTGGTAGTGGCCGTGTCAAAGGTGTAAAAAATCTTGAGGTATCGATTCCTGCAGGGGTTGATAACGGCAGCAAAGTAAAATTGAGTGGCGAGGGAGAGGCTGGATTTAAGGGAGCGGCAGCTGGCGATTTATATATTTTTGTTAGTGTAAAGCCACATGCAGTTTTTAAACGGTCAGATTCTGATATTTATGTGACTGCAAATATTTCTATGGTAAGTGCTGCGCTTGGGTGCGAGATTGATGTACCATCAATTGATGGTACAAAGCAAACTGTTAAGATCCCAAAGGGGACACAAACAGGCACGCAATTTAGAATTAGGAGCCATGGAATGAGTATGGTACGCTCCGCTAATCGTGGCGATATGATTGTGGAGGTTGTTGTAGAAACGCCTGTGTCTTTGTCAAAAAAACAGCGTGAATTGCTTGAAGAATTTGCAAAAGAAAAAAATGATGAAACTAATAGTCCAAAAACATTTGACTTTATGGAGAAAATAAAGAAATTTTTTAAAGGAGAATAATGAATTTTTTATACTATTTTATGCTTAATCAATTATTCCACCTGCTATAACATAATTTTGTTTATAAATTGCACAAATTTGCCCTGGAGCAATTGCCGCATGCTTGTCACTTTGTAAAGTAATACGTGCGTTATCTTTATAAAACTCAATAATGGCGGGAATTTTTTCACACGACGACCTTATTTTAACAGTAGCGTATGTAGTATTGTCCATTTGCTCTAGTTTATTAACGGAAGATATTGTAAATGTATTTTGCTTTAATAAATTACAATCTCCAACAAATACATCATTATTATTTATTTTTACAACATATAGTGGTTTACTTGAAGAAATGCCAAGTCCTTTGCGTTGGCCAATAGTGTAATGAAATGCACCATTATGCTGCCCCAATACTTTGCCAGTTTCTATATCAATAATATTTCCGCGTTTTGGTGTCATTATCATTTTGTAATTATGTGGTATAAAACAAATATTTTGGCTATCTGGTTTCTGAGCGACAACAAGCTTCATATCTTGTGCAATTTTGCGTATTTCTGCTTTATTTTGAAAACCACCAAGTGGAAACATAATATGCTTTAGATGTTCTGGTGCTACAAGTGATAAAAAATAAGTTTGATCTTTAGATAAATTTTTGGACTCTTCCAGTAAATGATGCGTATTATTTGCATAATGCCCAGTTGCCATAAAGTCTGCACCAAGTAATAACGCTTGCTGTAAAAATAATCCCATTTTTATTTCTCTATTACATATACAACATGGATTAGGCGTTTTGCCGGCGTTGTATTCATTTTTAAACATTTCTATAACTTTTTGCTTAAATTGATTTTGTAAATCAATAACATGGTGTTCTATTCCTATTTGCTTGCAAATATTTGCTGCACTTTCAATTGCATCATACGAATACTTATGCAATAGCATTGTCATTCCAAATACATCATGTTTCTGCTTCAGCAAAGCTGCTGTAACGGACGAATCAACGCCCCCAGACATTGCAACAGCTACTACAGACATTTTTTGTTCAATACAGTTACTACCAAAGCAGCGACAAGCAAAACAGGCAATAAAAACAGTTTATGACAATTAATTATGTTTAAAAAAATAAAAAATACAATTATCGCCTCCATGATTAAAAAATACGTAATAAAAATTTGCTTGCTATTTGTAAAACAGATATTTGTTGTATTGGAAAAACCACACTCATATCCTGTTACAGAATTTGCATCATCCTTTTTTAAAATATAACTTATAATCCAAGAAGTAGTAAGTGCACATATGCACAATAAAAATGCAATACAAATTCCAGTAATTATATTAATCTCTATCATATTTATTTTTAGATCTAAAACATGTTGGAATATCTAAATTTTCGTCATCATCATCTTGCATGTTGGATCGTTGACGTACATCCTCTTGTTCTTTACGAGAGAAGCTGCTACGTCCAATTATTCTGTCAAAAAATGATGTACGTGTTTTTTGCTGGATCTGTCTGCTTGGTGCAGTATCTTCTTGGTAATACTCATCTTCTTGTACATCTTCATCATGCTCTATCTCATCATCATGCTGTGTATTCTTGTTGATTTCACATCTTGTTGGTATATCTACTTTATCAAAAACACTTTGGTTTCTGCTGCTATTTTTGAATGTACCAACGCCTATCCCACTGCCACCAACTCCTGTAGCGACAACAGAGACGCGAAGCTTGCCTTTCAATCTCTCATCATAAGTTGACCCAAAAATAATATTTGCGTCAGGATCAACTTCTTCTCGTATTCTATTTGCTGCCTCATCCACCTCATATAACGTCATATCATCACCACCAGTTATATTGATCAGGATTCCATTAGCGCCACGCAGCGAGACATCATCAAGCAACGGATTTGAAATAGCAGCTTCTGCAGCATCCAATGCGCGTCGCTCCCCATCTGCCTCTCCTGTACCCATCATTGCCTTACCCATTTCGCTCATAATGGCCTTAATATCAGCGAAGTCGAGGTTGATGAGTCCTGGCATTATCATTAAATCCGTAACACCTCTAACACCAGAATACAAGACGTTGTCTGCCATTTTAAATGCATCTGCAAATGTAGTATTTTCATTTGCTAGACGGAACAAATTTTGATTAGGTATAACGATTAGCGTATCCACGTATTGCTGCAACTCTTCAATACCGCGCTCAGCAACTTTACTCCTATTAGAGCCCTCAAAATTGAATGGCTTTGTCACAACACCAACAGTTAAAACGCCAGCTTCTTTTGCTAATCTAGCAACAACAGGTGCAGCTCCAGTGCCAGTGCCACCACCCATCCCTGCTGTGATAAAAACCATATTTGCTCCTGAGATGAATTTGTTAATCTCCTCAACAGACTCCTCTGCAGCAGCGCACCCTACATCTGGCTTTGAGCCAGCGCCAAGCCCTTGCGTCAATTTAGCTCCAAGCTGTATGCGATTTGCTTCTGGTGCCAAAGACTGCTCTAAGGCTTGCGCATCTGTATTTGCAACGATAAAACTCACACCCTCTAATTTTGCGCGTATCATATTGTTAACTGCATTGCCGCCAGCACCGCCAACACCTATCACAATAATCTTTGGTTTCAATTCTGATGTTTCTATCGTATCTAAATTTTGCTCTTCCATGAAAATCCATAGAAACAATATGTAACAGGAGTATAGCATGATTTTGTGATTTTGTTGACACAGCTTAATAAAATGTGTATATTTTCCAGATTTGCTAGCATTTTTTGCACATAAGCAGTAATTAATACACCTGTGTAGAATTAGTTCTTTTTTACGTTAGATTAATGTAAAAATATTAGTTAACGAATCAATGTTATAAAATCAATATGTTATTTACAAAAATTAATACAGTCATGAGATTGATATTGTTGATGATATGTTTATGTTTTATTTTGATATATGATATAAAACCATGTCAAGATGATATGGAAGAGTATGATTACAGCATCGCAATAGAGTGTGAAGTCCATAGAGAACATATTGATTTTAATATTCTGAAGGAACAATTTTCCAAACCACTACTTGCATATTCTAACAGTAATATGCAAATGTATAATATTTTGCTCGCTGCACTTAATAAATACTCGGAAGGAATAGAATATAGTGGCATTATTGTTGATATATTACTTGAAGAAATAATCGAATGGGGAGATGATATTATGAAATTTGTAGATGTTATTCTATATGATGATTGCGATTCCCAATCAGTTGTTTTTTATTATCCACTAGATATTTTTGAAAAACATAGGCAAATTGAGGGCGGATTGGCTTTTTATGATGAATAACTTATTTATAGGCAAAAAATACAAGATGCTAGATTAGAAATCTAGTATTCGCACAGCAATGCAGAGGCTTTTAAAAACAAAAGCGGCCGTAATTTGACTTTGCTTATTCATATAGGCTTTAATGTAATGTGTGTGATAACTTATCTTTTAAAAATGTCTATAAATAATGATTATGTAGATGCAAAGTCTTGGCCATTTGAAGAAGCTAAAAAGATCGTTGAAAAAGTAAAATGTAGTGATAAAGAATTTGTATTATTTGAAACAGGATATGGGCCATCCGGGCTGCCTCATATAGGGACATTCGGTGAAGTTTTGAGAACAACAATGGTGATGAATGCTTTTAAGCGTTTATCAGACAGAAAGTGTAGATTAATAGCATTTTCTGACGATATGGATGGATTTAGAAAGGTGCCTGACAATGTGCCTAACAAAGCAATGCTGGAACAGAATTTAGGTAAACCGTTGACAGACGTTCCAGACCCGTTTGAAAAATATGAAAGCTTTGCTGCCCATAACAATGCTATGTTATGCCGTTTTTTAGACTCTTTTGGTTTTGAATACGATTTTAAAAGTTCTACTGAGTTGTATAAAAGTGGATATTTTAATTCAAGTTTATTGCTAGTTTTAAAGTATTATGATGAAATAATGAAGATTATGCTCCCATCTTTGCGTGAAGAACGGCAGCAAACGTACAGTCCATTTTTACCAATTTCTAAAATTAATGGTGTTGTATTGCAAGTACCAATAAGGGAGTATGATTTAGAAAAAGCCACAATAAAATATGAAGATCCTGCAATACATGAAGTTGTGGAAAGTTCTGTATTGAATGGTGAATGCAAATTGCAATGGAAAGTAGATTGGGGAATGCGTTGGACAGCTTTTTGCATAGATTACGAGATGTCTGGGAAGGATTTAATAGATTCTGTTAAATTGTCTAGCGAGATTTGCAAGACTATAGGTGGACAACCTCCTATTAATTTGACATACGAGTTGTTTTTGGATAATGAAGGTAAGAAAATATCAAAATCAAAAGGAAATGGTCTTTCTATTGACGAATGGTTAAAATATGCGCCACAAGAAAGCCTAAGCTATTATATGTACCAGTCACCAAAACGAGCAAAAAGGTTATTTTTTGATGTCATACCTGCTGCGCAGGACGAATACATAGACTCTGTATGTAAATTTAATAATGGAGAAGGTAAAAAATGTGATAATCCTGTTTTTCACATACATAATGGCAATCCTCCAAAATTTACTGATTGTCCAAAATTTTCTATGCTATTAAACCTTGTGCAAACATGTAATACATTGGATAAGGATGTTCTTTTTTCATTTGTAAAGAAATACGCAATCTCTGATGAAAGTCAACAAATAATTAAAAAAATGTGTGAATACGCTGTTAAATACTATCAAGACTTTGTTGCTGGCACTTTACACAAAAAAACACCAAATCAACATGAAAAAGAAGCGTTAATTGCTTTATGTGAAAAATTAAAAAATGTTGATGGATCGTTAAGTGATACTGAGATGCAAGCTATTGTGTTTTTTGTTGGTAATGAGTTTTACAGTGGAAGAATGCGAGACTGGTTTGTTTGTCTATATACTGTTCTTTTTGGAACTGAAAGTGGTCCAAGAATGGGTACTTTTATAAATATATATGGAGTAAAGAATACAATAAAGCTCATAGAAGCATCTATTAATGAGTAATTGTAGGAGCTTTGTTTTGTTCTCCTGCCATGATGATGCCTTGACAGAACATTGCAACAACCAAGAAACTTCCTCCATAAGAAAAAAATGGCAGAGGGATCCCAACTACGGGTAGGAGCCCGCACACCATCGATATATTAATAAAAATACAATAAAATAACATTATATTCATGCTAAATATTACAAGTTGCAAAAATCTATCTCGTTGTTTACACATTATATTGTAATTACATATCAATACTATAATGTATAATAGTATCAGTGTACAACATCCAATAAATCCAAACTCTTCTCCAAGTGATGCAAAAACAAAGTCAGTTTGCTTTTCTGGAAGAAAATCTAGCTGACATTGCGTCCCGTTAAGGAATCCTTTGCCAAAAATACCGCCTGATCCTAATGCAATGCTTGATTGGATAATATGGTACCCAGCACCATTTGGATCGCTTTCTGGCGATAAAAACATCATTACTCTATCACGTTGATATTGGTGTAACATCCGCCATATAAATGGTAAAGATGCAGCTGTTGCAAAGAGTGCGACTACAAATTTCCAAATTTGAACACCGGATGCAAATATAATTGATGTACTGACAAGGGATATAATAACTGCAGTTCCAAGATCTGGCTGCATAAGAACAAATATAACTGGAATAGATATTGCTATAATTGGAATTATTAAATGGAAAGTATATTGTATTTCCGCAACAGTTTTATTTGTAAAATATTTACATAATGCAAATATTATTGCTATTTTCATAAATTCTGATGGTTGTATATTAAAAGAAAACAATGCAATCCATCGTTGCGCCCCCATGCTAATTTTACCGAGGATTATTACAGCTATTAGCATAGCAAGGCACATCATGTAAATCGTCCATGCATAATCATACCAAAACTTAATTTTTATTTTATATCCAACAATAAATGCAATAAATCCAATAATTATTCTATATATTTGCCTTAATGCCCATGGGTATAAACTACCTCCTGCAACTGAGTACAACATAAATACTCCAAGAGTTAAGATAGATAAAATCACAACAAAAAGCAATTTCATAAAAATATAGCAAAAACATTCATGTATGCAAGAAAGCCTTTTTATAGATCATATACTTTTGCTATTTTAGCAAAAACAGTTTTTGTATAAGAGGTATTTTAGTGCAGTCATTCCATAACCCCAACACCATGAGAGCTGCCACAACAGCAAATCCTATATAAAACAACGTATCTATTACTTTTTTGTTAATAGGTCTGCCAGCTACCATCTCTATCAATGATAACAGGATCGTTCCTCCATCAAGCATAGGGATAGGTAACAAATTAACAGCTCCAAGAACAATTGATAAAAACGCAATTACCCACACAAACTTGGCAATACCGGCTTTTGCTCCTTGCTCTGCTATTTTTGCTATAGAGATAATGCCTCCAGCATTTTTATAGCTTTGCTTGCCTGTGATAATTTTTGCAAGACCTTTCATATTCTCGATTGCTATTGTGTAAGTAATTTTACATGCATCAAAAAATGCATCTATAACTCCAGTACTCTTATAATCTATTGTTGCAGATGATATTCCAATTATTGTTTGCTTTTGTTTATTTTCGTCAACCATATTAATGGCAAATTCTCTTTCTTTTTTATCACGAATAACACGGACATGTAAAACATTGCCTATACTATCTCTTATACATTTTTTTATATCATCTAAATTATTAACTTTCCTTTCGTTAACAGAAATGATTTTATCCTTATCCTGCAATCCAGCGTGTTGAGCAGGTGTATTTGGAATAACATTAACAATATTTGATGGGACAGGAATGCCTTTTACAATAGCAAGTGTTGTAATAACAATAATAGCAAATATTAAATTCATAAAAGGGCCAGCAGCAGCTACTATTAGTCGTTGATAAGGCTTTTTTCTATGAATGGAAAACATTTCCATATCTTCTTCTGATATATTGTCAGGTTTTTGCTCTCTAACACTTGTTGCATCGGCATCTCCAAGCATTTTTACATACCCACCAATTGGAAGTAGAGAAATACGCCATTCAGTCCCAAATTTATCTTTTTTCTTCCATAATACTGGGCCCATTCCTACAGAAAACGCCTCTACCATCACTCCATTAGCTCGTGCTGCAATCAGATGCCCAAATTCATGCACAGTAACTAAAATGACAATTAAAACTGCAAAACTTATCAATGACAACAAAAACATCTGCAAAAAGCATAAAATGTACTATTACATTCTACAAGTAATTTTACAAAATGACAAAAATTGTTATATTTCCATGATGATAATATCTTACATAATAGATTTTTACTTCTTTACAGCACATACACTAATCAATCTTTAAACTTTTGCATTATTTTATACGTAACACGGACTTGCGGTTTATTTGCCGTTTTTTGTATATATAAAGCTTGTGCGTATACAAAATTATCAATTTACTAAAATGAAAATTTTTACAATATTGGAAACATTTACCTATTCTCCAATTGTTGTGCTATTTTTGCAATTTTGATTTCATGTTAAATGTGATAGAATCACGAGGGTGGGGAATAGTTTAGCGGTAGAACAGCCGGCTCTGGACCGGCCAACCTTGGTTCGAATCCAGGTTCCCCAGCCACTAATCAGTGAAATATGGACCAGTTTACATAAATTTATCAATATCCTCACATATTCTAGATTTTGATGATGTTGCTCCAATATTAACGGTGGATAATCTCTTTTTTACAGATTGATGTCTGTTTACTGCACAATAATACTATAGCTTCAGTCTTGTATATTTTTCTTTTGCAAGAAGATGCACTATTATTCATGTAATGCTACAAAGCCTAGGAAATACCACTTCCATTCTCATTCTACAATATCCAATTTTATTTTTTAATCTCTGCATAGTATTGACATAAAAATAATGTAATGGTAGTGTGAAATAGGGTTTTATATTGGATAAATAAATTATGATGAAGAAGAGTTTGTTATTATTGAGCGCTCTCTGTTGCGGGGGGGGGGGGTAGTAGCCGCAAGCAATACTAACAATGTAAAAGTATCAAAAATTGATGAAATCAAGAGTACTATCTCAAATCTATCTAGATTATTTGAACAATATGAGCAAGAATTGCATAATCAGAAAACCTGTGATAGTGGGCAGCAAGCATTTATTGCAAAAGGCAAGGAAGTACTTGTACAAAAAATTAAAGAGGTAAAGCGAGAAATACTTAACTTTTTACCTCCAAAAGAATATATTAAAACTATGCAGAACAAGAAATTGAGTATGAAGGAAAGGGACGAAGCAATGGTGAGAATACATAGATGGATAGCAGATAGAAATGGTGCTGGATCTATTGATAGCGTTGGAGCAGTTATAAGTAAGTTATGTGGAATAATTGATACGTTTTTCATGATATATGGAAGAGATACTAACCGTAAAATGTTAAACATTACTGAAATACTTCCATTTAGTAATGAACGTGAATACTTACAACATCAAGACGCTATCGCAAAGAGAGCAGAGTTGACGGAAGTGGTTGAACTAGTGCATACGTGGCAAATGGTTTCTGAATGTTATATGGATGTGGAGGATGCAAACAATGGTGTGGATGGATTTGTTTCTGGTGGCCGTTGGGAAGAATGTTGGCGTGTAGATGGTAGAGGAGCGTTGCAAGGATTGGTGAAGCATGCTGGAAGTTGTTTGAGCCAGATAATGTTTGAGAACTGTTTGTTGTATAGATTACGATAATATTTGATTTGTTCTTTTGTTTCAATGCTATGTTTTTTTAGAATACTAGTCATAGTGCAACTCCCTTTTTACCGTATCAGAAAGCGCATGCATTCTATAAGAACAATATTTTTTGCACTTTTTGCCATTCTTAATTGATTACGTATCAGTTTTACTATAGAGTTTTTGGTATTAGCAAGATTTGTTTGGACTATTACATACTTAAAACATAAAGTGTATTCTGCTCTCTTGCATTTTCCGCCATTCTTGACTAATGTTTAGTATTAGCTTTAATTTGCTATGGAAATAATTTTTGTTTATATTTCTCAGTTAAATTATGTATTAGTTATTTTTTAGCTTTTTGACAAGCTTGTTCTTTTCCAACATAGTATTCAAACAACATCATCCCTTTTTCACACACAGAGTATTGTAATCATTTTTCAAAGTAGAGTGATACTTTGGTAAAGTATTACATGAGTCTTGCCAGAGTATTTACATCCCAAATATCTATATATATCTAATATTTTCTATATCCGGCATTCAACTCTGCAATTTATTGCATCTTGGTCATCAAACAATCTGTCAAACGTCTCAGCAACTACAGTACCTGCACATGCAACTACTGCCTTTACATTGTTTATTACTTTTTTGACTTCCATAAATTCCTCCGTAACTTAAAACTGGTGGTTTTGCCTTTAAGTTACGGAGAAAAGGCAAAACCATACAACAATCCATATTCCATTCCTTTACTGACAAAATTGGATTAAGAACTATACTCATTTGACACCGTAACTTAACAAAGCCCCTTTGCTTTGTAGTTATATATTAGCACGGATGTTTGGTGGATGTCAGGCATTTTTGCAAAAAATAGCATTTGTAAAAGATTTACAGGATCTACACAGTAATCACAGACGCAAGAACTGAAAAATTCAAAGCGATTACGCATTGAATGTATTTATTATTATGTATTTAAATATCTATATAATGTATTCTATGTTTTAAATATTATTTAAAAATACTGAATACATTAATTTTACTCATTTATTATTATTTAATTTTTTATAACAGATTTTACTATACAGTACGAACAATACATTACTCATTATATCTTGCAACTTTTATTTATAAATATTGATACAGAAAAACACAAAATATAGGTAAGGCAGTTTGAATTTGTTTGGATCATTTGTGCTTTTGTTTATTGTGTGCAATTGTGTATTATACACATACTGGTTTTTTATGCGTTTTGCATGAAGGTACTTGGTATAGAGTCAAGTTGTGATGAGACTGCTGCAGCTGTAGTACAGGATCAGAATCCATATGTACTGTCAAATATTGTTAATTCGCAGATTGATATACACAAAATATACGGTGGTGTAGTGCCAGAATACGCAGCAAGAGAGCATATGAGATGCATAGAAGAAGTTGTAGGAAAGGCGATTTGCAATACAGATTTTGATGTTGTTGCTGCGACAACTGGCCCTGGTTTGATAGGTGGACTTATTGTTGGAACAATTGTTGCAAAAACTATTGCAATTGCGTGTAATAAGCCATTTTTTGCTATCAATCACCTAGAAGCGCATATATTAACACCGCGTTTTTGCTCTGATGATATTGAATTTCCATATGTAGCAATTTTAGCATCTGGCGGTAATTTTTTATTTGTGGATGTACAAGGAGTTGGCATGTATAACATCCTTGGGCAAACGCTAGATGATGCAGCAGGTGAGGCATTTGATAAAGTTGCAAAAATGCTTGGTGAGCCATATCCTGGTGGTAAATCAATAGAGAGATTAGCACAAAATGGTGATGATAAACGTTTTGAATTTGCAATACCGATGCGTAAAAAGGCATGTTGTGATGTGTCATTTTCTGGCTTAAAAACAGCTGTGCGTACGCAAATTTTAAGCTTAGGTGACAGTATAACAATGCAAGATAAGTGTGATATAGCAGCTTCTTTTCAGAGTATAGTTGTAGAAATGATTATTCAACAATTTGTAAAAGCAATGCGCATGGTGCAGCATACTGTCAAGCAGATAGTTGTTGTTGGTGGAGTTGCTTCAAATAGCTTATTAAGGTCAAAACTTGAGGAGTTGGCGATTGAAAGCGGTATAAAATTCTATGCCCCTCCAATCAAATACTGCACAGATAATGCTGCAATGATTGCATGGTGTGCGATAGAACATGTTAAAAATTGCTTTATTCCTTCTAAAATATCTGAACCAGTGCGACCGAATTGGCCTCTAAGTGATTTATACAAATAACATACAAATCATGTACTTCATCAATTTTCTATAACACAGAAGATTGGGTAGTTTTCTTATGTTGGTGGAATAAATAATGCGTATTGCTTAATAAAGTTAGGTGCACTATTATTTACTGTTACATTTTATGTGTACTTCATCAACTTGTTTAAATTCTGTATCGTCTACTTCATCATTTGTTATATATAATTCATCGATAATTTGTTTTGTTTTTGCGTCAGGAATATGGAACTCTTCTGTAACATTTAGAATGGGGTCGTTTATTTGTTTACGTGGTTTTTTAATACGTGTTTGATTTTGTGTATTTCTGAATTTTTTTACTAAAGCATCAAATTTTCCACTTCGTTTATGTTTTTTATTTACTTGTTTTTTGAAAAATTTGTCAAGTAATGCAGCTACATGCAAATCTCTTTGTTTGCTGCTATTATCACCCATTACGACGACAAACAATCTTCTATTGTGTTTTTGGGATGTCACAAACAGATGAAACCCTGATGCTGCAATGTATCCGGTTTTTGCACAATCAATACCTGGGTACCATCTTAGAATTTTGCAGTGCGTATTATAAGTTTTGCCACGATATGCAAAAGTCTTGCATGCAAAAAATTTTCTATATTGAGGAAAATCTTGAAATAGAGCAATACCAAGCTTTGCAATATCAGATGCTGTAGTGACTTGTCGTGAATTTGGAACACCTGATGGATTTTCAAAATGTGTTTTAAACATTTTTAATTTTCTAGCAACGCTATTCATTTTTGCGACAAATTCTGTTACGCTTCCAGATATTCCTTCAGCAGCGACAACAGCGACATCATTTGCTGATTTAACAAATAGGGCTTTGATAATGTCTGAGACTGTTATAGTATCTCCACTCTTGAGGTAAAGTTTACATGGCATTTGCTGTGTAGCATATTTTGATACGCGAAACTTTGTATTTAATTTTATTTTTCCAGCTTTTAGTTCAGATAAAAGAATGTATATTGTCATTAATTTTGTTAACGATGCTGGATATCGTTTAGCATCTGATTTATAAGAAAATAGTACAGATTTTTTGTGTGTACAATCTATTACGATAGCTGATTGTTGTGAAGCAGCGCTACCAATAAAGCAAAGCAAGCTGAATAATATGCGCCTTATCAATTTTACTAATAAACAAGATTCTATAAACATTATACAATATTACTTTGTCAAGTACTAGAATTATGTTTAACTTGTTATAATATGCAAATGAACATCATATTGCATTAATTGCACAGTAATACAAATATTTATCCACAATACATTCCGCCATTAACATGCAGAGTTTGACCTGTAATATACCGTGCCTCATCTGAAGCAAGAAAGCAGCAGGCAGCTGCAACATCTTCTGGTGTCCCTACATATCCAGCCGGAATTTTACTAACAAACTTTTCTAGATTTTCTTCACTTAATTTTTCAATCATTTTTGATTGTATAGCACCTGGTGCTACGCAATTTATTGTAATACCACGTTTTGCGTATTCTAGTGCGATAGATCTGGAAAAACCAACAAGGGCTGCTTTACTAGCGCAGTAATTAGCTTGGCCAACATTGCCTGTAAATGCAACTACTGAACTAATACTTATTATGCGTCCAGATCTTTGTGCACTCATATATTTTATAACTTGTCTAGTTAAAGTAAAAGCTGCCTCAAAATTAACAGACATTACATTGCTTAAATATTCATCAGACATTTTGATAAAAAGAGTATCTTTATTAAGTCCAGCATTATTTACCAAAATGTCAATACCCCCCATGCTATCAATTGCTGACTGAGCAAGTGTTGATAGAGCTTCTTTATCTGACAGATCGCATAGTAACTTAATCGCTCCTATTGTATTTGCTATTTCAGATAATGCAATATCGTTTGTTCCAGATATAGAAACAGTTGCTCCAAGCTCTATAAATTTTTTAGCAATTGCGCTACCAATTGCGCCACTGCCACCTGTAACTAATGCACGCTTGCCTGATAATGAAAACATAGTATAACAATGCATACAAATAGAATGTTCCCATACAATATAGCATAAAATGTCATGCCAATAAAAACTTGTTAACTACTAGGTGCTTGACAAGACAAGATATCAGATATTGTACGTACAGCCTTATCTGCCTCGCTAAACCCATACAACAATCCTTTCTTTTTTTTGTTATACGTAGCAACATCGCCAACAGCAAAAATGTTATTTACACTACTTTGCATCGTATCAGGATCAACACATATACTTCCATTAGTAAATACATTTATTCCATCCAACACACATTGCTCTGTAGAGAAGCCGTAGCAAAAAATGATATTATTAACATGCTCAATAACACAATTATCTGTAACAATTTTATTATCTTCAGCTACGCTTTGTATTCTTGTATTCAGTAACAAAGTGATATTTTTTGTATCATATATTGTTTTTATTTTAAATTGAGTACATGATAAGCTGTCGCGTCTATGTATCAATGTAATGTTTTTGGCCACAGTGCTAAGATTGATTGCGCAATCAGCTGCAGAATCTCCGCCACCAGCTACAACAACATTTTTTCCAGCATAATCATTGATATTTTTACAGTAATATTTGACAAAACCATCCGATCTATCAGCGCCAACAATGTTATTTGGGACACTCGGGCGCATAACTCCAGCTCCAGTTGCAAAAATTATAAATTTGCCTACATAGTAATCGTTAATAACAAGATCATCATTAATTTGTTTTAAACTACTAATGCGGTAGTCATACACTATTGATGTAGTAGGAAAACTCAAAGCCTGCTCTACCAACTTTGCTGTTACGTCCCTTCCTTTCATAGAAACTGCAGTGGGTACGCCGTAAATCAACCTATCCCCGTAGTACGCAGCACATTGTCCACCAGGCAAGCTAAGTGACTCCAGCACAACGCACTCCAATCCAGCCATGCCGCAGCAATATGCAGCATAAAGGCCAGCAGGTCCCCCGCCAACAATTACAACATCAGTCTTCTGCACTTAACCTTTTTATTTTCCATGCCATACGCGATATTTTTCTAGACGCATTACCTTTATGCAATACGCCCTTTGTCACGCCACGCATTAACTCGCTTTGAGCTTTAGAAAAAGCCTCTTGCAAGCCATCAGTCTTGCCATCAGCAATCAACGTCTCGACTTTTTTGACAAATGTTCGTATACGGTTTATGCGAGATATATTAACATTACGCTGTCTTTGCGTCTTTCTTATACTCTTTTTTGCAGATTCATGGGATGCCATGAAACCTCTTTAAAACCAACATGATTTATAATTGTATCACGATATGGCAAAAAACATCAAGATGTATGTATGCAATTTTGTAAAAAATATTGTGTATTTTAGAATAAAAGATTTGTAAACCAATCGTAAATTTTTTTGTGCAACAATATTAGTATGGGATTTTATACTATTTGTATATGCTGTTACAGCGTATAATGCAGTTTATATTTTTTACAATAATTTTATCTGCCATGGTAAATGAGGCAGATGCGCGTGCAAAAGATAGTTGTCCAAAATCTGGTAGTGGTGGAAATCAAGGAAAAAACAATAAGCAGGGAGAAAATCAAGGTGCTGATAAAGGCGGAAGCGGAGGAGATAAAGATAATGGAAGTGGAGACAAAGATAATGGTGGTGGAGATAAAGATAATAGCAAAAATGGAGGAGATCCAAAAGGAAGTGATCCAGCAGGAGGTAATCCAGCAGGAGGAGGAGATCCAAAAGGAAGTGATCCAGCAGGGGGTAGTCCAGCAGGAGGAGGAGATCCAAAAGGAAGTGATCCAGCAGGAGGTAGTCCAACTGGAGGCGGCGATCCAAAAGGGAGCGACCCGGCAGGAGGTAAGCCAGCAGGAGGAGATCCAAAAGGAAGCGACCCGGCAGGAGGTAATCCAGCGGGAGGAGGAGATCCAAAGGGAAGTGATCCAGCAGGGGGTAGTCCAGCAGGAGGAGGAGATCCAAAAGGAAGTGATCCAGCAGGAGGTAGTCCAACTGGAGGCGGCGATCCAAAAGGGAGCGACCCGGCAGGAGGTAATCCAGCAGGAGGGGGAGATCCAAAAGGAAGTGACCCGGCAGGAGGTAGTCCAGCAGGAGGAGGAGATCCAAAAGGAAGTGACCCGGCAGGAGGTAATCCAGCAGGAGGGGGAGATCCAAAAGGAAGTGATCCAGCAGGAGGTAATCCAGCAGGAGGAGGAGATCCAAAAGGAAGTGACCCGGCAGGAGGTAATCCAGCAGGAGGAGGAGATCCAAAAGGAAGTGACCCGGCAGGAGGTAGTCCAGCAGGAGGAGATCCAAAAGGGAGCGATCCAGCAGGAGGAGACCAAGGTGGAGATGACCCAGTAGGCAGAGATCAAGGTGGAGGAGATCCTGCAGGAGGAGATCAAGGTGGAGACGGCCCAACAGGAGGAGATCAAGACGGAGATGACCCAGCAGGTAGAGATCAAGGTGGAGGAGATCCTGCAGGAGGAGATCAAGGTGGAGGCAACCCAACAGGAGGAGATCAAGACGGAGACGACCCAGCAAGAGGAGACCAAGGTGGAGGAGATCCAGCAGGAGGAGATCAAGAGGGAGACGACCCAGCAGGCGGAGATCAAGACGGAGGAGAACCAGCAGGCAGAGATCAAG
>CALXQI010000001.1 GCA_944390585.1 uncultured Alphaproteobacteria bacterium | reverse complement strand
AATATAAAATAAATAATATGTTATACTCTATATTATCATTTTATTGTATTAAACATACAAAAAACACTTGCTACCATCGTGTCTCACTTATGCATGTGTAAACCAAATATACAATAGTATATATTTGTATTTTTATATAAAACAATAATATGTCGTGTAAAAATGCTGATAAAAAACTATTCCATTTTACCAAAATGTGATACACTGACGGCGTGGCTTTATATTTAATTAGGTGATTCATGATGAACAAGAAAGCGTTGTTGGTAAGTATCATGTGCGTAGGCAGTCTGATGGCATCTGGTGATGGAATACTCTTAGATAAAGTACAAGAACGTGATGTTGGAGAAATTGAAAATACAGTCCATGATGCAGGGACACTTGTGGAAATTAACCATGATAAATGCTGTCAGCATGAATGTACGAGTGAAAACGTACAGAACAAAATGAAAATCGACATTGGTTTTGATCCTGCGCTAATAGAAAAATGTTATTACAACTTAGATGATTTCAAAGAAAACACAATAAATAAGATTTGTAAAGACGAAGTGTATCCGAATATTGAATGTGAGATTAATGAAGAGCGCAATTGTATAACTATTGTTTGTGCATGTAATGAACAAGAATTGGATAAATTAGCTGATAAAATACGCACTGTCATTCAAGACACAAATAGTAATAGAGAACAAGATCGTGTTAATATTTGTGTAGAATTGGGGCTTGATAATGACATGAACAATATAACGTGGACTGGTCTGAATGAGTGGCTAATATGGGAAAAACTGAATGACGCTATTGCACTACACCACATTCATCATGACGATTCGCAAATTGTTAGCTGTGTTAAAAGATGTGTTGCATTTTATGCTGATAATGGGAATGTAAAAAAGTTATGTAGAGCAGATCGTTTGTACATTTTCATGCAGTTATGCATAGAATCGCCAAAACAAATGATTGAATGTAAAAAAGAAGTTAATTTGGTCATGAGTAAGTTATTATGCCAAAATTATGATTGTGGCACAAACATGTATCGCACTGGAAAGAAAATTTATGAGTGGCTATATGATAATGTTCCTGAAATATTGGGAGAGTATTATGTTTGTTAATATACAATTATTTGGAGCAGTGTGTACACTATTTGCGTGCTGGTGTGCTTGCTGTGGTAGTGAGTACATCAGTCAGTACAACGCTGTGTGTAGTACCTTTAGCGAAAAAGAGTTGGTTGCTGTACGTGACTCCGGTCTTCTGAATTATAACCTGTTCGCAGTTACGATATCGAACAAACCCTACATATTAGTAAGTGGAGTTGAACATGATGTATTTGCTATACGTTCTGCAAGATGGTTAGATAGTGTAGATAAAGAAACTATAAAAACAGGTAATACTACTCAATCTAGTAATACTACTCAATCTAGTAGCACTACTGGCATTAATGTGAAGAATGTAATAAGATTTATTGACTTATTGTATATGACAAATGAAATGGTAGGTCGTGCTAATGGTGATTTAGAAAAATGCCTAGAAAGTATTCATAAAAATAAAGAATGTATCTTTTTGGAACATATATTATTCAAATTATCTGCAATATCAAAATCATCACAAAAAAATAAAATAAAATCCATTAACAGTATTTTAACAAGTAACAAGGTGTTTATGTTTTTCAATTCCGGAATAAATAGAACAGATAAAACACAAAGTCTTTGTAAACAAAAGATACAAACAACTATTAAAAATGTTTTAGTAGCTTTGTGTAAATATTTAGAAAGCATACCTACATATAAGAATGATTATAAAATAGCTAATAGACAGTTTGGAGCTTTGTGGCCTGGAATAAGGAGAGAATTGGAGACTAGGTTATCAAATATGCAAGAACGTATTAAAAAGATTGATGAAATGGGCTATGTATTGAGTGAATTATATCAAATACTTGGGAATACTAGAGAAACATGCCATTTTGGATGTATTATGCATACAGAACAAATGTTGGATTATTTGTGCACCAAATTAAAAGTGGATGTATCTTTTGTGTACTCTGGGAAGGCACCATGTTTGAGTTGCAGTAGATATATCGTACACTGTAATGATCAGGTGTTAAATATGTGGGAAAAACGTACTATTATTGCTTGTCATCGTGGTTGGAAAAATGAATCTGAGCTCAGCATGTATCAATGGCCAGTAAATATTTTTGAGTTTGAGTTGAATAACAATAATGTTTTAATTAAGAGAAAATATTTTCAACCAAACTTATCTTCTAGTACAATTTTCGATATTGATTTGCTAAAACAGATTGTTGATGACACTTGCGAAGTAAGTGAAAATACATATTCGCATTGTTACGTTTTTGAAATATTTGAAGATAATGGATTGCACAATTTTGGAGAAAGTGTGCGGGATGCACGTGCAAAAATTCTTAATGATGGCAAAGTCAGTATTGTAGAAGATTATGAAGAAAATGATGATATATTGTCTAAACTGCAAATTGTAGATAATACACTGCATACGGTGGGAAAAGACGTTATTTTGTCAGAAGAAGATACTTCTGATCAATTCAGTACATGGAGTGCAAAGCAGGCATTAAGAAATGCTGATATTGCAGAAAAGATTAAAGCCAATAATGCAAAAATACAGGCTTGGTTTGATGAACGATGCAACATTGCATAACAATCAAGTTGTATACAAATATAAAAT